>NZ_JAOWGX010000013.1:0-212 GCF_030332915.1 Citrobacter sp. Cpo040
CGGAAGGTTATAAGGCTAACTATCAAAACCTGCCGGACAAAGAACCGGAGGTGGTGGGCTATAAGGGCTGGACCCGGATGTACTGCGATATGGATGCAGGGAAATAATCTGCAATGGGATATGCCCAAACCGCTTAACGTTTAAGGATAAATTATGAATAAGGGAAGTGCGTTAAAAATAATAATCGGAACTATTTCGCTATGTGCTATCGC
>NZ_JAOWGX010000014.1:0-293 GCF_030332915.1 Citrobacter sp. Cpo040
GGCATATCCCATTGCAGATTATTTCCCTGCATCCATATCGCAGTGCATTCGGGTCCAGCCCTTATAGCCCACCACCTCCGGCTCTTTGTCCGGCAGGTTTTGATAGTTGGCCTTATAACCTTCCGTTAAATGGGCTAAAGATGCTTTCATAAACACCACCGTTCCCCACGCAGCACCTGGAAACTCAGGACTGGTATGGCCGTTCACATACTCGCCACCGGATTTATGCTTGCCTGGCCTGTAGAGATAATAGGTGTCATCAAAGTATTGATAATCTATACCCGGACCACCCG
>NZ_JAOWGX010000015.1:0-620 GCF_030332915.1 Citrobacter sp. Cpo040
CCACCCGGCGCCAGACGCGGGTCGTCAAAAGGGTATGAGCTCAGATATAAATGCCCCTTCGCCGTGGTAATAAATGCCTGGTTGTTGACCACCACCACTCTTTTTATTTCTTTTCCTTCAGGATAGTCGCGCATAATACCGTCTGAGTTTCTCTCCAGCGCCGGGAAAGAAGCCATATATGTTGCCACCTGCCACGTTTGTCCGTAATCTTTAGATATCAGATAAGCAGTCGGCTCCCAGTTTGGGATGAGCATATATTTATCAGAAGGGTGAATATAGGTTCCCGAGAAAATCCTGAAGGAAGCAAATCTTCCATCAATTAACTCTTTGTGAATATTTTTTTTACCATCGTGATACCAAAGTGCGCCCTCACAATTATAACCTTTTAACTCCAGATAACGATTATCGTCATAACGATAAATAACCTGTGAGGGTGTTTTTTTTGTACAGCCAGAGATAACACATAGCGAAATAGTTCCGATTATTATTTTTAACGCACTTCCCTTATTCATAATTTATCCTTAAACGTTAAGCGGTTTAGGCATATCCCATTGCAGATTATTTCCCTGCATCCATATCGCAGTGCATTCGGGTCCAGCCCTTATAGCCCACCACCTCCG
>NZ_JAOWGX010000016.1:0-478 GCF_030332915.1 Citrobacter sp. Cpo040
CATTCTTATTGAGCCAGTCATTCATTTCGATAAAGTTGTTACTTTGACACCTCCAGATGCTCCAGGCAAACTTACGGCAATTTATCCCGATGGCAGTAGTGAAAAGATACCGCATATTTATCCCAGCTATGAAAAATTGCTGTCGATTCGCAGCTGTAACGGAGGAAAGCGTTGAATTATTTTAAGAGAACCATCGTTATTATGTTAACTATCGCACCACTTTACGGTTGCGGAGATAACACAGATCAGACACTTTCCCCTCCTGATAATGCCCAACGTGTCAGAGTGTCATTCCGGATGCCAGAGGGCATCACTCTAATGCCGATGCAGATTCTTTACCGTTCTGAAAAGTGTATGGATAAAAGCTATAACTCCAGCTTTGAATCTTATCCTGTGCAGGGATACAACGGTTTTACGCAGCCTTTCGTCCGGCAGGGTATGGGGGGGCTGTGGCAGATCAGTATTGCCATTGATGGTG
>NZ_JAOWGX010000017.1:0-773 GCF_030332915.1 Citrobacter sp. Cpo040
CGGTGCGCGACACGTTCTGCCATCCACGCCGTGATTTCAGACTGTAGCCAGGCGACATTTTTACCCCCGAGGGAAACCTGTGCCGGGAAAGCATTGCGGGCAATTAAATCGTAGAGCGTGGAGCGGGACAGGCCGCACTGATGAATGACTTCCGGGAGACGTAAAAAACGTTCCTGAACCGGGGCTGAAACCGGCATCAGGTGCGTGCCAGTGGGAGAAGGTGGTACTGATGAAACCGTGTGCATAACGCTACCTCGTTAATATCCGCAGAGATCCGGACGTGTCCATCCGGTATCAGGTAGCGCTCTATTTTGTGAATATTTTTTCTCAATGCAACAGGGGGAAATTGTACAAAGCACGGGACAACGGGTGCTGTTTTTTTACTCAAGACCATTTAAAGGCACTGGAGATTTCAAAAGTGAAATGCAAATTGATTTAATCACCCTAACAGCATGAATTAATAGGATATACCGCATAAAATTTACATTCGGGATGTTCAGACCAGTGAACAGTAGTGAACAGTTGGTGAACACTTCACTCTCAACTGTTCACTCTTTAATTTATTGTTTTACTTATATTTTTATACTGAGTGAACAGTAGTGAACAGTTATATGTAAAAAAACAAACAGAGTGAGGTGTTTTCCTGCGACCTTTCTCTGGCCAGCCGGGTTTTGAAGTCCTGTTTGTGCCATATCTGCTACAACGGCAATGAATCGAGTTGTTGTCTGAGGGACGGCAGAATGGCGTCAGGTTGAAAACACAGAGAGAACCCG
>NZ_JAOWGX010000001.1:0-207 GCF_030332915.1 Citrobacter sp. Cpo040
TCATTTCTTATTACGGAGAAATGAAACAGTGTGTCGTTTCAATTTTCAGCTTGATCCAGATTTTTAAAGAGCAAAACTTCGCAGTGAACCTTTTCAGGTACACTCTGAAGTTTTCTTGTGTTTTTGCAGTAAGGGATGGTGGAGCTATGCGGGATCGAACCGCAGACCTCCTGCGTGCAAGGCAGGCGCTCTCCCAGCTGAGCTATA
>NZ_JAOWGX010000002.1:0-668 GCF_030332915.1 Citrobacter sp. Cpo040
CTGTAGAGATAATAGGTGTCATCAAAGTATTGATAATCTATACCCGGACCACCCGGCGCCAGACGCGGGTCGTCAAAAGGATATGAACTCATATACAAATGGTCCTGCGCTGTGGAAATAAACGCCTGGTTATTGACCACCACCACTCTTTTTATTTCTTTTCCTTCAGGGCTGTCACGCATAACACCATCTGAGTTTCTCTCCAGCGCCGGGAAAGGGGCCATATATGTTGCGACCTGCCACGTTTGTCCGTAATCTTTAGATATTTTATATGCCCCAGGCTCCCATCGCGGTATCAGAATATACTTATCTGATGGATGAATATATACTCCGGAAAAGATCTGATACGTTGAATAAACGCCATTTACTAATTCCTTATGTATATTCCTTCTGGTATCATGATACCAAAGTGCACCTTCGCAATCGAAGCCCTTTAGTTCAAGATACCGGTTATCGTCATAACGATAAATAACTTGAGTTGGTATTTTTTTTGTACAGGCAGTGATAGCGAATAGTGAAACTGCGCCGATTAATACTCTTATCGTAATTCCTGGCTTCATAATTCATCCTTAAACGTTAAGCGGTTTTGGCATATCCCATTGCAGATTATTTCCCTGCATCCATATCGCAGTGCATTCGGGTCCAGCCCTTATAGCCCACCACCTCCG
>NZ_JAOWGX010000018.1:0-242 GCF_030332915.1 Citrobacter sp. Cpo040
GTTTATGGCGGGCGTCCTGCCCGCCACCCTCCGGGCCGTTGCTGCGCAACGTTCAAATCCGCTCCCGGCGGATTTGTCCTCCTCAGGAGAGCGCTCACCGACAAACAACAGATAAAACAAAAGGCTCAGTCTTTCGACTGAGCCTTTTGTTTTATTTGATGTCTGGCAGTTCCCTACTCTCGCATGGGGAGACCCCACACTACCATCGGCGCTACGGCGTTTCACTTCTGAGTTCGGCATGG
>NZ_JAOWGX010000019.1:0-230 GCF_030332915.1 Citrobacter sp. Cpo040
TCATTTCTTATTACGGAGAAATGAAACAGTGTGTCGTTTCAATTTTCAGCTTGATCCAGATTTTTAAAGAGCAAAACTTCTTAATGCACTCGAAAGTACATTCAGAAGTTCATCATTCATCAGACAATCTGTGTGAGCACTGCAAAGGTCGGTTCTTTAAGGTAAGGAGGTGATCCAACCGCAGGTTCCCCTACGGTTACCTTGTTACGACTTCACCCCAGTCATGAATC
>NZ_JAOWGX010000003.1:0-542 GCF_030332915.1 Citrobacter sp. Cpo040
AGCGGTACGGCATATCCCACGGAATACCGTCGGCCAGCACGCCCGACACCACCACATCAGGAAATCCTGTACAGCGATATGTTTCACCCGGCTGAGGAAAATCAAACATGGTGCTCCCCTCCGTTTCCCGACGTCGTGGCGAGAAAGTCACGGCACAGGCCTTTGGCTTTCAGCTCTTCCAGGACGTAGCTGACGTCCTCATGGATATAACTAAAAATCTGCGGCAGGTATAGCTGGTGTAAACCGTTCAGTTCACGGCGCAGCAAATCACCGCCCACGAACTGCGAGACGGCGCTGGCACGATTGAGTTTATGGTACGCCTCAATGCTGAGGTGTTCCTGCATGGGGTTAAGGTCATCACGACGCGCTGAGACGGTCTGAGGGGTGTTTTTATTATGCATGTGACACCTCCACAACCGGCAGCCGGGCGGCAAGGGAAAGCACATATTCCCGGACAAGGGTGCGGCGGGCGGCCAGCTCGTCACCGGCAACGGTGCGGAGCATACAGATACGGGGTTTACGGTCTGCGCGACGGACGGCGG
>NZ_JAOWGX010000004.1:0-48824 GCF_030332915.1 Citrobacter sp. Cpo040
TGGAGGCGCATTATAGGGAGTTTCCTGCGGCCCGCAACCCTTAAATGACAGAAAAATGACTGACTGCTGCATTCCACAGCAAAACCCCGCCTTATACCCATTTACACACAGAGTTATCCACAATCGTAAGGAAATTATCTGTAAGCGTCCCTAAAAAGGGAGAGAATCGGTATGAAAACCTCTATTATGAAAACCTCTATATAGAAAGAAATTCACTCTACGCTATATAAAGAAGAAGGACTGACAACTTAAGCGCCATAATCCCTACCACCTTTGAATTACGCACCCCATCAGGCAATAATACCCGCACAAACCGTGATTTCAGGACCGTGATGAGATACTCCCTGCAACGTACTGCTATACGTAAACGCCCGATGAAGCTTGGCACCACCGTGATCCTCATGGTTAGTGCAGTACTCTTCTCCGTGCTGCTTGTCGTTCATCTGATTTATTTCTCGCAGATCAGCAACATGACGCGCGATGCATTAGCGAGTAAAGCGCTTGCGGTCGCGCGAACGCTAGCCAACTCTCCGGAGATCCGCCAGGGACTAATGAAAAAGCCCGAGGAAAGCGGCATTCAGGCGATTGCCCAGGCGGTGAATAAGAGCAACGACTTTTTGTTCATCGTCGTCACTGATATGCAAAGCATCCGTTACTCCCATCCCGAAGCGCAGCGAATCGGTCAGCCATTTAAAGGTGATGACATATTGCTGGCCCTGCAGGGTAAAGAGAATGTCGCCATTAATCGCGGATTCCTGGCTAAAGCTCTACGTGTATTTACTCCTATCTATGACGAACATCACCGGCAGATTGGCGTCGTGTCGATCGGCCTTGAGCTAAGCCGGGTGACTGAGCAGATCAATAACAGCCGCGGCAGCATCATCTGGTCAATCTTATTTGGCGTACTGGTTGGACTGCTCGGTACATGGGTATTTGTCAAAGTCCTCAAGCGCATTCTGTTTGGCCTGGAGCCTTATGAAATCTCCAATCTGTTCGAACAACGCCAGGCGATGCTGCACTCTATAAAGGAAGGTGTTATTGCCGTTGACGAATGCGGTGAAGTGACCCTGATTAACCAGGCTGCGCAGGAGCTGCTGGATTATCACAAATCACAAGATGATGCCCAGCTCTCCACACTCAGCCATGCGTGGTCACAGGTGGTCGATTTTTCACAGGTACTACATGACGGAACGCCGCGCCGCGATGAAGAGATCATGGTGAAGGATCGGCTACTCTTAATTAACACGGTCCCGGTACTCAGCAACGGTAAAATCATCGGTGCCATTTCAACCTTCAGAGATAAGACTGAAGTCCGAAAACTAATGCAACGTCTGGATGGTATGGTCAACTATGCCGACGCACTTCGTGAACGATCCCACGAATTCATGAATAAATTGCACGTGATTCTGGGATTATTGCATCTGAAAAGTTATAAGCAGCTTGAAAATTACATCCTGAAGACCGCAAACAATTATCAGGAAGAAATTGGCTCACTGTTAGGAAAAATAAAATCACCGGTGATCGCAGGATTTTTACTCAGTAAGATTAATCGCACATCTGATTTAGGCCATAGTCTGGTCATTAGCAATGAAAGCCAGTTACCGGAAAATAGCAACGAAGATCAGGTGGCGGTGCTGATTACCGTTCTGGGGAATCTGATTGAAAACGCCCTGGAAGCGCTAGGTCAAGAACCTGGTGGTGAGATCAGCGTATCCTTGCATTATCGACACGGCTGGTTGCATTGCGAAGTGAATGACGATGGTCCGGGGATTGCCCCCGAAAACATTGAGCACATCTTTGAGAAGGGCGTTTCGTCAAAAGGAACCGAACGGGGCGTTGGTTTAGCGCTTGTTAAACAACAGGTTGAAAACGTTGGCGGTAATATTTCCGTCGAGTCTGAACCTGGGATCTTCACCCAATTTTTTGTACAGTTACCGTGGAATGGTGAGAGGGCCAGCAGATGATCAATGTCTTAATTGTCGATGACGATGCAATGGTAGCGGAATTAAACCGCCGTTATGTCGCGCAACTCTCCGGTTTTCACTGCTGCGGCACAGCCTCCACGCTGGAGAAAGCAAAAGAGATAATCTTTCATAGCGGTCATCATATCGATCTGATTTTGCTAGATATTTATATGCAAAAAGAAAACGGTCTGGACCTGCTACCGGTTCTGCACAGCGAAGGTTGCAAGTGTGATGTCATCGTCATCTCTTCCGCCGCTGATGCCACCACCATCAAAGATTCACTTCACTACGGTGTTGTTGACTACCTGATCAAACCTTTCCAGGCTTCCCGGTTTGAAGAGGCGCTCACCGGCTGGCTGCACAAGAAAAATGAGATGGACAAGCATCAGTATTATGAACAGTCTGAGCTTGACCAGCTGATTCACGGCAGCTCTTCCAATGAACAGGAAGCACGGCGCTTACCTAAAGGGTTAACGCCACAAACGTTACGCACGCTGTGTCAGTGGATTGATGAGCACCAGGATCAGGAGTTCTCCACGGATGAGCTGGCCAACGAGGTCAATATCTCGCGCGTCTCTTGCCGTAAATACCTTATCTGGCTCGTCAATTGTCACATCTTATTTACCAGCATCCATTATGGCGTGACCGGCAGACCTGTTTATCGTTATCGCGTGCAGGCTGAACACTACTCATTGCTTAAACAATATTGCCAATAAATACACTTGGGATTATTTGTTATTTGAAAGTAACAATTATTAAAATAATGAAAAATCCCAATTTCACCAGCTGGCACTGTAAAATTATAAATTTGCGTTAGATCAAATATATTTGTATCCGGCATGTTAAATGTATTATTTTAATATTGACAAACATCACACTGTTTTTAATTTCAAAATCGCTAACAAAAGTTAATTAAGTATTATCTAACTCGCAGAGTGTGTATTTTTACCCATAAAGGATTAGTCTGAAATTAACCAGACATACAAAATTTAGACTGGTAGCAATGGAGACCATGCTACGTACCATGGACACCGTACATTTTTGTGAGCAAATAAAAGTATCCCCACGCCAACTTCATCACATCATGAAATGGCGTGACCGTGATCACATAAATAACCCACTCACTCATTCTGCCGGTGGTTCATGTAATAGCGGAAAACGCAAAACAGATAAATTACAGCGTCAACCGCGGCTCTCCATGTTCAGCTCTGCTTCCCATCGCCTGAGGATTCTCACCTCTGATCAAAGCCACAGAAAAAAACTAAATATCGCCATAACTTTAAAAAAACATTCTAGCAAGACATTTGAACATTAATCGCAAATACGGACATATCGAATACTGACCATTTTTTGATGCTTATTCTGGCAAAAAAGAATGTGGCACAGATCCATTTTTCAAAAAATTGACTGGGTTTTTCGCGAGGGTAAATAAAATGTTATTTAGTATACAACTTCTCATAATATTAATATGTTTGTTTTATGGTGCCAGAAAGGGCGGTATCGCGCTGGGTTTATTAGGCGGTATCGGCCTGGTCATTCTGGTTTTCGTTTTCCATCTCCAGCCGGGTAAACCACCTGTAGATGTCATGCTGGTTATTATTGCCGTGGTGGCCGCATCGGCAACCTTGCAAGCCTCCGGCGGCCTTGACGTTATGCTGCAAATCGCTGAAAAGCTGCTGCGCCGTAACCCAAAATACGTTTCCATCGTCGCACCTTTCGTTACCTGCACCCTGACGATTCTCTGCGGTACAGGGCACGTGGTATACACCATCCTGCCAATCATTTATGACGTTGCCATTAAGAACAATATTCGCCCGGAACGTCCGATGGCGGCGAGTTCTATCGGCGCGCAGATGGGGATTATCGCCAGCCCGGTTTCTGTAGCCGTGGTGTCACTGGTGGCAATGCTGGGTAACGTAACGTTTGAAGGCAAGCATCTCGAATTCCTCGACCTGCTCAGCATCACCATCCCGTCTACCCTGTTGGGTATCCTGGCGATCGGTATCTTCAGCTGGTTCCGTGGTAAGGATCTGGATAAAGATGAAGAGTTCCAGAAGTTCATTTCCGTACCTGAAAACCACAACTATGTGTATGGCGATACCGCCACGCTGTTAGACAAAAAGCTGCCGAAAAGCAACTGGCTGGCCATGTGGATCTTCCTGGCTGCAATCGCCGTTGTTGCCGTGCTTGGCGCGTTCTCTGAGCTGCGTCCTACCTTTAGCGGCAAACCGCTGTCAATGGTGCTGGTTATCCAGATGTTCATGCTGCTGACCGGTGCGCTGATTATTATCTTGACGAAGACCAATCCCGCTTCAATATCTAAAAACGAAGTCTTCCGTTCCGGTATGATCGCGATTGTGGCGGTGTACGGTATTGCCTGGATGGCCGAAACAATGTTCGGCGCGCACATGACAGAAATCGAAGGTGTGCTGGGCAATATGGTGAAAGAGTATCCGTGGGCCTATGCAATTGTTCTGCTGCTGGTATCCAAATTTGTAAACTCCCAGGCAGCGGCGCTGGCAGCGATTGTTCCGGTCGCGCTGGCAATCGGGGTTGATCCCGCGTACATCGTGGCTTCTGCTCCGGCATGTTACGGTTACTACATTCTGCCGACCTACCCGAGCGATCTGGCTGCTATCCAGTTTGACCGTTCCGGCACCACCCACATCGGCCGCTTCGTTATCAACCACAGCTTCATTCTGCCTGGCTTGATCGGCGTAAGCGTATCCTGTGTCTTTGGTTGGATCTTCGCCGCAATGTACGGTTTCCTGTAATCACAGTTCGCGTGCCGTCCACGTTGGTACGGCACGCCACCATGAAGACACAGAGAATTTTAAAATTCCTGAGAAAAATGAAAAGGCTGGAAGCAAATGTCAAAAGTTGAATTCACTTACCAGGCGGCTTTCCCACTGGGGGAAGACAAAACTGAGTACTACCTGCTGACATCCGATCACGTCAGCGTCGGCGAGTTTGAAGGCGAAACAATCCTGAAAGTAGCCCCTGAAGCACTTACACTACTGGCCCAGCAAGCCTTCCACGATGCCTCCTTCATGCTCCGCCCAGAACACCAACAGCAAGTCGCCTCAATTCTCCATGATCCCGAAGCCAGCGAAAACGATAAGTACGTGGCGCTGCAGTTCCTGAGAAACTCCGAAATCGCCGCCAAAGGCGTGTTGCCAACCTGCCAGGACACCGGTACGGCAATCATCATGGGTAAAAAAGGTCAGCGTGTTTGGACCGGCGGCGGCGATGAAGCGGCACTCTCCAAAGGCGTATTTAATACCTATATCGAAGATAACCTGCGCTACTCACAAAACGCGGCGCTGGATATGTACAAAGAAGTGAATACCGGCACCAACCTGCCCGCACAGATCGATCTGTACAGCGTGGACGGCGACGAATACAAATTCCTGTGCGTGGCCAAAGGCGGCGGCTCAGCCAACAAAACCTATCTGTATCAGGAAACCAAAGCGCTGCTGACTCCCGGCAAACTGAAAAACTTCCTGGTTGAGAAAATGCGCACGCTGGGTACCGCAGCTTGCCCTCCGTATCACATCGCATTCGTTATTGGCGGTACGTCAGCGGAAAGCACCCTCAAAACGGTGAAGCTGGCCAGCACACACTACTATGACGCGCTGCCGACTGAAGGCAATGCTCACGGCCAGGCATTCCGCGATCTGCAACTGGAACAAGAACTGCTGGAAGAAGCGCAGAAACTCGGCCTTGGTGCTCAGTTCGGTGGGAAATACTTCGCACATGATATCCGCGTGATCCGCCTGCCTCGCCACGGCGCGTCCTGCCCGGTTGGTATGGGCGTTTCTTGCTCCGCAGACCGTAACATCAAGGCCAAGATCAACCGCGAAGGGATCTGGATTGAAAAACTGGAACATAACCCAGGTCAGTACATTCCGGAATCTCTGCGCCAGGCGGGCGAAGGCGAAGTGGTTAAAGTTGACCTTAACCGCCCAATGAAAGAGATCCTCGCCCAGCTCTCTCAGTACCCGGTTTCTACTCGTCTGTCACTGAGCGGTACTATCATTGTTGGTCGTGACATTGCCCACGCGAAGTTAAAAGAACGTATTGAGTCCGGCGAAGGTCTGCCGCAGTACGTGAAAGATCATCCGATCTACTACGCGGGTCCGGCCAAAACGCCTGCAGGCTACCCGTCCGGTTCTTTAGGTCCAACCACCGCGGGTCGTATGGACTCCTACGTTGACCTGTTGCAGTCTCACGGCGGCAGCATGATCATGCTGGCAAAAGGTAACCGTAGCCAGCAGGTGACTGACGCCTGCCACAAACACGGCGGCTTCTACTTGGGCAGCATCGGTGGACCAGCAGCGGTACTGGCGCAGCAGAGCATTAAGCATCTGGAATGCGTGGAATACCCGGAGCTGGGTATGGAAGCTATCTGGAAAATCGAAGTAGAAGATTTCCCGGCTTTCATTCTGGTCGATGACAAAGGCAACGATTTCTTCCAGCAAATCGTCAGCAAACAATGCGCTAACTGCGCGAAGTAACCCATTCGGCCCGGCACTGGACTGGCACTAAATTTTTGGCGTCAGTCCAGCGATCCCCCCGGGCCAACTTTATCCCCCCATTTACTGGTATTGAATTTTTGCCGTTCACAGGGAATAGTGACCTTTTCCATTACGTGTGAATTCGCAATGCTCCGCACTCTGAACCCCACAATCTTGCGCACCGGCGCATTGATCCTGGCGCTGATTCTTATCTACACCGGTATCTCTGCCTCGGAGAAAATCACCTGGCTGATGGAAGTCACGCCAGTCATTATTGTCGTCCCGCTGTTGCTGGCAACCATGAAGCAGTACCCATTGACGCCGCTGCTTTATACGTTGATTTTCTTGCACGCCATCATTCTGATGGTAGGCGGGATGTATACCTACGCCAAAGTCCCCGTCGGTTTTCAGGTTCAGGAATGGCTGGATCTCAGTCGAAACCCCTATGACAAGCTGGGCCACTTCTTCCAGGGGCTGGTACCAGCCCTGACGGCAAGAGAGATTTTAGTGCGCGGCAATATTGTCCGTGGTCGTAAGATGCTGGCATTTTTGGTCTGCTGCGTAGCACTGGCGATTAGCGCAATGTATGAACTGATCGAATGGTGGGCGGCGCTGGCAATGGGACAAGGTGCGGATGACTTCCTTGGCACGCAAGGTGACCCGTGGGATACCCAGTCGGACATGTTCTGCGCCCTGCTCGGTGCGTTAACAACGGTCCTCGCGTTAGCGGGCTGGCACAATCGGCAGTTGAAAACGGCCGGAGAGCGCTAACGCTTCTCCGGCAATCTACATTACCTACTGCGATACTTGATAACCAGAATCGGCAAGGCGAACAACAGTGTCAGAAAGTTCGCCATGCTGACGGCAGTATCTTCAATCAATAATCCGTAAATCAGCCACAAAACCAGCCCGCACACAAACATCACATACATCAAACCGGAGATGCCTTGCGTGTTGCGGGTGGTAATAACCTTAATGGCTTGCGGTAAGAAAGAGAGCGTCGTCAGGCTGGCCGCCAAATATCCAATCAACGAATGCCATTCCATCGCTACGCCTTCACATCGCCTGGAGCCACTACCGCAATAGCCGGGATATCCGGTTGCTCATGGTGCTGCGGCACCTTGCGATACTTATCCAGTAAATGGATCTGGATCCTGCGCAGGGTGTCGCCATTCAGTCGATAAAAGCGGAAATACAGGACTAAGGTCACCACAAAAAAGAGTGCGGGTAGCGCTATCATAATAAACTGCATGCCAACGATGGTTTCGGCAGACTGCGCGACATTTGGCGCGTAATTAATCACTCCGAGTATCAACGCGATAAAGAAAGCGGCAAATGCTGACCCACCTTTTACCACCATTGTCTGCACCGAATAAGCGATACTTTCACAACGAACATTAAGTTTGTATTCGCCGTAATCAACGGTATCCGCCACCATAATGACCTGCAACACCCAGAAAAGCGCAGAACCAATATTCAGTAAAACACCCGCTATAACAATCAGTAAGATATTATGGAAATCTGCCAGCGCCATCACCAGTAGTACGCTACAGCTAAGCACCGGCAACACCGATGCCCCAGCCCACAAGATCCGTCGTGACAACGCGTTTACCAGCCGAGGAAAGAAAATCAGCGTCAACAGGTTTGCCGCACCTGCGTAAGACATGTAGTACGGGAAGAGACTTGCATCGCCAATCACGTAGGTAAAATAGTAAATGGCAAAGCCAGCAATGATATTAGATGCAATATTGTAAGCCAGTGCCATACCTAACAGGCAGGATAGCTGGTCATTTTTATAGATGAGCCCAACGATCGCTTTCAACCCAAGACGACTGCTGTCTGCCGTGGCCTCACTGTCTGACGAATAAACCTCATGCACATTCCGTAGCGTCACAACGGTGGAAACGATAAAGAACGCGATGAGAATTAGTGTAAACATCTGAAAACCAAAACCACGATCTGCTCCGCCAACATAGCTCACAAAAGGCAGCGTCACGCCTGCGGTAACAAACCCAGAAAGGCTGGCGAAGAAACGGGGGTACGGCACCAGTTGTTCACGCTCGCGTTTATCCAGCGTAATGGTTGGCACCAGTGACCAGAATGGAATATCCATAATGGTGTAGGTCATTCCCCATAATATATACGTCACGCAAACAAATACGACCTGCGCAGTACCCTCAAAAAGATGTGCGCTAAAAAGCAAAAACAGCACCAATGAGTTCGCCAGCGTACCGAGCAAGATCCAGGGTTTAAATTTCCCCCAGCGCGATCGGGTGGCGTTCACAATCCAGCCCATGATGGGATCGTTTACCGCATCCCAGATCCTTGCCGCCAGGAACAACGTTCCGACCAGCCCCACCGATAATCCCACTACGTCGGTGTAGTAATACATCAGGTACATGTACACAATACCGATGGCGAAATCCTTACCAAACGCTCCAAATCCATAACTGAGTTTTGTTGTCAGAGATATGCTCATAGGGTATCGGGTCGCTGTTACCAGCGCCCGCCTTCTGTAAGAGGAAACGTCAGAGGTTAAACGCCGGATACAATGCCCGGCGTGATTGTGTATTAACGGTGCAGCCAGGCCGGCAGCCAGTCGCCGTGAGACGCGATCAGGTCGTCCACCAGCGCATAAATCTCTTCAATCCCCAGTACCGCGGCGGTATGCGGATCCATCATCGCCGCGTGATAAACGCGATCGCGATTCTCCGTCAGGATGGCTTCCGTTAGCAGGGTCTGAACATTGATATTGGTTTGCATCATGGCCGCCAAATGTGACGGGAGAGTCCCGACTTTCGTTGGCTGAATACCATTCGCATCAACCAGACAAGCGACCTCAACGCAGCAGCCTTGCGGCAAGTTATCGATCAGATTGTCATTGCGAACGTTGCCATACACGACGCTCGGTTCACCGGTCCAGATAGCGTTCATGATAGTGCTGGCATATTCGCGCGACGGTTTAATGTCGATCCGCTCAGCCGTTTTGTACTCTTCCAGCTCTTTTTTCCAGTTCGCCAACTGTTCCACACAACGTTTCGGATATTCATCCAATGGCACCTTATAGCGCTCAATCAAATCTTCACGCCCCGGTTTGATAAACCACGGCGTATATTCGGCGAAGTGCTCCGACGATTCGGTGACGAAATACCCCAATTTTTTGAACATTTCATAACGCACAATGTTCTGGCAACGGGTATTTCCGTGAATATTTGGTTTCGGCGCCTGACCGGATTCATAGGCCGCCAGCAGCTCCGGGTAGAGATTCACATAGGCACCGTCCGCCGTTTTGCGCTCCAGCTCCAGATAAAACGCCATATGGTTGATCCCGGCACTGCGATAGCGCAAAGAAGCAGGGTCGATGTTCAGATCGCGGGCCAACTCCTCCGCCGTCCCCTGCACCGAATGACACAACCCAACCTGCTTAATATGCGGATAGCGCGCATACATTGCCCAGGTGTTCATTGCCATCGGGTTAACGTAGTTAAGCATTGTGGCCTGCGGACAGACTTCGGTCATATCCTCACAAATCTGCCATAAATGCGGGATGGTGCGCAGCGCGCGCATAATGCCGCCCGGCCCCAGCGTGTCGGCAATCGTCTGCTCCAGACCATGGCGTTTACACACCGTAAAATCGGTGACGGTACAAGGTTCATAGCCGCCAATCTGGAAAGCGACCACCACAAAATCAGCATCCTGTAATGCTGCTTTTTGATCGGTATAGCAGGTGATTCGTCCAGACGCGCCCGCAGAATCCATCAACTTGCGCACAACAACGTGTGACTCTTCCAGACGCGTAGGATCGAGATCCATCAAGGCGATATGCGCAGATTTAAGCGCACCGCGGTGAAAGACGTCCCCAAGAATATTTTTGACGAAAATCGTGGAACCGGCGCCGATAAAGGTAATTTTGGGTGCAGACATCATGACTCTCCAGAACATTAGTGAACACAGTCATGGTGGCACAGCGCATAGATGAAAACCTCCGACTTCCCTGCTGAGCATTCCCATAAACTCAGATCATCACTCTGCGCCCTATTGGATCTGAGTTTATGGGACAAAATTACCCAAAAAGCAGAGTATGCGGCCGCAAAATGTCGCTATGCTCAATGGTAACGGTCCAATTTGTGTCCTGATTCTCAGCCTTAATACGTGTTAAATGACATGATTCTGATAATTCAGGAAATGGAGCAACCATGAGTATATTACCGACATCGCCTCTCCCTCCCGATCCGCACATGTGCAGTAGCGATGAAGAACAAACCCGCAGCCCGCTATCGCTGTACTCAGAATATCAACGGATGGATATCGAGTTGCGCTCACCGCATGCTATGCCTGCCAGCCACTGGCATGGGCAGGTGGAGATCAATGTTCCGTTTGATGGTGACGTCGAGTACCTTATCAACAACGAAGTCGTGCAGATAAAACAGGGACACATCACGCTATTCTGGGCCTGTACACCGCATCAGCTCACGCGTCCGGGCAGCTGCCAAAGTATGGCTATCTTCAATTTACCGATGCACCTTTTCCTCTCCTGGCCGCTGGATCGCGAGCTGATCAACCATGTTACCCATGGAATGGTCATCAAATCGCTGGCGTCGCAGCAGTTGAGCACCTTTGAG
The DNA here is from genome assembly GCF_030332915.1 of Citrobacter sp. Cpo040. Lineage (NCBI taxonomy): Bacteria > Pseudomonadati > Pseudomonadota > Gammaproteobacteria > Enterobacterales > Enterobacteriaceae > Citrobacter > Citrobacter sp. Cpo040. Next base: position 11,104 of record NZ_JAOWGX010000004.1, read on the forward strand.
GTTCAGCGCTGGCAACAGGAACTGAGCAACCCGAACGAACAAATTCGCCAGCTCGCCATTGATGAAATTGGTCTGATGCTCAAACGGTTTAGCCTTTCCGGTTGGCAGCCTATCCTGGTCAATAAAACCTCGCGGACCCACAAAAACAGCGTGTCGCGGCACGCCCAGTTTTACGTCAGCCAAATGCTGAGCTTTATTGCCGACAACTACGATCAGGCGCTCACCATCAACGACGTCGCGGAACACGTGAAGCTCAACGCCAACTACGCGATGGGGATTTTCCAACGCGTAATGCAACTCACCCTGAAGCAGTACATCACGGCAATGCGGATTAATCACGTCCGCGCATTGCTTAGCGATACCGATAAAACCATTCTCGACGTTGCGTTGACCGCCGGATTCCGATCCAGCAGCCGTTTTTATGACACCTTCAGCAAGTTTGTCGGCATGTCGCCGCAGCAGTACCGCAAACTAAGCCAGCAGCATCGGCAAACAATCGCTGGTTGATATCATTCGGCAATATCAGTATCAGCCAAAAAAATATTCCCCCTGTCGATAAACGGCGGTGAAAAACCGCCAACAAGCAAACATAACCTACTGTTTAAAAACAAATTAAACACAAATCAGACTATTTTTTACCCGCTTTACAGCCCATTTTGACAGGATAATACTTGCCTGCGTCACATTCATACGGTGTGTCTGCAATTCATAGATTGCAACCTTTCCACAACCGGGTAAAAGATGATGAAAGTATTAATTGTTGAAAGTGAGTTTCTGCATCAGGACACCTGGGTCGGTAGCGCTGTCGAACGTCTGGCTGACGCATTAAGCCGCCAAAATGTTACCGTCATTAAGTCCACCTCATTCGACGATGGTTACGCAATCCTCGCCGCCAATGAAGCCATTGATTGCCTGATGTTCAGCTATCAAATGGAACAACAAGACGAGCACCTGAACGTCAGGCAATTGATCGGCAAGCTCCACGAGCGCCAGCAAAACGTTCCCGTTTTCCTGCTGGGCGATCGCGAAAAAGCCACCGCATCGCTGGATCGCGACCTGCTGGAGCTTGTCGATGAATTCGCCTGGATTCTGGAAGATACCGCAGACTTTATCGCCGGTCGCGCCGTTGCGGCGATGACCCGCTACCGCCAACAACTTCTGCCACCGCTGTTCAGCGCGCTGATGAAGTACGGCGACATCCATGAATACTCCTGGGCAGCTCCGGGTCACCAGGGCGGCGTCGGATTCACCAAAACGCCGGCCGGTCGTTTCTACCATGATTACTATGGTGAAAACTTATTCCGTAGCGACATGGGTATTGAACGCGCATCGCTCGGCTCGCTGCTGGATCATACCGGCGCGTTTGGCGAGAGCGAAAAATATGCCGCCCGCGTGTTTGGCGCTGACCGCTCCTGGTCCGTGGTGGTCGGGACTTCCGGCTCTAACCGCACCATCATGCAGGCTTGTATGACCGACAACGACGTCGTGGTGCTGGATCGTAACTGCCATAAATCCATCGAGCAGGGGCTTATCCTCACCGGGGCAAAACCGGTGTACATGGTGCCAAGCCGCAACCGGTACGGCATTATCGGGCCTATCTACCCGCAGGAAATGCAGCCTGAAACATTGCAGAAAAAGATCAGCGAAAGCCCGCTGACCAAAGGTAAAGCCGGGCAAAAACCGTCTTACAGCGTTGTGACCAACTGTACCTACGACGGTGTTTGCTACAACGCCAAAGAGGCCCAGGACCTGCTCGCGCAAACCAGCGATCGCATCCACTTCGATGAGGCCTGGTATGGCTATGCTCGCTTCAACCCAATTTACGCCGATCACTACGCCATGCGTGGCGCGCCGGGCGATCATAACGGTCCTACCGTTTTTGCCACCCACTCGACCCACAAACTGCTGAATGCGCTTTCTCAGGCATCTTACATTCACGTTCGTGAAGGTCGTGGGGCCGTGAACTTCTCCCGCTTTAACCAGGCGTACATGATGCACGCCACTACCTCTCCGCTGTATGCCATCTGCGCCTCAAACGACGTGGCGGTTTCCATGATGGACGGTAACAGCGGCCTGTCGCTCACCCAGGAAGTGATCGACGAAGCGGTCGATTTTCGCCAGGCCATGGCGCGTTTGTACAAAGAATTCACCGCCGAAGGCGACTGGTTCTTCAAACCGTGGAACAAAGAGATTGTGACCGATCCGCAGACCGGCAAAACCTATGACTTTGCCGATGCGCCAACCCAACTCCTGACCACCGACCAGAACTGCTGGGTAATGCGCCCGGGTGAATCCTGGCACGGATTTAAAGACCTGCCGGATAACTGGAGCATGCTGGACCCGATCAAAGTCAGCATTCTGGCTCCGGGGATGGGCGACGATGGTGAACTGGAAGAGAACGGCGTACCGGCTGCACTGGTCACCGCCTGGCTTGGCCGTCACGGCATCGTGCCGACACGCACCACCGATTTCCAGATTATGTTCCTGTTCTCCATGGGGATTACCCGCGGGAAATGGGGCACACTGATCAACACGTTGTGCTCTTTCAAACACCATTACGATGCCAATACCCCGCTGGCACAGGTGATGCCAGAACTGGTTGAGGAACATCCAGACACTTACGCCAACATGGGCATTCACGATCTGGGCGACACCATGTTCGCCTGGCTGAAAGAGAACAACCCAGGCGCACGTCTTAACGCGGCCTACTCCGGCCTGCCTGTTGCTGAAATCACCCCGCGTGAAGCCTATAACGCGATAGTCAGCGATAACGTTGAGATGGTGGCCATTGAAAATCTGCCGGGTCGTATAGCCGCGAATTCCGTTATTCCTTACCCACCAGGAATTCCGATGCTGCTGTCCGGGGAAAACTTTGGCGACGCCAATAGCCCGCAGATTAGTTATCTACGTTCGTTGCAGTCCTGGGACCACCACTTCCCTGGATTTGAACATGAAACCGAAGGAACGGAAATTATTGACGGTGTGTACCACGTTATGTGCGTGAAAGCATAATGTCGTTTTATAGATAGTCCGATGTTTAAGGTAGACATGTCATGCTTGAGTAATTCCTGAGTATTGCTGCAAAACAATAACATTGTCATACCTTTTTGCGCGGGACCACCCCGCGCTTTTTTTATACGCAAATAGCGCCTTTCCACTTGCGTACAAAAATGTGTACATAAGAAAAATCCCGCCAAACATTGTAATTAATTTCAGACACGTTATTTTATTGCAGTCCTGGTTTCATCATACAATTTCAATTTAGCCGATTTGGCTCATCTGATGTTGAGCTACGGTGTTTTATGTTCATATTCCTGGAGTTGGGTATGAGGCTTTGCAGCAAAGAAGCTTGTGTTGTTGTATTAACGGAGAAGGATGTTTGGTTAAGGATTAACGGTAAAGAAGCCATCAGTTTAAAAGCTAATCATATGGCACTGGTGGCATGCGATAATAATATTATCGATTTCTCATCACTTAATAACGCATTGGTCGTACATATCAGCCGCGATATCATTAAAGATTATCTGCGCTTTTTAAATAAAGACCTTTCACAGATCCCACTCTGGCAACGCAGTGCCAGCCCAGTGATGACCGCCGCGTGTCTGACGCCGGATGTCTTCAGGGTGGCTGCCCAACACAGCGTAATGGACACAGTGAACGAAGCTGAAAGAGAGCGTACGCGTTCGCTACTGTTCACGGTGTTATCACGCTTTCTCGACAGCAAAAAGTTTATTTCTTTGCTCATGTATATGCTACGCAACTGTATCAGCGATAGCGTTTATCACATTATTGAGAGCGATATACATAAAGACTGGAATTTAAGCATGGTTGCCAGTTGCTTATGTCTGAGTCCCAGTTTGTTAAAGAAAAAGCTCAAAAGTGAAAATACAAGTTACAGCCAAATAATTACCACATGTCGCATGCGATATGCTGTCAATCAATTACTGATGGACGGCAAAAACATTTCTCAGGTCTCTCAACTGTGTGGATATAACAGTACCTCATACTTTATCTCCGTATTCAAAGAGTTCTATGGGATGACGCCTCTGCATTATGTTAGCCAACATAGGGAGCCATCCGCCGCCTGATTTTTAATCAGTTAGCGATAAGCCATAATAATATCAGCATTAGCGATACCCCAGCTCCGTCATCATTAAACAGACTTTTGACGAGGTATGATAAGGCGTCATTTATCCTTATCAGGAGTTAAAAAATATGTCGACGGATGCTGATGCTCACAAAGTGGGCTTAATCCCCGTCACCCTTATGGTGTCGGGGAATATTATGGGTTCCGGTGTATTCCTGCTACCCGCAAACCTTGCGTCAACTGGCGGGATTGCAATCTACGGATGGTTGGTCACGATTATCGGTGCTCTGGCACTGTCGATGGTGTACGCCAAAATGTCGTCCTTAGACTCCAGTCCCGGTGGTTCTTATGCTTACGCCCGCCGCTGCTTCGGTCCTTTTTTGGGCTACCAGACCAACGTGCTGTACTGGCTGGCCTGCTGGATTGGTAACATCGCCATGGTGGTCATTGGCGTCGGTTACCTGAGCTACTTCTTCCCCATCTTAAAAGATCCGCTGGTCCTGACGCTGACCTGCGTCGTAGTGCTGTGGATCTTCGTATTACTGAACATTGTCGGACCGAAAATGATCACCCGCGTACAGGCCGTCGCAACGGTACTGGCACTGGTGCCAATTGTCGGGATTGCCGTCTTCGGCTGGTTCTGGTTCCGCGGTGAAACCTATATGGCGGCCTGGAACGTCAGCGGGATGAACACCTTCGGCGCGATTCAAAGCACTCTGAATGTTACCTTATGGTCATTTATCGGGGTAGAAAGCGCCTCCGTCGCGGCCGGTGTGGTTAAAAACCCCAAACGCAACGTGCCTATCGCCACCATGGGCGGCGTGCTGATTGCCGCTGTTTGCTACGTGCTCTCCACCACCGCAATCATGGGTATGATCCCTAACGCGGCGCTGCGTGTATCAGCCTCTCCGTTCGGTGATGCCGCACGTATGGCGCTGGGTGACACCGCTGGGGCGATAGTTTCCTTCTGTGCTGCTGCCGGGTGTCTTGGTTCTCTGGGCGGCTGGACGCTGCTTGCCGGGCAAACCGCCAAAGCCGCAGCCGATGACGGCCTGTTCCCACCGATTTTTGCCCGCGTGAACAAAGCCGGTACGCCAGTGGCCGGGTTAATTATCGTCGGCATCCTGATGACCATCTTCCAGTTCAGCAGCATGTCGCCAAACGCAGCGAAAGAGTTTGGTCTGGTCTCTTCGGTTTCCGTTATCTTCACCCTGGTGCCGTATCTGTACACCTGCGCCGCGCTGCTGCTGCTCGGCCATGGCCACTTTGGTAAAGCACGCCCGATGTACTTACTGGTGACCTTTATCGCCTTTGTCTACTGCATCTGGGCGGTTGTCGGTTCCGGTGCCAAAGAAGTGATGTGGTCGTTCGTCACGCTGATGATCATCACCGCGCTGTACGCATTGAACTACAACCGGATCCATAAAAACCCGTATCCACTGGATGCCCCGGTAAACAATAACTAACGCCAACAATCGTCGTGGCCCGATGGCGTAAGTTCATCGGGTCAACGTTCTCCTACCGCTCTTCGAAAAATCAACATTAAGAACTTAAGGTTGGCTTAATTTTACTTTGAGAGGATTTGCGCCACATAGTCGATGGAACCCCCTTAATGTTAAAGCTCTTGTTTAAAAGGCCCACTCTCGGGCTAATCAGCTGGCTTCTGCTGATCTCATTTTATCTTGCGACCTTCCTGAACATTGCGTTCTATAAACAAGTGCTGCAAGTCCTGCCTCTGGACTCTGTGCGTAACGTGCTGGTGTTTTTATCAATGCCGGTCGTCGCGTTCAGCGTCATGAACATCGTGCTGACGCTGGCCTCATTCCTGTGGCTTAATCGCCTGGTGGCGTGCATTTTCATTCTGGTTGGTGCATCGGCCCAATATTTCATCATGACCTACGGCATCATCATCGACCGCTCGATGATCGCCAATATGATGGACACTACGCCCGCCGAAACCTTTGCTTTGCTGACGCCGCAAATGCTCATCACACTCGGGGTGAGCGGCATTCTGGCCGCGCTCATTGCCTGCTGGGTAAAAATTAAACCGATCACGCCAGTTATGCGCAGCGTACTGTTTCGTGGCGCGAACATTCTGATCTCCGCCCTGCTGATCGTGCTGGTCGCTGCGTTCTTCTATAAAGATTACGCCTCACTGTTTCGCAACAACAAAGAACTGGTGAAATCCCTCAGTCCATCCAACAGCATTGTGGCGACGTCATCCTGGTATTCACACCAGCGACTGGCCCACCTGCCGCTGGTGCGCATTGGCGAGGATGCACATCGCAATCCGTTGATGGTGAAAGAAAAGCGTAAGAACCTGACGATTGTGGTTCTCGGCGAGACCTCGCGCGGCGATAACTTCTCGCTGTCAGGCTACTCGCGCCAGACCAACCCGCTGCTGGAAAAAGATGATGTGGTCTATTTCCCCCGCACCACATCCTGCGGAACGGCAACGGCAGTATCAGTACCCTGCATGTTCTCGGATATGCCACGCGCGCACTACGACGAAGAACTGGCACAGCATCAGGAAGGCGTACTCGACATCATTCAGCGGGCGGGAATTAACGTTCTGTGGAACGATAACGACGGCGGCTGCAAAGGGGCTTGCGACCGGGTTCCACACCAGAATATGACTAAGTTGAACCTGCCAGGGCAGTGTATTGACGGCGAATGCTACGATGAAGTCCTGTTCCACGGGCTGGAAGAGTACATTAATAATCTGCAAGGCGACGGCGTGATTGTGCTGCATACCATCGGCAGCCACGGTCCGACCTATTACAACCGCTATCCTGCGCAGTTTAAGAAATTTACGCCAACCTGCGATACCAACGAAATCCAGACCTGTTCGCAGCAACAGTTGGTCAATACTTACGACAACACCATTCTTTACGTTGACTATATTGTTGATAAAGCGATCAATATACTGAAAGAACATCAGGATAATTTCACCACCAGCCTGGTGTATCTTTCCGATCACGGCGAATCCTTAGGGGAAAATGGCGTCTATTTGCACGGCCTGCCGTATTCGATTGCACCAGATACGCAAAAACATGTGCCGATGCTGCTGTGGCTCTCCGAGGATTATCAGCAACGCTATCAGGTCTCTCAGACATGTTTGCAAAAACGGGCAAGCTCAGAAGACTTCTCGCAGGATAATCTCTTCTCAACTCTGCTGGGATTAACGGGCGTGCAAACACAGAAATATCAGGCGGCAGATGATATTCTGCAACCCTGCCGGGGAGGCTAAACGAATGAAAATCCTGATTGTTGAAGACGATACGTTGTTATTACAGGGACTGATACTCGCTGCGCAAACAGAAGGCTACGCCTGTGATGGCGTGTCAACCGCCCGTGCAGCCGAGCAGTGTCTGGAGACCGGACATTACAGTCTGGTTGTTCTGGACCTGGGCTTGCCGGATGAAGACGGCTTGCACTTCCTGACCCGCATCAGACAGAAGAAATACTCTCTCCCCGTGCTGATCCTCACCGCCCGTGACACGCTCAAAGACCGGGTCAGCGGGCTGGACGTGGGTGCCGATGACTATCTGATCAAACCGTTCGCACTGGAAGAACTGCACGCCCGCATCCGGGCACTTCTGCGTCGCCACAACAATCAGGGTGAAAGTGAATTAATTGTCAGCAATCTGACGCTGAATATCGGTCGTCGCCAGGTGTGGATGGACGGACAAGAGGTTATCTTAACGCCGAAAGAATACGCGCTCCTGTCGCGTCTGATGCTCAAGGCAGGCAGTCCTGTTCACCGGGAAATTCTGTATAACGACATCTACAGTTGGGATAACGAACCGTCGACCAATACGCTGGAAGTCCACATCCATAATCTGCGCGATAAAGTGGGGAAATCACGTATCCGCACGGTCAGGGGATTTGGCTATATGCTGGTCGCCACTGAGGAAAGCTAAGTGAAGCTGCTGCAATATCTAAAACGACCTCTCCCTCTTCGCCAACGGTTAATACTGACGATCGGTCTAATTCTGCTGGTCTTTCAGCTCATTAGCACCTTCTGGTTGTGGCACGAAAGTACCGAGCAAATACAGTTATTCGAACAGGCGCTGCGCGATAACCGTAACAACGATCGCCACATCATGCATGAGATCCGCGAGGCTATCGCCAGCCTGATCGTCCCCGGCATCTTTATGGTCAGCCTGACGCTGCTAATTTGCTACCAGGCGGTGCGACGTATTACCCGTCCCCTTGCCGATCTGCAAAAAGAGTTAGAGGCACGAGCAGCCGATAACCTGGCCCCGATTGAAATTCACAGCTCAACCGTTGAGATCCAGGCCGTTGTCTCAGCGCTCAATGACCTGGTAACGCGGCTGACCAGCACTATTGAAAACGAACGTTTATTTACCGCCGATGTCGCCCACGAACTGCGCACACCGCTATCAGGCGTTCGCCTGCATCTGGAATTATTATCCAAAACCCATAATGTCGACGTTACGCCGTTGATTGCCCGCCTTGATCAAATGATGGACAGCGTATCGCAGCTGCTGCAACTCGCCCGCGTCGGACAGTCGTTTTCGGCCGGGAGCTACCAGCATGTCAAACTGCTGGAGGACGTTATTCTGCCCTCTTACGATGAACTCAACACCATGCTGGACCAACGTAAACAGACGCTGCTCCTGCCACAAAGCGCGGCGGACGTTGTCGTGCGTGGCGATGCTACGCTGTTGCGGATGCTGCTACGAAATCTGGTGGAAAACGCGCATCGTTACAGCCCGGAAGGCACCCATATTACGATTAGCCTGAACACCGAGCATGATGCCGTCCTGGCCGTCGAGGATGAAGGGCCGGGCATTGATGAAAGTAAATGCGGGGAGTTAAGTAAAGCATTCGTCCGTATGGACAGCCGTTTTGGTGGGATTGGGCTGGGGCTGAGCATTGTCAGTCGCATCACCCAGTTACATCACGGGCATTTCTATCTGCAAAATCGCCAGGGAGCCAGCGGCACTCGCGCATGGGTGGAATTGGCGAAAAATCAGTAAGAGCTCACCCACACATACAAAAAGCTGCTGACGATCAGCACACTGCACACGGTGGTCAAACTTTCATAAATACGGGTTTTCATGACACTCTCCTCCGAAACTATGGAGGAGAGTTTGCCTGACACAGATTAAGCCAACCTTAAGTTGATATCATAAGACACCTTATCCGGCCTACGAAAGTACAACACTGCCCGTAGGCCTGATAAACGTAGTCTCATCAGGCAATAACACGAATGCCCAGGCCATGCGCCGGATGGCGGCTAGCGCCTTATCCGGCCTACGAAAGTACAACGCTGCCCGTAGGCCTGATAAACGTAGTGCCAAGGCATTAACACGAATGCCCTGGCCATGCGCCGGATGGCGGCTAGAGCCTTATCCGGCCTACTGAGTACAATGCTGCCGGTAGGCCTGATAAACGTAGTGCCATCAGGCAATAACACGAATGCCCGGGCCATGCGCCGGATGGCGGCTAGCGCCTTATCCGGCCTACGAAAGTACAACGCTGCCCGCAGGCCTGATAAACGTAGTGCCAAGGCAATAACACGAATGCCCAGGCCATGCGCCGGATGGCGGCTAGCGCCTTATCCGGCCTACTGAGTACAACGCTGCCCGTAGGCCTGATAAACGTAGTGCCATCAGGCAATAACACCGTTACTCTTCAATACGCGGATGCTGCTGCACCAGACGCGTGCGCTTAACCTGTAGCTCAGCAATTTCCTGATCGATATCTTCGATTTTCTGTTCAATGTTATCGTAGTGTTCGCCGAGGATCTCTTTCGCCTCCTGAATATCCGAAGCAGCAGGTGTCGCGCCTTTCAGCGGCTGATTAGCCGTCTCTTTCATGGTCACGCCGGTAATCAAACCTACTACCGCAATCACCATCAGATAATAAGCGGGCATCATCAGATTCTGCGAGCTTTCCACCAGCCATGCGGCCAATGTCGGAGTCAGACCGGCGATTAATACCGAGATATTAAACGCGGCGGCCAGCGCACTGTAGCGAATATGCGTCGGGAACATCGCCGGTAACGTTGACGCCATCACCCCGGTAAAGCAGTTGAGGATCACCGCCAACATCAGCAACCCGGCGAAAATCAGGCCAATAACGTTACTGTTAATCAGAATAAATGCCGGAATCGCCAGCACAAACAGCGCAATACTGCCCATGATCACAAACGGACGACGCCCAAAACGGTCGCTGAGCAAACCCATAATCGGCTGCACAAACAGCATACCAATCATGATGGCGATAATAATCAACACGCCGTGGTCTTCAGAGTAATGCAGGTTATGCGACAGATAGCTCGGCATATAGGTGAGCAGCATGTAGTAGGTGACGTTGGTGGCAATCACCAGACCAACACATGCCAACAGGCTGCGCCAGTGCTTAGTCGCAATCTCTTTAAACGAGACCTTAGGACCTTCCTGCAGACCCTGACGATCGCCCTGCTCCAGTTTATCCACGTGCTGCTGGAACGCCGGCGTCTCTTCCAGCGCATGGCGCAGGTACAGACCAATCAGCCCTAACGGTAGCGCCAGGAAGAACGGAATACGCCAGCCCCACTCAAGGAAGTTATCCTCGCCGACGATAGTTGAGATCAGGACCACCACGCCCGCGCCCAGCACAAACCCGGCAATCGAGCCGAAGTCCAGCCAACTGCCCATAAATCCGCGCTTACGGTCTGGCGAGTACTCTGCGACAAAAATTGATGCCCCGGTATACTCTCCGCCGACCGAGAACCCCTGCGCCATCTTACACAGCAACAGCAGAATCGGTGCCCAGATACCAATTGAGGCATAAGAGGGAATAAGACCGATACAGAATGTACTGATCGACATGATCACGATGGTGATAGCGAGTATCTTCTGACGACCGTATTTATCGCCGAGCATACCGAAGAACAATCCGCCAAGCGGTCGAATCAGAAAGGGAACAGAGAAGGTGGCGAGTGCAGCAACCATCTGCACGCTGGGGTCAGCCCCCGGGAAGAACACTTTACCTAATGCGTAAGCAACAAATCCATAAACACCAAAATCGAACCACTCCATCGCATTACCTAACGACGCTGCGGTAATGGCTTTTCGCAATTTACCGTCATCAATGATGGTAACGTCGCGCAGCGTTATCGGTTTTATTTTTTTCCTTTTTAGCATACTCGTCCTCATAGACTTAGCCCTGTCACGCTCCAGTTCGAGTCCCCTAACGCCCATGCGTCAGGGTCATCACCGAGCGGGGAATGCACAGGCGCATTCCCTGTAACAAGCGTAGCAGGTTTACTTACACTGACGAGAAACGCACAGTACAACCGAACCTGTTGACGCCTGATTGGGCGGTTAATGACCTCTTTACCCTAACAGCGTTTAAATTTGTGATCAACTTCACATATAGTTTTTCATTTCGTCAACATGCGTAAATTAGGTCATTCTTAGTCAGCTTTTTTACATGTAATGCTTGCGATTTACTGACAATTAAATACAAGAATAAATCGCTTTATTGCACCAACAATCACAGCGGTCACTATTATTCTGCTAGCAAAAAAACCACCTAATCCCTTCACAAAAAGATCACAGCTTTTTTAATAATCAGAGCGGCCGGGAACTTTTGCTCGGAATATGTGATGAAGATAACTAAAACATCGTTTTATTTTGATTGAATCAATGTTCCCATGAATGCAAACTAATTCCAGACGCAATATCCCTGGGAGCAGCAACACGCTCAACGTATGCCGCGTTAGATTTTATAAAACAAAGAGATAGCGATTTTCTTTGTTAAGAAATACCAGTAACCATTTGAATTTATTAATTTTTACCCTCTTGCGCGAGTTTTAGCAGCGACAAGACATGAGGACGTTTATGAAAATTAAAGCCACGATTGAACGCATCCCCGGCGGAATGATGTTGATTCCTCTGTTATTAGGCGCAGTGTTAAATACGTTAGCTCCGGATACCGGTGCGTATTTCGGTTCGTTTACCAAAGGAATGATCAGCGGAACGGTACCGATTCTGGCAGTGTGGTTTTTTTGTATCGGCGCATCTATCGATTTGCGGGCAACCGGTACGGTATTACGCAAGTCCGGTACGCTGGTAATAACCAAAATAGCCGTGGCGTGGGTAGTGGCAATGATTGCTGCTTCATTTATTCCTGATACCGGTATTCAAACCGGGTTCTTTGCAGGCCTCTCAGTTTTGGCAATTGTCTCCGCAATGGACATGACCAACGGTGGTTTGTACGCCAGCCTGATGAACCAGTACGGCACCAAAGAAGAGTCCGGCGCATTTGTGTTGATGTCTCTGGAATCCGGTCCGTTAATGACCATGGTGATCCTCGGCTCTGCGGGTCTGGCCTCCTTCGAGCCACACCATTTCATCGGCGCGGTATTACCGTTCCTGATTGGCTTTACGTTGGGCAACCTGGATCACGACCTGCGTTCTTTCTTCAGCAAAGCCACACCGGTGTTGATCCCGTTCTTCGGCTTCGCGTTGGGTAACACTATTAACCTGAGCGTGATCGTTGATACCGGTCTGCTGGGTATCATGCTGGGTGTCGCGGTTATCGTCATCACCGGTATCCCGCTGATTATTGCTGACCGTGTTATTGGTGGCGGGAACGGTACGGCAGGCGTCGCAGCCTCTTCAGCAGCAGGCGCTGCGGTAGCAAACCCGGTGATTATCGCCCAGATTAACCCAGCGTTCGAACCGGTTGCCGCATCCGCTACGGCGCTGGTTGCCGCCAGCGTAATTGTCACCGCCATTCTGGTGCCGATTATCACCGCGCTGTACGCCAAACGTTTTAATAAAAACCTGGTCGCCAACGAAGCGGTGGCCACCCCGGCAGACTCTCTGCACCACTAAACCTGCCTTTATCCTACTCACCAGCCCTGCTCAATTGACGAGCAGGGTCGGTGCAAAAATCTCCTCAACCATCGCATCGACCAGCCGCTTTGCCGAACACAATCGCGGCATCCCCAAGGCCACGTTTTGCCACCGCTGCGTCACCGACCAGCTTACCGGATGACGTTGCGCATCGCACCAGCTCCCCAGCCAGCTCAGCATATCGTTATACTCGCCCGATCCGCCGACAGCTGGCGTGCTGAGCCAATGATGATAGTAATGACGCGTAGCGGGCGCTGCATTCACGCTGTCCGCCAATGCCTGAGCCGCCATGGTTCGCAGGTTATCTTTTAGCATTAACACCACATCGGCATTCGCTAACCGGCAGGCATCACCAAAAGCCCCCCAACGTAGCTCCTCCAGCGCGACAAAACAGCGTCCTGGTAACGACCAGCCGTCATACGCGCCAGCCCGCCAGCGGGTAAAAATTTGTTCGCTATGCTCGCCCGCCTGAACCGTGAGGCCGCGCTGGGTCAGCGCCTTCTCTTTATACGCCGCGCGTTGGGTAAACCAGTCAGTCAGTGAATTTATTTGCTGTAAAAGACCGGGGGTTGAAAGCCCACGCGGGTGTTCTGTTTGTTGCAAAAACATCAGCCCTTCGGCGATCCGTACCAGCGCCAGATGACCCGGGTCAATCATGCCTGCCAGCTTCTCCACCAGCTTAAGGCGCATCACCAGATGCTCGCTGGACACTCCCGCCATCACCCACGCCCGCAGTTGCGTTTGGGATAACACTTCCTGCGTCAGACGCGCACGCAGCCGCTTCTGCTGTTGCAGAAAACCGCCGGAACGTTTGGTTTCATCTCCCTGAACCAGATCGACCATAAACTTCGGGTAGACACACTCCAGCGTCCTCCCGGGGCCTTCCAGTAAAACGTTAGTCATGTGTGCTCGGTTGCAAAAAGGGTATTGATATCGTCACGCAGCAATCGGGAATCTTCATAAAGCCATGTCGCAATCGTAATGCGCTGCTGCAATTGCTCATTCATTGCATTCACCGCCGATTCATTTTGTTGGCGTAGCGTCAGGCTCTCACTCAGACTCGCCTGCAATTGCGCCAGGCACAGAGAGAAATCAGCAAAAAATGTGGCCATGCCAGCCGTAACGGAGATATCGACCTGAGCAGCTAAAGCTTTACGAATTTGTTGGCAAAACTGGGAGACGTACTGCACAAGGTTTTTATGCAATGCGCCCATATCAATGAGATAACGCGTTTTTGTTTCGACGTAATCATTCCATCCCCAGTTGGGTTGATTTAGCCAACGAGAGAAAGTGTCACGCACCACACCGCCAGTAGACGGCGCATTTTCTGCCGGAATATCCTGCTCAATGGCCTCGTTAAACAATTGGCGGGTATTGAAATTAAACATCGCCGTATGGAACGCTGGAAAACGGATCCGCGCACGAAAACCGGCGTGGTTTAGCTCCTCTTTCACCCTTTGCTCAATTGGCCGCATCGCGTCATTTAGCGCCCGGGAGAGCGTCGACTCAAGCTGTTCAAAACGCAGGGCTAAGTCCCGGCTGATGCTTTCCTGCGCCGCCAGCAATACCCCCTCACAGGATGAGCGAATTTTATCTAACACAATTTTCGCCTGCCCTTCATCATGCAGCACCAACATCTCTCCGGCCATTTCTGCCGTATTCACAGCATTCCCCAGACCGTGTTGTGACATCATCAGGACGTTATCTTTGACAAAGAACGTATTGATACCGCAAAGAATCTCAGTCTGTTGCTCACTGAGATAGGCAGCGGCAGCCTCCAGCGCCAGTTCTACTTCATGGCTGACTTCATCGCTCACCCGCCCCTGGCTCACTTCTAACTGCTGCATATCCTCTTCAATATGCGTGATGTTCAGCCGCAGTTTGTCATAGGCGACCGTTAACCCGTGGGCGCGAAATTCCAGATATTCGTGCACGCTTTGTGCATAGTTCAATAACTTATGTGACGCAGAGCGAAGCGCATACAACGAAGCATTAGCATAAGCGGCGTGGATCACTTTCTGGATCGGCTGTTCAAACAGCGAGTCTTCCCACAACAGGTCGGCGGCATGGCGGATGTGTTCCGTATCGTCAAGATCGGTGGTGCGCCAGCGTCTGCCAAGCGCCGCTTCGGCAAAATCCTGCACCCAACGTTGCTCCTGATGATCCGGCAGTCGCCCGCGCGTCGTCAGCTCATGACGCGCCCTGTTCGCCAGATAGCCCCACATTGAGGAGACCGGATAAATTCTTTCAGGGGCGATTCCGCCTTGCATCAATGTGCCGGAAATCAACGCCCGCACCTGGTCTTCATCGTCACTGTTGCGGTCTTTCTGATCGAACTTGTTCACCAGCGCATACAGAGGAACTGACTTGCCGACCGCCATAATCGCCTGACGCACTTCCTCATCGGAAATCGATTTCAGTTGGGTGTAATCCAACACCGCCAGCACCGCAGAGGCCCGCACCAGCTGTTCATTGAGCATTTTTTGTAAGTGCGGTTGTCCCGCCTCGTTCGGCCCCGGCGTATCCAGCAGCGTTAATTGCCCTGGGTAGCTTGCCTGTCCAGCCAAATGGACAAATTCAACCTCAATAACCGGAATATGCTCAATCGCAGCATAGGCAGCAAAAGGAAAATCAACGTCCAATGCTTTTGACAGGCGCACCAGGTCGTTCAGGCTTTTAAGACAATGGAAAATAGGCTGTGCGCCAAGATAATACCGTTCAAATGCCACACCATTTTCAATATGTTGCAGCAGGACATTCATATCCTTGTCAATTTCCAGGGTCTGCGTAAGACGCAGGCGATCGCACTCGCGCACGCGTTGCTGCAAAACCTTCATTAAGGCATCGATCGGCGCGACATGTGAAAAATGCAGCACCGGCTCTTTCTGCCCCGGCGTATGGCGTATTAGCGTTGGTAACGCCGTCATGGGGCGATTACGATTAGGTAACACCTCTGTCCCCACAATCGCGTTAATCGTCGTCGATTTTCCCGCTTTCATGGTGCCAACAATCGCCAGCACCATTTCCAGACGCGTAATCTTGCGCAGCTCATTATTGAGCGTTGCTTGCTGGACATCCATGCCACGCGCGCTGAAATGCAGGGGCTGAACAACCTGACTGCTATGCTCTCCTTGTTTTAGCGCGACATCATCCAACGAGGTCACGGGCAATTTTTGCAATTGCCTGAGATGTTCAAGCGAGAGCATCAGCAAGCGTTCCGCTTCCTGACTTAATTCATAAATTGTCTGTGTGTGCATGGAAAATTTTTCCTTAACGCAAATGGCATTACTTTTATTTAGCCCAATCGTTTTATTTATAGATTTTTTGGCTTTTATAATTACGTATAGAAATAATTAAAATCAAAACAACCAATTGATATTATTAAAATAAATTTGGTGTATAACCGCTGGCCTGATGCCTCTCACTTATGAAAATAAGTAAGAAAGATAGACAGCGTAGTTCAGTTTTAAAAAATGCCAGCGGAATCCCCCTACTAAATTTAAGGGGTTCAATGATATTCAATCACAATGACTTAGGTATTTCTAAGCAATGTTACCTATGAATATCAGATATTTCGCCTCACCTTATCTTAAATATCTAAGCGTAGCAATTTCCCTTAAAAAATATTCCGCCATACTTTCATTGAGGTGAAAGCAGAGGGTCTTTACAGCAGATCATTTTGCGTAATCGCGCAGTAGTCCCGACAAATGCAGGGATTTTATGTATAATTGCGGCCTTTTTCGGCAATCTGCCATTTTTTGGGCGCATTTGCCCCTGCTGACTTTTGAGGAAATCCACATGTCATTACCACACTGCCCGCAATGCAACTCCGAATACACTTACGAAGATAACGGCATGTTCATCTGCCCGGAATGCGCTCACGAATGGAACGATGCTGAACCGGCGCAGGACAGCGACGAACTGATCGTTAAAGATGCCAACGGCAACCTGCTGGCTGACGGCGACAGCGTTACCGTCGTGAAAGACCTGAAGGTAAAAGGTAGCTCTTCCATGCTGAAGATTGGTACCAAAGTGAAAAACATTCGTCTGGTTGAAGGTGACCACAACATCGATTGCAAAATCGATGGCTTTGGCCCAATGAAGCTGAAATCTGAGTTTGTGAAAAAGAACTGATGCAAATTGCCTGATAGCGCGACGCTAATCAGGTCAACACCAGCTCATCTGCCAGGCGGGAAGCTCATACTTCCCGCCTGGTTTATTTTTGCAGACGCTAACTACACTTAATTGGCTTCTTTTACCTGAGGTAAAGATTATGCCGTTAAGTCCCTATATCTCCTTTGCAGGCAACTGCGCTGACGCTATCGCCTACTATCAAAAAACGTTAGGCGCTGAGCTACTCTACAAAATCAACTTCGGTGAAATGCCCAAATCGGCGCAGGAAAGCGAAGATGGTTGCCCTTCAGGCATGAAATTCCCCGACACCGCCATCGCCCACGCCAACCTGCGCGTTGCGGGCAGTGACATCATGATGAGCGATAGCGCCCCGGACGGAAATGCTCACTACTCTGGCTTCACGCTGGTGCTCGACACGCAAAACGTCGATGAAGGCAAACGCTGGTTTGATAACCTGGCAGCAAACGGAAAAATCGAAATGGACTGGCAGGAAACCTTCTGGGCCCACGGTTTCGGTAAAGTGAGCGACCAGTATGGCGTGCCGTGGATGATCAACGTCGTCAAACAACAGCAACCCCCTACAGAGTAATCCAACGGGAGGCCAGCCCTCCCGTACTGTCATCAAATAGCGCTCAACTCTTCATCGTCGAGTAACCATCCCTTAACGAAAACGTCACATTAATCCGCCACGATGGGGCCACTTTTTTAGGGAGGCCGCATCATGCAAACGATTATTCGCGTCGAGAAACTCTCCAAGTCCTTCAATCAACATCAGGCGCTCAATGCGGTTGATCTGAACATCTGTTCCGGTGAGATGGTGGCTCTGCTTGGGCCGTCTGGCTCCGGCAAATCCACCCTTTTACGTCATTTAAGCGGTTTGATCACCGGTGATAAATCCCCCGGTAGCCGCGTCGAGCTGCTGGGCCGCACCGTTCAACATGAAGGCCGCCTGGCGCGCGATATCCGCAAAAGCCGCGCCCACACCGGCTACATCTTCCAGCAGTTCAATCTGGTGAACCGCCTGACGGTGCTGGAGAACGTCCTGATTGGTGCGCTCGGCAGCACGCCGTTCTGGCGTACCTGTTTTAGCTGGTTTAGCCAGGAACAAAAACAGCGCGCGCTCCAGGCGCTGACCCGCGTGGGCATGGCGCACTTTGCATACCAGCGCGTTTCCACGCTTTCGGGCGGTCAGCAGCAGCGTGTCGCAATCGCCCGCGCGCTGATGCAGCAGGCCAAAGTGATCCTCGCCGATGAGCCGATTGCTTCGCTGGACCCGGAATCCGCACGGATCGTGATGGACACCCTACGCGACATAAACCAGACCGACGGCATCACCGTGGTCGTCACGCTGCATCAGGTGGATTACGCCCTGCGCTACTGCGAACGCATCGTCGCGCTGCGCCAGGGCAACGTCTTCTTTGATGGCAGCAGCCAGCATTTTGATAACGATCGTTTTGACCATCTCTACCGCAGCATGAACCGCGTCGAACAGAACGCGCAGGCTGCCTGACATCCCCACAATGAGGAATGGAAATGAGCTATAAGACCGTTGCCGCGCTGGCTTTCACCAGCATGTTTAGTCTCAGCACACTGCTCACCCCGGCCCATGCCGAAGAGCAGGAAAAAGCGCTGAACTTTGGCATTATTTCGACCGAATCACAGCAAAACCTGAAACCGCAGTGGGAACCGTTCCTGAAGGACATGGAAAAATCACTGGGCGTGAAAGTGAACGCCTTCTTCGCCCCGGACTACGCCGGGATCATCCAGGGAATGCGCTTTAACAAAGTTGATATCGCCTGGTACGGCAACCTCTCGGCAATGGAAGCGGTGGATCGCGCTAATGGGCAAGTGTTTGCCCAGACCGTCGCCGCCGACGGATCCCCAGGTTACTGGAGCGTGTTGATCGTTAACAAAGACAGTCCGATCAATAACCTGAACGATCTGATCGCCAAACGTAAGGATCTGACCTTCGGCAACGGCGATCCCAACTCAACGTCAGGCTTCCTCGTCCCCGGTTACTACGTCTTCGCCAAAAACAACATCTCCGCCAGCGACTTCAAACGCACCGTTAACGCCGGACACGAAACCAACGCGCTGGCCGTCGCCAACAAGCAGGTCGATGTCGCCACCAACAACACCGAAAACCTCGACAAGCTGAAAACTTCCGCGCCGGAAAAACTGAAAGAACTGAAGGTGATCTGGAAGTCGCCGCTGATCCCGGGCGATCCGATCGTCTGGCGTAAAAACCTCTCCGAAACCACCAAGGACAAGGTGTACGACTTCTTTATGAATTACGGCAAAACGCCGGAACAGAAAACCGTACTGGAACGCCTGGGATGGGCACCGTTCCGCGCCTCCAGCGATCTGCAACTGGTGCCGATTCGCCAGCTGGCACTGTTTAAAGAGATGCAGGGTGTGAAGGACAACAAAGGGCTGAACGAGGAAGAGAAAACCAGCAAAACCTCGGCATTGAAAGCGCAGCTCGATGACCTTGACCGTCTGACCGCCGCACTGGGCGCTATGACCAGCGTCACCAAAGCGGTGCAGTAAACCTGGTGACCAAATTGTAGGCCTGATAAGCGCAGCGCCATCAGGCAATGCAAGGGATTCCATGCCGGATGGCGGTGCCAGCACCTTATCCGGCCTACAACAGACCCGAAACATCGACACCCAGGAGCTAAACATGCAAACCATCACCGTCGCCCCGCCCAAACGTAGCTGGTTCTCGCTGCTGAGCTGGGCCATTCTTCTCGCCGTGCTGGTGGTCTCGTGGAAAGGTGCCGAAATGGCCCCGCTCACGCTGATCCAGGATTCCGGCAATATGGCGACCTTCGCCGCCGACTTCTTCCCGCCGGACTTCAGCCAGTGGCAGGACTATCTCGGTGAAATGGCCGTCACCCTGCAAATTGCCGTCTGGGGGACTGCCCTTGCCGTTGTGCTATCAATTCCCTTCGGCCTGATGTGCGCCGATAACCTCGTGCCGTGGTGGATTTACCAGCCGATGCGTCGCCTGATGGACGCCTGCCGCGCCATCAATGAAATGGTCTTCGCCATGCTGTTTGTGGTCGCCGTCGGGTTAGGCCCATTCGCCGGGGTGATGGCGCTGTTTATCCACACTACCGGGGTGCTCTCCAAGCTGCTTTCCGAAGCGGTAGAAGCTATTGAGCCAGGTCCGGTAGAAGGCATTCGCGCCACCGGTGCCAACAAAATTGAAGAGATTCTGTACGGCGTTCTGCCACAGGTCATGCCGCTGCTTATTTCCTACTCGCTGTATCGCTTTGAATCCAACGTTCGCTCGGCCACGGTGGTCGGCATGGTGGGTGCAGGCGGTATTGGCGTGACCTTATGGGAGGCAATTCGCGGCTTTCAGTTCCAGCAAACCTGCGCCCTGATGGTGTTAATCATCGTCACCGTCAGCCTGCTGGATTTTCTTTCCCAGCGTTTGCGTAAGCACTTTATCTGATTAGCGAGGCATTGATTGCTATGCACTTGTCTACACATCCGACCAGTTATCCAACGCGTTATCAGGAAATTGCCGCGAGACTTGAGCAGGAGCTACGTCAACATTATCGCTGCGGTGACTATCTGCCCGCCGAGCAGCAGCTTGCCGCGCGCTACGAGGTAAACCGCCACACCCTGCGCCGCGCCATTGACCAGTTGGTTGAGCGCGGTTGGGTGCAACGTCGCCAGGGCGTCGGCGTGCTGGTGCTGATGCGCCCGTTCGATTACCCGCTGAATGCCCAGGCGCGCTTTAGTCAGAACCTGCTGGACCAGGGCAGCCACCCCACCAGCGAAAAACTGCTGGCGGTGCTGCGTCCGGCCTCCAGCCACATTGCCGATGCGCTCAGCATAAACGAGGGCGATAACGTGATTCACCTGCGCACCCTGCGCCGGGTTAACGGCATCGCACTGTGCCAGATCGACCACTATTTTTCCGACCTCTCGCTGTGGCCGCTGCTGCAAGGCTTCAACAGCGGTTCACTGCATGACTACCTGCGCGAACAGTCCGGTCTGACGCTGCTACGCACGCAAACGCGCATCAGCGCCCGCCGCGCGCAGGCCAAAGAGAGCAAGGTACTGGAAATCCCCAATATGGCGCCGCTGCTGTGCGTGCGCACCCTGAACCACCGTGAAGGCGAAGAACACGCGGCGGAATACTCCGTCAGCCTGACCCGCGCCGACATGATCGAATTCACTATGGAGCACTGAATGCATTTCGATACCGCCACCCGCCAGCGCTGGATGCGCGCGCTGGCTTACAGCAATGCCGATGCCCTGAACGCCCGCATCACCGCGCTCAAACTAACGCCGGACTATGAACTTATCCGCGCTCCGGAAAGCGGACTGATGCAGATCCAGGCCCGTATGGGCGGTACCGGCAACCGCTTCTTTGCTGGCGACACCACGCTTACCCGCGCAGTGGTACGCCTGAAGAGCGGCACGCTGGGTTACAGCTACCTGCTGGGACGCAATAAACACCATGCCGAGCAGTGCGCGGTGATTGACGCACTGCTGCAGGAACAAACGCATTTCCAGAACCTAATGGAAACCTTAATTGCCCCGCTGGAAGCGGAACGCGATGCGCTGATTAACGCACGCCGTGCCGAAGTCAACGCCAGCCGGGTCGACTTCTTCACGCTGGTACGCGGAGATAACGCATGACACGATCTACAGCACTTCTGACCGC
Organism: Citrobacter sp. Cpo040; assembly: GCF_030332915.1. Classification (NCBI taxonomy): domain Bacteria; kingdom Pseudomonadati; phylum Pseudomonadota; class Gammaproteobacteria; order Enterobacterales; family Enterobacteriaceae; genus Citrobacter; species Citrobacter sp. Cpo040. Next base: position 32,891 of record NZ_JAOWGX010000004.1, read on the forward strand.
TTTTAATTTACCCGTTCAGGATGCTCAGCAGAGCTTTCGTCGCCTGCTGAAAGCCATGAGCGAACCGGGCGTGATCGTCGCCCTGCATCAACTGAAACACGGCTGGCAGCCGCTGGGTCTGGCGACCACCAGCGTGCTGCTGACCCTGGTCGATGGCGACACGCCGGTCTGGCTGGCGCCGTCGATGGATAACGATATTGCCCGCCAGAACCTGCGTTTTCATACCAACGCGCCGCTGGTGGATCAGCCGCAGCTGGCGGCCTTTGCCGTCGCCGACGAGCGCATCAGCAGCGAACAGCTTAACGCCCTCTCCGCCGGTTCAGCCGTTGCGCCAGAGACCAGCGCCACGCTGATTGTGCAGGTCTCTGGCTTAAGCGGCGGACGCATGCTACGTCTGACCGGCGCGGGCATCGCCGAAGAGCGCATGATCGCGCCCCAACTGCCGGAATACCTGATTCACGAACTCACCGAACGCCCGCATCCGTTCCCACTGGGGGTCGATCTGATCCTCACCTGTGGCGAACGCCTGCTGGCTATTCCGCGAACCACTCATGTGGAGGTGTGCTGATGTACGTCGCCGTCAAAGGGGGCGAAAAGGCGATAGCCAACGCCCACGCCCTACAGGAAAACCGACGCCGGGGCGATGAAACCATAGCTGAACTGAGCGTGGCGCAAATCGAACAGCAGATGAGCCTGGCCGTTGACCGGGTGATGACCGAAGGCGGCATTGCCGACCGCGAACTGGCGGCACTGGCGCTGAAGCAGGCCAGCGGCGATAACGTCGAAGCCATCTTCTTGCTCCGCGCCTACCGCACTACGCTGGCAAAAGTGGCGGTCAGTGAACCGGTTAACAGCGCAGAAATGCGCCTTGAGCGCCGAATCTCGGCGGTCTACAAAGATATTCCCGGCGGGCAACTGTTGGGTCCAACCTATGACTACACCCATCGCTTGCTGGATTTTACCCTGCTGGCCAATGGCGAAACGCCGCCTCTGCGCAGCGCAGACGGCGCGCAGGATGCCTCCCCGCACGTTTTTTCCCTGCTGGCCAACCAGGGGCTGGCAAAGCGTGAAGAGGATGATGGCGCGACACCCGACGACATCACCCGCACGCCGCCGGTTTACCCCTGCTCACGTGCTTCACGTCTGCAACAGCTGATGCGCGGTGATGAGGGCTATCTGCTGGCGCTGGCCTACTCCACCCAGCGCGGCTACGGGCGCAACCACCCGTTTGCCGCCGAAATCCGCAGCGGCTATGTGGCACTGGAAACCGTACCGGAAGAGCTGGGATTTGCGGTGAACGTCGGCGAACTGCTGATGACCGAATGCGAAATGGTGAACGGGTTTGTCGCACCAGAAAACGAATCTCCCCATTTTACCCGCGGCTACGGGCTGGTGTTCGGTATGAGCGAACGTAAAGCGATGGCGATGGCGCTGGTGGACCGCGCCCTACAGGCAGCCGAATACGATGAAACGGTCACAGGACCGGCGCAGGACGAAGAGTTCGTGCTGGCGCATGCGGATAACGTCGAGGCGGCGGGTTTTGTTTCGCACCTCAAACTTCCCCATTACGTCGATTTCCAGGCCGAACTGGAACTGCTCAAACGCCTGCAACAGGAGGCCACCCGTGACCACTAACCTCTCCGGCTACAACTTTGCCTATCTTGATGAGCAGACCAAACGCATGATCCGCCGCGCAATTCTGAAAGCGGTGGCAATCCCCGGTTACCAGGTCCCGTTTGGCGGACGTGAAATGCCGATGCCCTACGGCTGGGGAACCGGCGGTATTCAGCTTACCGCCAGCGTGATTGGCGAGCCGGACGTACTGAAGGTGATTGACCAGGGCGCAGACGACACCACTAACGCCGTGTCGATTCGTAATTTCTTCAAGCGTGTGACCGGGGTGAATACCACTGAGCGTACGGAAGATGCGACGCTGATCCAGACCCGCCACCGCATCCCGGAAACGCCGCTGGTGGAAGATCAGATAATCATCTTCCAGGTACCGATCCCTGAGCCGCTGCGCTTTATCGAACCGCGTGAAACGGAAACTCGCACCATGCACGCGCTGGAAGAGTACGGCATCATGCAGGTGAAACTGTATGAAGATATCGCCCGCTTCGGCCATATCGCCACCACTTACGCCTATCCGGTGAAGGTCAATGACCGCTACGTCATGGACCCGTCGCCCATCCCGAAATTCGACAATCCAAAGATGGACATGATGCCAGCCCTGCAACTGTTTGGCGCTGGCCGCGAAAAGCGTATCTATGCCGTTCCACCTTACACCCGCGTGGAGAGCCTCGATTTCGACGATCACCCGTTTACCGTGCAGAGCTGGGATGAGCCTTGCGCCATCTGCGGCTCAACCCACAGCTATCTCGATGAAGTGGTGCTCGATGACACCGGCAAACGCATGTTTGTCTGCTCCGACACCGACTACTGCCGCCAACAGAGCGAGGCCCTCAGCAAATGACGCAACCGCTGCTTTCAGTCAACAACCTGACCCATCTCTACGCGCCGGGCAAAGGCTTCAGCGATGTCTCTTTTGACCTGTGGCCAGGCGAAGTGCTGGGCATCGTCGGCGAGTCCGGTTCCGGCAAAACCACGCTGCTGAAATCGATCTCTTCACGGCTGACGCCGCAGAGCGGTGAGATTTTGTATCAGAACCGTTCGCTGTACGGCATGAATGAGGCCGACCGTCGCCGTCTGCTGCGCACCGAATGGGGCGTGGTGCATCAGCATCCGCTGGATGGCCTTCGCCGTCAGGTCTCCGCAGGCGGCAATATCGGCGAACGTCTGATGGCCACCGGCGCGCGCCACTATGGCGACATTCGCGCCACCGCGCAGCGTTGGCTGGAGGAGGTGGAGATCCCTGCCTCGCGTATCGACGATCTGCCCACCACCTTTTCTGGCGGCATGCAGCAGCGCCTGCAGATTGCCCGCAACCTCGTCACCCATCCCAAACTGGTGTTTATGGACGAACCTACCGGCGGGCTGGACGTTTCCGTACAGGCCAAACTGCTGGACCTGCTGCGCGGCCTGGTGGTGGAACTGGATCTGGCGGTAGTGATTGTCACCCACGATTTGGGCGTCGCGCGCCTGCTGGCGGACCGTTTGCTGGTGATGAAGCAAGGTCAGGTGGTGGAAAGTGGGTTAACCGACCGCGTGCTCGACGACCCGCATCATCCGTATACCCAGTTGCTGGTGTCGTCGGTGTTGCAGAACTGATTTTTTGTTGCGCCGGATGGCGGCTATGCCTTATCCGGCCTACGGAGCGGTATCGCTTGTGCCGGATGGTGGCTATGCCTTATCCGGCCTACGGAGTGGTATCGCTTGTGCCGGATGGCGGCTACGCCTTATCCGGCCTACGGAGTGGCATCGCTTGCGCCGGATGGCGGCTGCGTCTTATCCGGCCTACGGAGCGGCATCGCTTGTGCCGGATGGTGGCTATGCCTTATCCGGCCTACGGAGCGGCATCGCTTGTGCCGGATGGCGGCTACGTCTTATCCGGCCTACGGAGCGTCATTGGTTGTAGGCCTGATAAGCGAAGCGCCATCAGGCAATTGAACGCAAAAATGTCTAAAGAGGCTAAAAATGAACGCGATCCGCGTTGAAAATGTCAGTAAAACCTTTGTCCTGCATCAGCAAAACGGCGTGCGTCTGCCGGTGCTGCAAAACGCCACTCTGGACGTTAAAAGCGGCGAATGCGTGGTGCTGCACGGTCACTCGGGCAGCGGCAAATCTACATTGCTGCGTTCGCTGTACGCCAACTACCTGCCGGATGAAGGACACATCCACATCCGCCACAGCGATGAATGGGTCGATCTGGTGCAGGCCCCGGCGCGCAAAGTACTGGAGGTTCGCCGTTCAACCATCGGCTGGGTGAGCCAGTTCCTGCGCGTGATCCCGAGGATTTCCGCGCTGGACGTGGTGATGCAACCGCTGCTGGATCTGGGGGTCTCCCGTGAGGAGTGTACAGCCAAAGCAGCTAACCTGCTTACCCGCCTGAACGTACCGGAACGCCTGTGGCACCTTGCGCCATCAACCTTTTCCGGTGGCGAGCAGCAGCGCGTCAACATCGCCCGCGGGTTTATCGTCGATTACCCGATTCTGCTACTCGATGAGCCTACCGCCTCATTGGACGCCAAAAATAGCGCCGCCGTCGTTGCATTGATTGAAGAAGCGAAAGCCCGCGGCGCGGCCATTGTCGGCATTTTTCACGATCAAACCGTGCGCGACCGCGTAGCGGATCGTCTGCACCTGATGGGAACCACAGCATGATTATTAACAACGTAAAGCTGGTGCTGGAAGATGAAGTGGTGCAAGGATCGCTGGAAATTGAGGGCGGCGTTATTCGCGCCTTTGCCGAAACCCAGAGCCGTCTACCTGAGGCGCTGGACGGCGAAGGCGGCTGGCTGCTACCAGGGCTTATCGAGCTGCATACCGATAATCTCGACAAATTTTTCACCCCGCGCCCGAAGGTAGACTGGCCTGCCCACTCGGCGATGAGCAGTCACGACGCGCTAATGGTCGCCAGCGGCATTACCACCGTGCTGGACGCGGTGGCAATTGGCGATGTACGCGACGGCGGCGACCGTCTGGAAAATCTGGAGAAGATGATCAATGCAGTCGAAGAGACGCAAAAGCGCGGGGTCAATCGCGCCGAGCATCGCCTACACCTGCGCTGTGAGCTGCCGCATCACACTACCCTGCCGCTGTTTGAAAAACTGGTCAGCCGCGAGCCGGTAACGCTGGTGTCGCTGATGGATCACTCGCCAGGCCAGCGTCAGTTCGCCAATCGCGAGAAGTACCGCGAGTATTATCAAGGCAAGTATTCGCTCACCGACGAGCAGATGGCCCGCTATGAAGAAGAACAGTTAGCGCTGGCGGCGCGTTGGTCACAGCCCAATCGCGCGGCGATTGCCCAGATGTGTCGTGAGCGCCAGATTGCGCTGGCGAGCCATGATGATGCCACCCATGATCATGTGCTGGAATCGCACCAGCTTGGCAGCGTGATCGCCGAATTTCCCACCACCTTCGAAGCGGCTGAAGCCTCGCGCCAGCATGGTATGAACGTGCTGATGGGCGCGCCGAACATCGTGCGCGGAGGATCTCATTCCGGCAATGTGGCGGCGCATAAGCTGGCTGAGCTGGGGCTACTGGATATTCTTTCTTCCGATTACTACCCCGCCAGCCTGCTCGACGCGGCATTTCGCGTGGCGGATGACGACGCCAACCGCTTTACCCTGCCGCAGGCCATTCACATGGTGACCCGCAATCCGGCGCGGGCATTAAATCTCGACGATCGTGGCGTTGTAGCCGAAGGCAAACGCGCGGATCTGGTGCTGGCACACCGCAAAGGCGGCAACATCCATATCGACCACGTCTGGCGTCAGGGCAAAAGGGTATTCTGACTATGGGTAAACTGATCTGGCTGATGGGGCCATCCGGCTCCGGTAAGGACAGTCTGCTGGCCGAACTCCGCCAGCAGGAACCGGCGCAACTGCTGGTGGCGCACCGTTACATCACCCGCGCCGCCAACGCCGGGAATGAAAATCATATTGCGCTGAGCGAACAAGAATTTTTTACCCGCGCCGGGCAGAACCTGCTGGCACTGAGCTGGCACGCCAATGGCTTCTACTACGGCGTTGGCGTGGAGATTGACCTCTGGCTACACGCCGGTTTTGATGTGGTGGTCAACGGCTCGCGAGCACATCTGCCCCAGGCGCAGGCCCGTTACGGCACATCTTTACTCTCCATTTGCTTACAGGTTTCTCCGGCGATTTTACGCCAGCGCTTGCAAGCTCGTGGACGGGAGAGCGAAACGGAAATCGCCGCCCGTCTTGAGCGCGCAGCCCGCTACGCCCCGTATGACTGCCACGTCCTGAACAACGATGGAAGTTTGCTACAGTCTGTCGATACACTACTCACACTGATGGGACGCAAGGAGAAGAAACATGTCTGTCTGTGAATTACGCCGCGCAACGCTATACGATACCGATGCGGTTTATGCGCTCATCTGTGAGTTGAAACAGGGTCAATTCGACCTGCAGGCCTTTAGTGCCGGGTACGCCGCAAATCTGCAAGATCCCAATATGCACTACCAACTGGCGCTGCTCGACGGACAGGTCGTCGGCTTGATCGGTCTGCACCTGCAGTTTCATCTGCACCACGCTAACTGGATTGGCGAAATACAGGAACTGGTGGTGATGCCGCAGGCGCGAGGATTAACGGTAGGCAGTCAGTTACTGGCCTGGGCCGAAGCCACCGCGCGCGAAGCGGGTGCAGAGATGACCGAGCTTTCCACCAGCACTCAACGCCTTAACGCTCACCGTTTTTATCAGCGCGAAGGCTATACCCAGAGCCATTTTCGCTTCACTAAACCGTTGTAGGGGGAGCCATGAGTCTGACCATTACGCTGACGGGAACGGGCGGCGCGCAGCTGGTGCCGACATATGGCTGCGACTGTGCGGCCTGCCAACGAGCACGCTTACAGGCGCAATACCGTCGACGCCCTTGTAGCGGGGTGGTCAAGTTCAATAATACGGTGACGCTGCTGGACGCAGGGCTCCCACATCTGATGGACGACTGGCCGGCGGGCAGCTTCCAGCAGTTTCTACTGACCCACTATCATATGGATCATGTGCAAGGGCTGTTTCCGTTGCGCTGGGGTGTGGGGGCGACTATCCCGGTGTACGGTCCGTCGGATGAACAGGGTTGCGACGATCTGTTTAAGCATCCCGGCATCCTCGATTTTAGCCATACCGTGGCACCGTTCGTGGTGTTCGACCTGCAAGGATTGCAGGTAACACCGCTACCGCTCAACCATTCAAAGCTGACGTTTGGTTATCTGCTGGAGACCGCACATAGCCGCGTGGCGTGGCTCTCCGATACCGCCGTACTTCCCGACAAGACGTTGAAGTTTCTCCACAATAACCAGCCTCAGGTGATTATCATCGACTGCAGCCATGCCCCGCGCGCCGAGCCACCGCGCAATCATTGTGATTTAAACACCGTTATCGCCTTAAACGAAGTTATCCGCTGCCCACGGGTGATCCTGACGCATATCAGCCATCAGTTTGACCTGTGGATGATGGAACATCCGCTACCAGTAGGGATTGAGGCAGGATATGACGGAATGGAGATTGTGCTGGAGTAATTTCCCGGACAATAAGACTTGTTAACAGGTCTCTTAAATCCTATATTAAGACCAGTTAAATGGTCTTTAGGAGAGGTTATGCCGCATATCATTTTAAGCGATACCACCGCGAGTGTGAGTGAGCTAAAAAAGAACCCGATGGCGACTGTTAGCGCAGGAGATGGGTTTCCGGTCGCAATTCTGAACCGTAACCAGCCCGCTTTTTATTGCGTGCCAGCAGAGCTTTACGAAAAAATGCTCGATGCGCTGGACGATCAACAGCTGGTTAAATTAGTCCATGAACGTAGCCAACAACCCCTGGTGGATGTGGATCTGGACAGCTACTTATGAGTTATACGGTAAAGTTCAGGGAAGATGCGCTGAAAGAATGGCAAAAACTTGATAAAGCCATTCAGCAGCAATTTGCCAAAAAACTAAAGAAATGCTGTGAAAATCCGCATATTCCTTCAGCAAAGCTCAGGGGAATAAAAGATTGCTACAAAATCAAACTACGAACATCAGGGTTTCGTCTTGTTTATCAAGTCATTGACGACACCCTGGTCATCGTGGTCGTTGCCGTCGGTAAACGCGAGCGTAGTGAAGTCTATAATCTTGCCAGCGAAAGATTTCGCTAACGATCGTAATCTTCTTCCATTCTGCGCTCTTCGTCTTCTAACTGACGCCGTTCTTGATCGAGCTGGCGCTGGCGGTCATCCAGTTGGCGACGTCGATCTTCAAACTGGCGGCGGCGATTGTCATATTGCCTGCGCCGGTCGTCACTCATCTGGCGCTGCCAGCTTTCATCACGGGAGTCATCATAATCCCGCCCGTTGTCCGGTTTGTATGCGTCGTTAATCGCCTGCTGAATATTACCAATGGCGTCATCGATAATATCCGCCTGTGCCGATACGGTGGTCAGCATTAGCAAACTAAAAAGAAGGAATGTCGCGGAGCGTTGCATAAAACCAGCCTCATCAAGAAACTCGCCCCACGGTAATCAAAGCGTATTTGCGCGGGTAGCGGAGGAATCTCAATTACGCGAATGCCGCAGCGCCTGCGCCAGCTCTCCCCGAGTAAAAGGCTTACGCAATAGCGCCACATCCGGCAACGCTGGGTTATGCGCCGGACGTAAATCCTGACCGCTAATCAGCAGGATGGACAACTGCGGATAATGTGCCAGCGCATGATTCACCACATCCACGCCGCTCAACCCTCCTGGTAGCATTAAGTCGCTGATTAAAATATCAATCTCGGATGAAGCCGCCAGCATATGCATCGCCTGTTCGCCGTTGGCGGCCTCTAACGTCAGGTAGCCCAGCAGGTGTAACTGCTCGCACAACGTCTGGCGTACATCGGCTTCATCTTCAAGCACCAACACCAGTTTTTCACCGCTGTTCGCCGCATGTACCGCCACCGGTTCTGCCTGAGCCTGCACCGGCACAACGGCGCGAGGCAGTTGTAGCCTGACCGTCGTTCCCTGCCCGGGAGCGCTTTCAATCTCCACCCGACCTCCGGACTGGCGCACAAAACCGTAAACCATCGACAGCCCCAGTCCGCTGCCGCTACCGGTCTGTTTGGTGGTGAAAAACGGCTCGAAGACCTGGGCTTTCACCTCCTGTGACATCCCGCTCCCCTGGTCGGCAACCTCCAGCATCACCATATCCTGCTTGCGCCCATCGCTGCGCGTGACCCGCTGATTCCAGGTACGGATTTTAATCGTGCCCGCCTGCCCGTCCATGGCGTCACGGGCGTTCATCACCAGATTGATAATAGCGTTTTCCAGTTGGCTGACGTCAATCCACGCGGGCCAGGCGGGAGACTGAGCTTCAATCTCCAGCGTCAACATGGCCGGAAGAGAGTGGCGCATCAGTTCGCCCAGATTTTCCAGCAGCGTTTTCAGCTCCACCGCATGAGGGTGCAACGACTGTTTGCGCGAAAAGGCCAGCAGTCGCTGGGTAAGCAACGCCCCACGCTCGGCGGCTTTTAGCGCCCGATTGACCCGTGGCGCATCGGGCGACTCCGGATTCACCAGATCCAGACTGCCAATAATAACCGCCAGCAGGTTATTGAAATCATGTGCTAATCCACCCGTCAGTTGCCCCACCGCCTTCAGCTTTTGGCTGTGCAACAGCGCTTCTTCCAGCCCCTGACGTTCGGTGCGATCGATTTCCATCTGGCTGGTTTTTTCTTTTAGCAGTCGGGTTGTGTGCTCCAGCGACGCGGTGTTACGGGCAAAGACGCTAAAAGCGCGGGCCAGCTCGCCCAGCTCATCGCGACGCTGCAGGGCCGGGACGCAGACGTCTGATTCACCGTGCGCCAGCCGGGTCATCGCCCGTGAAATGGCCGTCAGGTTGGAACCGAGATTACGGTAGATATACCACCCGGCAAAACCGGTGATCACCACCGCCAGCAGCGCAAACACTAAAATAAACAACGCGCCGGATTGCAGTTCCTGATGGCTTTGCGCCACCCGCTGCTCTGAGATCAGCGCCACCTGCGAGGCATACTGATTGATATCGCTGTTGAGGATCGCCACCAGCGCTTTGATATGAAACATATACCAGTTGATGGCCAAATCGCTCTGCTCCAGCGCGGAAGAGAGCGGCTCCAGCTTATGCAGCTCCTGGTTGAAGTCGTTGAGGATACCGCTAATCAGCGGACTAGCATGCCGCAAGGGAAGCGCAGGCATCACCGCATCCAGTTGTTTCACCACCGAACGCGGCGTGGGCGTGTCGATGGCGGCAACAATTAAGCGGTCCATCTGCCCCAGCAGCGCATCATCCTGCGCGCCGGTCAACTTTTGCAGATGACGTAAATAGCTTTGATTTTGATACAGCGAACTGAGCAACGCGTTACGCTCCAGGTGTCGCCGCTGCCCGCGCTGCAACATCCCTTCTACGCTTCTTTGTAGTTCATTACTGCGCTGGATAATACGCTCGACCAGCACCGGCTCTTGCTGTGCCAGCGGCGCGGTAGCCAGTTGTTCCAGCGACTGCTTCAGCGCCCTTTGCGTCTCCTGCAGCCGCTCCGCTTCCCCTTTGTATTCCAGCGCCCCGACCACCTGCGACAACCGCACCGCCGCTGTCGCCACATTCGCCGTATCCCGCGCCAGGTTCATGCTGCCGGTCATGTCGTCAACGGTTTGCTGCTGCACCTGCTCCTGAATCTGACTGGCATGCTGAAAACCCAGCACCGCCACGCCGCTCACCATCAGCGTGACAGCCACCACCAGCAGATTGAAGAACAGCAATCGTCCGCGCGCACTGGCGAAAAAGTGACGTCCCGGTTGCGGCATATCACGCTCCGTGAAGAAAAATCGCAATATGACAAATATGAACGGCTTCTGACATTTTGCATTTACATTCCTGTGATGGACTGCTGATATCGGCCACCCCACAGGAGATCCGCCATGAGCAGGACACCGGTTCTGGAGATGCGCAACATTGCTAAAGCGTTTGGCAAATTTTACGCACTGAAAGGGGTCGATTTAACGGTCTGGCCGGGCGAGATTCATGCCCTGATGGGCGAGAATGGCGCGGGGAAGAGCACCCTGATGAAGATCCTCGCGGGCGCCTATACCGCCACCAGCGGTGAGATCCTGATTGACGGTCAGCCATTCCATATTCGCGGTCCTAAAGATGCGCTTAGCGCAGGCATCACGCTGATTTATCAGGAGATGCAGCTCGCGCCGAACCTGACGGTAGCGGAAAATATCTTTCTTGGCAGCGAGCTGTCGCGCGGCGGGCTGGTCCAGCGTAAAGAGATGGTCATGCAGTCGCAGAAAGTCATCGACCGACTCGGCGCCCAGTTTAAGGCTAGCGACCGTGTGATGACGTTGACCATCGCCGAACAGCAGCAGGTGGAAATTGCCCGCGCCCTGCACCGTAACAGCCGCATTCTGGTAATGGATGAACCCACCGCCGCCCTCTCCTCACGTGAAACCCACCGCCTGTTTGAACTGATCATGCGCCTGCGCGATGAGGGGATGGCGATTATCTACATCAGCCATCGCATGGCGGAAGTGTACGAACTTTCGGACCGCGTCAGCGTCCTGCGTGACGGGCAATATGTTGGCAGCCTGACCCGCGACAAGCTCAACGCCTCGGAGCTGGTACGCATGATGGTGGGCCGTCCGTTGAGCGATCTGTTCAACAAAGAGCGCGACATTCCCTTAGGTAAAGCACGCCTCAATGTTCATCACCTGACCGACGGCCATAAAGTCCAGCCGTGCAGCTTGCTGGTGCGCTCCGGGGAGATCGTCGGCCTGGCCGGGTTAGTCGGTGCCGGGCGTTCTGAACTGGCTCAGCTTATTTTTGGCGTGCGTAAAGCCATCGGCGGCATGATTGAAGTAGACGGTGAACCGGTAGTGATCCACTCCCCCCGCGAGGCGATTGACCACGGCATTGGCTTTCTGACGGAAAACCGCAAAGAACAGGGATTATTTTTAGAGCTGGCAGCGGCAGAAAACATCACCATGGCAACGCTGGAGCGTGACGCCAACTGGGGCATGCTTGATCGCAAAAAGGCGCAGGCTATTTCCGATGACGCCATCAAGCTGCTCAACATCCGCGTTCCGCACGCACAGGTACGCGCGGGTGGGCTGTCCGGCGGAAATCAGCAAAAACTGCTGATTTCACGCTGGGTCGCGATCGGCCCACGTATTTTGATCCTCGATGAACCCACGCGCGGCGTGGACGTCGGTGCCAAAAGCGAGATCTACCGGATCATGAACGATATGGCGCGCAAAGGCGTAGCGATCCTGATGATCTCCAGCGAACTGCCGGAAGTCGTCGGTATGAGCGATCGCGTGTACGTCATGCGGGAAGGCAGCATTGCCGGCGAGCTGAACGGACAAAGTATTACCCAGGAAAATATTATGACGCTGGCAACCGGCGTGAACGACTCCCACCATCAGGCGGTGCCCCATGAATAATCCAACCACTCCCCAGCAGGTGGCGAAGTCCGCCTCCGCAAAAAAAATGCTGATGAGCGATCTGATGCAAACGGTCGGTATCTTACCGATTCTCATCCTGATTGTGGCGGTATTTGGCTTTATCGCGCCTAACTTTTTTACCGAAAGCAACCTGCTGAATATTACCCGTCAGGCCTCAATCAACATCGTGCTGGCGGCGGGCATGACCTTCATCATTTTGACCGGCGGGATTGATCTCTCGGTTGGCTCGATTCTCGGCACCACCGCCGTTGCGGCGATGGTCGTTTCTCTTATTCCTGAGTTTGCCATGCTGTCGATTCCGGCGGCGCTGATGCTCGGCCTGATGCTGGGGCTGTTTAACGGTGCGCTGGTGGCTTTTGCCGGGCTGCCGCCGTTTATCGTCACGCTTGGAACCTATACCGCTCTGCGCGGCGCAGCCTATCTGTTGGCCGATGGCACCACGGTGATTAACTCCAACATCAGCTTTGAGTGGATCGGTAACAACTATCTCGGCCCGGTTCCGTGGCTGGTGGTCATTGCGCTGGCGGTGGTGGTGGTGTGCTGGTTCATTCTGCGCCGCACCACGCTCGGCGTTCATATCTACGCGGTCGGCGGCAATATGCAGGCCGCACGTTTAACCGGGATCAAAGTGTGGCTGGTGCTGCTGTTCGTCTACGGCATGAGCGGTTTGCTCTCAGGTCTTGGCGGGGTGATGAGCGCCTCGCGGCTGTATAGCGCCAACGGCAACTTAGGTATGGGTTACGAGCTGGACGCCATCGCGGCGGTGATCCTCGGCGGCACCAGCTTTGTTGGCGGGATCGGCACTATCACCGGCACGCTGGTGGGGGCGTTGATAATCGCCACGCTCAATAACGGCATGACGCTGATGGGCGTCTCCTATTTCTGGCAACTGGTGATCAAAGGGGCGGTGATCATCATAGCGGTGCTGATCGACAAATACCGTACCCGACACCATCAAAGTGCATAGACAAGCTTACTGGCCTAATCATTCGTAGGCCTGATAAGCGCAGCGCCATCAGGCGTATAACAACAATACCCTACGTGAGGAAACGAGTATGCGTTTGAAGCCATTAGTAACCGCGCTCTGTGCTGGCGCCCTGCTTGCTGCAGCTCCGTTTGTGCAGGCAAAAGAACTGAAATCGATCGGCGTTACGGTGGGCGATCTGGCCAACCCGTTCTTCGTGCAGATCACCAAAGGCGCGGAGCTGGAAGCACGCAAGCTGGCAGGTGATAGCGTTAAAGTAACGCTGGTTTCCAGCGGTTACGATTTGGGGCAACAGGTGTCGCAGATCGACAACTTTATTGCCGCAAAAGTCGACATGATTATCCTTAACGCCGCCGACTCCAAAGGCATCGGCCCGGCGGTAAAACGCGCGAAAGACGCCGGGATCGTGGTGGTTGCCGTTGACGTGGCGGCGGAAGGCGCAGACGCGACCATTACCTCCGATAACACCCAGGCAGGTGAAATGGCCTGTAAATACATTACCGACCGCCTGAAAGGCAAAGGCAACGTCGTCATCATCAACGGGCCGCCGGTTTCCGCCGTCCAGAACCGCGTGGAAGGCTGCCAGACTGAGTTCAAACGCCACCCGGACATCAAGGTGCTGTCGCATAACCAAAACGCCAAAGGCAGTCGCGAAGGCGGGCTGGAGATCATGACCGCGTTGCTGGCGGCGAATCCGAAGATCGACGGCGTATTCGCCATTAACGATCCGACGGCGATCGGTGCCGATCTGGCGGCAAAACAGGCGCAGCGTAGCGAATTCTTTATTGTCGGCGTAGATGGATCCCCGGACGGTGAAGAAGCGCTTAAGCGCGAAAACTCACTATTTGTGGCGACTCCGGCACAAGATCCGCAGGTGATGGCTGCCAAAGCGGTCGAAATCGGCTATGACATATTGCAGGGGAAACCCGCTCCGAAAGAACCCGTGCTGATCCCGGTGACGATGATCGATAAAAACAACGTCGGCAGTTATAAGGGTTGGACGGTTAAATAAATCCTGAACCGACTAATGCTCTCCTGTCACAAAGAGAGTCAAAGAAGCAAGAGCGCCCGTCAGGGCGCTTACCTCATAAAAACTGAGAGTAATAAATATCCATTTCCTCCTCTATATTATGACTCAGCATAAAAGAAAAAATCATAACCGCCGTATAAATAACCGGAATACCAATAACTAAAGGTGTAAACGTATACCAGGGGTGACTTTGGAACAGTTCCAGTGGTACGAGACTTACAAATCCCATACACCATAAAATAATTGCGCACAATTTTATGACTCTCCAATAATCATGGAAATCCAGCTTATCAAGTGCCGGACAAGATCCTGGATATTTAGCAGCTATTATGCCGGATTGAATAGTATCTGCGGATGTACTGGCGAATAACTGATGGCCTTGACCATATTTTGCAGCATCCGCAGCCAACGCTAATACAACCCAGCGCTGAACCTCTGTGCTTCGCCCAGTGACGGCCTCCAGTTCATATCGACTATCGGCCAAAATGCTCGTTTTTGCGTTTTCTATCCCACTAAACAATACGAATTTTGACTGCTTATCCAGTGAGTTGAACCATAGTTTTTTAATTTTACTAACATCAACTTGCTGTGCAGAAAGATATGTACTTACGATTTCATCAAGATAGTAAGGGGTACTGTCCATCATGCGTAATAAATATAAAGGTGTGTCTTTATCTTTAAGCAGTTGTGTATTGGTAAAAATAAAGGCGTTAGCACTTTCAAAAAAATCAGCATTATTTTCATCATGCAATTCAACGGTAATAATCAGGTTATTTTCAGAGATATTTAAATCAACCCAGTCATTTATTAAAAAATAATCAGGACATTTGTGAAGAATATTAATTTTTCCGACCTTATCGTTGGGGATGCTCAGACTTGCCAGCACCGCCTTGAAACTATTGCCGATAGTGTCATCCGCTCCCTTAACGTACAGCCAGGTAGTAAAAGGCCGATAATCCCTGACAAGAGAACATTTGAGGGGCTCTATCAACTGCCTTAGTACTTTATCCACTCTGGTGTCATCCATTGAGTCAACTTCAATATCAATGCGTAACGGCGTTGCAGAACCTGCTGGCGCTTCACCCTCTAGTTTCTGAATTTTTAATGCCAGTTCAGGCACCGGGAGAATGGATGAATAGTCTAAAAGAGGCAATGCCCGTATTGCCCAGTTTTTCCACTGGTTCATACCATACTTCTCAAGATAACCCGCATAGTAACATGGAAAAGATATAACACCGTAAGTGATTACCACCACACACCAGATTGCTAACACTATTAGCGACGGGATACCTATTGCATTCCATATCAGAGCATCAGGAACTTTCTTGTCCTGCAACCAGCTGAATATATTGTACGTTATAAAAAACAGAAAGATAGCACAGCTAATGATCAGCATAATATTAAGCGGGAATTTTTCTGGTTCTTCATAGGGATTCTTGCTTGGTATCTTCCATTTCCTCATTTGCTTGTCCCCGCCGTTGGCAGTGTGGTTTTAATTGCACAACCACATGCGGCCCTACAGCCATCCACAACGACGCCTTTGCCGTCCATTGTCCAGGTTGGCTCAAAATCAAGTATTGGGAAGGTACCTTTGTGCAGAATACAAACCACAGTATCCCCCTGTAAAGCGACAGGAACTCCCATAAACTTGCTACCAGAAGCTTTATTGACATATCCGCCATTTTCCAGCGGATCGTTTAGCCTGATTACACCTTTCATATTATTTCCCTGCATCCATATCGCAGTGCATCCGGGTCCAGCCCTTATAGCCCACCACCTCCGGTTCTTTGTCCGGCAGGTTTTGATAGTTAGCCTTATAACCTTCCG
>NZ_JAOWGX010000020.1:0-542 GCF_030332915.1 Citrobacter sp. Cpo040
AGCGGTACGGCATATCCCACGGAATACCGTCGGCCAGCACGCCCGACACCACCACATCAGGAAATCCTGTACAGCGATATATTTCACCCGGCTGAGGGAAATCAAACATGGTGCTCACCTCCGTTTCCCGACGTCGTGGCGAGAAAGTCACGGCACAGGCCTTTGGCCTTAAGTTCTTCGAGCACATGGCTGATGTCTTCATGCACATAACTCAGGATTTGCGGGGTATAAAGCTGGCTGAGACCGTTGATTTCGTGGCGTCGTAAATCACTGCCAAAATACTGCAGGGTTTCACAGGCACGGTTGAGTTTATGGAATGATTCGAGGCTCAGGTGTTCACGGAGGACGTTGAGGTCATCACGACGCGCTGAGACGGTCTGAGCGGCAGGCTGATTATGCATGGCACACCCCCGCCAACGGTAAACGAGCGGCAAGGGAAAGCACGTATTCCCGGACAAGGGCGCGGCGGGCGGCCAGCTCGTCACCGGCAACGGTGCGGAGCATACAGATACGGGGTTTACGGTCTGCGCGACGGACGGCGG
>NZ_JAOWGX010000021.1:0-221 GCF_030332915.1 Citrobacter sp. Cpo040
AAATAACTCCCTATAATGCGCCTCCACTGACACGGAACAACGGATTACAAGCCGCCGGGTCAGCGGGGTTCCACTGAGAATCTCGTAGAGAAAAGCAAAAATAAATGCTTGACTCTGAATGAGGAAAACGTAATATACGGGACCTCGCGACAGAGCGCTAAAGCGCGTCGCAACTGCTCTTTAACAATTTATCAGACAATCTGTGTGGGCACTCGAAGATA
>NZ_JAOWGX010000005.1:0-215 GCF_030332915.1 Citrobacter sp. Cpo040
GCTTATCAGGCCTACAAAATACGTTCAGCCCGGCCCCTGCAGGCCGGATAAGGCGGCACGCCGCATCCGGCGGTTTTCATTCCACACAGACGCAAAAAAGCCCATCCGGCAGGATGGGCTTCTTCACTTTAATTAATGCCTGGCAGTTCCCTACTCTCGCATGGGGAGACCCCACACTACCATCGGCGCTACGGCGTTTCACTTCTGAGTTCGGC
>NZ_JAOWGX010000022.1:0-269 GCF_030332915.1 Citrobacter sp. Cpo040
GCTTGTAGCTCAGGTGGTTAGAGCGCACCCCTGATAAGGGTGAGGTCGGTGGTTCAAGTCCACTCAGGCCTACCAAATTCGCCTCCGTGCTGTGTTACGGCGATGCTCGCATACTTCAGTATGCTTCGCACCACCGCGCCTTGCCCGGAAACGAATTAGGGTACAGAGATTAGCATTCTACGATGGGGTTATAGCTCAGCTGGGAGAGCGCCTGCCTTGCACGCAGGAGGTCTGCGGTTCGATCCCGCATAGCTCCACCATCCCTTACT
>NZ_JAOWGX010000023.1:0-538 GCF_030332915.1 Citrobacter sp. Cpo040
TGGCTACAGTCTGAAATCACGGCGTGGATGGCAGAACGTGTCGCGCACCGCAACCGGAAATACGACGCATGAATCAGAGCAACCTTCACAAAGCCCCTTTTTCTGGCTTGCATCCGTTGTGTGTTTCCTGGTACAGTTTTGTCGCTGTCGCAAAATCGACAGCCGGAATTGGCGTTCCGTGTAACTCAATGGCGACAACAGACGCGCTATGCGTCTTTTTTTATGTCGTAGCTCAGACACACCCATTTTCCGGGCTGTGGTGTTTATGCGCACACCGCGGTTCCTGTCAGATAATGGTAGTCCGGGCGGGGCAGCCTTCGGGCTGGCCGGTATTCATTGAGGCCGGTTACGCCAACCCCGTTCGGGCTGCCACCAGTGAAATTGGCGTTTCCGGTGGTAGCAGCAACCGCTACTCAATGGAGATTGCCATCATGGCTACGCCCCTCACCCCGTCACATCCGCAGTTTGTCTTTGTGTTTGCCGCCGTCCGTCGCGCAGACCGTAAACCCCGTATCTGTATGCTCCGCACCGTTGCCGG
>NZ_JAOWGX010000006.1:0-242 GCF_030332915.1 Citrobacter sp. Cpo040
GGTCCAGCCCTTATAGCCCACCACCTCCGGTTCTTTGTCCGGCAGGTTTTGATAGTTAGCCTTATAACCTTCCGTTAAATTGGCTAAAGATGCTTTCATAAATACCACCGTACCCCAGGCGCGCCCTGGAAACTCAGGACTGGTATGACCGTCCACATACTTGCCACCGGATTTATGCTTGCCTGGCCTGTAGAGATAATAGGTGTCATCAAAGTATTGATAATCTATACCCGGACCACCCG
>NZ_JAOWGX010000024.1:0-217 GCF_030332915.1 Citrobacter sp. Cpo040
GGCGCTACGGCGTTTCACTTCTGAGTTCGGCATGGGGTCAGGTGGGACCACCGCGCTACAGCCGCCAGGCAAATTCTGTTATTAACCCGCTTTTCGCCGGTTAATCTAATCTGTAATCAAGCTGAATCTTGTGTCTGTCTTTCGCCAAAACATCTTCGGCGTTGTAAGGTTAAGCCTCACGGTTCATTAGTATCGGTTAGCTCAATGTATCGCTACA
>NZ_JAOWGX010000025.1:0-108415 GCF_030332915.1 Citrobacter sp. Cpo040
CCACCCGGCGCCAGACGCGGGTCGTCAAAAGGGTATGAGCTCAGATATAAATGCCCCTTCGCCGTGGTAATAAATGCCTGATTATTAACTACCACCACTCTTTTTATTTCTTTTCCTTCAGGTCTATCTACCATATTCCCATCAGAATTTTTCTCTTGCCCCTGAGATGGGGACATATACGTTGCGACCTGCCACGTTTGTCCATAGTCTTTAGATATTGTGTATGCACCTGGCTCCCATCGCGGTATCAGAATATACTTATCTGACGAATGAATATATACTCCGGAAAATATCCGATACGTTGAATAAATGCCATTTACTAATTCTTTATGTATATTCCGCCTGATATCATGATACCAAAGCGCTCCCTCACAATTATAGCCTTTTAATTCCAGATATCGGTTATCATCATAGCGATAAATAATCTGTGAGGGTGTTCTTTTTGTACAGGCAGCGATAGCACATAGCGAAATAGTTCCGATTATTATTTTTAACGCACTTCCCTTATTCATAATTTATCCTTAAACGTTAAGTGGTTTGGGCATATCCCATTGCAGATTGGGTGTCTCGGTATTATATATTTCATTATGTCTGGCAGGTTTAACCGTTGTTGAATGGCAATATTCGTTAACCACGCCAAACGCTCCTGTTGGTAAAATATCATCTGGCCTATTCATGAAATTTTTAGTATGGTCTTCGTTCAACTTTCCAGTACTATAATAATCAATAGCTTCCTGAAAACCATTACGCTTCATACGCCAGTCTCCGCGCAGGAGTAGCTCGGTCCAGAATTCTCCGCAGCGGTGATCGAATGCCCCGCATATCCCCACCGCCAGATCGAAGGCCATCGCTTTTACGGGGGCATCTTTCGACATAACAATAGAGGAATGCTGGCTGTAACCAACCTGCTCTGATTGCAGCCATTCTTTTTGCAGCTCATCCGGCGTTTTTTCATAGATTAGCTGCACGGTTTTATTGTATCCCCCACCCAGAACAACGCCTTTGGTATATGGCTTACCATATTTTCTGGAGAACATCGCAAGTTCAGTGGGCGTTAATTCCTGGCCCGGCTGTAAATAATCGAAACCTGCGCCGCTGAGATTTTTGAAATCTGTCTCAGTGCGCGCAATAACCGTGGCTTTTGCAGAAAATGAGATGTCCTGATCGGGTGAACCCGGCGCTATCGAATATTTATACTTACTTCCCGCACCCTGTAACTGGTGTCTGAAGGTGACGGGGAGCTGCTCACCATTCACAACAACATCCGCAAATGTATATTGTCTGGTCGCCAGCGTATCCTGATCAAAACAACCTTTTTTTAACGCCGGCATTTCAAAAGGCACGCTCAGTGGGCTGCCGCCTATTTCCGGACCATTTTCACAGAAAACCCTCTGGCGCAGATTATCTATGCCGCTGGCAATGTTATGGGGGACTCCCCGCCAGCCCAACCCCTGAACGTTAAGTAATGAAACTACACTGTCATTGGGGCAAAAATAGTTATATACCTTGCCAAAGTTATTACGGGTATAAAGTTTATTCTTGCGCCATTGAGAATTGGTTTTACTCAGGCACAGCGCGCCTTCTAATTCATCGATCTCGGTTTGCGTGTGATATTCCCCCTTGCCATATCTGGCGTTGGTCGCCATCAACTGGCAGAAATTTTTAAACGTCTGCTGTCGGGCGCGATCCGTCTGGTGGTGTCCGGGCGTCATACCTTCAGCAGCCGTTTTTTCCAGTGCGTAGGGGGAGTGATTCAGAATCACACAATCGGCGGGATCGGCACCTGTTGCTTTGACCAGCATATTGGCCAGCATGGTAATTATCGTCCCCTGGGAGTGCGCAACAATATTAATGGGATCGAATTTTGTTGCCGGTTCTCTTCGAATCATCAGGATTAAATCAGCCAGCCGCTGCGCGGCAAAAAACTGATAAATACGGTGCGGGTTATCATAAATAGGGTGCGTAAAATCCCCGGCATTCATATACAGTGATGCAAATCCTGCCGCACCGTTCGCCAGGCCGCCGGAGCCAGGGCCTAGCATATCCGGAATAGTGGTTGTCGCATTGGCAAAGGTACCACCGCCTTTGGCGTACACATCGTCCAGCACGTTGCCGAAATTATCATTCTGATATTTCAAGGTGGTTTGGGGAATATGCCCCAGCTTTTCCAGCTTTGTGTTGTCATCTTCCTGATAGGCGTTGTAAGGCAGTTTTGCGGCGTCTCCTGATTTTGCCCGTTCTTCGCGATAACGCCGCTGGTCTTCTATATACGTCGCATGATCGACAGGTTTATATCCCCAATAAAATGGAATTACCGGGCTGCGTCCGGGCATTTTTACATTCTGCTGCTCGCCATCGCCCATATCCATTTTGTACTGCTGCCATTCATGCGGATACATATCCGTGCGGCCCATACGTTCATTCAGGCCAGCGATAATACCCTGCTCCTGATTCTGATAGGCCTCCCCCACATCGTTGACGCCGTGCACAAGGATCACAATACAGGGCATGGAATACTTAACGGGCACGTCGCAGACAGCCATTTTTCCGCCCGTTGATTTAGGCACGCCCTGTACACCTGTCGCCACCACCCGTGGATTAAAGGGACTGTTACTCATTTGGCAAAATCTCCATTTTCATTTCGTCCATTTCAGTCATATCCAATAACGGCGTCATTCCTTCATCGTCAGTGACGCCTTCAATGGTTTCGCCTGATGCCTTAGTCAGTCTGAATTTTGTATTCTTCAGAACATCGTCCGGGTTGCCAGAGCCATGTAATTTAATGCGGCGATGAAACTGCTCCTCCTGAAAGACAGGGGTTTTATCTTTCGCCGACTCCGGTCCGCTCCAGTCAAGAGAGGTGCCTTTCAACTGCACTTTTGCGGGAGAGAATATTTTTACAGAGCCGTCTTCATTTATTCTGATACCGCCACCACCGCACAAAAGCTGGATATTCTTCCTGGCGCTGATGGTTACGTTGCCGTTCATACTCTGAATATGAAAATGCTTATCAGAAAGCAGGCCCATTTCGCCGCGCTGCGCCTGGACGGAAATATCATCTTTTGCGGCGATGATTTTGATTCCGATAGCTCTGCTGAAAAGTGACAGGCCCTGTCCAACGGCCATTGAGAGTTTTTTAAAGACGTTAAAACTGCCGTTGCTGGCGGCGTTTAGCGACAAATCTTTGTCTGCTGATAATGCCATCGTTTGTGGTGTCAGCAGGGCCATACCGTGATCGGCGTAGGCCACCAGTCCCGAACGGGTAAGCTGTTCAAGCGCAGCGTTAAGCTGCTGCTGCGGCCCCAATTCGACATTTAACGCCTGCGCCGTCAGCGCGCTTTGCTGAAGTGACGTTGCCAGCGTAAGCGCGTCCTGAAGCTGCTGAACCACTGCGCTCATATCAAGCTGCTTGCCCTGGGCTTTTGGCTGCGCCTCGGTCGTGAGTAATATCCCCTTTGCCGCCCTCAGGACCGCCCGGTCATCGGTGCGCAGTTCTGCGCCTTCGCCGCGCGGTTTACCACCAGCATCAACAAGATGGCCCATATTCAACTGCGTTTTACCGTACTCGGTACTCAGTTTGACGTGTTCCTGCCCGCGCCGATCCTCCATCCGCAGCTTATTAAGACCCGCAGTGCGGATGACGTTGCGGGTATTGTTGCGGCTGGTGACGGGGTCTGGCTTTGGAGCATGATGCAGGGCATGCGCAATGAAAGGTCTTTCCGGATCGCCGCCTTCAAACGCAATGGCAACCTCTGTGCCCTGGATGAGCGGAAAGTGATGACCATAAGTATCGCCGGCATAAACCCGCGCCAGACGAACGGGCATGCTTTCATAACCTTGCCTGTGCTGGTCGAGGTCAAAATCAAACTTCACCCAATATCGACCCTGCACATCGATATGAGCATATTTGTCATTGTCTATTGATGATGAAACGATCGCGGGAACAGTACCCGCAATACGTGGCCGGGGTAGCGGCTGAGGTCGAAAACAAACGTTCTGGTTGTAGGGAATACCGATAAGCCGGGACTGGAGCGCTGCATCTCGCCTCCCCGTCACCCGCATTGCCGTTACCACAAATCCAGAGTCGAAAGCATGTGGAATGGTACCGTCGATTTCCAGCACCATCCCCGGCACGATCGACGGACTGGTGGTCACACCGTTTAAAATGGACTGATTATTAAGAATAATTTCGTGATGCAGTTTGGCATAGAACCAGCTGGATTCACCTGGCTGCACCTCGGCAAATTGCGATCCCGGCTGATGATGGATATCCGCATAGCGATACTCTGTGCCATATGTCGTAGCCCTTTCCGCAGACACATCGGCGTCAGCATTTAGCATCAGCGAGTTTGCCAGCCTGTAATCAAAGTTCTTCGCCCTAACGTCTGCCGAGACAACATTGTGCTTTGATACCAGCTTATCGATCGAATAATCATTTGATGTCAGCCCAGCGTGGGATGAGTGCATAATCTTTTGATCAAAAATGTACTGGCATTGTGAATCACTGAAGATAACCACCATAATGTGCGAAACAGCATGATGATTTGCGATCCTGAACCAGATCCCAACTTCTGACAGGATGCGGCTGATAAACGCTAAATCCGACTCCTCCCACTGGACGATCATTTCCCGGTTGGGATAGATACAAACAAGATTATCAAAGTCGATTTCATAATCGGCAAAAGCATGTTCTTTGAGGATCTGCGTGACCAGTTTCGGCACATTTATGTTCAGGTAAATAGCCGAACGCTTGCGTCGTGAGAGTAATGCCAGCTTATGCTCCAGCCTGATTTCATACAGTGATTCATCCGCTGATGTACTAATAAGCGAAAATGACGTAATGACGCCTTCAATTTGCCGTTCATATAGCCACATCTCAGAACCTTGAATATATTTATTCCAGCTATGATTAGGTGCTCTTATTTTCAGCGAGCCTTCAATGTTAAGAAGTGAGTCAGGAGGGATGCTTTTTTGTTTTGATGTGAATGTAATTTTATAACTGTATGGTTTACTTAACTTTTCATGACCTTCAATTGTTTCAACATCCAGCAACCCTAACTTACTCTCGCCCCTTACGGAGAATAAATACTTATTGATACTCTCCTCTGAAACTATACCTTCAAGATTATAGAAACCCGAACCCTTTTTCATTATCGCATCCCTTGCAAAAAGAAAGTAATACATAAGAAATAAAGTCCAGTCAGCATATCAACAATAATAAAAAAAGGTTGTTTTTTTTACTGAAAAAATCTGGAAAGTAAATTAATTATTATTAGTCAAACACGTAATATAATTACGACATATAAATAAACGATTAACTGGCACGATTTTAGATTCAATGAAATAGTTTTTTAACAAAACGATTTATATAACGCTGCATTCGTTTTTTTCACCGCGAGACAACAATCAAGCAGTCATATCCAAATGGTTCCAAAAACTGAGAGGGAACTAAAAAAACAAAACATTAACCCAATGATTTACAATAACATTTATAGAAGCATTCTTTTTATTTATTTTTTTATTGAATAAATCACACCCTCCCATAAAAAAACACAATAAAATATAACTATTCCCTATTCTGCTGTGAGGGGAGAGGTAACTGGATTATGCCCATGTGTTCCTAAGGAAAGATTTTGGTTTTCTCCCTCTCCCTTTGAGAGAGGGCCGCATAAAGGTCATCTTATCAGCCACAGGAGAATCAATGAAACGCTCCGCAATAAACGAGATCCTTGGCCACACGCGCCAGTTTTTCTCTCAGCACGACGTGCACCTCCCCCCTTTTGCCAGTTTCCCACCGACCCAATGGCGCAAGCTTGATGCCGCTGCCTGGAGCGAAGTTTTCGACCTCAAACTCGGTTGGGATGTCACTGCGTTTGGCGGAAACAATTTCGCCGCGCAAGGGTTAACGCTGTTCACTCTGCGTAATGGCTCGCCGAAAGGCATGCCTTACGAGAAATGCTACGCCGAGAAAATCATGCATGTTCGCGATGCGCAGGTCACGCCGATGCATTTTCACTGGCGCAAACGCGAAGACATTATCAATCGCGGCGGCGGCAATTTAATTGTGGAACTGTGGAATGCGGGGATCCGGGAACAAACGGAGGAGACCGACGTGAGCGTGGTGATTGACGGCTGTCGGCAAACCCATGCGGCAGGCAGTCAGTTGCGCCTGACGCCGGGTGAAAGCATCTGCCTGCCACCGGGCCTGTATCACAGCTTCTGGGCGGAAGAAGGTTTTGGCGACGTGCTGGTCGGCGAGGTTTCTTCTGTTAATGACGACGACCACGATAACCACTTTTTGCAACCGATCGCCCGCTATAACGACATTGAAGAAGACGAGCCGGCGCAGCTGGTGCTGTGTAACGAATATCGCCTGTTCCGCTAACCAAGGAGCGCATTATGCCGTTGATATCTCTCGCTGATGGCCTTGCACATGCCCGTGAGCATCACTATGCCTTAGGGGCATTTAATGTTCTGGATTCACACTTCCTGCGCGCGCTGTTTGCCGCGGCAAAGCAGGAACGTTCGCCGTTTATCATCAATATCGCCGAAGTACATTTTAAATATATCTCGCTGGATTCTCTGGTCGAGGCGGTCAAGTTCGAAGCCGCGCGGCATGACATTCCGGTGGTGCTAAACCTTGACCACGGCCTGCACTTTGAGTCGGTAGTTCGGGCACTACGCTTAGGGTTCAGTTCAGTGATGTTCGATGGCTCCACGCTGGAGTATGAAGAAAATATCCGCCAGACCCGCGAAGTGGTAAAGATGTGCCACGCCGTCGGCGTGTCGGTGGAAGCCGAACTGGGTGCGGTGGGCGGTGATGAGGGCGGCGCGCTGTACGGTCATGCCGACGAGTCGCTGTTTACCGACCCAATGATGGCGCGTGATTTCGTCGACAGAACCGGGATTGACGCGCTGGCGGTCGCCATTGGCAATGCCCACGGCAAATACAAAGGCGAACCGCTGCTCGACTTCCCGCGTCTGGACGCCATTCGCCAGCAGGCGGCAATCCCGCTGGTACTGCACGGCGGCTCCGGCATCAGCGACGACGATTTCAAGCGCGCGATTGAACTCGGCATTCACAAAATCAACTTCTATACCGGCATGTCGCAGGCGGCGCTGTCGGCGGTAGAAACACGGATGGCGAATCGCCAGCCGCTGTACGACGAATTCGCCGAACTGCTGCTCGGCATTGAAGAGGCCATTACCGATACCGTTTCGGAACAGATGCGCATTTTTGGCAGCGCGGGACGGGTCTGATGGAACGCAAAGGCGTTATCGCCGCAGGCAACATGCTGGTCGATCACGTGCATCAAATTGTGCAGTGGCCGGAACGTGGCTGGCTGGCGGAAATCACCCGTAGCGAACGCGCCACGGGCGGTGCGCCGCTTAATGTGCTGCTGACGCTGGCAAAAATGCACACTGGGCTGCCGTTGCAGGCAGTGGGGTTAATCGGTCAGGACAGCGACGGCGACTACATCATGGCGATGCTGGAGCAGTATCACGTTAATCGCCAACACGTGCAGCGCACCACATTCGCCCCCACGTCGATGTCGCAGGTGATGACCGATCCCAGCGGTCAGCGCACCTTTTTCCACTCGCCCGGTGCCAATCGGCTACTCGATCTGCCTGCGTTTGAGCAACTGGATACCTCGATGAAAATCTTCCATCTGGGATATCTGCTGCTGCTCGACAGTCTGGACATGCCGGATGAGGAGTTCGGGACGCGTAGCGCACGGCTGCTGGCGCAAATGCGCGACAACGGCTTTGAAACGTCGCTGGATCTGGTCTCACGCAAGGGCGACCCGCGCTATCAACCGCTGGTGATGCCAGCCCTGCGCCATCTAGACTATCTGGTGATTAACGAGCTGGAAGCCGGGGAGTTCAGCGGGCTGGAGATCCGCCAGCCCAACGGCGAACTGCATATTGCGCACATCGCCACCGCCGCACGCGAATTATTGGATGCAGGTGTACGCCAGCGGGTGGTGATCCACTGTCCGGAAGGTGCCTGGGGTGAAGCGCCGGATCTGCCGGGCGTCTGGATCCCGTCGCAGTACCTGGCGCAGGAGGAGATCGTTGGCAGCGTCGGGGCGGGAGATGCGTTTTGCGCTGGATTTTTGTATGGCTGTCATGAGCGCTGGTCGCTGACGGACAGCGTCAGGTTGGCACACGCCTGTGCGCGGGCAAGCTTGCTGTGCGCGAATGCGATAGATGGCGCGAAGACGCTGGCAGAGTTGAAAGCAGAAATGGCTGACGCCTGATGCGCTACGCTTATCAGGCCTACGGAGTTGTTATCGCTTTTGTAGGCCGGATAAGGCGTTTACGCCGCATCCGGCAACTGCACACGTTCACGCCGCCTTATCGTGATGTTGCACGTCGGCGGCAAACACATAACCCAGCCCGCGCAGGGTTTTGATCAACATTGGCTGGTGCGGGTTGTTCTCTATTTTTCGCCGCAGCCGCATGATTAAGACGTCAATAGTGCGGTCAAACACCTCAACGCTGTCGCTGCGCGTCAGCTCCAGCAGTTGTTCCCGGCTCAGCACCCGCCGGGCATTTTGGGCCAGCGCCAACAGCAGGCTGTATTCCCCCTGCGTCAACTCCACCTTCAACTGCTGGGGATTATGTAACTGGCAACCGGCGGTATCGAGATGCCAGCCATTGAAAGAAAGCCCCGTGGTTTGCGGGCAGCCGCTTTCTGCCGTTAACACGCCAACGCGTCTGAGCACCGCCTTTACCCGAGCCACCAGCACCCGCGCATTGAACGGCTTACCGATATAGTCGTCAGCCCCCATTTCCAGCCCGACAACCACATCCGACTCGCTGCCAAGCCCGGTCAGCATCACCACCGGTAATCCGGGCCTCATCTTCTGCACCTGCTGCAACACCATCAGACCGTTGATATCGGGCAACATCATGTCCAGCAATACCAGAGCGATATCCGGCTGAGTCTCAATGCAGCGCAGCGCCTCCTGCCCGGTGTGACAGGCGGTCACCGTAAAGACGTGTTCGCTCAGCACATCCTGTAAAAGCGTGCAGACAGCGATGTCATCATCCACAACCAGTATGGCTGGCTTCATTGTTTTTCCCCATTTCTGGCCAACTTAAATGAGTGTGATTGATTCTGCACAGAGTGACAGCGATAAGGCACAAGGATGTGCGGGAAACATAACCTCGGTCACACTGCCGGGGCGTCACGTATTGGAGATTCGTCACGTCAAATATGACGACAGCCTGTTTTTCGTCAGGGTTTTGCGCAAAATTCGCCCGTAATATCGACTAATGCCCCTGATAAAAACATGGCATAAAAGATGCATAACAAAAACGACAAGCGCGTATGCGCGATTTGATTAACTGGAGCGAGACCGATGAAAAAAGTCGTCACGGTTTGCCCATATTGCGCATCAGGTTGCAAAATCAACCTGGTGGTCGATAACGGCAAAATCGTCCGGGCTGAAGCGGCGCAGGGGAAAACCAACCAGGGTACCCTGTGTCTGAAGGGCTACTATGGCTGGGATTTTATCAATGATACCCAGATCCTGACCCCTCGTCTGAAAACCCCTATGATCCGTCGCCAGCGTGGCGGCAAACTGGAATCTGTTTCCTGGGATGAAGCGCTGAATTACGTCGCCGATCGCCTGAGCGCCATCAAAGCGAAGTACGGCCCGGACGCTATTCAGACGACCGGTTCATCTCGCGGTACAGGTAACGAAACCAACTATGTAATGCAAAAATTCGCGCGCGCCGTTATTGGTACCAATAACGTTGACTGCTGCGCTCGCGTCTGACACGGCCCATCGGTTGCAGGTCTGCACCAATCGGTCGGTAACGGCGCAATGAGTAATGCTATCAATGAAATTGATAACACGGATTTAGTGTTCATCTTCGGGTATAACCCTGCGGATTCCCACCCGATCGTGGCGAATCACGTGATTAATGCTAAACGTAACGGGGCGAAAATCATCGTCTGCGATCCGCGCAAAATTGAAACCGCGCGTATTGCCGACATGCACATCGCGTTGAAAAACGGCTCGAACATCGCGCTGCTCAACGCCATGGGGCATGTCATCATCGAAGAAAAACTGTACGACCAGGCGTTCGTCGCCTCCCGTACGGAAGGATTCGAAGAGTACAGCAAGATCGTCGAAGGCTATACGCCGGAGTCTGTCGAAGATATCACGGGCGTTAGCGCGCAGGATATTCGTCAGGCTGCACGTATGTATGCCACGGCGAAAAGCGCGGCAATCCTGTGGGGCATGGGTGTTACCCAGTTCTATCAGGGCGTGGAAACCGTGCGTTCACTGACCAGCCTCGCAATGCTGACCGGCAACCTCGGTAAGCCGAGCGTGGGCGTTAACCCGGTTCGTGGGCAGAACAACGTTCAGGGCGCATGTGACATGGGCGCGCTGCCGGATACCTATCCGGGCTATCAGTATGTGAAAGATCCGGCTAACCGCGAGAAGTTCGCTAAAGCCTGGGGCGTGGAAAGTCTGCCTGCTCATACCGGTTATCGCATCAGCGAACTGCCGCACCGTGCAGCGCATGGCGAAGTCCGCGCGGCGTACATCATGGGTGAAGATCCATTACAAACCGATGCTGAACTCTCCGCAGTGCGCAAAGGCTTTGAGGATCTGGAACTGGTTATCGTGCAGGATATCTTCATGACCAAAACTGCCGCTGCCGCAGACGTTATTTTACCGTCTACGTCATGGGGTGAGCATGAAGGCGTATTCTCCGCAGCTGACCGTGGCTTCCAGCGCTTCTTTAAAGCCGTTGAGCCGAAGTGGGATCTGAAAACGGACTGGCAGATTATCAGTGAAATCGCCACCCGTATGGGCTATCCGATGCACTACAACAACACCCAGGAAATCTGGGACGAGTTGCGTCATCTGTGCCCGGATTTCTATGGTGCCACTTACGAGAAAATGGGCGAACTGGGTTATATCCAGTGGCCTTGCCGCGACACCTCAGAAGCCGACCAGGGTACGTCTTATCTCTTCAAAGAGAAGTTCGACACCCCGAACGGCCTGGCGCAGTTCTTCACCTGCGACTGGGTAGCGCCAATCGACAAACTCACTGAGGAGTACCCGATGGTACTGTCTACAGTGCGTGAAGTCGGCCACTACTCTTGCCGTTCGATGACCGGTAACTGTGCGGCGTTGGCCGCGCTGGCGGATGAACCGGGCTATGCCCAGATCAACATCGCCGACGCAGAACGCCTGGGCATCCAGGATGAAGAGCTGGTGTGGGTGAACTCGCGTAAAGGCCGGGTCATTACCCGTGCGGCAGTCAGCGATCGTCCAAACAAAGGCGCGATTTACATGACCTACCAGTGGTGGATTGGTGCATGTAATGAACTGGTAACCGAGAACTTAAGTCCGATTACCAAAACGCCGGAGTACAAGTACTGTGCTGTAAACGTTGAACGCATTGCCGATCAGCGCGCTGCCGAGCAGTATGTCATTGATGAGTACACCAAGCTGAAAGCCAGCCTACGCGAAAGCGCGATGGGTTAAGCTTCCCCTGACGGCCTCCATTCGGAGGCCGTTTTTTTATGCACATAATCTCTCTATACTGTTCATTCCCTACACTAAATCTAAATATAAGATGAAACGACTTTTCGCCTTGATGGTGTTAATGACATGCTTTGTCCATGCCGAAGAGCCCGGTAGTCAGTTTTTGAAAGCCGCCGAGTCCGGAGACCGACGTGCACAATATTTCCTCGCTGATACCTGGTTTAGCTCAGGCGATTTGGGTAAAGCGGAATATTGGGCGCAAAAAGCCGCCGACAATGGTGATGCCGATGCTTACGCATTGCTGGCACAGATTAAGATTACTAACCCGGTCAGTCTGGATTACCCCCAGGCCAAAACGCTGGCGGAAAAAGCGACCCAGGCAGGCAGTAAAACCGGGGAAATTACGCTGGCGCGTATTCTGGTCAACACTCAGGCTGGACACACCGATTACCCCAAAGCCATTACCTTGCTGCAAAACGCCTCCGAGGACCTGGAAAACGACTCCGCCGTCGACGCGCAAATGCTGCTTGGGCTGATTTACGCCAACGGCGTGGGTATTCCTGCAGACGATGAGAAAGCGACGTGGTATTTCAAACGTAGCTCTGCCATTTCCCGCACCGGCTATTCCGAATACTGGGCCGGGATGATGTTCTTAAACGGTGAGCAGGGTTTTATCGTGAAGAATAAACAGAAGGCACTGCACTGGCTGAATCTGAGCTGTACGGAAGGATTCGATACCGGCTGCGAAGAGTTTGAAAAGTTAACCAACGGGTAGTCGTTGTAGGCCTGATAAGCGTAGCGCCATCAGGCAACCCGGAGCAGGTTGCCGGATGGCGGCGTTGCCTTATCTGACCTACAAGGCGGTCTTATCAAACTTACCTAATACTTCGCGCTCATAGGCCAGCGCTTTTTTGCGGTCAAATTTGTGTTCCCACTTGGAGATAACCAGCACCGCCAGTGCGTTACCCACCACGTTCAGCGCGGTACGCGCCATGTCGAGGATACGGTCAACACCAGCAATAAACGCCAGGCCTTCCAGCGGGATCCCCACGCTGCCCAGCGTTGCCAGCAGCACCACGAATGATACGCCCGGCACGCCCGCAATCCCTTTCGAGGTCACCATCAACGTCAACACCAGCACGATTTCCTGCCACAGCGACAGGTCGATACCGTACAGCTGTGCAATAAAGATCGCAGCAATACTCTGGTACAGCGTTGAACCATCAAGGTTGAATGAGTAGCCGGTCGGCACCACAAAGCTGGTGATTGAAGCTGGCGCGCCATAGGCTTCCATCTTCTCGATAATACGCGGCAGTACGCTCTCGGAGCTGGCGGTAGAGTAAGCCAGAATCAACTCGTCTTTCAGAATGCGGATCAGGATCCAGATGCTCAAACCGCAGATACGCGCGACAATCCCCAGCACCACCAGCGCGAAGAACAGGATGGCAAAGTGCACCAACAGCACCAGCTTCGCCAGCGGCCACAGAGAGGCAAAACCGAAGTTCGCGACGGTAACGGCAATCAGCGCGAAAACGCCGACTGGCGCATAGCGCATAACCATGTGGGTCACTTTAAACATGGTTTCGGAAATAGAACGGAACACGGTAACCAGCGGTTCGCGGTGAGTTGCCGGCAGGGAAGACAAGCCTAAACCGAACAGCACCGAGAAGAAGATAATCGGCAGCATATCGCCTTTTGCCATCGAGGCGACGATATTGGTCGGCACCAGTGACAAAATTGTCCCCATCAAACCATGCGCGTGGCTCTGTACTTCTGCAGTCGTGCTTTGATATTTCGAAATATCTACGGTCGCCAGTTGCGACATATCAATCCCGGAACCCGGCTGGAACACATTAGCCAGCGTGATCCCAAGGATAATCGCCACGGTGGTGATCACTTCGAAATAGAGAATAGTTTTGGCGCCAATGCGGCCCAGCTGTTTTGCATCACCGACTCCGGCAATACCGACAACCAGCGTAGAGATGACAATGGGCACAACGATCATTTTGATCAGATGGATAAAGATATCGCCCGCCGGTGACAGCAGGTTTACAACCAGCCATTCACGGCTGTCACTATGGTAATGCAGGTAACTCCCTAGCAGAATGCCCAGCACCATGGCGATTAGAATCTGCCATGCCAGGCTGACTTTCAAATTTTTCATAACAACGGACTTCCTCGATGGAGCGCTATTCCACATGCGGTGTGTGGGAATAGTACATACTGAAAGGGTATGAATTGTGTTGCGTTCGTTTATGGAGTTTTTTAACGCTTATTATCATTATCATCTGCATGGCATTCCGCGCAACCCTCTAAGAACAGGGCTTTTGGCTGATTTTATGCATAAAAATGCAATTTTATCGCGGTATTGATGAATAACTTTTTGTTATAAAAGAATTTTAATATGTTCAAAAATGAAGAAGTCATGGTGTGAGTTTTTTTCGCCCATTTGTTCGTTTGCCTGTTTTTTAAACAGGCCAAATGATACAAATCACAAAAAAAACAAATTTATTTTTGCCGATTCTGCAATAACTTCGCCATATTAATAGAGTCAACGAGCTGTGCCCGGTTCACCCTAGGCGAATTTAAATCCATAACCTTTTGCCACACTGAAATAGCCTGGGCGTAGTCTGCCTGCATAAACGCATCTGAGGCTAACAGCATCAGCGCGGTGACCTCTGCCGGGTCCAGCGCCAGAGCCTTATCAATCATCTCGCGAGTGGGCGGCGTCATATGTTGTCCGGCCTGGTAATACAATACCGTTGCCATCGCTGAATAGATCTCAGCATTTTCACCGCCGACACGCAGCGCCTGTTCGTAGGCCAGCAGCGCATTATGATACGCGTTTTGCCAAAGATAGTACTCCCCGAGTTGCGCCCATTTCACGCCGTCCTGGGGATTAGCGCGAATCTGCAATTGCAGCAAAAGCAACTGTTTTTCCTGAACATTTTCATCGGAGAAAGCATGTAAAGGGTCTGCCAGTCTCGTTTGCTCCTGACGAACCGCCTGCCATTTTGGCGTCAACAAGTAGCCTCCAATGCAGGCCACAACCATCAGCACCGCCGCAGCGGTCAGCCGCTTCACAGGCATTGGGCGTAACAGCGGTTCGGACTGGTTCATTGTTCACCTTCCTCCGTATGCTGACGTCTTCTCACTCGCCAGACCACCACACCTACCAGCAATAACAGCAGGCACGGCAACGCCCACAGCAGCAGCGTTTGCTCATTCAGCGGCGGGTTGTAGCGCACGAAGTCACCATAACGCTCGGTCATCCATGTCGTTATCTCGGCTTCGCTTTTCCCTTCCGCCACCATGCTATAAACCTGATGGCGCATACTAACCGCTACCGGTGCATTGGATTCCAGCAAGTTTTGGTTTTGACACTGTGGGCAGCGAAGCTGGCTGGCAATAGAAAGCGCTTGTTCCTGCTGCTGCGGGTTGGCAAACGTCCATGTGTCCACCACCTGGGCATGGGTGGCGAAAGTGATGAAAAACAGGACGAGCGTTAAGAGTAAAAACTTTTTGCCGGATGGCGCTGCGCTTATCCGGCCTACGGTTCGCGCCCCCTGTAGGCCGGATAAGGCGTTTACGCCGCCATCCGGCAACGTTGTAATTAATTTACGCATCGCGCTTTCTCCCTCGCCATCCGCTCAGCATCGCGCCAAAGACCATTAACAGTCCCCCACCCCAAATCCAGCGCACGCCGGTCTGCACGTACAAACGCATGGCATAGCGGTCAGGTCCGGTTTTTTCACCCATTACCGCGTACCAGTCATGCATCAGATTCCAGCGGATCCCCGGCTCCATCATCTGTTGACGGCGCGCGGCATAGAAGCGCCTTTCAGGTTGCAGGCTGCCAATACGTTTCTCATTGTGCCACAGAGTGATCTGCGCTTTTTCACTGGTGTAGTTACCTTTGGCTTCCAGGTCGAGACGCTCAAAACGGAAAATGTAACCCGCCAGTTCAACCTGCTGCCCAGGGCTCAGGTTCAGGCTTATCTCCTGACGGCTACCGCTGGAAAAGACGATCCCCGCCGCAAACACCAGCACCCCGGCATGCGCCAGCAGTGCCGGAAGCTGGATGCGGAAAGACACGTTGCGGCTTCTGACCGTTGCCAGCACGATAACCAGCAGCATCAGCAGGCCAAAGGGCAGCGTAGCGCGGTTAAAGTACGGTGCGCCTACGGAGAGCCGTCCCCAGCCGAACAGCCCGTAAATCATCGGGTAGAGCGTGCCAATCAACACAATCAGCAGCACCGCATTAAAGAGCAGCAGCGCAACCAGAATCAGCATCTCGCGTGACCAACCGCCAAAACGCGCATTCTGCCGGACTTGCTGGCCCCGCCAGGCGTACAGCCCGAGCGACGCCAGACTCAACACGGTAAACAGCGCAAACAGTGGCGCGGCGCGGACGTTATCCAACGCGAAAGCATGCACCGAAACGAGAATGCCGGAACGTACAATCAGCGTCCCAAGCAGCGATAAAATCAGCGTGACGATCGCCAGTAGCAGCGACCAGTGGCGGAAGATTCCGCGCTGGCGCGTGATATACAGGCTATGCAGCAGCGCGCTGGCGGAAAGCCAGGGTAATAAGGAGGCATTTTCAACCGGGTCCCAGAACCACCAGCCGCCCCAGCCCAGCTCGCAATAGGCCCACCAGGAGCCGAGGATAATTCCCAGCGTCAGCGCGCACCAGCCGGGCAGCGCCCAGCGCCAGCACACCCAGGCGCTCTGCGCATTAAAGTCACCACGTAGCAGCGAGGCCAGCGCCACGCCTGCCGCCACCATCAAACCACCGTAACCCAGATACAGCAGAGGTGGATGGAGGATTAACCCGAGATGTTGCAGCATCGGGTTAAGGTCGCGCCCTTCAATGGCAGGCGGGAAGATGCGCACGAACGGATCGGACCATACCACCACAAACAGCAGCAGCAGGGCCGTTATCATTGAAAGGACGCTGAGCGTCAGCGGAAACAGCGCGTCGGTATCACGCCGATAGCGTAAAGCGAACAGCGCGCTCCAGCCGGAAAGAAACAGCACCCACAGCAGCAGCGATCCTTCATGACCGCCCCACACCGCCGCCAGTTTTAATCCCCACGGCAGCAGGCTGTAGCTGTGCTGAGCAACGTAGACCACCGAAAAGTCGCTGGTCAAAAAGCAGAATACCAGAATGGCAAAAGCCAGCAGTAGCAGGGTAAATTGCGCCCACACGCCCACCGTTGCAAGCCGCATCACCCCTTGCCAGCGCTGGCGGACACCCACCAGCACGGCAAGCGGGGTCAACACGTTGACCCCAAGGCTTAATAACAGCGCCAGAAAACCGGCTTCAGGAAGGAGAACGTCCAGATATCACCTTACGCAACGGTTAGCTGACCCGCATAGAGTATAAAAAAACGCAGCAGCAGTACGCCGGTCAGGCTGGCGCCGCACACTGCCAGCACGCCATGAAACGTCGAACTGCGGTTGGCCCAGGGTTTTAGCAGCATCGGCAGTATCAGCCCAAGCCCAGCCACGCCAAGCCAGAACCACCAGGTCCAGAATCCACCGCCCAGTGCCGCCGCCAGCGCGCGCATTTTGCCGTCATCGCCCAGCGCCAGACCAACAAAGAACGCCGCCAGCAGGAAGATCTCCAGCCATACCACCGGGACTTCCATACGATGCACAAAGTGCGCTTCGGTGCTGTGCGGGTTGCTACGATGGCGTAACGCCATGGCGATCAGCGCCACCGCGGCGCCGGAGGAGATCCCAGAGAACAGGAACAGCACCGGCAGGATCGGGTTATTCAGGAACGGGTAAGATTTCAGCGCCGACAGAAGAAAGCCGGTGTACGCCCCGAGCAGGACCGCCAGCACCAGCATTAACGTCTCAAGCGCACGATGGAACGGCGCAATCAGCGTCAATACTTTCTGCACGATACCTAACCGCGGCAGCCAGCGCTGTTGCAGGGCAATCACTTCTTTTTCAAAGATTTTTGCCAGCCACAGCACTAACACCACCATGTACAACTGGAACAGCATGACCCCCATCGACATCACCGAAGTGAAGCTGTAGTGGAACATCAGTTTCCAGAAAGTCCATGGCCGCGTCAGGTGGAACACCAGAATCAACAGACCGAGGATAATCGCCCCCGGCCCTAACACCAGCGTAGTGCGCAGCAGCGTGCTGTCCGAACCGCCCGCCTCCGGATGGAAGCGACGCAGCAGAATCGCCAGCGTGACCAGTCCGGCAGAGATACCTATCAGGAACAGATAGATGGCAATGGGCCAGTCCCACACCAGTGATTCAAAATGAAATGCAGAAGCGGATGTCATTGGCTCACCTCCCCAAATTTAAAGGGAACGCGGTAGACCTTCGGTTTTGTACCCAACGCCAGCTTGTAACGGTAGGTCGTTTTCTGCTGCAACAAACGGGAGATATCGCTGTTGGGATCGTCCAGATTACCAAACGTCAGCGCCTTCGTCGGACATGACTCAACGCAGGCGGGCTGTTTGCCCGCTTTCAGGTTGGTTTTCCGGCAGAAATCGCATTTATCCGCCGTTTTGCTCACCGGATGGATAAAGCGCACGCGATAAGGACACGCGGCAATGCAGTACTGGCAGCCAACGCAAAGGTCCGGGTTCACATCCACAATGCCGCTGGCGGCATCGCGATACGATGCCCCCGTCGGGCAGACGTCAACGCAGGGAGCGTGGTCGCAGTGCTGGCACGAATGACGGAAGAAGCGATACTTCACATCAGGAAACGTTCCTTGCGGCTCACTGCGAATAATCGTCAGACGCGATACGCCTTCCGGCACGTTGTTGACTTCGCGACAAGCATCCATACAGGCCGTACAGCCGATGCATAATGACTCATCATGTACCATACCGTAACGCACGCCGTTGATGTTCAGCGTCTTCGCCACAACGCGCCCCGCCGTCCCGCTCACTGCCACCAGCGCGCCGACGCCGGTGATAAACTGGCGACGAGAGCAACTCATGGATGCTCCTTAAGCAACGGAATCGACGCCGGGTTAAAGTTCGGATTGTTACGCTGATCGCTGTGGCAATCGACGCAAATCTTGATCCGTCCTTTATCGCTCAGCGTTTGCATCGTGTCTTGCTTCGGATGCAGTGAGTGACAGCTGGCACACGCCACTTTGGTTACATGGACATCGTGCGGCCAGAACGCTTTTTGCAGCTGCTCAGGCAGGTGACAGGACATACAGACGCTGTTCTGCTGCTCCACGTTGTACATCGGCTCATTAAAGCGCATCACATCTTTCACCCCTTCACGGTGGTTCGGTGATGGCTGGCCGTGACAGTTAGTGCAGGTGACCGGCAGTTTGTTATTCGGGTTGATGACTTCCGCATGCTTACCATGCATGCCTTCGGTATCCGGCTTGTGACAGTCCAGACAGGCAGCATCCGGATTACGCTGTTGGGTAACCGTCCAGCGTTGATCCGACTCCTGCGGCGTTGGCGTGGCAGTGATTCCACTCAGGCTCCATAACAAGCCTGACGCCAGCACCCCAGCAGTTAATAACGAACGTAATACGCTCATATTCACTCCGTTGAGTTATCCGCCCCTTGCGGGGCGAAATGGGGTTATTGGCTTAACAGACCGTTTTTACGCGCCTGATCTTCCCACTGCGGAATCACCGTTTTGATGAAGTCCTGCTTCTCAGCATTGATTTGCTGCATGTTCAGACCAATCGCCGCCTGGGCTTTCTCTTTGGTCGAGATATCCGGCAACGGAATTTCATGCGTGATGCCTTTGGTCGCCAGCAGACGGACCAGTTTGGTACGCGCATCGGCGGCTTTATCCATTGCGCTACCCAGCATCCGCAGACCTTCTTCCGGGGCGTGCATATGAATGCCGTGTGAGGCGATAGACAGGTCCCAGCGCCATTGTGCGTGGCGGATATCTTCCAGAATCGGCTTCATTTCCGCTTCAGTCGCGCCCGCATCCCATGCGGCTTTCGCTTCGAAGTGCGCACGAACCAGCTGATCTTCAACTTTGATTTTCAGGTCATGAATGGCCTGTTTACGCTCGGCGACCACTTTTTGCAGGGACGCTTTGTCCTGGGTGTGGCAGTTCGCGCAGGTCTGAGAGAAGTTATCGAACGGGTTACCAATCTTATGGTCGGTGTAGATCTTGCCTTCCGCGTTTTGCACTTTCGGCATGTGGCAGTCGATACAGGTCACGTTGTTCTTGCCGTGAATGCCCGCGCTCCAGGTTTCATACTCCGGGTGCTGCGCTTTCAGCATCGGCGTTTTAGACAGGGAGTTGGTCCAGTCAGAGAAAGCAATGTTGTCGTAGTATTTCTCCATGTTCTCGACTTTCATGCCGTCGTCCCACGGGAACTTAACGGCTTTGTTCTTACCGTCGAAGTAGTATTCCACGTGGCACTGGCCGCAGACCATGGATTGCTGGTCAAAGCGACCGGCTTTCTCAAACGGTTTACCGATGGCTTCCATCGCGCGTTCTGCATAAGGACGCGACAGGGTCAGTTCTGGCTTGCCTTTGGCGAAGTCTGGTGACGCGGTATTATGGCAATCCGCACAACCGAGGTTGTTAACAATTTCCGGACCGCCGCGCGCCCATTTACCGTGGAAGTAGCCATCTTCACCGTCTTTCTGGATAAGACGCGCTACGTCCGGGCTTTTACAGCTCCAGCAGGCCATCGGCAACGGACCATCTTCTGCCGTTTTTGGTGCGCCGGTACGTAAGGTTTCACGGACATCGGTCACGGCATACGCGTGTCCCCGCGGTTTGTTGTAATCGCGCGAGAATGGGTATCCCGCCCACAGGATCACCAGACGCGGATCTTCTGCCAGTGCATCTTCACGGGCTGATTGCTCAGACGTGGCTTTCCAGGAGAGATATTGATCGGGATGCTGAGGTGCGAAGGTTTCATTCTTCGCTTCAACGGTGACGGTTTTTGCAGGTACAGAAGTTTGTTCAGCGTGAACAGCAGAAATAAATAATAAAGGTAATAACAGGCTGAAGAAACGGCGTACGCGTGATTTTATCCTTGCCATAGGGGTCTCATCCAGATGACGCCATTATCTGC
Source organism: Citrobacter sp. Cpo040 (assembly GCF_030332915.1). NCBI lineage: Bacteria > Pseudomonadati > Pseudomonadota > Gammaproteobacteria > Enterobacterales > Enterobacteriaceae > Citrobacter > Citrobacter sp. Cpo040. Next base: position 20,572 of record NZ_JAOWGX010000025.1, read on the forward strand.
AATGGCGGTTCTTTTATTGTTTTCCACAACAGCAACCACACGAATACTGTCATGACATTGCTCCACCCTATTTGTAACAAGAAACCACACTTAAAATGTTGTCTTTAATCAATTGTAAGTGTATGTAAAATACCACTTTAGAGTTATAACACCCCTCTAATCTCTCACTCTTTTGTCTAATTCAGAGACAGATCACCTTTTCAACAATCCTTTAGATAACTGCATGTTATCGCGAGATTTAATCAATTTTTGCTAGTTCCCTTCAAAATTCAGTTTGTCGCTAATTTGCACAATTCGTTTATTGCGTGATCTGCCGCGCAAATACTAAACAAAACTCTCAAAGCCCCTACATTTAACGTTTATGAGACATATTATTAACATCCTACAAGGAGAACAAAAGCCATGAGCCAAATACATAAACACGCTATTCCCGCAAACATTGCGGATCGTTGCCTGATAAATCCGGAGCAGTACGCAGAGAAATACCAGCAATCCGTTAACGAACCCGACACATTTTGGGGCGAGCAGGGAAAGATTCTTGATTGGATCAAGCCGTACAGCCAGGTGAAGAACACCTCCTTCGCACCAGGCAACGTGTCTATTAAATGGTACGAAGACGGCACCCTGAACCTAGCCGCAAACTGCCTTGACCGCCATCTGCAGGCAAACGGCGATCGTACCGCCATTATCTGGGAGGGCGATGACGCTACCCAAAGCAAAAACATTACCTATCGCGAGTTGCATCGCGATGTCTGCCGTTTCGCCAATACGCTACTGGATTTAGGCATTAAAAAAGGTGACGTGGTGGCCATTTATATGCCGATGGTGCCAGAGGCTGCGGTTGCCATGCTGGCCTGTGCCCGCATTGGGGCCGTGCATTCTGTCATCTTCGGTGGTTTCTCACCGGAAGCCGTCGCCGGACGTATCATCGACTCTAATTCACGCCTGGTGATCACCGCCGATGAAGGCGTACGCGCCGGACGCGCTATCCCGTTGAAAAAGAACGTCGATGATGCGCTGAAAAACCCGAACGTGAAGACCGTTGAACATGTGGTCGTCCTCAAACGTACCGGTGGTAAAACGGAGTGGCAGGAAGGCCGTGACCTGTGGTGGTCCGATCTTATCGAGAAAGCCAGCTCAGAACACCAACCGGAAGAGATGAACGCGGAAGATCCGCTGTTTATCCTGTATACCTCCGGTTCAACCGGCAAGCCGAAAGGCGTGCTGCACACTACCGGCGGGTATCTGGTCTACGCTGCAACCACCTTTAAGTACGTGTTTGATTACCATCAAGGCGATATCTATTGGTGCACCGCTGACGTGGGTTGGGTAACCGGACACAGCTACCTGCTGTACGGCCCGCTGGCCTGCGGCGCAACCACGCTGATGTTCGAAGGCGTACCAAACTGGCCAACGCCTGCGCGTATGTCACAGGTTGTGGACAAGCACCAGGTCAATATTCTGTATACCGCACCGACCGCCATTCGCGCACTGATGGCAGAAGGCGACAAAGCGATTGAAGGTACTGACCGTTCGTCGCTGCGTATCCTGGGTTCCGTTGGCGAGCCGATCAACCCGGAAGCGTGGGAGTGGTACTGGAAGAAGATCGGCAACGAAAAATGTCCGGTCGTCGATACCTGGTGGCAGACCGAAACCGGGGGATTCATGATCACCCCACTGCCGGGCGCTACCGAGCTGAAAGCCGGTTCCGCAACCCGTCCGTTCTTTGGCGTGCAGCCTGCGATTGTCGATAACGAAGGTAATCCGCTGGAAGGCGCGACCGAAGGCAACCTGGTGATTACCGACTCGTGGCCAGGCCAGGCGAGAACGCTGTTTGGCGATCACGAACGCTTTGAGCAAACCTACTTCTCTACCTTCAAGAATATGTACTTCAGCGGCGACGGCGCGCGCCGTGACGAAGATGGCTATTACTGGATTACCGGACGTGTGGACGATGTGCTGAACGTCTCTGGCCACCGTCTGGGAACGGCTGAAATCGAATCGGCGCTGGTGTCGCATCCGAAGATTGCCGAAGCCGCGGTGGTGGGAATTCCGCATAATATTAAAGGCCAGGCGATCTACGCCTACGTCACGCTGAATCACGGTGAAGAGCCGTCACCTGAGTTGTACGCCGAGGTTCGCAACTGGGTGCGTAAAGAAATTGGTCCGTTGGCAACGCCAGACGTGCTGCACTGGACCGACTCACTGCCGAAAACCCGCTCCGGCAAAATCATGCGCCGCATCCTGCGCAAAATCGCGGCGGGCGATACCAGCAATCTGGGCGATACCTCGACCCTCGCCGATCCTGGCGTCGTGGAGAAACTGCTCGAAGAGAAGCAGGCCATCGCGATGCCATCATAACAAAGTCCTGAAAATGCCGGATGGCGACGCGAAAGCGTCTTATCCGGCCTACAAATCTGACCCTACCCTCTCTTCACCGGGAGGGAAATATAAAAAACCTCCCCCAAAGGATTTCGTGTTACAGGAAGGCGGCAAGCGAGCACATCCCCAAGAGCATAGTTCACTATGTGACTGGGGTGGGCGAGTGCGGCCAACGAACCTGTAGCACGAAAGACGCAGGGGGACCTCTGGAGAGCTCTGTGATGAATGACCAAATTTATCAGCGGATAGAAGACAGTGCGCGTTTCAGGGAGTTAGTAGAAAAACGGCAACGGTTTGCCACCATTCTGTCCATCATCATGCTGGCAGTTTATATCAGCTTTATATTATTGATTGCCTTTGCGCCGGGCTGGCTGGGTACTCCGCTACACGCGGGAACCAGCGTCACCCGCGGTATTCCGATTGGGGTCGGTGTGATCCTTATCTCCTTCATCCTGACCGGGATCTACATCTGGCGGGCAAACGGTGAATTCGATCGCCTGAACAATGCGGTTTTGCACGAGGTTAAAGCATCATGAAGAGAGTCCTGACGGCGCTTGCCGCCACGCTGCCCTTCGCCGCAAACGCGGCGGATGCTATTAGCGGTGCAGTCCAACGCCAGCCAACCAACTGGCAGGCGATTATTATGTTCCTGATTTTCGTCATCTTTACGCTCGGCATTACCTACTGGGCGTCTAAGCGCGTACGTTCACGTAATGATTACTACACCGCTGGCGGTAACATCACCGGTTTCCAGAACGGGCTGGCGATTGCGGGCGACTATATGTCAGCGGCATCGTTCCTCGGGATTTCCGCGCTGGTCTTTACCTCCGGTTATGACGGGCTGATCTATTCACTCGGCTTCCTGGTCGGCTGGCCAATTATCCTGTTCCTGATTGCTGAGCGTTTGCGTAACCTGGGTCGTTACACCTTTGCAGACGTTGCGTCTTATCGTCTGAAGCAAGGGCCAATCCGTATTCTGTCTGCCTGTGGTTCCCTGGTGGTGGTTGCGCTGTATCTGATCGCGCAGATGGTTGGTGCAGGTAAGCTGATTGAGCTGCTGTTTGGTCTGAACTATCACATCGCTGTCGTACTGGTTGGCGTGCTGATGATGATGTACGTTTTGTTTGGCGGCATGTTGGCGACCACCTGGGTACAGATCATCAAAGCCGTACTGTTGCTGTTCGGTGCCAGCTTTATGGCCTTTATGGTGATGAAGCACGTCGGCTTTAGCTTCAATAATCTGTTCACCGAAGCGATGGCGGTACACCCGAAAGGTTCAGCCATTATGAGCCCGGGCGGGTTGGTAAAAGACCCAATCTCCGCACTGTCGTTAGGTCTCGGCCTGATGTTTGGTACGGCGGGCTTGCCGCACATCCTGATGCGCTTCTTCACGGTTAGCGATGCCCGTGAAGCACGTAAGAGTGTGTTCTACGCCACCGGTTTTATGGGTTATTTCTATATCCTGACCTTTATCATCGGCTTTGGCGCAATCATGCTGGTAGGTGCTAATCCGGCGTACAAAGATGCTGCGGGCGCGCTGATTGGCGGTAATAACATGGCGGCGGTTCACCTGGCGAATGCGGTGGGCGGTAACCTGTTCCTCGGCTTCATCTCAGCCGTGGCGTTTGCCACCATTCTGGCGGTGGTTGCCGGTCTGACGCTGGCGGGCGCATCGGCAGTGTCTCACGACCTGTACGCCAACGTGTTCCGCAAAGGCGCCACCGAACGTGAAGAGCTGCGGGTTTCGAAAATCACCGTGCTGGTGCTGGGCGTGATTGCCATCGTGCTCGGCGTGCTGTTCGAAAACCAGAACATCGCATTCATGGTCGGCCTGGCTTTCGCCATCGCGGCGAGCTGTAACTTCCCCATCATTCTGCTCTCTATGTACTGGTCGAAACTGACCACGCGTGGCGCAATGTTGGGTGGCTGGTTAGGCCTGCTGACGGCAGTGGTGCTGATGATTCTTGGTCCAACGATTTGGGTCCAGATCCTCGGTCACGAAAAAGCCATTTTCCCGTATGAGTATCCGGCGCTGTTCTCCATCAGCGTAGCATTCCTCGGGATCTGGTTCTTCTCTGCCACCGACAACTCAGAAGAAGGCAACCGCGAACGCGAGCAGTTCCGTGCTCAGTTCATCCGTTCCCAGACCGGGTACGGCGTAGAACAAGGTCGCGCGCACTAACTTCCCTTCTCCTCCGGCTTTCGGGCCGGAGGATTACATCCTTTCTCAGAACATCAGCCTCGCCACCAGCGGTGCCACCAGCACCATTACCACGCCGGAAAGCATCATCACCAGGCTGGCAACGACCCCTTCCTGCTGACCGAGTTCATAAGAGCGTGCCGTGCCTGCGCCGTGCGATGCTGCGCCAAATCCTGCGCCTTTCGCCATCCCTTCACGAATGGAAAGCCGTAAAAACAGCACATCGCCGACCGCCATACCAAATACGCCGGTCACCACCACGAACAATGCCACCAGGTCCGGCTGCCCGCCCAACGGTTCTGCCGCCGCCAGCGCAAACGGTGTGGTGACGGAGCGCACCGCCAGACTGCGTTGGATCTCATCAGGCAACATAAACAGGCGCGCCAGCCATACGGAACTGGTGACGGCCACCAGCGTTGCCGTTACCACGCCCGCCGTCAGCGACATCCAGTGACGCTTAATCACGGCAAGGTTGTCATACACCGGAACGGCAAACGCGATGGTCGCTGGGCCTAACAACCACAGCAACCAGTGCGATTCACCGATATAGTTTTGCCAGGAGATATGGCCGAAGACCAGCATCAGCACCAGCAGGGCCGGGGTGAGAACTAATGGCATTAGGGGTAATTTACGAAAACGGCGATACAGGCGCTTATTGGCAAAGTAGATACCCAGCGTAATCACCAGACACAACACGCTTAACTGGAAATTACTCACGGTTTAGCCTGCGCATTTCATAGCGATACACTTTATCCACCACCCACGCCGTTGCGCCGAGCACCATCAGCGTACTGATCGCAATCACGGCAAATATACGCCAGCCATCAACCAGCAACAGCTGCGTGTAGTTCACAACGGCGACCACCGCCGGAACAAAAAACAGCAGCATTTCAGCCAGTAACCAGCGAGCACCTGCGCGAATCCAGTTCAGCGGGATAACCCGACAGACAATTAACGCCAGCATCAGCACCATCCCGACCAGGTTGGCGGGAAGCGGCAGATGCAGCCAGGAGACAAGATATTGAGCAAATACAAAAAGACCTGCGTACAACAGAACCTGAACAGGAATCTGGAGTCGATGAATAACGGCAGGCGTCACGCGGCTTATCGCCACAGCCATGAGGGTATGTCCTTAAAAAATAGAGAGCGCCAGTATAGAGAGCCCCCTTCCAGGACTGAAATGAATTAAACTCATTGCAGGCATAGTCTTAAGGAATAATCATGGATATCAGAACGCTGCGATATTTTGTTGAAGTGGTTCGTCAGCAGAGCTTTACCCGCGCAGCGGAGAAGCTTTTTGTCACCCAGCCCACCATCAGCAAGATGTTGAAGAACCTTGAAGACGAGCTTAACTGCACGCTGTTAATCCGCGATGGTCGGCGACTGCTGTTAACCGATACCGGGCAGGTCGTTTTCGAACGCGGCCTGGCGATCCTTGCCGAGTTTCGCCAGCTTGAAGCGGAACTCAGTGACATAAATCACCTCAACAAGGGCGTGCTGCGCCTCGGTATCCCGCCCATGGTGGGGATGTTAATGGCTGGGCCGATCGGCCTGTTTCGCCAGCGCTATCCCGGCGTTGAGCTGAAGGTCTCTGAATTTGGCGGCTTAACCGTTCAGCAGGCGGTAATGAACGGTGACCTGGATGTCGCGATGACTGCGTTGCCAGTTGAGGAAGAGAGCGGTCTGGCGACCTTACCGCTTTTTAGTCATCCGCTCTGCGTGCTGGTCCCCCGCTCCGGTCAGTGGACAACGTGCGAATCCATTTCCCCCGAGGCGCTGGCGGAACATCCGCTGCTTATCTACAACGAAGATTTCGCGTTGAGCCGCCAATTGCTTGAGCTGTTTAGCCAACACAACGTCAAACCCCGCATCGCAGTGCGCAGCGGGCAGTGGGATTTTCTGGCGGCAATGGTACAAGCCGGGGTCGGGATTGCCATTTTACCGGAGCCGATTTGCCAGCGGCTGGATAAGCAAACGTTGCGCTGGATCCCTCTGGAGAGTGACTTACGCTGGCAGTTGGGCATGATTTGGCGCGAAGGCGTGTATCTGTCGCACAGCGCCCAGGCGTGGCTCAAATGCTGTGAAGGGTTTTGGCTACCGCAAGCGTCGTAAAATGCCGGATGCGGCTAACGCCTTATCCGGCCTACATCGGTATGCCGGTGTTGTAGGCCTGATAAGCGTAGCGCATCAGGCACGTTCACCCGCATTAAAATCCATGATTTCACCTGCCCAATCTTGCGGGTACAAACCGTGCCTCACATCACGATGAAATGTTGAAAAAGGCCAAGCCTGTACCTGCTTTACCCAACCGTGCTTCACCGGGTTAATGTAAATATAATCAACATGCTGGCGATAATCATGTTCATCACGGATGGTGTGCTCCCAAAAGCGAGATTGCCAGATATGTCGGGAAGACAATGAGTGGGTGAAATGCTTCTTAATTTCCCGCCAGCGAGAGGAATAATCCGCATCATTGCCAGGTAACGTCCATATACAATGCATATGCTCGGGTAAAACGACCCACGCATTGATGCGAAAAGGCCTAACCTTTTTGACCGCAGCGATTGCACACCGAAGCGCGTGAATGTTGGCAGTCAGAAGATGGCTTCGACGGTCCTGCAGATTTACCGTAAAAAACCAGGTTCCCCCATTGATGTAATTTCGTCGATAGTTGGACATGTTTCCCCCTTTCCTCAACCGTATGGAGAAAAGAGGGAATCGACAAGAGGGATGGTTTCGTTCAGGAAAGCCGCTCGCAAATTACACGATGAATAATTTCTTGCAGCCAGTTGCGCGGCATTTGGCCCACCTTTCGCCGGATGCGGCTAGCGCCTTATCCGGCCTACATCGCTGTTGCCGGTCTTGTAGGCCTGATAAGCGTAGCGCATCAGGCACCCCTTCGCCGGATGCGGCTAGCGCCTTATCCGGCCGCCTACATCGCTGTTGCCGGTCTTGTAGGCCTGATAAGCGTAGCGCATCAGGCACACCCTTCGCCGGATGCGGCTAGCGCCTTATCCGGCCTACATCGCTGTTGCCGGTCTTGTAGGCCTGATAAGCGTAGCGCATCAGGCACACCCTTCGCCGGATGCGGCTAGCGCCTTATCCGGCCTACATCGCTGTTGCCGGTTTTGTAGGCCTGATAAGCGTAGCGCATCAGGCGCTATCGTTTACTGATTCTCAATCAACAGCGCTTCCAGCAAATCCAGGTCGTGCAGTAGTTTTTGCAGCGTTTCATTGCTGATTTCACGCGTGGCGCGCAGGTGATAAAGCTCCGCGCGTTCTGAACGCAGCGCTGCCAGGCGGAAACGTCGCTCGAGGTTTTCTTCCTGCATCGAGCTTTCCACATCGTTGCGCCCGTCGGCGCGTCGGCGCAGGTTACCAATCACGCGTGAACTCACCTCGGTGAGCAACTGGTTATCGATGTTCTCTTCGGTGTCTGCGGCCAGTCGCTCCTCCATTTTCTGGATCGCGACAATCGCCACTTCTGCCGTGGCGGCGCGGGCAATACGTTCCTCTTTCTGCTGCTGCGAGTGGTCTGCCACTTCCAGATGTTGTAGCAGAATCGGCAGCATCACCACGCCGACAAATAGCGAAAACAGGATCACGCCTGCGGCAAGGAAGATCAGCTCATATCGCGCCGGGAAGCCGCTACCATCCGGTAACAACAGTGGAATGGAGAGCACACCGGCGAGGGTAATTGCCCCGCGTACACCGGCAAAAGAGGCGATCATGATTTCACGCGTCGTCCAGGATCCAAACTCCATCGGTTTTTTCTTCAGGAAGCGCAGACTGAACTTTTTCATGGTCCACAGCCAGCCAAAACGTACCAGCATTAGCGCCACGTAAATCAGCACGACATCGGTAAACAGCATCCAGATTTCAACATTCGGATCGGCCTCGGCCGCCGCCAAAGAAGACTCCAGAATTCCCGGTAACTGTAGCCCTAACAGCAAGAAGACCATGCCGTTAAATACAAACTCCAGCATCGCCCAGGTACTGTTAGCACGTAAACGCATCGCCAGCGGCGCGCGGCGCATCACCCCGGAACGGGTGATCGTCATCCCGGCAGCGACCGCCGCGAGGATACCGGAAACGCCGATATGTTCCGCAATTAGGTAAGACGCAAACGGTAGCAGGAACAGCAGGACGATTTGCGTTGCCGGCTCGTCACCGCCCCAGCGGCTGAGGAAGCGCAGGGAGCGGCCGTACAGCCAACTGACGACAAAACCAGCCAGGATGCCGCCAATCGCCACTTTGAAGAACTCAAGCGTTGCGCCACCAACGGTAAACACCATCGTCCCCATCGCCACGGCGACGGCAAACTTCAGAGAGACCAGACCGGAGGCGTCGTTCATCAACGCTTCGCCCTGCAGGATACCCATGATTTTCTTCGGTATACGTCCCTCTCCCACAATGCCGGAAAGTGCGACGGCATCGGTTGGCGATAGCACAGCAGCCAGCGCAAAGGCTGGGATGAGAGGGATCCCCGGCACCAGCCAGTAAATCATAAAGCCAATGCCGACCACCGTGACCAGCACCAGCGCCAGCGCCAGGCCGAAAATCTCTCGCCCGTGCTCGAGAAACTCACGCGTTGGCGTCTTCCAGCCATCGGCAAAGAGCAGCGGCGGGATGAACAGAACCAGGAACAGCTCAGGATCGAATTCCACATGCAAACCAAACGTCGGCCACGCCAGCAAGGCGCCGATGGCGATCTGCATAAGGGGTAAAGGAAGTTGGAAGGGCAATACGCGAGTAAATACCCCCGACAGCGAGACCACAAGGGTCATGATAAGTATGGTGAAAAAGATTTCCATGCGTTCCCTGTTTGCGATGTTTCTTATGATTGCTAATGAGAGGCGTCGTGCCTCAATTCTATCTAATTGAGAGTAACGCAAAAGACAACGAGTGTGTTCTGAAAATGAAAACGGGCGGCCAAAGCCACCCGTTTTTAGGATCTTCAGGAAATCAGAATCAGATAGCCCAACCGCCGGCGTAGAAGGCCACCAGCGCGATGGCGATCACCACGGTGCCGATGTTCAGTTTGCGCCATTCACCAGAAACGATGCGGCCAATTACCAGGGTCGCAAAGCCAATCATGATGCCGGTAACGATGTTACAGGTCAGCACGATAAATACGGCCGTAACCAGTCCTGCCATTGCGTCGACAAAGTCAGCGAAATCGATTTTCGCAACATTGCTCAGCATCAACAGACCCACATACATCAGCGCAGGTGCCGTTGCGTACACAGGTACAAGATAAGAGAGCGGAGAGAGGAACAGAATCAGAAGGAACAACACGCCAACGGTGATCGCTGTCAGGCCAGTTTTACCGCCTGCCGCCGTACCCGCTGCGGATTCAATGTAAACCGCCGCCGGAGCTGCACCCACCAGACCAGAGAACACACTGCTCAGGGAGTCAGTGGTCAGCGCCTTGCCACCGTCGATAATCTGTCCGTCTTTATCCAGCAGATTCGCCTGTCCGGCTACCGCGCGGATGGTTCCGGTTGCATCGAAGACAGCGGTCATGACCAGCGCCAACACGCTCGGCAGGACAATCGGGTTCAGTGCCCCCATGATATCCAGGCTGCCGATCAGCGAATTGCCGTTTTCATCACTCAGAGACGGCATGGCAAAAATGCCGGAGAAATGCACGGCCGGGTCGAAAATCAGACCAACCACGGAAATACCGATAATGGTCAGCAGAATGCCACCCGGTACTTTCAGTTTTTCGAGGCCAATAATCACCGCCAGACCAATCAACGACATAATGACCGGGAAGGTATCGAAGTCACCCAGCGCAACCGGCAGGCCGTCCAGCGGGTTCTTAATTACCAGACCGACACCGTTTGCCGCAATCAGCAGCAGGAACAGGCCGATACCAATCCCCGTACCATGCGCAACGCCCTGCGGCAGATTGCGCAGGATCCAGCTACGGATACCGGTCGCGGAAATGATGGTAAACAGGACACCCATCAGGAACACCGCACCCAGCGCAACGGGCACGCTAATATGTTGGCCCAGCACCAGGCTGAATGCGGTAAATGCGGTCAGAGAAATGGCGCAACCAATTGCCAGCGGCAGGTTTGCCCACAGGCCCATCACAATAGAACCGACGCCCGCGACCAGACAGGTCGCCACAAATACAGCAGCAGGTGGGAACCCGGCTTTACCCAGCATCCCCGGAACCACGATAACGGAGTAGACCATGGCCAGGAAGGTCGTTAATCCGGCAACGACTTCCTGACGAACGGTACTGCCGCGGAGCGAAATTTTAAACCAGGCGTCGAGTGAACCGCCGGTACGCGCTGAAGGCGTAGACATAGAAAACATCCCCTGAGAGTTTATTTTTTCGTCATTATGCGTGCTGGACAATCCACTGCCTGCTAAACGTTTTCTCCATGTGCCAGGTTTGCGTCAATAGGGGTGTCGCAAAAAAGCAAACGTTTAGCTCCGCGCATAAAAAACGGGTGGTAAAAAAAAGCAAACGATTATCCAGCGATCATACGCTGGTTTTCAACTGAACTTTGCCGCTTTTTACTCATTTCTTCTTATAACGCGCAAGAAATAACCAGTCGATGCGCAAACGTTATCGTCAATGCGCAATTTGGCAACAAATTTCGCGGAGTTATTACAACATCGACGTGTTTATTTCGCGCAACTCGCGCAAGAAAACAGGTGCAGATGCGTAAAATTTTTTGGCTAAAAAATCACCATTTCACTGGCAAATGGAGGGAGGTGGCTTACACTTACATTATCAACACAGGCCGGAACCTCCCCTAATGTGCTCGACTGAGGGGTGTTGATGTCGGGGGAAACCCTCCCGTGAACCAGCGGGATAGAGTGAAAGACAAAGACCGGAACCAAACTAAAGCGCCCTCTGTGGCGCTTTAGTTTTATATCCTTCATACCCGTCACATATTTTAAACTAATTAATCATCTTCCAGCAGGCGCGCTCCGGTCCCCTGCTCGCCAAGCTGATCGCCAGGGTTACGCAACGGGCAATCGCTACGTGACAAGCATCCGCAACCAATACACCCATCCAGCTCATCGCGTAGCGCCACCAAAGTATGGATGCGTCGGTCCAGTTCTTCACGCCATTGCGAAGAGAGCTGCTTCCACTCTTTGGCACTAAGCGAATGCCCCTCAGGTAATACCCCTAACGCGTCACCGATCGTGGCCAGCGGGATCCCGATGCGTTGAGCAATCTTGATTATCGCGACGTAACGCAACACATCACGTTTGTATCGGCGCTGATTGCCGCTGTTGCGCATGCTACTGATTAACCCTTTGCTTTCATAGAAATGCAGGGTCGATACCGCCACGCCGCTACGTTTGGCGACTTCACCTGGTGTGAGCAGCGCTTTTATCCGGGGTAATTTCTTTTCCATAAATCGCTTTACCTCAAGTTAACTTGAGGAATTATACTCGCCCACAGACAAAACGACGAATCGAATACTGAGAAAGAGGCAGCCCTATGTCCCATCAGCAGATTATTCAGACCCTTATTGAATGGATTGATGAACATATCGATCAACCGCTGAACATTGAGGCGGTGGCGAAAAAATCAGGTTACTCGAAGTGGTATTTACAAAGAATGTTCCGCACGGTGACGCGCCAGACCTTGGGTGACTACATCCGCCAGCGTCGGCTTTTGCTGGCCGCCGTTGAACTGCGGACAACTGAGCGACCTATTTTTGATATCGCGATGGATCTTGGTTATGTGTCGCAACAAACCTTCTCGCGTGTGTTTCGCCGCGAATTTGATCGTACTCCCAGCGACTACCGCCATCGTCTGTAAGATTATTGCCCGCTCTGCGTCAGTATGGCGGGCGACCGTTGTATCCAGTGCATGAACTCCTGCGGCGGCAGCGCCTTCGCAAAATACCAGCCCTGACAATACTGTACGCCGCGTTCAAGCAGCCATTCGATTTGCTCCTTCGTTTCCACCCCTTCCGCAATCGTCTTCAGGTGTAAGCTTTGTGCCATCTCAATAATATGTTCGGCAATCAAGTGACTGGTGCTGTTAGTGGACAACGTGCTAATAAACGATTTGTCGATCTTCAGGATATCGACATTCAGCGCTGACAAATTATGCAGATTGGAATATCCCGTGCCAAAATCATCAAATGCCACTTCATAACCCGCTTTGCGGAACGCCTGGATTACGGGGGTCATTTTATGTACATCTATGAACCCACGCTCGGTCACTTCGACTTTAATTTGCTGGGCCGCCACGGAGTACTCACGATTTTTGTCGTTAATCAGAGCAATCAATCGGGATGAATGAAAGTCAGAAGCGGAAAGGTTAATCGATATAGAAAGCTGAGGATGCGCCGAAAGAAAATACCCCAAATCGTTGAACACCTCTTCAACGACATAATCCGTGATCCGCTCAATCATTCCCTCTTTTTCAGCCAGCGGAATAAACTCCGTCGGGCTCATCACCTCACCTTTACAGCCCGGCCAGCGCAGCAGAGCTTCAGCACCAACACATTGCCCATTCTTAATATCAATAATCGGCTGGTAATGCAGGCAAAGCTGACGTTTTTTGATCGCGCGTTTTAGCAAACGCCGAGGGGATAAGTATTCCTGGCGCGTGCGCCACCACATTAGCAATATCAGGATGCTGCAGATAATCCCGAAGGGGATGGTTAATACCGCCTCGTGATAGAAAATCTGACTTACGCGGTTGTCTGAGGTCGACACAATAATCGCAATTGGACGTTTTTCAGAATGCACGATGGTGTAGAAGCGATCGTCTTGTTGAAAGGTCGAGGCTTCACCGCGTATGAGCGGCGCGAACTGCGCAATATTTGCCGCTTCGCTGGCAGAGAAAAACGTATCTGTTACTGTGTCATACACGCCCCAGGAGAGATCCGGATCATCTGACATGACTTCGCTGTAGGACAATGGATTGATGACTGCGACGTAGTTCCCGCGTTGCATGTACGTCATTCTGTAGCCAGCGAAAAAAGGGGTATCGCGGTAGTAATAGATGGCGATATCCGGCGTACGTTTATAGTCAGGTGTCGGCATAATATAAGTAACAGGCGGCGTCATAGACGTAGAGCACAAAAAATGATCGCCCTGCGCATAAATTAGCTCACTGATATATAAACGACCGCGAATAATATTTAGCATACTTTTCTGATGTGCCGGGGTACACATCTTACCCTGATACAACTGGGCCATATCACGCGCCAAATCAGCTTGTAGGATCACCAATTCTGTTTTATTTAACACCAGTTGAGCAAAAGAGCGGAGTTGGCTATGGGTTTCGGTCATCGCCCGGATGTGCGCAAACCATATCGCCAGCACCACGGGGAACAATACCACCATGAATGTTCCCAGGAACTTCAGCATCTTGCGTCGCGCACTGTGATTCATGTCAGCCCTATTTCCCTGTTTCGTATATGCCAGAACCCATCAAGGCAGGATGCTATAAACACCGACTGATTAAGTTGCATGAATCTATCAGTATTAGCAACAGACTTCTCTATGTAAAAGTCTGATAATAGTTGATGATGATATTATTTTTCCGTAAGGCAAACTTAAAGTTATGCTTATTTCATAACGTTATTATCCCCACGGAGTAATTTTTTATGAGCGTTATCCTGGCTGCATTTAAGAAATTCATTAAATTTTTTTAACGTTTAATTTAGGATAAATATAACAAGTAGATTAAATGTATGTTTAAAAGATGGTTATTTATTATCAACTCTTCATTAAACAAAACCACAGATTTAGAGTGGTTATAAGCCTGCAAAAATAACGGCCAATACTGGTGAACAAACGACCAGATGTGATATAGTTCACAAAAATCATGTAACAGAAACAATGTTTCATTCATGTTATTGCCCGTCGATAGCCAGAGTATCACACCCTCGGTGAACCCCCCCGCGCTGTCCTGGGCATCCAGACTTTCTGAGGACGTTTTTCATGGCGACAATAACAACTGGCGTGGTTCTTCTGCGGTGGCAACTACTCAGCGCGGTGCTGATGTTTTTAGCCAGTACGCTCAATATCCGTTTTCGTAAATCAGATTATATTGGCCTGGCCGTCATTAGCAGCGGTTTGGGGCTGGTTTTTGCCTGCTGGTTTGCGACTGGATTGCTCGGCATAACCCTGGTGGATATGTCCGCTATCTGGAAGAACATTGAAACCGTAATGGTTGACGTGATGAGCCACACACCGCCAGATTGGCCGATGGTGTTGAACTGATAACAAAATTGCATATGGCTACCCCAGTCTTGAGGTAGCCATTATTTTCAGCATAGCGCAGTGGGATTAGAACGGAATATCGTCGTCGAAATCCATCGGCGGCTCATTAGACGGTGCTGCCGGCGCTGACTGTTGCGGGCGAGACTGTGCGCCGCCGCTGAACTGGTTGCCACCCTGCGGCTGCTGAGGTTGACCCCAACCGCCCTGCTGCTGACCGCCACCTGCCGGAGCACCACCACCCTGACGACCACCCAGCATTTGCATGGTGCCGCCAACGTTAACCACAACTTCTGTGGTGTACTTTTCTACGCCGGACTGATCGGTCCATTTGCGGGTACGCAGCTGACCTTCGATATAGACCTGAGAACCTTTACGCAGATATTCGCTGGCCACTTCCGCCAGTTTGCCGAACAGCACAACACGGTGCCATTCAGTCTGCTCTTTCATTTCACCGGTCGCTTTATCACGCCAGGATTCGGAAGTAGCCAGCGTAATGTTGGCAACTGCGCCACCATTCGGCATATAGCGTACTTCCGGGTCCTGGCCCAGATTACCGACGAGAATCACCTTGTTTACGCCTCTGCTGGCCATGATCGTGTCTCCTGAAAAACGTTACTGAATAAGTGTAAGCGCGGGATTGTAGCATTTCCAATAGCGCTTTTACTACGTTGCGAAGTTGATTCCAGTAAACAACCCCAGCCAGACATTGTTGCACAGACGTCTGCGTTTTGCATTCCAATACTGTATATCCATTCAGGTCAGGTTGTGTCATAATTAACCGTTTGTGATCGCCGGTAGCACCATGCAGCCAGGCAAAAAAGCGTTTAATCCGGGAAAGATGAATGGATAAGATCGAAGTTCGGGGCGCCCGCACCCATAATCTCAAAAACATCAACCTCGTCATCCCGCGCGACAAGCTGATTGTCGTCACCGGGCTTTCGGGCTCAGGCAAATCTTCGCTCGCTTTCGACACCTTATATGCCGAAGGGCAGCGTCGTTACGTTGAATCCCTTTCCGCGTACGCGCGTCAATTTCTGTCGCTGATGGAAAAACCGGACGTCGACCACATTGAGGGGCTCTCTCCTGCCATCTCAATTGAACAAAAATCGACGTCCCATAACCCGCGATCCACGGTAGGTACAATTACCGAAATTCACGACTATCTGCGTCTGCTGTTTGCCCGCGTTGGCGAGCCGCGCTGTCCGGATCACGACGTCCCCCTGGCAGCGCAGACCGTAAGCCAGATGGTGGATAACGTCCTGTCGCAGCCGGAAGGTAAGCGTCTGATGCTGCTGGCACCGGTGATTAAAGAGCGTAAAGGCGAGCACACCAAAACGCTGGAAAACCTGGCAGGCCAGGGCTATATCCGCGCCCGTATCGACGGTGAAGTGTGTGACCTTTCCGATCCGCCCAAGCTTGAGCTGCAAAAGAAACACACCATTGAAGTGGTGATTGACCGCTTTAAAGTCCGTGACGATCTCACCCAACGACTGGCGGAATCCTTTGAAACCGCGCTGGAACTGTCCGGCGGTACGGCGGTCGTTGCCGATATGGACGACCCGAAAGCGGAGGAGCTGTTATTCTCCGCCAACTTCGCCTGCCCTATCTGCGGCTATAGCATGCGCGAACTGGAACCGCGGCTGTTCTCGTTTAACAACCCGGCGGGCGCGTGTCCAACCTGTGACGGTCTCGGCGTGCAGCAATATTTCGATCCTGATCGGGTGATCCAAAACCCGGAACTGTCGCTGGCCGGTGGTGCTATCCGCGGTTGGGATCGCCGTAACTTCTATTACTTCCAGATGCTTAAGTCTCTGGCGGAACACTATAAGTTCGACGTTGAAGCCCCGTGGGCCAGCCTGAACCCTGCTGTGCATAAAGTGGTACTTTACGGTTCCGGTAAAGAGAATATCGAATTTAAATACATGAACGATCGTGGTGATACGTCCGTACGTCGCCATCCGTTCGAAGGCGTATTGCACAATATGGAGCGCCGCTATAAAGAGACGGAATCCAGCGCAGTACGTGAAGAATTAGCCAAGTTCATCAGTAACCGTCCTTGCGCCAGCTGTGAAGGGACGCGTTTACGCCGGGAAGCCCGTCACGTATTTGTTGAAAATACGCCGCTGCCTGCGATTTCTGACATGAGCATCGGTCATGCAATGGATTTCTTCAACAATCTGAAGCTCGCAGGTCAGCGGGCGAAGATTGCCGAGAAAATTCTTAAAGAGATTGGCGATCGTCTGAAGTTCCTGGTCAACGTCGGCCTCAACTACCTGACGCTATCGCGGTCGGCGGAAACACTCTCCGGCGGTGAGGCCCAGCGTATTCGCCTGGCAAGCCAGATCGGCGCGGGTCTGGTCGGTGTAATGTACGTACTGGATGAGCCGTCTATTGGCCTGCACCAGCGCGATAACGAACGTCTGCTGGGTACGCTTATCCACCTGCGTAATCTGGGTAATACCGTTATTGTGGTCGAGCACGATGAAGACGCGATTCGCGCCGCTGACCACGTTATCGATATCGGCCCGGGCGCGGGTGTTCACGGCGGTCAGGTCGTTGCCGAAGGGAGACTCGACGACATCATGGCAGTGCCTGAGTCGCTGACCGGCCAGTACATGAGCGGTAAACGCAAGATTGAAGTGCCTAAACAGCGCGTTGCGGCTGACCCAGAGAAAGTGCTGAAGCTCACCGGCGCACGCGGTAACAACCTGAAAGATGTCACCCTGACGCTGCCGGTAGGTTTATTTACCTGCATTACCGGTGTTTCCGGTTCGGGTAAATCGACACTGATTAACGACACACTGTTCCCGATTGCACAGACGGCGCTGAACGGTGCGACGCTGGCTGAACCTGCGCCGTATCGCGACGTTCAGGGCCTGGAGCATTTCGACAAAGTGATCGACATTGACCAAAGCCCGATTGGCCGTACGCCGCGCTCTAACCCGGCAACCTACACCGGCGTATTTACGCCAGTGCGCGAACTGTTTGCCGGTGTACCGGAGTCACGCGCACGCGGTTACACGCCGGGGCGTTTCAGCTTTAACGTCCGTGGCGGACGCTGTGAAGCCTGTCAGGGCGACGGCGTGATCAAAGTCGAAATGCACTTCCTGCCGGATATCTACGTGCCGTGCGATCAGTGCAAAGGCAAGCGCTATAACCGCGAAACGTTAGAAATTAAGTACAAAGGCAAGACTATCCACGAAGTGCTGGATATGACGATTGAAGAAGCACGTGAGTTCTTCGATGCCGTTCCGGCGCTGGCGCGTAAGCTGCAAACGCTGATGGACGTTGGCCTGACGTACATTCGACTGGGCCAGTCCGCTACCACGCTCTCGGGCGGTGAAGCACAGCGCGTGAAGCTGGCGCGCGAACTGTCCAAACGCGGTACCGGGCAAACGCTGTATATTCTCGATGAGCCGACCACCGGTCTGCATTTTGCGGATATTCAGCAACTGTTGGACGTGCTGCATCAACTCCGGGATCAGGGCAACACCATCGTAGTGATTGAGCACAATCTGGACGTGATTAAGACCGCAGACTGGATTGTCGATCTCGGTCCGGAAGGCGGCAGCGGCGGCGGCGAAATCCTTGTCTCCGGCACACCAGAAACGGTCGCTGAGTGTGAAGCCTCACACACGGCCCGCTTCCTCAAACCGCTGTTGTAATTACGCAACACTTGTCTGGCCTACAGAATATGCATAAAGCTTGTAGGCCGGATAAGGCGCTTGCGCCGCATCCGGCTACGGTTGTGCCTGATGGCGCGACGCTTATCAGGCCTACGAAACTACAGACCGGGCATAAAGCCTGTAGGCCGGATAAGGCGCTTGCGCCGCATCCGGCAACCGTTGTGCCTGATGGCGCTGCGCTTATCTGGCCTACGAAACTACAGACCAGGCATAAAACTTGTAGGCCGGATAAGGCGCTTGCGCCGCATCCGGCAACGGTTATGCCTGATGGCGCTACGCTTATCAGGCCTACGAAACTACAGAATATGCATAAAGCCCGTAGGCCGGATAAGGCGCTTGCGCCGCATCCGGCTACGGTTGTGCCTGATGGCGCTGCGCTTTTCAGGCCTACGAAACTACAGAATATGCATAAAACCTGTAGGCCGGATAAGGCGCTTGCGCCGCATCCGGCAACCGTTGTGCCTGATGGCGCTGCGCTTATCAGGCCTACGAAACTACAGACCAGGTATAAAGCCTGTAGGCCGGATAAGGCGCTTGCGCCGCATCCGGCAACGGTTATGCCTGATGGCGCTGCGCTTATCAGGCCTACGAAACTACAGACCAGTTTAAAGCTTGTAGGCCGGATAAGGCGCTTACACCGCATCCGGCTACGGTTGTGCCTGATGGCGCTGCGCTTATCAGGCCTACGAAACTACAGAATACGCATAAAGCCTGTAGGCCGGATAAGGCGCTTACACCGCATCCGGCTACGGTTGTGCCTGATGGCGCTGCGCTTATCAGGCCTACGAAACTACAGACCAGGTATAAAGCTTGTAGGCCGGATAAGGCGCTTACACCGCATCCGGCTACGGTTGTGCCTGATGGCGCTGCGCTTATCAGGCCTACGAAACTACAGACCGGGCATAAAGCCTGTAGGCCGGATAAGGCGCTTGCGCCGCATCCGGCGAAACGGATCAGGGCTGCGTCAGTATCCGGCGTTTATCTTCCGGCAACGTGTTCACAGCCTGCTGATAAGAGGCGTCGACCAGATAATAAATCTGTGAATCCGGCAGCGAGCCGTCCAGATACACCGTACTCCAGTGCGCCTTATTGAGATGCCTGCTTGGCCGAACATCGCTATGCTGCTGGCGCAACAGTTCTGCCAGTTCAGGGCTGGTTTTCAGAGACACCGCCGGGCGTTCTTCCACCTCTTTTACCATGGCAAAAAGCACATCTTCGACTTTGATTTGCGTGGCCTTCCAGTCACTGTGAACGCTCTGCTCCGCGCCCGTTTTTGCCATGCAGTATTGCAGCAACTCCGAATTCGTCATCTTTATTCCCCTTACCAGCATATTGCCTCATGAGAACATCTTTTATTCAGTGTGCAGCAAGTCCGCAAAAGGTAAAAGCCAGCAATGTAAATTTGTTTAAAAAAACAGCAATCCGCAGCCAGCGTCCTCAATATTCCGAGTTGACGATCACCTCTTCACCAAACGCACCGGCCTGTGGCAGCGGCTTATAAGTGGAGTTAGAGGCGCGCAAAATGCGAATACCGCGAATACCCACGTCGCGAGCGGCAGTGATGTCATTATCGGAGTCACCGTAGAACATGCGGATATTTTTATCCTGCAGCCACTGCGTTTTGGTGTTCTGACCCGGCTTGTCGCCGGCAAAAATGACCGGATTCATATTTCCAGCTGGGATGTGAAAGTTATCAGACAACGTTTTCGACACCGTTTCAGTCTTCGTCTGGCTACGCCCGGTCACGAAAAAGATGCTGTCACCGCGACGCACGTGCATATCAATCAGTTGGCGCGCGACTTCTTTTGGAATACTGAACTCGTCCCAGCCATTGTTCATTTTTTCCCAGAAGGCCGGATTCTTCAGGTAATCCTCACTGTCCGGAGAATACGTTTTTTTACCGCGCCAGAAGCCTGGGCTGGAAAAGAGGACAGTGTCATCGATATCAAACCCGACGGCCATCGGCGGACGTCCGGTCAGGCTGTTTTCAATTTGTGCCACGGAGACCCAGTGAATGGGAGCCTGCTCAGCGAGCTTTGCAACGTTAGTGCCTGGATTGAGCTGAGAGGGAGAAGAAACGAGTGCCTGGGCTGGCTGATTTAGCGTGAACAATAAACAAACGGCACTCAGTGCCAACGTAAACTTGCGCATATTTTTCCCTAAGTAGTCAGTTAGTTATCATTTTTTTATTAACAACTGGTCAAAAAACTATCTGACCTTACCCCTTAGGGGGAGGGAAAGGAAGGATTTTCTCTGGTTTTGTCCTGGAAAAGGAGCACGATCACATTGGAAAACAGGCCTGATGGCGCGACGCTTATCAGGCCTGCAAAGTCGGTTACATGACGGCGGCAAATGCCTTCGCCACGCGCTGCACGTTACCGTGATTCAACCCGGCCACGCACATGCGACCGCTGGCGATCAGGTATACACCGAACTCATCGCGCAGACGATCAACCTGGGCTGCGCTAAGCCCGGTATAGCTGAACATCCCGCGCTGTTGCAGCAGGTAGTCAAAGTTACGGCCTGGGATCTCCGTATTCAATACGTTAACCAACTCCTGGCGCATCGCCAGAATGCGGGTACGCATCTCTTCAACTTCCGCCAGCCAATTGGCTTTCAGCGCGTCATCACCCAGTACCGCGGCAACTACCTGCGCACCAAAGTTTGGCGGGCTGGAGTAGTTTCGACGCACCGTCGCTTTTAGCTGCCCCAGCACGCGGCTGGCGGTATCAGCGTCTTCACATACCACTGACAGTCCGCCGACACGCTCGCCGTACAAGGAGAAAATCTTCGAGAATGAGTTGCTGACAAGAGCGGGCAATCCGGCGCTGGCAATGGCGCGAATCGCATAGGCGTCGTCTTCCATTCCACCACCAAAGCCCTGGTAAGCAATATCCAGGAACGGGATCAGATCGCGTGCTTTCAGGATCTCAATAACGCTATCCCACTGCGTAGGCCTTAAATCCGCCCCTGTCGGGTTATGGCAGCACGGATGTAGCAGCACGATGCTGCGCGCCGGTAGGGTATTCAGCGTTGCCAGCAGGTCGTTGAAACGCACGCCGTTGGTCGTGTCGTCATACCATGGGTAAGTGCTTACTTCGAATCCGGCACCTTCAAAAATCGCGATATGGTTTTCCCAGGTCGGATCGCTGACCCACACGCCAGAATCAGGGAAATAACGTTTCAGGAAGTCTGCGCCAACCTTTAACGCACCGGAGCCGCCCAGCGTCTGAATGGTTGCGACGCGCTGCTGCTGGAGAACCGGATGTTCTGCGCCAAACAGCAGCGGCGCAATAGTATGGCGATACGTGTTCAGACCTTCCATCGGCAGATACAGCGAAGCGCCATGCGGTTTGGCATTGAGGCGGGCTTCCGCTTCCGCCACAGCTTTAAGCTGAGGAATAATGCCGTCTTCGTTGTAATACAGGCCGATGCTAAGATTCACTTTGTCGCTACGTGAATCTTCTTTGAAGCGCTCCATGAGCGATAAAATCGGGTCGCCGGCGTAGGCGTCAACTTTTTGAAACACGTGTGGTTCTCCGGGTTTACAGGCAGGGGTTAAGAACACAATAAACCGGAAGTGGGAGAAGATCGAGAGGATGTTGAGAGGAATATTGCCGGAAGGCGGCGTAACCACCTGTCCGGCACATCATGCTGCTAATCGATATACTTCATCGCTACCCTTGAGGTCAGGCGCGTAATAAGTTCGTAAGCACTTACTTTCGTCATTTCAGCAATGCGTTCAACGGGCAAGCCCTCGCCCCACAGAATCACCGAATCGCCGGCTTTATCCTGCGCTTCGGGGCCTAAATCGACGCAAATCATATCCATCGCGACGCGACCGACGATCGGCACTTCACGGCCGTTGACCAGTACCGGCGTCCCCGAAGGCGCTGCGCGCGGATAACCATCGCCATAGCCCATCGCTACCACGCCAAGACGCGTGTCGCGCTCGCTCAGCCAGGTTCCTCCATAACCAACCGGCTCGCCCGCTTTGTGCTCACGCACCGCAATCAGACTTGAGGTCAGCGACATTACCGGCTGGCAGCCAAAATCAGCGCCGATGGAGTGATTTTCCAGTGGCGATACGCCATACAGAATCAGCCCCGGACGCGCCCAGTCGAAGTGAGACTGCGGCCACAGCAAAATACCACCCGACGCGGCAATCGAACGCTGCCCCGGTTTGCCTTCACAAAAACTGTTGAAGATATCGAGTTGTTTTTCGGTCGCGCCACACTCAGGCTCATCCGCACGAGCAAAGTGGCTGACGATATTGACCGGCTGGCGCACGTTTTCACACTGTGTTAAGCGCTGATAAAACGCCTCGGCCTGCTCAGGGCGTACGCCCAGGCGATGCATACCGGTATCGAGCTTCATCCAGACGGTAACGGGTTCAGCCAGTTTAGCGGCTTCCAGAGCTTCGAGCTGCTCCTGGTTGTGGACGGCAGTATGCAGGCGCTGCGCGGAAATAGTCGGCAGATCGGAGGCATCAAAAAATCCCTCCAGCAGCAGGATGGGCTGCGTGATCCCTCCCGCTCGCAAGCGCAGGGCTTCTTCAAGACGAGCGACACCAAAAGCGTCCGCATCGGGGAGCGTTCGCGCGGTCTCTAACAGACCATGGCCGTAGGCGTTCGCTTTCACGACCGCAACCAGTTTGCTGGCTGGAGCCAGTTCACGCAGACGTTGCAGGTTGTGTCGCAGAGCGCGGCGGTTAATGACTACAGTTGCCGCTTGCATTTGTATTCCTTAATAAAAGAATTTCCTAAATCATTCGTGTTGCAGGACAAAAACGCTTTGGCGTTTTTGAACAGCGCCTGCGCTGGCCCCGAAGGGGCGAGGACGCAGTCCAAGTCACGCGACAAGCCAGAGAATCCCCGGGAGCTTAGTAAACTAAGTGACTGGGGTGAACGGGCGTAGTCAACGCATCTGCAGCATGAAGGATGACGGAGATTTATTCGTCGTCGTATTGTGGGCCCGCATAGTTATCGAAGCGCGACCACTGACCGTTAAACGTCAGGCGCACCGTACCGATCGGGCCGTTACGTTGCTTACCAATAATGATTTCTGCGATCCCTTTCAGGTCGCTGTTTTCGTGATAAACCTCATCACGATAGATAAACATGATTAAGTCGGCATCCTGCTCGATGGAGCCAGACTCACGCAGATCCGAGTTGACCGGACGCTTGTCGGCACGTTGTTCCAGAGAGCGGTTAAGCTGCGACAGCGCCACCACCGGTACATGCAGTTCTTTCGCTAACGCTTTCAGCGAGCGGGAAATTTCAGCAATTTCCAGCGTACGGTTGTCGGAAAGCGACGGCACGCGCATCAGCTGCAGGTAGTCGATCATGATAAGTCCGATACCGCCGTGTTCACGGGCGATACGACGGGCACGCGAACGCACTTCCGTTGGCGTCAGGCCGGAAGAGTCATCAATATAGATGTTTCGTTTCTCCAGCAAAATACCCATTGTTCCGGAAATTCGCGCCCAGTCCTCATCATCCAGTTGACCGGTACGGATTTTAGTTTGGTCTACGCGTGAGAGCGAGGCCAGGGAACGCATCATGATCTGTTCTGAGGGCATTTCAAGACTAAAGATAAGAACCGGCTTATCCTGCAGCATCGCCGCATTTTCGACGAGGTTCATTGCAAATGTCGTTTTACCCATCGACGGACGCGCGGCGACAATAATTAAGTCTGACGGCTGCAAACCAGCAGTCTTTTTATTGAGGTCGTCATAACCGGTGTTCACCCCGGTGACGCCGTCGTGCGGTTGCTGGAACAGCTGCTCGATACGCGCGACGGTGGCGTCGAGCACATCGGTAATGTTTTTCGGGCCTTCGTCTTTGTTGGCGCGGCTTTCAGCGATTTTAAAGACGCGAGACTCCGCGAGATCCAGCAGGTCTTCACTGGAACGTCCTTGCGGATCGAATCCGGCTTCCGCGATTTCGTTCGCAACTGAAATCATGTCACGAACAACGGCGCGTTCGCGGACGATATCCGCATAAGCGCTAATGTTCGCCGCACTTGGCGTGTTTTTAGACAACTCAGCCAGGTAAGCAAAACCGCCGACGCTGTCCAGTTGTCCCTGAACTTCCAGCGACTCTGCCAGCGTGATCAGATCGATGGGTTTTCCCATCTCCTGCAGGCGATGCATTTCCGTGAAGATATGCCGGTGCGGACGGGTATAAAAATCTTCCGCCACCACACGCTCGGCGACATCGTCCCAGCGTTCGTTATCCAGCATTAAACCGCCCAACACCGACTGTTCCGCTTCAATCGAGTGCGGCGGTACTTTCAGCCCGGCGACCTGGGGATCGCGCTCACGAGCATCAGTCTGTTGTTTGTTGAAGGGTTTATTTCCTGCCATAGTGAATGGAGTTACCGAGATAATGATTGGGTCGAAAGATTACCACATTTCTTTTGGAGGAAGCATGGCAACACGTATTGAATTTCACAAGCATGGTGGCCCTGATGTACTCAAGGCGGTGGAGTTTACGCCCGTAGACCCGGCGGAAAACGAAATCCAGGTCGAGAACAAAGCGATTGGGATCAACTATATCGACACCTACATCCGCAGTGGTCTTTATCCGCCGCCATCTCTGCCCAGCGGGCTGGGTACCGAAGCCGCCGGCGTAGTCAGCAAAGTTGGCAGCAAAGTAACACACATTAAAGCTGGCGATCGCGTGGTGTACGCCCAGTCTGCTCTTGGCGCTTACAGTTCAGTGCATAACGTTCCGGCCGATAAAGCCGCCATCCTGCCTAACGCTATCTCGTTTGAACAAGCTGCCGCCTCGTTTCTTAAAGGGCTAACCGTTTTTTATCTGTTACGTAAAACCTATGAAATTCAACCTGATGAGCCGTTTTTGTTCCATGCGGCTGCGGGGGGCGTCGGTATGATTGCCTGCCAGTGGGCAAAAGCATTGGGTGCGAAGCTGATTGGTACCGTCGGCAGTGCGCAAAAAGCGCAAATTGCGCTGCAGGCTGGCGCATGGCAGGTCATCAACTATCGTGAAGAGAGCATTGTTGAGCGAGTGAAAGAGGTAACTGGCGGTAAAAAAGTGCGGGTGGTGTATGACTCGGTGGGGAAAGATACATGGGAAGCCTCGCTGGATTGTTTGCAGCGCCGGGGACTAATGGTCAGCTTTGGTAATGCTTCCGGGCCGGTTACTGGCGTGAACTTAGGCATTCTGAACCAGAAAGGTTCGCTCTACGTGACCCGTCCTTCTCTACAGGGTTACATCACCAACCACCGCGAATTAACCGAAGCCAGCAATGAGCTTTTCTCGCTGATTGCCAGCGGAGTGATCAAAGTGGATGTCGCGCCTGGTCAAACGTTCGCACTGCACGATGCACAGCGTGCTCATGAAGTACTGGAAAGCCGTGCCACGCAGGGATCGAGTTTGCTAATTCCTTAAGATGACGGGGAAAGAAAGAATTAGGGCTTCCCGCAGGAAGCCCTTTCTTTTTTTAGTTCGGCTGTATGTAGGGTACAGCTCGATGAATTCGTTAACCTAGCAATAGTGACAGATTTGATAATCAATTCCTATTTGGTTCTAAAGGCAATGTTGCAGGTTGTGACGTACCGCTCAATACCTTAGTAAAACCGGCGGTTATTGCGCTGATACTGTGGGACTTTTGGCGCTTTTATCGTCTTGATCACCCACACCACGGCAACAGCCAGTAGCAGCCAGGGCAACAGTTTAATCATCAAGGCAAATAGTCCGCCCAGAAACATCACGGCGGTGGCTACGACCAATGCGGCCAGAACGCCCAGCAAAGATACGCCGGTGACCATCAGCATGATAAAAAATCCAATCACAAAAAGTAGTTCCAGCATGGCTCTCTCCCGAAATGAAATTCTCTCCATTGCTTTACAAGAAACATGCCAAAAATAATGCGTTGATTTATAAAGAAAACGCCCCGCGACAAAGCGCAGGGCGTGGTGAAATTAACTAACTTTTGGTGAAAACTTAACCCTTGTCTGCCACCAGCTTCAGCGCATGTTCCAGAACGTTAATATCTGCCCCGGCTTTATGTGCATTCTCGCTCAGGTAACGACGCCACTGGCGCGCACCGGGAATACCCTGAAACAGCCCCAACATATGGCGTGTCACATGTCCCAAATAGGTTCCCTTACTCAGTTCACGCTCAATATACGGGTACATGGCACGCACCACGGCGACTGGATCGGAATCTTTGGTGGTAGCTGCAAAAATCTCGCGGTCAACGGACGCCAGAATGCCTGGGTTTTGATACGCCTCACGCCCCACCATCACGCCATCCATATGTTGCAGATGAATTTTCGCTTCTTCCAACGATTTAATGCCGCCGTTGATCGACATCGTCAGATGCGGAAAATCGCGCTTTAACTGATAAACACGGTCATAATCCAGCGGTGGAATTTCGCGGTTTTCTTTCGGGCTTAACCCTGACAGCCAGGCCTTGCGGGCGTGAATGATAAACATCTCACATTCGCCTTTGCCAGATACCGTGTTGATGAAATCGCAGAGGAATTCGTAGCTGTCCTGGTCATCAATGCCGATACGAGTTTTCACCGTAACCGGAATCGACACCACGTCGCGCATCGCTTTGACACAATCGGCGACCAGTTGCGCATTCCCCATCAGGCAGGCACCAAACATACCATTCTGTACGCGGTCGGAAGGACAACCCACGTTGAGGTTAATTTCGTCGTAGCCCCGCTGTTCAGCGAGCTTAGCACACTGCGCCAGCGCCGCAGGATCGCTCCCGCCCAGTTGCAATGCGACCGGATGTTCTTCTTCGCTATACGCCAGATAATCGCCTTTACCATGAATGATTGCCCCAGTGGTTACCATCTCCGTATAGAGCAGCGTCTGGCTGGACAGTAAGCGCAAAAAGTAGCGGCAGTGTCTGTCCGTCCAGTCGAGCATCGGCGCGATAGAAAAACGATGAGCGGGAAAAGCGGTAGACTGAGATTCAGGCAGCATGGCGAATATTCAAGCATCCGGTTAAAAAAGGGGCGCTACTATAGCATAGACCGTTACGATAGTGAGCCACATCCTCGCGGCTCACTCCCCCTGACCCTAAACAAAAGCTATTTACGCCCCGGTTTTCCGTCGTGAGATCCAAAAAACTGTGGCGGATGGTCGACCCAGCGATCCTCACGTGTAGCGGCGTAGACCGGGTTAAGCGGATAATAAATGCGGTTGTATTTTTTGTTCGCCTCACCCACGACTAACAGGCGCACCTCTTCACTGGTGTTATTGATAAAGGTATGGCACACGCCTGTACCTGCCGGGAAACCGACGCTGTCGCCCGGTTCCAGCTTCCATAAATACCCGTTAATCCAGGCCTCAGGATAACCTTCCAGCACGTAGATAAATTCTTCTTCATCGCTTTCAGCGTGCGGGTACGACGTGCGCCGACCCGGCGGCAGGCGTTCATGATGAATGCCGAGTCGTCCTAACCCCAACTTGCGGGCAAGCGGCGCGCCAATAGCAAATAGCTCATCGCTGTCAGGATAAGTGGAGTCATCAGCCCCCTCAACCTCACGCCAGTGGCGAATACAATCGGGTCTTTTCATGGTTATTTTCCAGTATTGCGATGCGTCAGGTATAGCACACCACGGTGGATCTCGGCGTTTTAAGCAGAACATGTTAAAGTAAGGGATTAACCTTCCACGCAAATCGAGGCGCCAAATGGACAAAACCACTACGCAAGAGTTATTGGCTCAAGCTGAAAAACTCTGCGCGCAACGCAACGTGCGGCTTACGCCACAACGCCTCGAAGTACTGCGCCTGATGAGCCTGCAGGAAGGTGCGATCAGCGCCTATGACCTGCTCGACCTGTTGCGGGAAACTGAGCCACAGGCTAAACCACCTACCGTATATCGTGCGCTCGATTTTCTGCTGGAACAAGGTTTCGTGCACAAGGTGGAATCCACCAACAGCTATGTGCTTTGTCATCTGTTCGATCAGCCAACCCACAGTTCCGCAATGTTCATTTGCGACCGCTGTGGAGTGGTAAAAGAAGAGTGTGCGGAAGGCGTGGAAGACATTATGCATACGCTGGCGGCAAAAATGGGCTTTGCACTGCGGCATAACGTTATTGAAGCCCACGGGCTGTGTCCGGCCTGTGTGGAAGTTGAATCTTGCCGCCATCCTGGCGAGTGCCAGCATGACCATACGATTCAGGTGAAGAAGAAAGTTGGGCGCTAGGTAAGCGGGAGAGCGTACATCCTTGTACTCTCAGGAGGGAAGGGTTAATTACCAGCGGTAATCATTACGTTTTTCCCAATCGTTAACTTCTTTCTCCGCCTGATCTTTCGCGTAACCGTAACGCTCCTGGACTTTACCGACCAGTTGGTCACGTTTACCTTCAATGACCGTCATATCATCATCGGTCAGTTTGCCCCATTGCTCTTTCACTTTACCTTTAAACTGCTTCCAGTTGCCGCCGACTTCGTCTTTATTCATCATCAAGTCCTCATCGTTAGGTTGTGAATAGCGAGAGTGCCATGTCCAGACACATGCTGTTTTTGCTGGACGTGAGAATAAGTGTAGTCAGTGATTCTGGGTTTTATTTACTATTCGGAATTTTTAACCATCCCGCTCAGGCAAACCAGGTTCCATTACGCCAGTGACGTCGCCAGATAAAGGCCAGTGAAAGCCCGCGCAACGCCAGGAAAACGGTTAACGCCAACCACAAGCCATGGTTTCCCAGCCACGGCAAAGTCAGCAGCGTTAATGCGAATCCTGTGGCAGCAACGGCCATACTGTTGCGCATTTCTGCCGCGCGCGTCGCGCCAATAAACATTCCGTCGAGCAGATAACACCAGACACCCACCAGCGGTAACACCACCTGCCAGAAAAGATAGCGATCGGCCAGCTGTTGGATCTGCGGCAGCGAGGTCAGCAGCGCAACAATCTGCTCGCCAAACAGGGCATAAACCAGCGAAAACAAAATAGCCACAATACCGGACTGTCGGCAGGCCGCCCGCCAGACGTCCAGCAACTGGCTACCGTCTCGCGCCCCATAGGCCTGGCCCGAATGCGCTTCCACGGCATAGGCAAATCCATCCAGCGCGTAGGCGGTAAAGGTTAACAGGGTCATCAGAACGGCATTAACCGCAATGATATCGCCTCCCAGACGCGCACCCAGCACCGTGATTGCGCCAAAACAGAGCTGCAGCAGTAGCGAGCGCAACATGATGTCACGGTTAAGCGCCAGCAAACGGCGGAAGTTGCCACGCCACGCCTGCTTCAGCATTGCCAGCGAAATTCCGCGCATATGCAGGACTTTGCGCACCATCATCAGGCCGATCAGCAAGGTGGCATATTCAGCAATCACCGTTGCCAGTGCCGCACCTTGCACGTTCATATGCAGGCCCATCACCAGCCATATATCGAGCACAATGTTGAGAATATTACCGACAATCAACAAGATAACCGGCGCACGCGCATACTGAACGCCAAGCAGCCAGCCGAGCAGCACCAGATTCGCCAGCGAGGCGGGTGCGCTTAACCAGCGAATTTCGAGGAAACGTCGGGCCTGCTCCAGTACCGCTTCACTTCCGCCAACAATGTGCAGAGCCAGATCGATAATCGGCGTACGAAAAAGTGCGATAAGCAACCCTGCTCCCAGCGCCAGCATGAGCGGCTGCACCAGTGCGCGCGCCAGCGCCTGCGGATTTTTCGCACCAAATGCCTGGGCGGTAAGACCGGTGGTGCTCATGCGCAAAAAAAGCAGCAGCATAAAAAGAAAACTGGTTGCCGTAGCACCAACCGCAACACCGCCAAGATAGACCGGACTATCCAGATGACCAATCACCGCGGTATCCACCAGTCCCAGCAGGGGAACGGTGATATTGGAAAAGATCATGGGTAAGGCGAGGTGCCAGAGTGCTTTATCAGAAGAGGTAAAGAAAGGCATACAGGAGGGCCTGAGAAGAAGTTAGACGTACTGGATAATGTGATGCAGGCCCGGCAAGCGCAGCGCTACCGGGCACGTTGCCGGATGGCGACGTCATCGTCTTATCCGGCCTACAGGGATTCAACAGAAAATTACAGCCATTCACCGTTACGGATGACGCCTACTGCCAGCCCTTCAATAGTGAAGTTTTGTTCGCGCAGGTCGACAACGATAGGTTTGAATTCGCTGTTTTCTGGCAGGAGTTCAACCTTGTTTCCCTGCTTTTTCAGGCGCTTAACCGTAACTTCGTCATCAATACGGGCAACAACAACCTGGCCGTTACGCACGTCCTGGGTTTTATGCACAGCGAGTAAATCACCGTCCATAATCCCGATATCTTTCATCGACATACCGCTAACGCGCAGAAGAAAATCGGCGTTCGGTTTGAACAGTGAAGGATCGACTTGATAGTGGCCTTCGATGTGCTGCTGCGCCAGAAGTGGCTCACCGGCTGCCACGCGCCCCACAAGCGGTAACCCTTCTTCTTCTTCCTGCAACAGTCGAATACCGCGCGATGCGCCGGATACAATTTCCAGCACACCTTTACGCGCCAGCGCTTTCAGGTGTTCTTCAGCTGCGTTTGGGGAACGGAACCCCAAACGCTGCGCGATCTCCGCACGCGTCGGTGGCATACCTGTCTGGCTGATGTGATCTCTAATGAGATCAAACACCTCTTGTTGCCTGGCCGTTAACGCTTTCATTCCGCCCCCTGGGTGTATATACAGTTATGCTGTGAGTATATACAGCTAAAGGCGATTTTGGAACCGCAAACTGCACAAAAAACAGGAGATTTATGCAGTTGTGGAAGCCTTATCGCAAATGCGACCACAACAGGATGCCCCAGGTGATTAGAGCGACAAAAATAGACAGCAATACCGCAGCCGACCCCATATCTTTCGCCCGACCGGAAAGTTCGTGGTACTCAGAACCAATACGATCAACCACCGCTTCAATCGCACTGTTGAGGATTTCAACGATCATCACCAGCATCACAGAACCAATCAACAACACGCGGGTAATTGCATCAACATCCAGCCAGCAGGCGATGGCGACGCCCAGCAGGACAGCAACACTTTCCTGACGGAATGCCGCCTCATTAATCCATGCGGCGCGAAAACCTTTCCAGGAATAACCTGCAGCTTTGATAATTCGGGTGAATCCAGTGGTATTATTGGCCATCAAAAAGAACCTTTTTACATTATTAGCGTCAATGTCATTGTAACGTTACCCCGTTTGTTCAGGGTGTGGCAAAGCAGCGCGAAGTATGACCGGATACCACAGAAATTCACTAAACTTTCTGATATCCTTGCAGCGCATTTGCATTATTAACCAGAGGCTTTACATCGTTTATGTCCGGCTGGCCACGAATTTACTACAAATTACTGAATTTACCATTAAGCGTCCTGGTAAAAAGCAAGTCTATTCCAGCAGAACCTGCTCCGGAATTGGGACTCGATACTTCGCGTCCCATTATGTACGTCCTACCGTACAATTCGAAAGCTGACTTGCTGACGCTGCGTGCCCAATGTCTGGTGCACGACCTCCCCGATCCCCTGGAACCACTAGAGATAGACGGAACGCTGTTACCGCGCTACGTGTTTATTCACGGCGGTCCGCGTGTATTCACCTATTACACGCCGAAAGAAGAGTCCATCAAGCTGTTCCACAACTATCTCGACTTGCATCGCAGCAATCCAGATCTGGATGTGCAGATGGTGCCGGTTTCGGTGATGTTTGGCCGTGCGCCGGGGCGTGAAAAAGGCGAAGTCAATCCGCCGCTGCGCATGCTGAACGGTGTACAGAAATTCTTTGCGGTGTCCTGGCTGGGTCGCGACAGTTTTGTCCGCTTCTCCCCGTCGGTCTCTCTGCGCCGTATGGCGGATGAACACGGTACGGATAAGATCATCGCTCAGAAGCTGGCACGCGTGGCGCGTATGCACTTTGCTCGCCAGCGCCTGGCCGCTGTCGGCCCGCGCCTCCCTGCCCGCCAGGACCTGTTTAATAAGCTGCTGGCCTCAAAAGCGATCGCTCGTGCGGTAGAAGATGAAGCGCGCAGTAAAAAAATCTCCCACGAAAAAGCGCAGCAAAATGCCATTGCGCTGATGGAAGAGATTGCCGCCAACTTCTCCTACGAGATGATCCGTCTGACGGACCGTATTCTGGGCTTTACCTGGAACCGTCTGTATCAGGGGATTAACGTTCACAATGCTGAACGTGTACGCCAGTTGGCGCACGATGGGCATGAAATCGTGTACGTTCCGTGCCACCGCAGCCATATGGACTATATGCTGCTGTCGTACGTTCTGTACCACCAGGGTCTGGTGCCGCCGCACATCGCAGCCGGTATCAACCTGAACTTCTGGCCAGCGGGTCCGATTTTCCGCCGTCTGGGCGCGTTCTTTATTCGTCGTACCTTCAAGGGCAACAAGCTCTATTCCACCGTATTCCGTGAATACCTGGGCGAGCTGTTCAGCCGCGGTTACTCGGTTGAGTACTTTGTCGAAGGGGGCCGTTCACGTACCGGTCGTCTGCTCGACCCGAAAACCGGCACGCTGTCGATGACTATTCAGGCGATGCTGCGCGGCGGTACACGTCCGATTACCCTCGTTCCTATTTACATCGGCTATGAGCACGTAATGGAAGTGGGCACCTACGCAAAAGAGCTGCGTGGCGCGACGAAAGAGAAAGAAAGCCTGCCGCAAATGCTGCGTGGCTTAAGCAAGCTGCGTAACCTGGGTCAGGGCTACGTCAACTTTGGTGAACCAATGCCATTGATGACTTACCTCAACCAGCATGTGCCGGAGTGGCGTGAATCTATCGACCCTATCGAGTCTATCCGCCCGGCCTGGCTGACGCCGACGGTGAATAACATTGCCGCCGATTTGATGGTGCGCATTAACAACGCAGGCGCGGCCAACGCCATGAACCTGTGCTGTACTGCGTTACTGGCTTCCCGCCAGCGCTCTCTGACCCGTGAACAGCTGACCGAGCAGCTTGACTGCTATCTCAGCCTGCTACGCAATGTGCCGTACGCGGCAGATGCTACAGTCCCCGCGCAGAGCGCCAGTGAATTGATCGATCACGCCTTGCAGATGAACAAGTTTGAGGTCGAGAAAGACACCATCGGCGACATCATCATTTTGCCGCGCGAGCAGGCGGTATTGATGACCTACTACCGCAACAACATTGCGCATATGCTGGTTCTGCCTTCGTTGATGGCAGCCATCGTGACTCAGCATCGTCGTATTTCACGCGCCGCGCTACAGCAGCATATTGATGCGCTGTATCCGATGCTGAAAGCGGAGCTGTTCTTACGCTGGGAGCGTGATGAACTTGCCGGAGTGATTGACGAACTGGCCAGCGAAATGCAGCGCCAGGGACTTATCACCCTGACCGATGACGAACTGCATATCAATCCGGCCCGCTCCCGTACGCTACAGCTGCTGGCGGCAGGCGCTCGCGAGACGTTGCAACGCTACGCCATTACCTTCTGGTTGCTGAGCGCCAATCCGTCGATCAACCGTGGCACGCTGGAGAAAGAAAGCCGCACCGTGGCGCAACGCCTCTCAGTGCTGCACGGCATTAACGCGCCGGAATTCTTCGATAAAGCCGTGTTCAGCTCTCTGGTGCTGACGCTGCGTGACGAGGGATTCATCAGCGATACCGGAGATGCCGAACCGGAAGAGACGATGAAGATCTATCAGATGCTGGCCGAACTGGTCACGTCAGATGTGCGTCTGACCATCGAGAGCGCTACACAAGGCGAGTAAGCATAAAAAAACCGGTCGGAATGAACTGACCGGTTTTTTATTTTGCAGACTAGACCAAACTCAAAAATGCCAGTAGCTCATCGCCAGTCCTAAGAACAACACCAGACCGACGTAATTATTATTCATAAACGCTTTAAAACAGGCATCACGTTCGCGATTGACGATCAGTTTCTGCTGATAGACAAACAGCGCGCCCGCCACCAGCAGAGACCAGTAATAACCCAGCCCTAACCCGTTTAGCCAACCCACCAGCGCCATCAACACCAGCACGCCAACCTGCAAAACACCGATAATCAGCTTGTCGTTCTTACCAAACAGGATCGCGGTCGATTTAATGCCGATCTTCAGGTCATCATCCCGGTCAACCATGGCGTACTGCGTATCATAGGCCACCGCCCAGAGAATATTCGCAAGGAACATCAGCCAGCAACTCAGCGGTACGGATTCACTCACGGCGGCGAACGCCATCGGGATCGACCAGCCAAACGCCGCCCCCAGCACCACCTGCGGCAGATGCGTATAGCGCTTCATAAACGGGTAAACCCACGCTAATGCTAATGCCGCAACGGACAACAAAATGGTCATCGTGTTGAGGGTCAAAACCAGCAGGAAGGCCAGCAGCACCAGTACCACAAACAGCGTTCGGGCTTCTTTCTCGGTGACAGCCCCACTCGGCAGCGGTCGATTCGCGGTGCGTTTGACGTGCCCGTCAAATTTCCTGTCGGCATAATCATTCACCACGCATCCGGCGGCGCGCATTAACCAAACGCCAGCGACAAAAACTGCTAGGATCCACAGTTGCGGCATGCCTGGGGTCGCCACCCACAGAGCCCACAGCGTAGGCCAGAGCAGCAGTAAGGCGCCGATTGGCTTATCCGTACGCATCAAGCGGTGAAACGCCAGCAGCTTATTCTGCGTCAGACTCCACTCCATCTTTATCTTCCTCTCAGTACAACGGCGACGCAGGCAGAAAAAGCTCGGTAAGCATCAGTGGCTTACCGCTCAGCCGCAGGCGGGAACGACGCCCCCACAGCGCTGCATCGCGGCCAATCTCAATAAAATCTCGGGTCAATGTCGATGACGTAAACAGGTAGCGTCCGAGCGGGGTTTTCCCCAGGTTCTGTAAGGCCAGTTCAGGGCCGCACAAGGTTGATTCAGGCACCACGGTACGCCCGGCAAGCCAGGGTTCACCATCCGCGCATAACAGGATTTCGCGTAACCAATAGCGGGACTCTTTGGGCAGCAGAGTCAGTTCTTCAGCCACCTCATTTTGCCCAACGAACGCTTCGCGAATCAACGTGACGGTGACTTCTTTGCCCTGCTGCTCAAAACGTTTGGTCATGGAATCTTCCAGTAACAACCAGTCGAGCAGTTGGGCGTCCAGCGCCGGGATCGCATCAAAATAACGCAGCGCACGCAGTTGCGTTAACGCAGGGTGTGGCATGCCTTACTCTCCGATTTATAACCTAAAGGCATTGTATCGCAGAAAAGGCATTACGGGGTGAGCAAACACGATTAAGTGATCGGTAGGGCAACATAAGTGTAACAATTCGCACCGAAGGATAAAAAAAGGTGCGCCAGGAGACGCACCAGTTGTTGCAAAATCAACAATGTGGGGAGATGTTTACCCCTTGCCTTTTACACTGCTGATAAAGGTGGATCGGGCAGATTTGGATCCCAGACGTTCCGCTTCATCAAGCAGCTTCAGCGCTTTATCAACATCGCCTTTTGCAACTGCATCCTTAATCGCCT
This sequence comes from Citrobacter sp. Cpo040, assembly GCF_030332915.1. Lineage (NCBI taxonomy): Bacteria > Pseudomonadati > Pseudomonadota > Gammaproteobacteria > Enterobacterales > Enterobacteriaceae > Citrobacter > Citrobacter sp. Cpo040. Next base: position 56,535 of record NZ_JAOWGX010000025.1, read on the forward strand.
GATTAAAATAGCTTTCCGTGTCGTTCAGCATCGGCTCACTTTTCTTCACCGGCTGCGGCGCTGGAGCGGCAACGGCTGCTGCCGGAGCCGCGTAGGCCACTGCAGGCGCTGCGGTATTGCCGACAGTGACAGGGCCAGGGCCGGAAGAACCGAACAGCGGCCCGACCAGCACGCTGGAGGAGGAGCTGGTTTTGACTTTCAGTTTCAGCAGACCATCGGTGGTGTGGCGGGCGATCGGGTCCGGAATATCGGGAACAGCGTTACCGACGCCCTTGGCATAAGCTTTCGCCGGGTCGAGCAGGGTCGTGGTCTGCTGGAGATCTTTATCTGTGGTAAAGACCAGAACATACAGTTTTTGCTGGCCCAGCGCTGGCGTCAGACGCATTACGCCTTCCAGACGATCGGCACTCATCACGCCGGGCTCCTGGTAGGTGAAATAGCTGCTGGGAAAGAACGCAGATGGCGTCATGTTTTGGTCAAGAATTAAGACGTTTGGCGCAAATACGCTGGTTTGTTTGTTGACTTCACTGGACAGCGTCAGGGTCAGTTCGCCAATGTTCGCCGGTACGCTATAGGCCGCGACCGGGCCAGTAATACCAGCAACATCTAAACGCTGACCTGCATTGGCAAGTTGTGTGGACTGAGTTTTGGATTGATCAACTGGCGTCCAGGTTAACTGTTGCAGCGCCGCAGTGGGAATGGTTGGGGCCGCGGTAGTGTTCTGCGGAACAATATTTACATCGGCCAGGCTGATGCCAGGCGCGCTGGCAAATAACCCTGCAGATAAACAAAGGGCAACGAGACTTTTCTTCATTTTCATTGTTATCACCTCAGATAGCATGGGTTCAGCGGTGGCCAGGCAATAGCGCGCTAAACCGTAATCAAGAGGGGCTTACGCCCCTCTTTCGGTCTTTACGTCAGGTTAGTGCTGAATTACCACCAGATTTCCATCTGAGCACCGAAGGACCACTCATCGCTGTCACCACGGCTGGTGGTGCTGATACCAGAGTTCGTTGCAGCTGCATATTTGGTTACGTCGTTACCATTTTTGACGTAGCCCCACTCCTCATCCCACTTGGCATAGGTTGCGAAGACACGAATTGCCGGGCGGGACCAGATGCTGTCGCCAGCCTGCCATTGTTGCGCGAGGGTGATTTTGTACTGGCTGTTGCGATCGCCGGTCTGCTGAGATTTGACGTTGTCGTAGCCGACTTCCATCAGGGTGCTCATGATTGGCGTCCATTTGTACATCGGGCGAATACCGACGGTGTACCATTCAGTACCCAGATCGTTATCCATATCGAGGTTCTGGTACATACCGACGTACATCAGATCCCACTTGTCGCCCAAGGAGATGGCACCGTGGTCGAGAATACGAACCAGGCTACCGTTGTTATTAATCACGTTATTGGCGTAATTGGTTTTACTACCGTCTGGGTTAGTAATGGTGAAGGAAGAAGAACCATAAGAACCCTGGTTCAGACCTTTACCCTGCGTGGTCATGGAGTCTGTCGCGTACTGAACAACAAACTTGTTGTAGCCCTTCAGCATGCTCTGGGTATGTTCAGCGGTGAACATCCAGCCATCTTTTGATGCGCCGTCTGCCAGGCTGTAATCATCTGTCGTATTCGCACGACCGTAGTCAACACCCAGTTCCAACATACCATCAGTGTTTGTTGCCAATTGCGCTAAACGAACGTCGAATACGTCGTTAGCGGTGTCTTTGGTACGATCATAGATATTCTGGCTGCTGAACGCGTATGAACCACCCGCTTCCTGAGAACGGCTCGCGGCCAGAGACAGTTTACCGAAGCCCAGATCGATGTTTTCAATACCGGCACCAGGACCTGAAATATCCCAATAGTAGAAGTCGATCATGTGCACGTCATGACGTTGGTAGAAGCGCTTACCGGCCCAGATAGTAGAGCCTGGCAGCCATTCAATCAGGTTTTTACCCTGCACGTTGGCTTCACGGAAGGCCGGGTCAGTCCCTTCCCAGTCATTCTGCTGTGCTACGGAGTAGGCGACGTTGGTGTCGAAGTAGAAGCTCTTATCGCCTTCTTTCCACACTTCCTGGCCTAATTTAATTTCAGCGTAGGTTTCACATTCGTTACCGAGACGGTATTTACTTTGTGCACCTGTTGCCTGGAAACATTGTTGTTCGCCGCCACTACCCGTCCAGCCGATACCGGAACGAGCATAACCATGGAAATCCACAGCCATTGCCTGAACAGACATAATGCCTGCTGCCACAGCAACCGCCAGAGGAAGTTTGCGCAGAGTAATCATCGTTCTATCTCCTGAGATCATTGCTTTTCTTTAAACGCTGCCACCTTCTAAAACTGCGAATGGTTTTGCGTTTCGTTTTTTTATGGGGACCTTAAACGCCTGGCTCCTGGTGCAACCGACGACATGCAGTGCCATCTTCACGGAACAGATGGCAACGCTCTGGCGGCAGGCCGATAGCGAATGTGGCACCCTCTTCTACCAACACCACGTCGTTCTGGCGGTAAACCAGGTTTTGACGGATGGCGGGGATCTGGATATGAATTTGTGTTTCGTGACCAAGCTGCTCGACCACCTGCACTTCACCTTCGAGGGTGACATCGGCGATATCGCTGGGCAGCAGATGTTCCGGGCGGATACCTAAAGACATGTTGGCGCCAACCTGTACCGCATGGCTGTCTACCGGGAGCCAGACTTGCTGGCGGTTTGGTAATTCAACCTGCACCTGATCAATCGCCGTTGCGGTAACTTTCACAGGCAGGAAGTTCATTTTTGGCGAACCGATAAAGCCCGCGACAAAGCGGTCAGCCGGGTAGTGATACAGTTCCAGAGGCTTACCAACCTGCGCGACGCGACCGGCATCCAGCACCACAATTTTGTCGGCCAGCGTCATCGCCTCGACCTGATCGTGGGTGACGTAAATCATCGTGCGGCCGAGACGTTTATGCAGGCGGGATATTTCAATACGCATCTGCACGCGCAGAGCAGCGTCGAGGTTCGACAGTGGTTCGTCCAGCAGGAATACGCGCGGTTCGGCGACCAGCGTACGGCCAATCGCCACACGCTGACGTTGTCCGCCGGAAAGCGCTTTCGGTTTACGCTCCAGCAGGTGCGCCAGTTGCAGAACTTCCGCAACCTGATTCACACGCTGGTTCATCACCTCTTTTTTCGCCCCGGCCAGTTTGAGGCCGAACGACATGTTCTCCGCGACAGACAAATGGGGATACAACGCGTAAGACTGAAAGACCATGCCCACACCGCGTTCGGCGGGCGGAATGTCGTTCATCCGGGTCTCCCCGATAAACAGGTCACCACTGGTGATGGTTTCAAGTCCGGCGATCATACGCAGCAAGGTCGACTTACCGCAGCCTGACGGTCCGACAAACACCACGAATTCCCCTTCGTGAATGTCGAGATTGATATCTTTCGATACCACCACGTCACCCCAGGCTTTCGTTACATTTCGTAGCTGTACGCTCGCCATGCCCTTCTCCCTTCGTTACAACCTGTCATCGACAGCAACATTCATGATGGGCTGACTATGCGCGATCCCTTGACTGCGTGAATCCTCCACCCCCCGGCTTTTTTATGGGGGAGGAGGCGGGAGGATGAGAGAGCAGCGTCTGAGACCCGGGCCACCAGCCTCAGAGGAATTTCGTGATGCAGCCTGCAAAAATCGGTGGGTTTTTATGTGCGCCAGTACGCAATACTCACATTTATGTAACACAGATCACATAAAGAGCGGGTGGGGCGTAGGGGTAAGGAGGATGGAAAGAGGTTGTCGTATAAAGAAACTAGTAACCGTTAAGCCACCTCTGCAAAATCACCAAACAGGATGGGAACTATGAAAATCAAAACTGGCGCACGCATCCTCGCATTGTCTGCATTAACGACGATGATGTTTTCCGCCTCGGCTCTCGCCAAGATTGAAGAAGGTAAGCTGGTTATCTGGATTAACGGCGACAAAGGCTATAACGGCCTCGCTGAAGTGGGCAAAAAATTCGAGAAAGACACCGGGATCAAAGTCACTATTGAGCACCCTGACAAACTGGAAGAGAAATTCCCGCAGGTTGCCGCGACTGGCGACGGTCCGGACATCATCTTCTGGGCACATGACCGTTTTGGCGGCTACGCTCAATCTGGCCTGCTGGCTGAAATCACGCCTGACAAAGCGTTCCAGGACAAGCTCTATCCCTTCACCTGGGATGCCGTACGCTATAACGGCAAACTGATTGCCTACCCGATCGCGGTTGAAGCGCTGTCGCTGATTTACAACAAAGACCTCGTTCCAAATCCACCGAAAACCTGGGAAGAAATTCCTGCACTGGATAAAGAGCTGAAGGCGAAAGGTAAATCCGCGCTGATGTTCAACCTGCAAGAACCGTACTTCACCTGGCCGCTGATTGCCGCCGACGGTGGTTACGCGTTCAAGTTTGAAAACGGCAAGTACGACGTGAAAGATGTTGGCGTGGATAGCGCTGGCGCGAAAGCGGGTCTGACCTTCCTGGTTGATCTGATCAAGAACAAACACATGAACGCGGATACCGATTACTCCATCGCCGAAGCGGCCTTTAACAAAGGCGATACCGCGATGACCATCAACGGTCCGTGGGCGTGGTCCAACATCGATAAGAGCAAAATCAACTACGGCGTCACGCTACTGCCAACCTTCAAAGGCAAAGCGTCTAAACCGTTTGTTGGCGTTCTGAGCGCCGGTATCAACGCCGCCAGCCCGAACAAAGAACTGGCGAAAGAGTTCCTCGAAAACTACCTGCTGACCGATCAAGGTCTGGATGAAGTGAACAAGGACAAACCGCTGGGTGCCGTTGCGCTGAAATCCTTCCAGGATCAGTTAGCGAAAGACCCACGTATCGCCGCCACCATGGATAACGCCCAGAAAGGCGAAATCATGCCGAACATCCCACAGATGTCCGCATTCTGGTATGCCGTTCGTACCGCAGTGATCAACGCAGCCAGCGGCCGTCAGACCGTCGATGCCGCACTGAAGGACGCGCAGGGTCGTATCACCAAGTAATGCAGTTGTGAACGTGCCGGATGGCGGCATAAATGCCTTATCCGGCCTACAGGGTATGTAGGCCTGATAAGCGCAGCGCCATCAGGCACGCTGACCAACAGGTTTTCATTGTTGTTGAGGATTGAACCCCATGGATGTCATTAAAAAGAAACACTGGTGGCAAAGCGACACGCTGAAATGGTCAGTGATGGGTCTGCTTGGGCTGCTGGTCGGTTACCTTGTTGTTTTGATGTACGCTCAGGGGGAGTACCTGTTTGCCATCATGACGCTGATTTTAAGCTCTGCTGGCCTGTATATTTTCGCTAACCGTAAAACCTATGCCTGGCGCTATGTTTACCCGGGCGTTGCCGGTATGGGGCTGTTTGTCCTGTTTCCGCTGGTTTGTACGATCGCCATTGCTTTTACCAACTACAGCAGTACCAACCAGCTGACATTTGAACGTGCTCAGGAAGTCCTGATGGATCGTTCGTACCAGGCTGGGAAAACCTACAACTTTGGCCTGTATCCGGCGGGTGATGAGTGGCAACTGGCCCTCACCGACGGTGAAACCGGCAAGAATTACCTTTCTGACGCCTTTAAATTTGGCGGCGAGCAGAAACTGCAACTGAAAGAAGCCGAGGCGCTACCGGCAGGCGAACGTGCAACGCTGCGTATCATCACGCAGAATCGCCAGGCGCTTACCCAATTGACCGCCATCCTGCCGGATGAAAGCAAAGTTACCATGAGTTCGCTGCGCCAGTTTTCCGGCACGCAGCCACTTTATACGCTCACTGAAGACGGCACACTCACCAACAGCCAGAGCGGCGTAAAATACCGCGCCAACAACGATATTGGTTATTATCAGGCGATTAACGCTGACGGTAGCTGGGGTAGCGAAAAACTCAGCCCGGGCTACACCGTTGCCATCGGCTGGGATAACTTCACCCGCGTGTTTACCGACGAAGGCATCCAGAAACCATTCTTCGCCATCTTCGTCTGGACGGTGGTCTTCTCGGTACTGACCGTTATTTTGACCGTTGCCGTGGGCATGGTGCTGGCCTGTCTCGTACAGTGGGAGTCTCTCAAAGGCAAAGCGATTTACCGCGTCCTGCTGATTCTTCCGTATGCCGTACCGTCGTTTATCTCGATTCTGATTTTCAAGGGCTTATTCAACCAGAGCTTTGGTGAAATCAACATGATGCTGAGCGCGCTGTTTGGCATCAAACCGGCCTGGTTCAGCGACCCAACCACCGCGCGTTCGATGATTATTATCGTCAACACCTGGCTCGGTTATCCATACATGATGATCCTGTGCATGGGTCTGCTGAAAGCGATTCCTGACGACCTATATGAAGCCTCGGCGATGGATGGCGCAGGTCCGTTCCAGAACTTCTTTAAGATAACGCTACCGCTGTTGATTAAGCCACTGACGCCGCTGATGATCGCCAGCTTCGCCTTTAACTTTAACAACTTCGTGCTGATTCAGCTGTTGACCAACGGTGGTCCGGACCGTCTTGGTACCACCACACCAGCCGGTTATACCGACCTGCTCGTGAGCTACACCTACCGTATCGCCTTTGAAGGCGGCGGTGGTCAGGACTTCGGTCTGGCGGCGGCGATTGCCACGCTGATCTTCCTGCTGGTTGGTGCGCTGGCGATTGTGAACCTGAAAGCCACACGTATGAAGTTTGATTAAGGGAGATAACGACAATGGCTATGGTCCAACCGAAATCACAAAAGTTACGTTTATTCGCAACGCACTTAGGGCTGCTGATTTTTATCGCGGCGATCATGTTCCCGCTGCTGATGGTTATCGCTATCTCGCTGCGCGAAGGTAACTTTGCCACCGGCAGCCTGATCCCGGAAAACATCTCCTGGGAACACTGGAAACTGGCGCTGGGCTTTAGCGTTGAACACGCGGATGGCCGCGTGACGCCACCGCCGTTCCCGGTACTGTTATGGCTGTGGAACTCGGTGAAAGTGGCCAGCATTACCGCGATCGGTATCGTGACGCTTTCCACCACCTGTGCTTACGCCTTTGCCCGTATGCGTTTCCCGGGTAAAGCAACCCTGCTGAAAGGGATGCTGATTTTCCAGATGTTCCCGGCGGTGCTGTCTCTGGTCGCGTTGTATGCTTTGTTTGATCGCCTGGGCCAGTACATTCCGTTTATCGGCCTGAACACGCACGGCGGCGTGATCTTCGCCTACCTCGGCGGTATTGCGCTGCATGTATGGACGATAAAGGGCTATTTCGAAACTATCGATGGTTCACTGGAAGAAGCGGCCGCGCTGGATGGCGCTACGCCATGGCAGGCATTCCGCCTGGTGCTGCTGCCGCTTTCCGTTCCGATTCTGGCGGTCGTGTTTATTCTGTCTTTCATTGCCGCTATTACCGAAGTACCGGTCGCGTCACTGCTGCTGCGTGATGTGAACAGCTATACCCTTGCGGTAGGTATGCAGCAGTACCTCAACCCACAGAACTATTTGTGGGGCGACTTTGCCGCCGCGGCTGTACTTTCAGCCATTCCGATCACTCTGGTGTTCTTGCTGGCGCAGCGCTGGCTAGTCAACGGTCTGACCGCGGGTGGTGTGAAAGGTTAAGTTTTACCGAAGTACCTGCCCGGCAACGGGCAATGCCACTGCAACCCTCAACTTATGTTATCCCAACCTGTGACTGTTATTCGGCGCTCTACGGAGCGCCCTTTTTTTATGTTATTTTGCATCACTGTTACGATTATTTCCTTTCGTGCTCTCCATCACTGCAATTCTATTTCCTGTCTGAATATAGATAAATTAAACAGAATTAAGATCACAGAAAAGACAAAACGTAATTGCAATGTAAAAAATGATAATTGTCTTCCCTGCCTGTTAAATTCAACATCACGGCACTGATCAAAAGAGCTGTATCCTCTAAGGCAGGTCTGAATGAACTCTCAATATAATTCCAGTTATATTTTTTCGATTACATTAGTGGCAACGTTAGGAGGGCTATTATTCGGCTACGACACTGCGGTCATATCCGGTACGGTAGAATCCCTGAATACCGTGTTTGTCGCGCCACAACATTTAAGTGAATCCGCCGCCAACTCGCTGTTGGGCTTTTGCGTCGCCAGTGCGTTGATAGGCTGCATCATCGGCGGTGCACTGGGCGGCTATTGCAGTAACCGGTTTGGCCGCCGGGACTCGCTGAAAATCGCGGCTCTGCTGTTCTTTATTTCCGGTATTGGTTCCGCCTGGCCAGAATTAGGTTTTACAACTATTAATCCAGATAACGCCGTACCTGTTTATTTGGCCGGATACGTTCCCGAATTTGTTATTTATCGTATCATTGGTGGTATTGGCGTAGGTTTAGCCTCAATGCTCTCACCAATGTATATTGCTGAACTGGCACCCGCACATATTCGTGGAAAATTGGTGTCATTTAACCAATTCGCCATTATTTTTGGTCAACTGTTGGTGTATTGCGTTAACTATTTTATCGCCCGTTCTGGCGACGCTAACTGGTTGAATACCGATGGCTGGCGCTATATGTTTGCGTCCGAAAGTATTCCCGCCCTGCTGTTTTTACTACTGCTGTACACCGTGCCAGAAAGCCCGCGCTGGCTGATGGCGCGTGGCAGACACGAGCAGGCGGAAGGTATTCTGCGCAAAATTATGGGCAGCACCCTCGCCACCCAGGCCATGCAGGAGATCAATCAGTCTCTGGACCATGGTCGTAAAACCGGTGGTCGCCTGCTGATGTTTGGCGCAGGCGTTATCGTCATCGGCGTAATGCTGTCTATCTTCCAGCAATTCGTCGGTATTAACGTCGTGCTCTACTACGCCCCAGAGGTGTTTAAAACGCTGGGAGCCAGCACCGATGTGGCGCTGTTACAGACCATCATTGTTGGCGTGATCAACCTGAGCTTTACCGTGCTGGCGATTATGACGGTGGATAAATTTGGTCGCAAACCGCTGCAGATTATTGGCGCTCTGGGCATGGCCATCGGTATGTTCAGCCTCGGTACCGCGTTTTATACCCAGGCTTCCGGGCTGGTTGCACTGCTGTCGATGCTGTTTTACGTCGCCGCATTCGCCATGTCCTGGGGACCGGTTTGCTGGGTGCTGCTGGCAGAAATCTTCCCCAATGCGATTCGCGGCAAAGCGCTCGCCATTGCGGTGGCCGCACAATGGCTGGCGAACTATTTCGTCTCCTGGACCTTCCCGATGATGGACAAAAATTCGTGGCTGGTTTCCCATTTTCACAACGGTTTCTCCTACTGGATTTACGGTTGTATGGGTATTCTGGCGGCGCTGTTTATGTGGAAGTTTGTACCAGAAACCAAAGGCAAAACGCTGGAAGAACTTGAAGAACTGTGGGAACCCGCCGCAGAGAAAACCCAGCCTGCCTCTGCGCAGTAATCCTGACCTGCAACACGCCGCAGCCCGATTGCGGCGTGTTGTCTTTTACTCTCGCTTCAGCCGTTTTGAATTACACAGCCACAAGGTGATCACCAGCAGCAGGATCGCCGCAGAATAGATCAGCACATCCATCGGTGCTTTATGATCGACAATGATCAACCGCACAATCGCGGTGATCCCGATATAAACAAAATAGCGCAACGGAAAGTGAAACCCCGACTGAAAGTACTTCACAATCAGCGCGATAAATTCAAAATAGAGGAAGTAAACCACCAGCCCTTCCACCAGCTCATACTTGCTGGTTTGTTCCGGCGCGAACAGCACATCCGCCAGATGCAGCGTTTCTTTCCCGAGGAATACAACCAGGATCAGGCCCAGACTCAGCAGTCCCAGATTCAACACGGTCTGTAAGATGGTGGAGATAAACTCCACGCGCGGACGAGATAGCGACGTCATAACAGCACCTCTTACTCAGTGGCGAGGTTCCTGTATAACGCAAAAATGTGACAGAGATCTACATTTTTTGTTTATGTTTTGTGCAAGAAAGGTCAGCGGGGAATGATGAATGTCACGACACATTTCACAGGATGAAGTATGCAGCTAAGACAATCCGCTGTCCGCAACGTTACCTGCGGTGAGAACGTGGTGATTTATGAACCCGCAAATCTCTACAATTGCACATTGGGTGACAACGTTTTTGTCGGGCCATTTGTTGAAATCCAGGGTAATACGCAAATTGGCGCAGACAGCAAAATTCAGTCGCACACTTTCATCTGCGAATATGTCACCCTGGGCGCCCGCTGTTTTATCGGTCATGGCGTGATGTTCGCCAACGATATGTTTCGCGAAGGAAAACCCAACGCCGACCGCAACAGTTGGGGAAGAATTTCGATTGGCAACGATGTCTCAATCGGCAGTGGAGCGACCATTCTGGCGGTCACCATCTGCGATGGCGCGGTCATCGGTGCGGGGAGCGTGGTGACCAAATCGATCACCGAGAAAGGCGTGTATGCAGGAAACCCGGCAAAATTATTGCGTCGCCTGTAACTTGCCAGCTGACGGCGTAAACGCCTTATCCGGCCTGCAGTACAGGCAGGATAAGCGTAGCGTCATCCGGCTGGCAAACGGCTCGATTAACGGAAGTTCTCACTTCTGTCGCTGGTCATGTCGTACAGACCAAACTTACGTCCAAGCTGCTGGCCGCCATCACGCGTTAACGGCGTCCAGCCAATCGCTGCACGGCTGCGGGTCGGACCTGACGAGAACAGATCCAGCGGCACGGATACGTACACCCCTTTGGTAAAATCACCCTCTCCGTACTCATCCGGCGAGGCGTCGGTGATGGTCGCATAGCCGCCTACCACAACGCCGCTGTCAAAGCGCTTCGCCACTTCCAGCGTTCCGCCCTTATCTCCCGCCAGATACTGGCCCACGCTGGCTTTCACCAGTACATCCTGAGCGAATGACGGATTCCAGTACGCCGTCAAATGCCCGGTCTTCACGCTGTAGTCGGTGAATTTCATCATGTCCTGCGCGCTACGCCAGTCACGCTGTTTCACGTAGTTGGCATCAACACCAAACGCCCAGTTGCTGTCTAACGGACGATACAACACTTCTGCCCCCGCTCCGCCGTACATGGTTTCCAGATAACCAGCGTAAACCTGTCCGTAGAACCCGTTTCCGAGTGACTGGAAGTAGTTGGCCTGTAGGTTATTCACGTAGACATCGTTTTGCACATACTCGCGCACATGGGTACGCACTCGTGGCAAATGCGAATCCTGCGGCGGGTTGGTGTAGTTAAATTTGTCATAGTTATTGGCGAGGTTGGCGAACAAACTCCCGGTGGTCAGCAGGTGATCGGTAACCCACCAATCCGCCGTTCCCATCACGCCCAACTGATACATATAGAAGTTTTCCGGGCCGCCCACCGACTGGTTAAGCACCGGATCGATGTGGAAATCGAAGCGTGACTTATCGATATACCAGCCCTGCTCGGTCTTTTTCGGCACCACGGGCTCAACACGTTTTTGCGCCAGCTGGGTTTCATGGCCCAACGGTTCACCTTCCAGATGACGCTTGAGGCTGGAAACCTCCGTTTCGGTCGTCACCTGCGGCAAGTTAAGACGATTTTCCGTAATACGGATCGTGCGGATCCCGTCGGGAAGATCGTTCATCACGATCCGGTTGGCACGTTCGATCCCTTCGCGCGAATCACGGTATTTCACCTGTTCACCGGTCACATACAGCGTATCGCTCTGCACCTGAATTTTAGGATCGGCCAGTCCGGCGTTATATTTCAGCAGCGTTAGCTGATTCGCCACCACCGAATGTTGCAGGATGGCATCCTGCGGCTGTGGCTGATATTTCGGGCGGGCATTGTCGTTATAGTTTGGCCGCAGATCGTTGAAGTTAGTCCGCAGCGTGACCCCAAACATAAAGGTGTTCCCGCGCTCATAGCTGAGGTTAACGTCGGCCCAATCGGTGACGCGATAAATAGCGCCGACGTTAAACTTGCTCTTCTGATCCAGCTTGCCCGCAAAATCCTGCTGGTAATTGTTTCCCTCATACTCCAGTTTCAGACGCAACGGCTGCCAGGGTGTCTGATACTCGACGCCGCCAAACAGTGATGCCGGGCCGTGGAACATCTGGCTGCCGTCAATAGAACCGGCCTGCTTGTAGCTGTTATCGCGATAGCAGAATTTATCGCTGTATGAGCAAAACGGATTGCTGACGTTACCGCTGGTCCCGAGATATCCCCAGCCCAGGCCAAGCGAGAAATCAAACGGCCCCCAGGCTTTATTCGCCACAATATACTCCGCATCGAACAGGCCAGTTCCGCCAATATCTCGCGCGCCAACCGCCACCTGCGGCATCCAGTAGCTCTCTTCCCACAGCCGTAGTTTGAGATCAAAAGCTTTATCCTTGTAAGTCTGATCGCCAGAAAACGACTCCACGCTACTGTATTTTTTGGTACGCACATCGGTGTAGCGCAGCGTGGTTTCCAACCACGGGAAGAGCTGCACCGACGCAGAGTAGTAGCGGTACTGATCGTTATCGCGGTAATTGAGGCTCATTTCGCCCTCACGTGCCATGCGTGCGGTTGGGGTTTGCAGCAGCCCCACGCCGCCAAAATCGGACTGCGAAGGTCCAATGGGCGCGGGCCAGGTTTCACCGTGGCAGGCAACGCTTACGCCCAGCGCCAGTAAGCTGAGCAGGTAAGTTTTTCTCATTATTCGGGTATCCGCTGGGTCAGGGTGCGAAGAATGTCGGCATTAATTTCATCCGGGGTGCTGCTCCAGACAGCATCAGAGAGTCCGACATAAATGATGCTGCCGGGCATCGGCTCAACGTGACGTTTGTTCCAGTAAGCGACCGGTACTTTTTGCGTGCGCCCGTCAGGATAGATAACCCAGGCGAAGCTACGATCCGCGCCGCTGAGCCGACTTTGCCCATCGAGATAACTGGCAACATCACGCCCGGGCATAAACGGTTGTTTACCCGGATGGCTTAGCAGGCCAAACAGCGTGATATGCGTTGGCTGCGCTCCGACCCACAGCGTGTAATTGCCCTGCAACGGCGGGTTACCTCGCTCGCTGACGCGCACCACATCCGGGTCAAGGTTAATTTTCTGTCTGCCGGTCACCTTCAGCGCCTGAATTTGCTGGCGTAAGGTGTTGATAGCCTCGGCATCGTCACCGCTTTCTTCAGCGCCCAGTGTCGCCAGGCGAGCCAGTAATGCCTGCTGCTGACGTCCCGCCTCCATCGTTGCCCGCTCTTCGCTGATAACCGCGCCTGGCCACCAGCTATTACTCAACCGCGGCTGTCCAACCAGGTCGAGCAGATGTTCGGCCCCGGTCAGCGTTTTTGGCTCTTCGCTGGCGGAGGTAAAGACCTTGACGCTGCCCGCAGCAAAAACAGACGCTGCGCTCAGGCTCAACAGCAGCGCCATAACGACTCGTTTGATCATGATTTTGCCGCCTTAATCAGCGTGGTTTTCACCGGGAAGTAATGCGCGCCAAGATACTGTTCCGACTGGCGAATCTGCCCTTCACTGTCGATCCAGTAGCGGTTATGCCAGCGCGTTTGATCGGTAGTTATCTCTTCATCGAGGATCCGTACCGGGGTGTCATCGCTGCCGACCTTGATGGTGTCTGCGCCATCCCATCTGAAAACCGATCGCGCGGTGGCATAGCGTACCTGCTGATGTTCAGTCCAGCCCATTGTGCGGGTCCACGTTGCGCCATCGACTATCTGATTGGGTTTGATGAGTGGGTCTTCCGCCAGATTATTCACCTCAATTAGGTTGTCCCCGCCGAGATGCGTTTTCACAATGCGCCCATGCTGCGTGACGAGAATAGCCCGATCCTGAGTCACCCATTTCTGCTGTCCGTTTTCCGCAAATGCGAGTACCACAAACAGTTGGGGACCGCCGTTTAGCTGCATATACTGGCTGGCGTAGGGCATATTTTGGATTTCATCGTCCGTCATCTGTACGCCGGGAGTACCAAACACGCTATCCCACAGCGAATGCCCCAACCCTTCGGTGGTGGCTGAGCACGCCTGCAGTAACAGGCAAACCATTATGAGCGCTGGTCGCTTCACGACGTTTCTCCGCATTATTGCCGGGTGGCGCAACGCTTATCCGGCCTACAAATCCCACATACTTTTGGCAATTCAAAATAACCACACCGAAGTGTGGTTAGAATTAAACGTACCTTTATTACTGGGTACTGGTGGTTGTGGTGGTTGTGGTTCCGGTATTAGAACCATCGCCGCCACCGGTCGCCGCCAGGGCGACCCCCACTGCAGAACTTACGGTGCTCACGCTGGTTGCGGAGGAACTTCCTGCCGAAACCGACGCGGCAGCCGACCCTGCAGCCTCACCCACCTGAACGGGGGCGGCATAGACAGAAGTTGCCGCAAGCGCAGATATAGCCCACAGGCCATACAGAACTTTTTTCATCACAAATTCCCTTCATTGTATGAATGGAGATTTACCCAAAAGAATTTCGGGCGAGATCGAGTATACACAAGCCAAAGTGTGCAAATTACGCCACGCGGGAATTTAGGATAATTAGATAACGAAAGGAAAAATGATTAAAAAATACAACAAAAACAATTAAATCAATAAATTAAAATATAAAAATTAAAATGCAATATCCGGTAAATCCGAAAACATCAGAAATTGAATAACATTAATAAAATTATTTTAGGATTAAGCTCAATTAAGGTATGAAGTTAAAACGTAGATATCCTGGAGCATTCTTATAAAAAAGCCGATATTAATATCGGCTTTTTATTTCATTAATGCCGGATGCGGCTAAACGCCTTATCCGGCCTACAAGTGTGTGCTATCAGGCACGCCAGGACTTATAACGGTTAATCAAACCGTTGGTAGAACTGTCGTGGCTGCTCACTTCGGAACCATCTTTCAGCTCTGGCAGAATGCGGTTCGCCAGCTGTTTGCCCAGCTCAACGCCCCACTGGTCAAAGGTGAAGATGTTCAGGATAGCGCCCTGAGTGAAGATTTTGTGTTCGTACAGTGCAATCAGCGCACCCAGGCTGAACGGCGTGATTTCGCGCAGCAGGATGGAGTTCGTTGGGCGGTTACCTTCGAACACTTTGAACGGCACAACGTGGTCCAACGTTGCCGGATCTTTACCCTGGTCGCGGTATTCCTGCTCAACCACTTCACGAGATTTACCGAATGCCAGTGCTTCGGTTTGCGCGAAGAAGTTAGACAGCAGTTTCGGATGGTGATCCGACAGCGGGTTGTGGGTGATGGCCGGCGCGATGAAATCGCATGGAACCATTTTGGTGCCCTGGTGGATCAGCTGGTAGAACGCATGCTGGCCGTTAGTACCCGGCTCACCCCAGATGATTGGGCCAGTCTGGTAATCCACCGCATTGCCGTTACGGTCAACGTATTTACCGTTGGATTCCATGTTGCCCTGCTGGAAGTAGGCCGCGAAACGGTGCATATACTGGTCATACGGCAGAATTGCTTCGGTTTCGGCACCGAAGAAGTTGTTGTACCAGATACCGATCAGCGCCAGCAGCACCGGCAGGTTTTTCTCAGCCGGAGTGGTGGAGAAGTGTTTGTCCATCGCATGCGCGCCGGAGAGCAGCTCAACAAAGTTGTCGAAGCCTACGGACAGGATGATGGACAGACCGATTGCAGACCACAGGGAGTAACGACCGCCAACCCAGTCCCAGAACTCGAACATATTGGCAGTATCAATACCAAACTCGCCAACCGCTTTACCGTTAGTGGAGAGCGCTGCGAAGTGTTTGGCAACGTGCTTGTTGTCGCCTGCGGTCGCCAGGAACCAGTCGCGCGCGCTGTGGGCGTTGGTCATGGTTTCCTGGGTGGTGAAGGTTTTGGAAGCGACCAGGAACAGCGTGGTTTCCGGGTTCACTTTCTTCAGCACTTCGGCAATGTGCGTACCATCGACGTTAGACACAAAGTGCATGTTCAGGTGATTTTTGTAAGGACGCAGCGCTTCAGTCACCATGAACGGGCCGAGGTCAGAACCGCCGATACCGATGTTTACTACATCAGTGATGGCTTTACCGGTATAGCCTTTCCAGCTTCCGGAGATGATCGCTTCAGAGAAGGATTTCATCTTCTCCAGCACAGCATTCACTTCCGGCATGACATCTTTGCCGTCAACGATGATAGGCGTATTGCTACGGTTGCGTAGCGCCACGTGCAGCACGGCACGGTCTTCAGTGCGGTTGATTTTCTCACCGGAGAACATGGACTTGATGGCACCCGCCAAATCGGTTTCTTTCGCCAGATCCTGCAGTTTAGCCAGCGTCTCTTCAGTGATGCGGTTTTTGGAGAAATCCACCAGCATCAAATCGTCAAACGTCGCGGAAAACTTAGTGAAACGATCGCTATCTTTCGCGAAAAGATCCGCGATAGTAACGTCTTTCATTTCTTCAAAGTGTTTTTGTAGTGCCTGCCAGGCTGAGGTCTGCGTTGGATTGATGTTTTTCATTAGCAATACTCTTCTGATTTTGAGAATTGTGACTGAGATCGATTGTAACGCCAGTCACAGAAAAGTGTGATTGTTTTAATGCCATTGCCAGGGCATCCGCCAAACGTGGCTAAATAGTATAGCGGTTATCAGCGTTGTTATTAGTACCGTTACTCAACGCAGTTGCAGCATGAAAAATCCGCATAATCCCAGCGTTGACAGTGCAAGCTACACATTTTATTTATAAATACGGTATTTGCATTTGCGCCTGCACCGGTTTCTGTTCTGCCTTATGTGCCATGGTCGCTCTATTCATTCCCTGACACGAGGTAGTTATGACTGATGTAGTTGTCTCCAAATTTGGCGGTACCAGCGTGGCGGATTTTGATGCCATGAATCGCAGCGCTGATGTAGTACTTTCTGATGCTAACGTCCGTGTAGTGGTACTTTCCGCTTCTGCGGGAATCACCAACCTGCTGGTCGCACTGGCTGAAGGGCTGGAGCCAACCGCGCGCTTCGAAAAACTCGATGCCATTCGTCAAATTCAGTTCAATATTCTGGAACGCCTGCGTTATCCAAACGTGATACGTGAAGAGATTGAACGTCTGCTGGAAAACATCACCACGCTGGCAGAAGCAGCGTCACTGGCGACCTCAACCGCGCTGACCGACGAACTGGTTAGCCACGGTGAACTGATGTCTACCCTGCTGTTCGTCGAGATCCTGCGTGAGCGCAACGTGCAGGCGCAGTGGTTTGACGTACGTAAAGTGATGCGCACCAACGATCGTTTTGGCCGCGCAGAACCTGACGTCGCGGCGCTGGCCGAACTGGCAACGCTCCAGTTGGCCCCGCGTCTGAGCGAAGGTCTGGTGATTACTCAGGGCTTTATCGGCAGTGAAGGTAAAGGCCGCACCACCACGTTGGGGCGCGGCGGGAGCGATTATACGGCTGCCCTGCTGGCCGAAGCGCTGCACGCCACGCGCGTCGATATCTGGACCGATGTTCCTGGCATTTACACGACCGATCCGCGCGTTGTTCCGGCGGCGCAGCGTATTGATGAAATCGCCTTTGAAGAGGCAGCAGAAATGGCGACCTTTGGCGCGAAAGTGCTGCACCCGGCAACGTTGTTACCTGCCGTGCGTAGCGATATCCCGGTGTTTGTTGGCTCCAGTAAGGATCCAAAAGCAGGCGGTACGCTGGTATGCAATAAAACCGCGAATCCACCGCTGTTCCGGGCGCTGGCACTGCGTCGTAAGCAAACGCTGCTGACGCTGCATAGCCTGAATATGCTGCACTCTCGCGGCTTTTTGGCGGAAGTGTTCGGCATCCTGGCGCGCCACAATATTTCGGTCGATTTAATTACCACATCCGAAGTCAGCGTGGCGCTGACGCTGGATACCACCGGTTCGACCTCCACCGGCGATACACTGTTAACACAGTCTCTGCTGATGGAACTGTCTGCCCTGTGTCGGGTTGAAGTGGAAGAAGGCCTGGCGCTGGTGGCACTGATTGGCAACGACCTGTCCAAAGCCTGTGGAGTGGGTAAAGAGGTGTTCGGCGTACTGGAGCCATTCAACATCCGCATGATTTGCTACGGCGCGTCCAGCCATAACCTGTGCTTCCTGGTGCCCGGTACTGAAGCCGAACAGGTGGTACAGAAGCTGCACCATAATTTGTTTGAGTGAGTAGATGCCAACGCCCGATGGCTCTTGTCCCATCGGGCATTTTCACCGCATCACCGTTTCATATAACAATCTGTCCAACTCCCTGACATCGCCTTCCCGACTATCCGGTAACGTCGGCGGAATCTCTCCTCTTTCCAGCTCGGCGCGGATAAACGCATGCAACAGTGGACGACGCGGGCCGTATTCCGCTTCACCCGCACACTGCTTGCGCTCCAGCAGCTCATCAATTTCCTGACGCAATGGCGCATCCAGTTCACTTCCCGCCAGCAGATCGGCAAAACGCATCGGTGGCACGCCTTTCCCCTCCTCCACCCAACGCACCGCCAGCAGCGGGCGAATGACGTAAAAGTACTTTTTCAATCGCACGTCGTCACCTTGCAGATAGCCACGGAAGTTTTTCCGCGCCATCGAGTAGTAGTGCCAGCGGGCACGTAGCGGGGAAAACCATTTGGGCACCAACGCTTTCAGCGCCGACACGGTCACTTCATCCTGTTGATAGACCACTGGCGAATCCAGCCACTCAATAAGCGTAGGGTTTGCGCCTTTCAGTAACCCCAGCGCCTTGCGCCATTCCCAGCCGCAGACGTCCAGCTCATCATCTATCGGCAACTCGATAACATCTCGTGGCGCTTCAACCCGCAGATACCACTCAGGCGGATGAACATAGAGAAATCGCACGTCGTAGTCGCTGTCCGGCGAGGCAAATCCCCAGCCACGACTGCCGGATTCACAGGCATACAGCACCCTGACGCCATAGCGCTGCTCTACCTCTTTTAGCTGGCGCAATACCCTTTCGCGCATCGCGCCGTCCACTGTGTTGTAGCTCATTATTCTTATCCTTTTATGTTCACAAGGCCGTGCAGCACCTGGTCCAGGCCTCCGAACACCGAGATTTTATCGATACGTTCAGCGACTCTTTCAAGGGTTTCCAGCTCTTTTAAGCGCAGCGCCACCGGGTTGTTTTCCATCACTTTCGCGGTATTCAACAGCGATCGCGTCGCGGCAGTCTCTTCACGACGGCGGATCACGTTGGCCTGGGCGGATTTCTCAGCTTCAACCAGTTGGGACAAGATGGCCTTCATATCACCCGGCAGGACAATATCTTTCACGCCGAGCGAAGCGACCTCGATACCAAACGGTGTCATTCGGGCTTTCACCTGTGCGCTCACCACCTCATCGATCACCTGCTTATCTTCCAGCAGCTCGTCCAGCGTGCGCGTTCCCACCGCTTCCCGCAGGGCAAACTGCAATTCGCGGTAAAGGTGATCCAGCGGTTTGGTTAGTTGGCCAAAAGCCAGCAACACATCGCCATAACGCCAGTTTGCGGCCAGATTTAAACGCAGGTTGACCTTATCCTTGGTCAGGATCTCTTGTCCACCGACCTCCAGTACCTGTAAACGAGTATCAACAACTTCGGCTTCAATCAGATGGTTTACCTTCCAGTATGCGGTCAACCCTGGCGGCAACAGCGTCTGGGTTTCGCCATCAATTTTCAGCACACCAACATGCCACGCAGGAACCTGTACCGTTAAGATAGCTTCACGACCTTTCACCGTACCGTTACGTCGTGGCTGTAGCACTGCATTCATCACCTCAACCGGTACCGAAACCTGACGCGTATCCATACGCACCAGCTTCAGTGCTTCCTCTGCGCGCCAATACAGACGGCGCGTTCCCGGTGGCAAAATTTCCTGCAAGACGCCGTTCACATACAGCGCACCCGCTTCGGTATCGGTTAAATCGGCCACCACACAGTACTGCTCCACCCATGCAGGCTGGAAGCGACGTAAATACTCCGCAAGCGCTTCCGGAATTTCGCTGCCATCGGTATTGATCACCAGAACATCCGGTGTGTTAAACCATGGCAAACGGTGTTCACCTGCATCCAGTATCTGATAGTAATCACCCTGTCGGGATAACAGGCCAAGCTGGCCTTTACGAATAGTGATTTTTTTCTTCATTTTTTATTCCTTATTGTGAGTCAGGTGCGGGTGCAGGGGCGAAGCGGCAGGGGAATTCCCTTTTGCCTGTCGCACGGCATCTTTACCGGCAGCCTGTTCTGGAGCGTGCTAACTGCGCATCGCTCCGTTTTATTTCTATGATTAACAACCAGTTTTCATTCGGAGGATGAAATTGGGAATCGAACCCACTGTGTGTCAGCGGCTGACGGAACACTCCCGGAAAACAGCCTGTGCCGTTCCTGACGTGCCGGCGGGGTTTAACCCCCTGCGTTTTCAGCGTGATTGACGTAAGAGTTATTGCCAGAAGCGTGCCAGAAATGAAAATCGTCAGAATTTATTTTTAATAAATTGATTTATATAAATTTAATTGTTTTCGCCAATATTGGCAGTTGTCTCACTTGGTTAATTTTTTTATCTTTTAATCTCTTAACTTATCTTTTTGGATAAACCATGAAAAAGCGGCGGGTTGTAATTGGCGTACTGGGTACGGTGCTGGACAAACGCGGTAAACGCGCCAATCGGTTTAAAAAGTGGCGCCCCACGGTTGGATTGTGCCAACAGCCTGATTTCCCTGTCGACAGACTGGAACTACTCCACCAGCCACGCGATGAAGGCATGGCGCAAAGGTTGATTGAAGACGTCGCGCTGCTCTCACCTGACACCGAAGTACGTCCGCATGCCGTGACTATTAACGACCCCTGGGATTTTGAGGAGGTCTACGCCGCCTTTCTCGACTTCGCCACCCACTACAGCTTTGATACAGAAAACGAAGAGTATCTGGTGCACATCACCACCGGGACGCACGTCGCGCAGATCTGCTGGTTTCTGCTAACGGAAGCCCGCTACCTGCCCGCCAGCCTGCTGCAAACCAGCCCGGCACCAGCCGGTTCATCGGATGAGGCCGTCGCCGCCGGCGTTTGCTCGATAATCGATCTCGATTTAAGCCGCTACGCCACGCTCACCAGTCGTTTTCAGCGCGAACAGCAACAGTCTGTCTCCTTTCTGAAAGACGGGATTGATACGCGCAACGCCACCTTCAATAAACTGATCGATCGCATTGAGCGTGTAGCATTACGTTCGACCGACCCGATCCTGCTCACCGGCCCCACCGGCGCGGGTAAATCCTTCCTGGCGAAACGTATTTTTCAGCTACGCCAGTCGAGGCATCTGGTGGCAGGGAAACTGGTCGCCGTCAACTGCGCAACCCTGCGTGGCGACAATGCGATGTCTACGTTGTTCGGTCACGTGAAAGGGGCGTTTACCGGCGCACTCACGGCGCGCAGCGGACTGCTGCGTGAAGCGGATGGCGGCGTGCTGTTCCTTGATGAGATAGCCGAGTTAGGGCTGGACGAGCAGGCCATGCTGCTAAAAGCGATAGAGGAAAAAACCTTTTTCCCGTTTGGATCGGACAAAGAAGTACACAGCGATTTTCAACTGATAGCCGGAACCCATCGCGACATGCAGCAATGGGTCGCCGAGGGCCGTTTTCGCGAAGATCTCTACGCGCGTATCAATATGTGGAACTTCGCCCTGCCCGGTCTGGCGCAGCGGCGGGAAGATATCGCTCCGAACGTCGAGTATGAGCTACACCGTTTTTCCAGCAGTAAACAGATGCAGATCCGTTTCGACAAAGAGGCACGTGCTTGTTATCTGGCATTTGCCTGCTCCCCACAGGCGCAGTGGCGCGGCAATTTTCGTGAGCTAAGTTCATCCATCGCGCGAATGGCGACGCTTGCCGAACAGGGACGCATCACCTTATCCCTTGTCGAAGAAGAAATTGCGTTATTAAAAGAGAGTTGGCAGATTACCGCTACGCAACCGGAACTGAACATGGACATGGACATTGACCTTTTCGATCGCCGCCAGTTAGAAACGGTTCTGGAAGTGTGCCGCCGCAGCGCGTCGCTGTCGGAAGCCGGACGCGAACTGTTTGCCGTCTCACGGCAGAAAAAAGCCAATCCTAACGATGCAGACCGCTTGCGAAAATATCTCGCCCGCTTCGGGCTGAGCTGGGAAAACGTTCGCAGCGGAACATAAACATAATTTGTTTGAATAATATTTCATCACGCGATAAACAATAACTATAGCCGGGCTCGAACCCGGCTTTTTATAACAACACAACACATTTCAATCGCAAGGAATATAACATGCTCGCTACTCTCACGCGGCTGTTCCCGTTATGGGCGCTGCTGCTCTCTGTGATTGCGTATTACACGCCCACCACCTTTACGCCTGTCGGGCCATTCGTGCCGTCGTTACTGATGCTGATCATGTTCGGCATGGGCGTTCACCTGAAGGTGGACGACTTTAAACGCGTACTCTCACGTCCAGCACCCGTCGCGGCGGGTATTTTCCTGCACTATCTGGTGATGCCGCTCGCCGCATGGATTTTAGCGCTGGCATTTAACATGCCGCCGGAATTATCCGCAGGGATGGTGCTGGTCGGTAGCGTCGCCAGCGGAACGGCATCAAACGTCATGATCTATCTGGCAAAAGGCGATGTGGCACTCTCTGTGACTATTTCATCGGTTTCAACGCTGGTCGGCGTTGTCGCCACACCGCTGCTGACACGGCTGTATGTCGATGCGCATATCCAGGTCGATGTGATGGGTATGTTGCTGAGTATCCTGCAGATCGTGGTCATTCCGATTGCGTTGGGGTTGGTCATTCACCACCTGTTCCCACGCGTCGTAAAAGCCGTGGAACCCTATCTGCCCGCATTTTCTATGGTGTGCATTCTGGCAATCATCAGCGCCGTCGTGGCGGGTTCTGCCTCGCACATTGCGTCGGTCGGCTTTGTGGTGATTATCGCCGTAATCCTGCATAACACCATTGGCCTGCTCGGCGGCTACTGGGGCGGAAAACTGTTTGGTTTCGACGAGTCAACCTGCCGGACGTTGGCTATCGAAGTGGGCATGCAGAATTCAGGACTTGCCGCTGCGCTGGGCAAGATCTACTTTGGCCCGCTTGCCGCCCTGCCCGGCGCGTTGTTCTCCGTCTGGCACAACCTTTCCGGTTCGCTGCTGGCTGGCTACTGGTCCGGTAAGCCGATTGAAGAGAAACCACACGCAGTAAAACAACACTAATCTTCATAAATGGAGGAGGCATCCTCCATTTCTCCCTACCTGCATTTGAACCCCATCACAAAACAACAAATATCAACACAAAACAAAATAATTATTTAATTGTTATATTTCAATCAAATATACAAATAAACCTGTTTAAAACCCCAATTCAATCATTTTATGCATGTTGATTTGGTTTGTTTTAATTGGGAATATAATTCCACTACAACACAGATAAACCCTTACCCTATCTTCGAGGCCGCTATGAAAAAAATTGCGATTATTGGAAGCAGTGGAGGCAACCTCTACAACCTGGGTGGTGCTGAACCAGAAAAGCTACTCCAGGAAATTTACCAGCAGTGCGAAGCCGCAGGAGTGGAAGTTGCCGCTGTGCAGTTCATTGCGGCAGAAGCCTCAATGGACGTTGCCAAAGCTCACACGCCAGCGTCGGTATTTGCACTAACCACAGAAAACCAACAAAAACCACAAAGGATATTTCAGGGCAAACTTTCAGATGTGAACGACTCGGTAGTTGAGAGCGATTGCAGGATTGCTGAAATGATCCGTAACGGTGAGATCGACGGGATCATCGTGATGAGCGCCGATCCGGTGAAGGCCAACCAGGCGGTCTTTGCCGCAGCTGTTGAAATGAAAACACCGATTGTTGGCACCGGCGGAACCTCAATGGCGCTAGTGGCGGCAAAAGGGGCAAATGTCGTCGCAACCTCGGGCACGACGGGTACCACCAGCCGGACCCGCGCAGTCTCCTTCATCGCATCACTGTGTAAGCACTGGGGCGTTAAATACAAACCACAGTTGGGCAGTGCCTCTCCTTCACAGGGCGGTTCTGGAAAAAGTCTGCTTAAGCGCTTCAATATTCGCAGCATAATGATCCCTGCGCTGCCGGGCTTTATTGCCATGGCAATCGTGCTCGCACTCAGTCACATTCCGGGCCTGGAAAAACTCAACGATATCTTTGAAATTCTACTGAAGGGCCTACCGGTTTTAGTTGCGGTTCTCGCAGCAAAACAGATTTCGGAACTGGATGAAGTCTCAATTGTTGCCGGGGTGGTCGCCGGAGTACTTTCCGTCGAAGGCGGTCTGATTGGAGGGATCATCGGTGGTTTGATGGCCGGGATTTTCGTTCGTTGGCTGTTCGAATTATGCCTGAATTGGCGCTTTCCGATGACCACCGTCAACATTGTAGCGGGTGGGATCTCAGGCCTGGCCGCTGGGTTAATCATGCACTATCTGCTGAGTCCGCTGGCGCTGTCAGCAGGTAATTACATCAAACTGGCTATCGAAAGCACGCTGGCCTTCAGCCCTATTCTTGCTGGCCTGCTGGCTGGGTTGGTTATCTGGCCAGCTATTCTGGGGGGAGTCTATCACGCAGTCATTCTGCCGCTGGTGCTCCTGGAAATGGAAAAATCCGGAGTCAGCTTCCTCGGCGCTGTCGATATGGTAGGCCTGGTGATGGTTGCTGCAGGAATCAACCTGGCTAACGTCATCGCACCACGAGAAAAAAGCGAAGCAGCCGTCGCGACGCCCGGCCTGCTTATCAACCTCGGCTTTGGGACCTTCGTTGAATCGGCCTATCCGTTCATGTTTGCCAACAAAATTGTCTTTGGTTCAGCGATCGTTTGGGCCGGTCTGGGCGGCATGATGCTGGGTTTCTTTAACGTCAAAGGCGTGGCTTATGTCCCCGCATTTGCCTCTCCGTTCTTATCCAGCAATGCGCTGCAAATGGCGATTGTGATGGTTACCGTCATGGGCCTGACCTGTATTTCCACCATTATTGCCAACCGTTTTAAGGCTGTCGCACAGAAAGAATCTACCGCGTCAGCCCATTAATTAATGCACCAACACCAGAGGTACACCATGTTTAAAGGCGATATGAATAAAAAACGCGCTAAAGCGTTACAGAAAGTGAAAGATGCCATCACGCTGCACGGCGGGCAGACCATCCTCAGCACAGGGATAACCGGCGACGATGCGCGTCTGGCAAAAGCAGTATGTGAGGCGGGCGTTAAGCTGCTCGAACCGAACCATCCCGCACTGGCGTTAGCGCGTGGGCATAAGGGGGTGAGCAACATGCACGCGGCGGAACAAATCCGCCACGAAATTACTAACAGCCAGATGGCCGAAGCAGTACATGGCGTACGTAATGTGGTCCCTGACGATATCTTCATTACCGTCGGTATCGCAGGTGGCTTTACCGAAACGTTACCAGTCCCGCTCACGGAAACAGAGATACTGGAGATTGCCCGTGCTGGTGCCGATGGCTTACACACCCATAAATCCGACTGGGACGATCTACAGGACATCGTTAATCTCGCCCATCAGTATGGCCTGACCGTTGATGCTTATATTGGTCACCCGGATGACCTGCATACCTTCGGTATTCCTGCGCGCACTCCGGAAGAGGTCGCCAGCGTAGCAAAACGGATGCAGGAAATTGGCGTCGACATGATTGGTTTAATGACCGGTATGAGCTACGAAGGCGTAGCCGCAGGTGATATTCCGCAAGCCATTAAAGATCGCCTGTGGGCACTGGTCGGCGCGGTAAGCGTGCCGACGCTGGCGGAAGGCGGAATTAACCTCGCCAATGCCAAAGCGTTTAAGGATACCGGGGTCAATATTCTGGTCGTCGGTACGGCAATCGACAATATGGTCTGCAACGCCGCCAAAGAGGCTGTCACACCGTTTATTGCGCATTGATATTAAGGGAAAAAAAGCATGTTACTGGTCACCGATCTGGATGGAACACTACTGACTTCGCAAAAGACAATCAGTCCACGCACTCGTCAAGCACTCGTAGAATTCCACCAGCGCGGTGGCCTGTTGGCCGCCTGTTCCGCCAGACCGGTCTCCTCTATGATGCGCCTGCTACAGCAGCAGCAGGTTAATGCGCTGTTTGGCTGGTGCGCAGGCTTTAACGGAGGTCAGATCCTCGAGATGGCGCAGCAGCGCAATATTCATACTGCAGCGCTCTCTTGTATGAATCTTCGGGATATTGACCGACATATTGCACTTTCCCTCTGCCCTCATCACTTTTTTAGCGCCGATGCTATTTATCATCGTTGCGACCTACAGGTAGCGCCATGGACAACTTATGAAGCCCGTTTATTTGAATTACCACTTATTTCGGCAGCACCTGGAAATATTTTAAACCGGCATGATATTTATAAAATCACACTCGTTACTGAGCAGTTAAAAATAAATGCACTGTTTGCAGAAGTGAATAATAAATTACCTTATGGCTATACAGCGACTATCACTGGGGAGAATTACATTGATATCCAACGTAGCGAAATAAATAAAGGTTATGCTATTAGCATGTTAATGCGCCAGTTAAATATAACAGCAGAAAAGGTTGCGGCGATTGGCGACCAGCAAAACGATATCAGTATGTTTTCCGCCGCCGGCATTGGTATTGCAATGGGGAATGCGCCAGAGGCAGTAAAACAACAAGCCAGCTATGTGACGGCCTCTAATGATGATGAGGGTATTGTCTGTGCGTTGGAGTGGTTGCGTTGCTCTGCACATCCAGTTACCATGCGCCAAAGCACGACGTTGGCGGAAAATAATGAACCCGATTAAAAGAAGAAAACATATCCTCGATGAATTAAATAAATTCGGTGAAGTGACGGTTATCAAATTATCGGAAACGCTAAAAGTCACATCAGAGACCATTCGCCGCGATCTCTCCATCCTGGAGTCTGAAGGGCAAATTACCAAGATTCACGGTGGAGCCGTCAAGAAGCAGGTTGTTCAGGAAGATGAATTTGGCGCGCGGATTGATATACACCGCGAAGAAAAAATGGCAATTGGTAAACTTGCCGCCGGGATGGTCAGCGAGCACGACACTCTATTCATTGATTCCTGCACAACCAATCTTATTCTGGCCGAACAATTACCTCCTCTGGCCTATTCCGTTATTACTAATTCAGCCTTGATTGCCGATAAAATCAAAGAACATAATCTCAAAGCGCGCGTTTATGTATTAGGTGGTGAATATGACTACCATTTCCGCGCCAATCTCGGCGTCTCCGTTTGTCAGCAAATAAACACTATTCACGCAGATATCTGCTTCATCGGCGCGGGTGGTATTTCACCTCAACATGGTGTGCTGGTGAAAAGCTTCGATGAAGCCTATGTTGCCAAATCAATGATTGCTATGAGTAAAAAGTCGGTAATTCTTGCCGACCATACAAAATTTGGCCAGGACGGTGTGATGTGTATCGCCACATTAAAAGAGATCGATAACATCATCACAGACAAGCGATTCAGAACAACGGGCTATACACAGCAGGACTTTGCCGGAAAATTACGTATTGCTGAATAATACAATACATGACGCTATCAGCAGGTTCTGGATTACCGTACACTGAGGATATCGGCTAACAGAGGGCACCCATATGGCACTCCCCCGCATTACCCAAAAAGAGATGACCGAGCGCGAACAGCGTGAACTGAAAACGCTGCTCGACCGCGCGCGCATTGCGCATGGTCGCCTGCTGACCAACGCAGAGACCAACAGCATCAAGAAAGAGTACATCGATAAACTGATGGCCTTGCGCGAAGCAGAAGCTAAAAAAGCCCGCCAGTTGAAGAAAAAGCAGGCCTATAAACCGGATGCGGAAGCATCGTTTTCCTGGTCAGCAAATACGCCGACGCGCGGCAGACGTTAACGTCCCTTCTTCTTACGTCCCGGCGAAGTAAAACGCTTACCGTTTGCCGCCGGGCGCGATTTCTCTTTCTCCGCTGATTTTTCGATTTTCACCACCGGACGCTTAATGCCTGCGGTTTTTGGCTTCGCTTTCGCCTTCGGTTTGGCTTCTGAGGACGAGTTCTCAATCAGCTTGAACAGATCGATCAGTTCGTCATCTGTCAGGTCGCGCCATTCACCAAGCGGCAGACCAGACAAACCAACGTTCATGATACGCGTACGCTCAAGCTTGGTAACTTCATAGCCAAAGTGTTCGCACATACGACGGATCTGACGGTTAAGCCCCTGAATCAGCGTAATGCGAAACACAAACGGCGCTTCTTTCTTCACCTTACATTTTTTGGTGACGGTACCGAGAATGGGCACACCGGCCCCCATACCACGGATAAAGTCATCAGTGACCGGCTTATCGACCGTCACCAGATATTCTTTTTCGTGATCGTTACCGGCACGCAGGATTTTATTCACCAGGTCGCCGTGGTTGGTCAGAAAGATAAGTCCCTGAGAATCTTTGTCCAGACGACCAATTGGAAACACGCGCTTGCTGTGATTCACGAAATCAACAATGTTGTCGCGTTCGCTGTCTTCGGTGGTGCTGACAATCCCTACCGGCTTATTCAGCGCGATAAAAACCAGATCTTCCGCTTCACGCGGCTCAATCAACCGACCATTTACTTTTACGACGTCGCCAGGCATCACCTGATCGCCGATGGTGGCGCGTTTACCATTCAGGAAGACATTCCCTTGTTCGATAAAGCGATCCGCCTCGCGGCGCGAGCAGATTCCGCTTTCACTGATGTATTTATTTAATCGGATGGATGAGTCGGGCAGCATAGTTTCTCCTTTGACAGCGAAATATACCCTACCTTGCGGACGATAAAAAATAATCGTGTTCGACTGTCCACGCGCTATTTGTGATCCGTCACACCTTTTGACACAAAAGTGTCAGCGATCCATCCCTGCAATTTTGTTGAGTGAAAACAAGCAGAATCAATACATTAGAGAGGTATGCACATCTGTGCCGACAACGCGCCATCACCACATCAAATGTGCAACACAATCGGTCATTTCAGGGCGCTGAAATAAGTGAAAATAGCTTTGAGATGGAGAACAGATGGGGTTATATCAGATCAAGAAGGCAATTTCGTGATTTGCACAAATGTGCAGGAGTCCAAAAATGGCGACGGAAAACAGCGATGATATCCGCCTGATCGTAAAAATAGCGCAGCTGTATTACGAACAGGATATGACACAAGCGCAAATCGCCCGCGAGCTGGGTATTTATCGCACCACAATCAGCCGGTTACTAAAACGTGGACGCGAGCAGGGTATCGTCACCATCGCCATTAATTACGACTACAACGAAAATCTGTGGCTGGAACAGCAGCTAAAACAGAAATTTGGCCTGAAAGAGGCGGTCGTAGTCTCCTGCGATAGCGAGCAGGAAGATGAACAACTTAATATGATGGGCGTACATGGCGCACAGTTGCTGGAACGCTTACTGGAACCTGGGGACATTATCGGGTTCTCATGGGGCCGCGCGGTACGGGGACTGGTGGAAGGATTATCTCCTGCCAGCCAGTCGCGCCAGCTGATCTGTGTGCCGATTATCGGCGGACCATCCGGCAAGCTTGAAAGCCGCTACCACGTCAATACGCTGACCTACGGCGCTGCGGCAAAGCTCAAAGGGGAATCACACCTGGCAGATTTCCCGGCACTGCTGGAAAACCCGCTGATCCGTAACGGGATCATGCAGTCACGACATTTTAAATCGATTTCTGCGTACTGGGATAATCTGGACATCGCGCTGGTCGGGATTGGATCTCCGGCGATACGTGATGGCGCCAACTGGCACGCCTTTTACGGCAGTGAAGAGAGTGATGACCTGCATGCCCGCCAGGTCGCCGGAGACATTTGCTCGCGCTTTTACGATATCAACGGTGTAACCGTAGAGACCAATATGAGTGAAAAGACGCTCTCCATCGAAACCAATAAATTAAAACAGGCGCGTTACTCCATTGGCATTGCAATGGGTGAAGAAAAATACAGTGGGATATTAGGCGCATTACGTGGGAATTATATTAACTGTTTAGTCACCAACAGTCATACCGCTGAATTATTGTTGAAGTAAATAAATTCTAATTGGTCCTGCCATAATTAATTTTATGTGGGATCCCCTTATCTGAATCGGGAGTTTATTATGCAAACGTGGTTAAACTTGCAGGGCAAAGTCATTATTGTTACCGGTGGTGCATCCGGAATTGGTCTGGCGATTGTCGAAGAGTTATTAGCGCAAGGCGCTAATGTACAAATGGCAGATATTCATGGCGGAGAAGGTAAATACGATAGCCATGACGGGTATCATTTCTGGCCAACGGATATTTCCAGTGCCAAAGAGGTTAATCATACTGTCGCTGAAATTATCCAACGCTACGGACATATTGATGGGCTGGTAAATAATGCTGGCGTTAATTTTCCGCGTCTGCTGGTCGATGAAAAAGCACCCGCCGGGCAATACGAACTCAACGAAGCTGCTTTCGAAAAAATGGTTAATATCAACCAGAAAGGTGTGTTCTTAATGTCGCAGGCAGCGGCACGCCAAATGATAAAACAGCGTAACGGCGTGATTGTGAATGTCTCTTCCGAAAGCGGACTGGAAGGTTCTGAAGGTCAAAGCTGTTACGCCGCGACCAAAGCCGCATTGAATAGTTTTACCCGTTCCTGGTCGAAAGAGTTGGGCAAACACGGCATCCGCGTGGTTGGTATTGCACCTGGCATTCTGGAAAAAACCGGACTGCGGACCCCCGAGTATGAAGAAGCGCTGGCCTGGACCCGCAACATCACCGTCGAACAGCTGCGCGAGGGCTACACCAAGAACGCGATCCCGATTGGTCGATCAGGGCGCTTAAGCGAAGTCGCTGATTTTGTTTGTTATCTTTTATCTGAGCGCGCCAGTTACATCACCGGAGTAACCACTAACATTGCGGGCGGAAAAACGCGCGGCTAAGGAGGTTTTATGGTCAATGCAATCTTCTGTGCTCACGGCAAACTGGCCTGCGCCATGCTGGAATCGGTACAGATGGTCTACGGTGATGCCAACGTTGAAGCCGTGGCATTTGTCCCCGGAGAGAACGCCAGCGACATTGTGGAAAAGCTAAAAAAGTTAGTAAGTATTCACACCGGCGATGAATGGCTGATTGCTGTCGATTTACAGTGTGGCAGTCCCTGGAATGCTGCCGCGACGCTGGCGATGCACAATCCGGCGATACGGGTCATTAGCGGGTTATCACTGCCGTTGGCGCTGGAGCTGGTAGACAACCAAAGCAGTATGAATGTAGATGAACTGTGCGAACACCTGACGACCATTGCTCAACAAACCTGTGTCGTCTGGAAGCATCTGGAAACGGCCGAAGAGGATTTCTGATGAACATTACCCTTGCTCGTATTGATGACCGCCTGATTCACGGTCAGGTCACCACCGTCTGGTCGAAGGTGGCGAATGCCCAACGGATTATTATCTGTAATGACGACGTTTATAACGATGAAGTACGTCGCACATTATTACGTCAGGCTGCCCCACCGGGAATGAAAGTGAACGTCGTTAATATCGAAAAGGCGGTCGCGGTTTACCATAATCCGCAATACCAGAACGAAACCGTTTTTTATCTATTTACCCGCCCACAGGATGCATTAGCAATGGTAAAACAAGGGGTAAAAATTGCCACGTTAAATATTGGCGGCATGGCCTGGCGACCAGGTAAAAAACAATTAACCAAAGCCATTTCTTTAGACAGCGACGACATTAATGCGTTTCGTGAGTTAGATAAACTGGGTGTTACGCTGGATTTACGCGTTGTCGCATCCGATCCATCTATTAATATTCTCGAAAAAATAGAAGAACAATCGTTTGCTGAATAAATAAAAATGCCTGTGTACTTATGCTTTAACAGGCAGGGATGATCACATTCACAAGGTGACATATTATGGAAATAAGTACCCTACAAATTATCGCCATATTCCTATTTTCCTGTATTGCCGGAATGGGCAGCGTGCTGGATGAGTTCCAGACCCACCGTCCGCTAATTGCTTGTACCGTTATCGGCCTAATCCTTGGTGATTTAAAAACCGGGATTATGCTCGGCGGCACGCTGGAGTTAATCGCTCTTGGCTGGATGAACGTCGGCGCAGCGCAGTCTCCCGATTCGGCGCTCGCCAGTATTATCTCCGCCATTCTGGTTATCGTCGGTCAGCAAAGCATTGCTACCGGTATCGCCATCGCCCTGCCAGTCGCGGCGGCAGGTCAGGTACTAACTGTCTTTGCCCGTACCATCACCGTGGTGTTCCAGCACGCGGCAGATAAAGCAGCCGAAGACGCTCGCTTTCGCACCATCGACATGCTGCACGTTTCCGCTCTCGGCGTACAGGCGCTGCGCGTTGCCATCCCTGCATTAATCGTCTCGCTGTTTGTCAGCGCCGATATGGTCAGCAATATGCTCAACGCCATTCCGGAATTCGTCACCCGCGGATTGCAGATTGCCGGTGGCTTTATCGTGGTGGTCGGCTACGCCATGGTGCTGCGCATGATGGGCGTGAAGTACCTGATGCCCTTCTTCTTCCTCGGGTTTATCGCTGGGGGTTATCTCGATTTGAGCCTGCTGGCTTTCGGTGGGGTTGGCGTGATTATCGCGCTGGTCTACATCCAGTTGAACCCACAGTGGCGTAAAGCCGAACCGCAGGCGCAACCCGCCTCTTCTCAAGCTCTCGATCAGCTTGATGACTAATGGAGCCAGCCATGGAACAGAAAAAACTGACCAAATCTGACCTGTTTAGCATGTTTGTTCGCTCCAATCTGCAACAGGCGTCATTCAACTTTGAACGCATTCATGGACTGGGCTTTTGCTACGACATGATCCCTGCCATCAAGCGCCTGTATCCGCTGAAAGAGGACCAGGTTGCAGCACTCAAACGCCACCTGGTGTTTTTCAACACCACGCCTGCCGTGTGCGGCCCGGTGATTGGCGTGACCGCCGCGATGGAAGAAGCTCGCGCTAATGGTGCGGAAATTGACGACGGGGCCATCAACGGCATCAAAGTTGGGCTGATGGGCCCGCTGGCCGGTGTTGGCGACCCGTTGGTCTGGGGAACATTGCGCCCGATTACCGCCGCGCTCGGCGCATCGCTGGCGCTGTCCGGAAACATTCTCGGCCCACTATTGTTCTTCTTTATTTTCAATGCAGTACGTCTTGCCATGAAGTGGTACGGCTTACAGCTTGGCTTTCGTAAAGGGGTCAATATCGTCAGCGACATGGGCGGCAACCTGCTGCAGAAACTGACCGAAGGCGCATCGATTCTCGGCCTGTTTGTCATGGGGGTGTTGGTCACCAAATGGACCAGCATCAACGTGCCGCTGGTGGTATCGCAAACGCCTGGCGCAGACGGCACCACCGTCACCATGACCGTGCAGAACATTCTCGACCAACTCTGCCCCGGCCTGCTGGCGCTGGGTCTGACGCTGCTGATGGTGCGTCTGCTCAACAGGAAAATTAATCCGGTATGGCTGATCTTCGCCCTGTTTGCGCTGGGAATTATCGGTAACGCGCTGGGCTTCCTGTCCTGATTTTTTCGCCCCGGCGATGCCGGGGCAACTTCAACAAATAGTCCTCGAAAGAGGAAGAGGTGGTAACAATGCAAACAACAACAGCTTTACGTCTTTATGGTAAACGCGATCTGCGCCTGGAAACCTTCGATCTTCCTGAAATGCAGGACGATGAAATTCTGGCCTCAGTCGTAACCGACAGCCTGTGCCTTTCTTCCTGGAAAGAGGCTAACCAGGGCGAGAACCACAAAAAGGTGCCGGACGATGTGGCTACCAACCCGATCATCATCGGTCACGAGTTTTGCGGCGATATCATTGCCGTAGGCAAAAAATGGCAGCATAAGTTTCAGCCCGGCCAGCGCTATGTCATTCAGGCTAACCTGCAACTGCCGGATCGCCCGGACTGCCCCGGCTACTCCTTCCCGTGGGTAGGCGGTGAAGCCACGCACGTCATCATTCCTGATGAAGTCATGGAGCAGGACTGCCTGTTAGCCTACGAAGGTGAAACCTATTTTGAAGGCTCGTTGGTTGAGCCGCTGTCCTGCGTGATTGGCGCATTCAACGCCAACTATCACCTACAGGAAGGCACTTATAACCATAAGATGGGCATTCGTCCGCAGGGGCGCACGTTAATCCTCGGCGGTACCGGGCCAATGGGACTACTGGCGATCGACTATGCACTGCATGGACCGGTTAACCCGGCGCTGCTGGTGGTGACCGACACCAATAACGACAAGTTGAACTACGCCCGCAAGCACTATCCATCAGAACCACAAACGTTGATCCATTATCTCCACGCCCAGGATGCGGGTTATGACACCTTGATGGCGCTGAGCGGCGGACACGGGTTTGATGACATCTTTGTTTTTGTGCCCAACGAACAGCTGGTTACGCTGGCCTCTTCTTTGCTGGTTGCTGATGGTTGCATGAACTTTTTTGCCGGTCCGCAGGATAAGCAGTTTAGCGCGCCGATTAACTTCTACGACGTGCACTATGCCTTCACCCATTATGTTGGGACATCTGGCGGCAATACCGACGACATGCGCACGGCGGTAAAACTGATCGAAGAGAAGAAAGTTCAGGCGGCAAAAGTGGTGACACACATTCTGGGATTGAATGCGGCAGGTGAAACAACGCTGGAACTGCCGCAAGTCGGTGGGGGTAAAAAACTGGTTTACACCGGAAAAGCATTGCCGTTAACTGCGCTCACCCAGATTGACGATCCGGCCTTGCGCGATATCCTGGAGCGTCATCAGGGGATCTGGTCGCAGGAAGCCGAACAGTACATATTGTCTCACGCCGAGGAAATTTAACATGATTAACCGCGACACCCAGTTGTGCATGTCGCTTGCCGGTCGCCCCGGCAACTTTGGCACACGCTTTCATAACTATCTATATGAAAAGTTAGGGTTAAATTTTATCTACAAAGCCTTTACTACGCAGGATATTGAGGCCGCAGTGAAAGGCGTTCGCGCACTCGGGATTCGCGGCTGTGCGGTCTCTATGCCGTTTAAAGAGAGTTGCATGCCGTTTCTGGATGCCATCGACCCTTCCGCAAAAGTCATTGATTCCGTTAACACCATTGTTAATGACAACGGTACGTTGACAGGATTTAACACCGACTACATTGCGGTAAAAAGCCTGATTACCAGCCACCAGCTTGATAACCACGCACGCGTCATGATCCGCGGCAGCGGTGGAATGGGTAAAGCGGTCATTGCTGCATTTCGCGATGCCGGTTTTCGCGATGTGATCGTCGCCGCCCGTAACCGGGAGAGCGGTCCGGCGCTGGCAAAACAGTACGGTTTCCAGTGGCAACCGCAGCCGGAAGGGATTACCTGCGATATTCTGGTCAACGTGACGCCAGTCGGCATGGCTGGCGGTAAAGAGAGCGATGAACTGGCCTACAGCGAAGCAATGGTCGCTGCCGCCAGCGTGGTGTTTGACGTCGTCGCCCTGCCGCCGGAAACACCGGTAATCAAACTGGCACAGCAATTAGGTAAAAAGACCATCAGCGGTGCAGAGGTGATTGCCTTACAGGCCGTAGAGCAGTTCGCCATGTACACCGGCGTACGCCCAGATGACGCGCTAATCGCCGAAGCGGCAGAATTTGCGCGGGCGGGGTAAGAGAGCAGGAACAGAGCGCCAGGGGTGGGCGCTCTGTCAATTTTAGGTACTATGCAACAGCGAACAGTTGCTGGTCAGCTTTCGCTTCTAACTGCACCAGTGCGGGAATCAACTGGCTGATGTTGACCAGACTGTGTCCTAACTGGCATATGCTCTCATACGCAAAATGTTCCTGACCTTCACCCGCCATGGTCAGCAGGCTTTCGCCCATAAAATTCAGCGTCTGGTACAACCCTGCCAGCGCCTCTTCACAGCCAAACGATAGCGCCAGATTTTCTTCAGTAGTG
The DNA here is from genome assembly GCF_030332915.1 of Citrobacter sp. Cpo040. NCBI lineage: Bacteria > Pseudomonadati > Pseudomonadota > Gammaproteobacteria > Enterobacterales > Enterobacteriaceae > Citrobacter > Citrobacter sp. Cpo040. The sequence goes on from NZ_JAOWGX010000025.1 coordinate 92,389, forward strand.
AGATGGCTACAATCAAGATGGCGGAACGCCTCGGCGAGTGAGAAATAAAGTAGATCGGCCTGTGAAATGAGAGAATAGCGGACATTAAAATGGGGATAAAACGTAGTTAGTCATGCCATCAGCAGGTAATATGACGATACGCAAAAAGTACGCCATCAATTGCTAAATCATCGCGTCTAAGAAGGTTTGGGAGAGTTCAATGTCTTCAGCGTTTCAGCATCGATTCATTCTGACTGGTGGCCCAGGGTCAGGCAAAAGCACGATAATTGATACGATTATAAAACGAGGGTTTTGGTGTTCTAAAGAAGCTGGAAGAGGTGTGATCCAAGACCAGGTTAACATCGGCGGCGATGCATTACCGTGGGCCAACCAGACTGCATTTGCAGAGCTGATGCTATCCTGGGAAATGCGTTCGTGGCATGAAGCGGAAGGGCATACACAACCCTGCTTCTTTGATCGTGGTGTTCCTGATGTTGTAGGTTATTTATGTCTTTCTGAACTTACCATACCGAGGCATCTGGAAAACGCCATCGAGAAATTTCGCTATAACCGAATCGTATTTATTGCACCACCCTGGCGTGAAATATATGTACAGGACACAGAGCGCAAACAATCTTTCGATGTTGCCATCGCGACATATCACGCAATGGTAAAAACATACCGTATGTATGACTATCAGTTGATTGAATTACCATGTGTTTCTGTAGAAGAGCGAGTGGATTTTATTCTTTCCAAGATAAAACCCTGCTAAGACGGCAACTACGTGTAGTGGTGAATCACCATGCATGAATCTGTCATATTCTAGTGGACATATAGCTTCCGCTCCTGGCACAAAGCCCTCCCAATCCCCTATCATCGATTCTCGTATCAACCGCAGCATCCTGAAAAACTACGTATTATTGCGAGACACTTTCCTGTTTCCTCCAGCAAGCATTTCCCCTTACTCCCCATTTTTTTACTCTCTAGTCTCAACTTGTCAATTCATAATGTAGTTTATAAAATACATGGAACGTCATCATGGAAATTCTTCAGACAATGGTTTTCCGGCGTTGAGAGCAAAACCTACGGGACAGGAGAGCTAAAACGCTCATTGCCACACGCCTTTTTCGTCTGGCTAATGGTTTAGCTGGTGATGTTAAACCTGTTGGGGAAGGCGTCAGCGAAATGCGCATTTCTTACGGTCCTGGCTACAGGATTTACTTTAAACAGCAAGGTTGCCGCATCATCATTTTGTTATGTGGGGGCGATAAAAGCTCACAAGCCAACGATATTACTCTTGCAAAAATGCTCGCCCGTACACTGGATTCACAGGAGATCTTCTGCCATGAATAAACTTACTCACTACGATCCCGCGACTGCGCTGGTTGATGATGAAGAAATTGCCGTGTTTATGGCCGATGCCCTCGAAACAGGCGATGCAGCATACATTGCAAAAGCACTGGGCGTGGTAGCTCGCGCTAAGGGAATGGCGAACATTGCGGCAGAAACGGGATTATCCCGCGAGCAGCTTTATCGCTCTTTTAGTGAGAAAGGTAACCCGACGCTGAAAACCACCCTTGCAGTGATGAAGGTACTCGGCATTGAATTGACACTTAAAAAATAGCCTCAGCTTCTATCTCCCCCTTCCAACATCGTGAGCCATATCAGTAAGGCGTTAGCCTGATAGTGGTAGCATTAGCGCGGTTTGTAATTTTCTGATTACATGGAGAAATGATGGAACTGCTTTTATTGAGTAACTCGACGCTGCCGGGCAAAGGCTGGATGGAACATGCGCTGCCGCTGATTGCTGAACAACTGAATGGTCGCCGTACGGCGGTGTTTATTCCGTTCGCTGGCGTGACGCAAACCTGGGATGAGTACACAGCGAAAACGGCAGCCATCTTTGCGCCAATGGGTGTCAACGTTACGGGTATTCATACCGTTGCCGATCCGATTGCCGCTATTGAAAACGCAGAGCTGGTGATTGTCGGCGGGGGTAATACCTTCCAGTTACTGAAAGAAAGCCGCGAACGCGGACTGCTGGCGCCGATTGTGGATGTCGTCAAACGCGGTGCGCTGTACATCGGCTGGAGCGCAGGTTCCAACCTTGCCTGCCAGACCATCCGCACTACCAACGACATGCCGATTGTCGATCCAAAAGGTTTTGATGCGCTGGGTCTGTTCCCGCTGCAGATTAACCCACACTTCACCAACGCGCTGCCGGAAGGCCATAAAGGCGAAACGCGTGAACAGCGTATCCGCGAGCTGCTGGTTGTGGCACCGGAGCTGACGGTGATTGGCCTGCCGGAAGGGAACTGGATTAAGGTGAGTAACGGTAAGTCCGTGCTCGGCGGCCCGAACACCACGTATATCTTTAAAGCGGGTGAAGAAGCGGTTGCCGTTGAAGCAGGCCACTGCTTTTAGTTGATTTGTTGTCTGATGCCGGATGGCGGCTTCGCTTTATCCGGGCTACAACTGTAGGCCTGATAAGCGCAGCGCCATCAGGCAGTTCAGCGCACATTGCCGGATGCGGCTTCGCCTTATCCGGCCTACCGGACTGCGCCATCGGGCAATATTTCACCTGTCCTCATTAGTAATCATCCCGCTCATCGTCTTCATCCGGCTGTTCCAGCACGCTGTAAGCCACGGAACAAAACAGCGAGTTCAGACGCTGCATATCGCCCAACAGCGCCAGGTGCAAGGAGCTGGTCTCGATGCTCTGCACGTTCTGCTGATGCAGACGGTCAACGTGCGCATGCGAATAACGACGATTGAGAATACGGAAGCGGTGCTTGCTGCGACGCAGACGACGGGCACTGGTCACATCTCCTGAGAAGAACACTGACATCGCCAGCTGCAGATTGCTGAGCAACTGATCGTAGAGCGCATCCAGTTCTTTCAGCCCTTCGACAGAGAATGCCCGGCGGGCGGCCAGCGACTTATCGGCTATCTCGCTGCCCATACGTTCGACAATATCGGAAGCCTGCTCAAGGTTGAGCGACATTTCGATAATCTCCGCCCAACGGCGCGATTCCTCTTCCGCCAGCTCATCCTTTGGCATCCGCGCCAGATAGAGCTTAATTGCCGTGTACAGCACGTTAATGTCGTCCGCCATCCTGCGCAGCTCTTTCTCTTCACGCGGTTCGCCGTGCATTACTTTCTTCAGCCCGTCCATCATCTGCTCCATCGCGTCGCCGATACGCAGGGCTTCACGGGCGGCATTGGCCAGAGCGAGCGTCGGCGTATCCAGCGCGCTGACGTCCAGATGTTTGGGTTTCAGATGTGCATCCAGCTCCGGCTCATCGCGAATGATGCGCTTACAAAAACGCGCCATCGGTTCGGCGAACGGCACCATCGCCACACAGCGCACCAGGTTGTAGAAGACGTGGAAGTAGATAACCAGTTCAGATTTCGGCAGCGGCAGTTCATCCATCAGATTGGCCAGCGGATGAACAAACGGCAGGATAATCAGGCTGCCCACCAGCTTAAACAGCAGGCTGCCGAGCGCCACGCGACGGGCAGCAGCATTCGCAGCACTGTTGTTGAGCATCGCCAACAGGCCGGAGCCGAGGTTGGCACCAATCACCAGACACAACGCCACCGGGAACGAGATAATGCCTGCCGCGGTCAGCGTGGCCGTCAGCAGCACCGCCGCCAGACTGGAGTAACTGATAATCGCAAACATAGCGCCAATCAGCGCATCCAGCATAATATCGCCGGTCAGCGAGGCGAAAATAACCTGTACGCCGTTAGCCTGGGTGATCGGCGTGACCGCCTGCACAATCAGCTCCAGCGCAAGTAAAATCAACCCCAGCCCGATGCCAACCCGCCCCAGTTGCCCCACGCGGGACTGCTTACGCCCGAGAAAGAAGATCACGCCGATGAAAATCAGCAGTGGGGATAGCCATGAGAGATCGAAGGTCAGGATACGCGCCATCAGCGCGGTCCCCACGTCGGCACCCAGCACAATGACCAGCGCCGGGGTAAGCGCCACGAGATCTTGGGCGACAAACGAGGTCACCAGCATGGTGGTGGCGTTGCTGCTTTGCACCAGCGCCGTCACGCCGATACCCGCACAAAAGGCGAGCGGCTTCTTTTCAACACTACGGCTGAGGACGGTACGCAAGCGGGCGCCAAAGACACGCATCACGCCGGTACGCACAATATGCGTACCCCAAACCAGCATAGATACAGCAGAAAGCAGGTGTAACAGAGTTAACACGGAATCAGGTTCTCCTTATTTTTATGGTTTTTTGAGGCTCATTTGCCTGATGGCGCTGCGCTTATCAGGCCTACAAATCATCCCTATGTAGGCCGGATAAGGCGTTTACGCCGCCATCCGGCAACGGCCCCCTTTCAGTATAAGGGTTTAAACGTAATAAAGAGACAGGGCACTCATTGAGCGCCCTGTTTGTTGTAAAGAAAGATGACAGTTTTGTGAATCAGTCGGCGTCGTAGCCGAGGTTCGGCGCTAACCAGCGCTCCACTTCCGCCACGCTCATGCCTTTACGGAAGGCATAATCTTCAACCTGATCGCGCTGGATTTGCGCCACGGCGTAGTACTTGCTGTCCGGATGACTGAAATACCAGCCGGAAACCGACGCGCCTGGCCACATGGCGAAGGATTCCGTGAGTTTCATCCCGGTGTGCGCTTCCACATCCAGCAGTTCCCAGATGGTGGCTTTTTCGGTGTGTTCCGGGCACGCCGGATAGCCTGGTGCCGGGCGAATCCCCTGGTAGTTTTCGCGGATCAGCTCCTCGTTACTGAGGTTCTCATTCGCCGCATAGCCCCAGTAGACTTTACGCACACGCTCATGCAGATATTCTGCGAACGCTTCCGCCAGACGGTCGGCGATCGCTTTCACCATGATCTTGTTGTAGTCGTCATGCTGGGCTTCAAAGGCATCCGCCAGCGCATCTTCCTCCAGTCCCCCGGTCACCGCGAAAGCACCGATGTAATCCGCTTTGCCGCTCAATTTCGGCGCAACAAAGTCAGACAGGCAGTAGTTGGCGAAACCGACTTTTTCCGTCTGCTGGCGCAGATGATGACTCACGTTGATGACGTGCGTACGCGTCTCATCACGGTAAATCTCGATATCGTCACCCACGCGGTTTGCCGGGAATAACCCCACCACGCCGCGCGGATTCAGGGTCTTCTCAGCGCTGAGTTTATCCAGCATGTCGTTGGCGTCTTTGAACAAGCGCTTCGCCTCTTCTCCTACTACCTCATCTTCGAGAATGCGCGGGTATTTCCCGGCCAGCGACCAGGTCATAAAGAACGGCGTCCAGTCGATGTAGTTGCGCAGAGTTTCGATGCTGGCTTCCACTTCCTGCACGCCCAGACGATGCGCCACCGGCGGGGTGTAGTTTTCCCAGTCGAAGGCCAGATCGTTGTCGCGGGCAGCCTGTAACGTTACTGGCGGGGTACGCGGTTTCTTACGCGCATGCTGGATACGCACGGTTTCGTACTCTTTACGCGTACGGGCGACAAAGTCATCGCGCTGGGTGTCAGAGAGCAGCGCAGCCACCACGCCAACGGTACGCGAGGCGTTCTGCACGTACACCGTCGGGCCGCTGTAGTTCTGCTCAATTTTCACCGCCGTGTGCGCTTTTGAGGTGGTCGCGCCGCCAATCAGCAGCGGAATAGTGAAACCCTGACGCTCCATCTCTTTCGCCACGTTGACCATTTCGTCCAGCGACGGGGTAATCAGCCCGGAAAGGCCTATCAAGTCGGCATTCACTTCACGCGCCGTTCTGAGGATTTTCTCCGCGGGCACCATCACGCCAAGATCGACGATTTCGTAGTTGTTACATTGCAGCACCACGCCGACAATGTTTTTGCCGATATCGTGCACATCGCCCTTCACAGTCGCGATGACCATTTTACCGTTGCTGGAGCCTTTCTCTTTGCTGGCCTCAATGTACGGTTCGAGGTACGCCACCGCCTGCTTCATCACGCGGGCGGATTTCACTACCTGCGGCAGGAACATTTTTCCTTCGCCGAACAGATCGCCAACGACGTTCATGCCGTCCATCAGCGGTCCTTCAATAACTTCGATCGGACGCGCAGCCTGCTGGCGCGCTTCCTCGGTATCCAGCTCAATAAACTCGGTAATGCCTTTCACCAGCGAATATTCGAGGCGCTTTTTCACCTCCCAGGTGCGCCATTCCGCCATCTGGGCATTCGCCGTGTCGTCGGTTTTACTGCCGCGATATTTCTCTGCCAGCTCCAGCAGTCGTTCGGTGCCATCGTCACGACGGTTGAGGATCACATCTTCAACCGCATCGCGTAGCTCGGCGGGCAGGTCGTCGTAAATTGCCAGCTGTCCGGCGTTGACGATCCCCATGTCCATGCCGTTGCGAATGGCGTAGTAGAGGAATACCGCGTGAATGGCTTCACGTACCGGGTCGTTGCCACGGAACGAGAATGAAACGTTAGAAACGCCGCCGGAGATCAGTGCGTGCGGCAGTTCGCGTTTGATGTCTTCACACGCGCCGATAAAGTCCTGCGCGTAGTTGTTGTGCTCATCAATACCGGTCGCGACAGCAAAGATGTTCGGGTCGAAGATGATGTCTTCCGGCGGGAAGCCCACCTCTTCGGTAAGAATCTTGTACGCCCGACGGCAGATTTCGATTTTACGTGCGCGGGTGTCGGCCTGCCCTTGCTCGTCAAAGGCCATCACCACCACCGCGGCACCGTAGCGACGCAGCAGCTTCGCGTGATGGATAAAGGTCTCAACCCCCTCTTTCATCGAGATGGAGTTAACGATGCCTTTACCCTGAATGCACTTCAGCCCTTTCTCGATAACGTCCCATTTCGAGGAGTCGATCATAATCGGCACGCGGGCGATATCCGGCTCACCGGCGATCAGGTTGAGGAAACGCACCATTGCCGCTTCGGCGTCGAGCATCCCCTCATCCATGTTGATATCGATGATCTGCGCGCCGCTTTCCACCTGCTGACGGGCGACGTCCAGCGCTTCGCTGTATTTCTCTTCTTTGATCAGGCGTTTAAACTTGGCCGAACCGGTGACGTTGGTACGCTCGCCGACGTTCACAAACAGGCTGTCGTCGCCGATGTTCAGCGGCTCAAGGCCGGAAAGGCGGCAGGCAACCGGGATTTCCGGCAAGCGGCGCGGCGGTAAGCCATCCACTGCGCGGCTCATGGCGGCGATATGTTCCGGCGTGGTGCCGCAGCAGCCGCCGACGATATTCAGGAAACCGGCCTCAGCCCACTCGCGAATCTGCGCCGCCATGGTGTCGGCGTCGAGATCGTATTCACCAAAGGCGTTCGGCAGACCGGCGTTCGGGTGCGCGGTCACGTAGCATTCGGCTATGCGCGACAGTTCCTGCACGTACTGGCGCAATTCGTCCGGACCTAAGGCACAGTTCAGACCGAAGGTCAGCGCATCGGCGTGGCGCAGGGAGTTGTAGAATGCTTCGGTAGTCTGGCCGGAGAGCGTACGCCCGGAAGCATCGGTGATGGTGCCGGAGAGCATAATCGGCAGCTCAACGCCCAGCGCTTCAAATTCGGTTTTAACCGCGAAAATAGCGGCTTTGGCGTTCAGAGTATCGAAGACGGTTTCAATCAGGATCAGGTCACTGCCGCCTTCCACCAGCGCTTTGGTGGATTCACGGTAGGCGGCCACCAGCTGATCAAAGGTAATGTTGCGGTAAGCCGGGTCGTTAACATCAGGCGAGATAGACGCCGTACGGTTCGTTGGGCCGAGCACGCCCGCGACGTAGCGCGGTTTTTCCGGCGTGCGCGCCGTCCATTCGTCAGCCGCCGCACGCGCCAGTTTGGCTGCCGCAAAGTTGATTTCCGCCGACAGGGATTCCATCTGGTAATCCGCCATGGCGATAGTCGTCGAGTTAAAGGTGTTGGTTTCGATGATATCCGCGCCCGCCTCAAAGTAGGCGTTATGGATGGCGGCGATGACCTCCGGTTTGCTGAGCACCAACAAGTCGTTGTTACCTTTCAGATCGCACGGCCAGTCGGCAAAGCGTTCGCCGCGGAAATCCTCTTCGCTCAGACGATATCCCTGGATCATGGTGCCCATACCGCCGTCCAGCACCAGAATACGTTCATTTAACTGCTGACGTAATTGTTCTACTTTGCTGCTCACACTCGCTCCCGACAACGCTCAACCAGACCGAAAAAAACTCAACAGGTCATACTGGCACAAACCTGAGAGGCGGAAAAGAGAACAACGGCCAACATGAGACATGTTCAGCTTCACTCATCCGATCAGTACAGGAATTCTTGCATTATAATTGAATAAAACGAAAATGATTTCCACGATACAGAAAAGGAGTCTGCCATGGTAGCCACTGTCCCCGCGAAACGCGGTAGAAAACCCGCCGCCGCTACTGCGCCTGCAACCGGGCAGGTTCAGTCTCTGACCCGCGGCCTGAAGCTGCTGGAGTGGATTGCGGAATCCAACGGCAGCGTGGCGCTGACCGAGCTGGCTCAGCAGGCCGGCCTGCCAAACTCCACGACTCACCGTTTGCTGACCACCATGCAGCAGCAGGGTTTTGTCCGTCAGGTGGGTGAATTAGGCCACTGGGCCGTAGGTGCGCATGCGTTCATCGTAGGCAGCAGCTTTTTGCAAAGCCGTAATCTGCTGGCAATTGTGCATCCGATCCTGCGCAAGCTGATGGAAGATTCCGGTGAGACGGTAAACCTGGCCGTGCTGGATCAAAGCGACCATCAGGCCATTATTATCGACCAGGTGCAGTGCACCCAACTGATGCGCATGTCCGCGCCTATCGGCGGCAAGCTGCCGATGCACGCCTCCGGTGCGGGTAAGGCGTTTTTATCCCAACTGAGCGAAGAACAAGTGACTGGCCTGCTGCACCGCAAAGGCCTGCATGCTTATACACACGCCACGCTGGTGTCGCCAGTGCATCTGAAAGAGGATTTGGCCCAGACGCGCAAGCGCGGCTATTCCTTTGATGATGAGGAACATGCGCTGGGTCTGCGCTGCGTGGCGTCGTGCATTTATGACGAGCACCGCGAGCCGTTCGCTGCGATTTCCATCTCCGGACCCATTTCGCGTATTACCGACGATCGCGTGACCGAGTTTGGCGCCATGGCGATCAAAGCGGCGAAAGAAGTAACGCTGGCGTACGGTGGATTTCGCTAAGATGGGGTTGCCGGGTGGCGGCTACGCCTTACCCGGCCTGCTATCCAAGGTTAGGGCAGATTTGTAGGCCTGATAAGCGTAGCGCATCAGGCACGGCGCACATTGCCGGATGGCGGCGCAAGTGCTTTATCCGGCCTACGGTCGGTTTCATAACGCACGCTGAACCGCTGACGACGTCGGTAGGCGTAAACATCTTCCACGTGACCGTGTTTGATGCGCGTCTGTAGGCCGCGCCAGTAGTCAGCGCTGAACAGGTCAGCGTGCATCTCTTCAAATAGCGGCCCGATACGCGGATCGGCACATAGCCAGTGACGAAACTCTTCCGGGAAGACATCTCCCGGCGATACGCTGTACCACGGCTCAGCGCTCATCTCATCTTCCGGGTAGCGTGGCGGCGGGATATGACGGAAATTCACCTCCGTCATGTAGCAGATTTCATCGTAATCGTAGAACACCACACGCCCGTGACGGGTCACGCCGAAGTTCTTAAATAGCATATCGCCGGGGAAAATATTGGCGGCGGCCAGCTGACGAATGGCGTTGCCGTACTCTTCAATGGCATCGCGCAGTTGCTGACCTTCGACCTGCTCCAGCCAGATATTCAGCGGCACCATCCGTCGTTCAATATACAGATGGCGAATGACGATCTGATCGCCGAGATCGGTAATTTTTTCCGGGGCTTCCTGCAATAACAGCGCCATCAGCGCCGGATCGATTTGCCGTTTCTCCAGCACAAAATTCTCGAATTCCTGGGTGTCAGCCATCCGCCCAACACGATCGTGTTCTTTGACCAGTTGATAGCAGGCGCGGACGTGGGCGGCAGACATCTCTTTTTGCGGGGCAAATTTGTCTTTGATGATTTTAAACACTCGGTCAAAACCCGGCAGCGTAAACACCAACATCACCATGCCGCGGATCCCTGGTGCTTCAATAAATTGCTCATCGCAATGGGCAAGATAGAGCAGATATTCGCGGTAACTTTCGGTCTTCGCGTGTTTCTGACAGCCAATCGCCATGTACAGTTCGGCGGTGGTTTTACCGGGCAGGATCTCGCGCAGCCACTCCACCAGCGCCGCGGGCAAAGGGGCGTAAACCATAAAATAGGAGCGGGCGAAGCCAAACACAATGCTCGCCTCCGCCGTCGTGGTCAGACAGGTATCGACAAACAATTCGCCTTCGTCAGTCCGGTGGATTGGCAATAAAAACGGCAGCGTCCCGGAAGGGGTGATCAACTTACCAACCAGCCAGGCGGCCTTGTTGCGATAAAACAGTTCGTTCGCCACCTGTAAATGACAGCGCTGCAACATATCCGCACCCAGAGTTTCGGTCAGGTGTTCGATGATGTAGTGGATATCACGATGTTTGTTCTGCCACGGTAGACGCAGAGGCAGATCGCTGAGAACGCGCGTTAGCAGCCACTCCCAGCCGGTATCAGGAAAGAAGTCTTTCGCCAGCGGACGTGGGATCGTACGAAAACGGCGCTCTGGCTGAGAACTGAAAATAAACAGCCGCTCGGGAGTCAGCGAGCGGTGGTCAAATAACCGGCAGTAGACGGAGTTAAAGAAACTCTCCGCAATCTCGAAGCGTGGGTAATCCGGCAGTAGCCGGGTGTAATGCTCTTTCACGCGAAGTAAAAAATCCGCGTCGGTACTTTTACCGTCAGTAATGCAGCGCAGCTGCTCCACCACCAGACCCACGTGATGATCGTAAAGGTGAATACGGCTTTTCATCGCCTGCTGAACCGCATGCCAGTCGGCATGTTCAAAACGCTGCTGCGCGCCGGAGGTGACTTCCAGAAAACGCCCGTACTGGGCGTCGAAACCTTGCAAGATAGTCTGAGCAATCAGTAATTCCAGGCCACGCGTCATCGATTTCTCCCATCCGGCACAACGTCATGCCGGATGGCGCGTTCGCTTATCCGGCCTACATCCCTTCGTAGGCCCGGTAAGCGCAGCGCCACCGGGCATTAATCAAAACTGCGATTCTTCGGTCGAGCCGGTCAGCGCGGTCACCGAGGAAGTACCGCCCTGAATGATGGTGGTGACTTTATCGAAGTAGCCTGTACCCACTTCCTGCTGATGGGATACGAAGGTGTAACCGTCTTTAGCCGCCGCAAATTCTGGCTGCTGAACCTTCTCAACATAGTGGCGCATGCCTTCGCCCTGCGCATAGGAATGCGCGAGGTCGAACATGTTGAACCACATACTGTGAATACCCGCCAGGGTAATGAACTGGTATTTGTAACCCATATCCGACAGCTGCTGCTGGAAGCTGGCAATGGTTTTGTCGTCGAGGTTTTTCTGCCAGTTAAACGACGGCGAACAGTTGTAGGCCAGCAGTTTGCCTGGGAATTTCGCGTGAATCGCATCGGCAAAGCGCTTCGCCAGTTCGAGGTCCGGCGTGGAAGTTTCACACCACACCAGATCCGCATACGGTGCGTAGGCCAGGCCACGACTGATCGCCTGCTCAATGCCCGCATGCGTACGGTAGAACCCTTCGCTGGTACGTTCGCCGGTGATGAACTCGCTGTCGTAAGGGTCGCAATCAGACGTAATCAGATCGGCTGCGTCAGCATCAGTACGCGCAATCACCAGCGTCGGAACACCCATGACGTCTGCTGCCAGACGGGCGGCCACCAGTTTCTGGATAGCTTCCTGAGTCGGAACCAGCACTTTGCCGCCCATGTGACCACATTTTTTCACCGATGCGAGCTGATCTTCGAAGTGAACGGCCGCTGCACCAGCCTCAATCATCGATTTCATCAGTTCAAACGCGTTCAGTACGCCACCAAACCCAGCTTCCGCATCGGCAACAATCGGCAGGAAGTAATCGACATAGCGCGGATCGTTCGGCTCAATACCGGTTGACCATTGGATCTGATCGGCGCGACGGAATGTGTTGTTGATCCTGTCCACCACAGCCGGGACCGAGTTCGCCGGATACAGCGATTGGTCTGGATACATGCTGGATGCCAGGTTGGCATCTGCCGCCACCTGCCAACCTGAAAGGTAGACCGCTTCAATACCGGCCTTCGCCTGCTGCAGCGCCTGACCGCCAGTCAGCGCGCCGAGGCTGTTGATATAACCTTTCTTCGATTCACCGTGCAGCAGACGCCACATTTTCGCCGCGCCAAGCTGCGCCAGCGTGCATTCCGGGTTGACCGAGCCACGTAATTTCACCACTTCCTCCGCGCTATATGGACGGGTGATGCCTTCCCAGCGCGGTTGAGTCCATTCTTTCTGTAATTCTTCGATTTGTTGAGTACGGGTTTTCATGTGCAGATGCTCCATATTGTTATGCGGTGAATTACGCCAGCAGGCGGTAGCCTGGCAGGGTCAAGAAATCGATCAGTTCATCAGAGGTAGTGATTTGCTCCATCAGGCGCGCGGCATCGTCAAAACGCCCGCTGCTGTAGCGGTGTTCGCCCAGCTCGTCCTGAATCACCAGCATCTCTTCGGCCAGCATCTGACGGAACAGCGGTTTGGTAACCGGCTTGCCGTTGCTGAGCGTCTTCTCGTGGTGGATCCACTGCCAGATGGAGGTACGGGAGATTTCGGCGGTGGCCGCGTCTTCCATCAGACCGTAAATCGGTACGCAGCCGTTACCGGAGATCCACGCTTCGATGTACTGCACCGCGACACGGATATTGGCGCGCATGCCTTCTTCGGTACGCTCACCTTCACAAGGTGCCAGCAGTTGCTCTGCGGTAATCGGGGCATCTTCTTCACGGGTCACGAACAGCTGATTTTTGTTTTCACCGAGTACGTCGTTGAACACCGCCATGGCGGTATCTGCCAGTCCCGGATGGGCAATCCATGTGCCGTCATGACCGTTATTTGCTTCCAGTGCTTTGTCCGCTTTTACCTTGGTCAGAACCTGGTTGTTACGTTCCGCATCTTTGCTGGGAATGAACGCTGCCATGCCGCCCATCGCGAATGCGCCACGTTTATGACAGGTTTTAATCAGCAGACGCGAATAGGCGCTGAGGAATGGTTTATCCATCGTCACCACCTGACGGTCCGGCAGCACGCGATCCGGGTGGTTCTTCAGTGTTTTGATATAGCTAAAAATGTAGTCCCAACGACCGCAGTTCAGACCCACAATGTGGTCACGCAGGGCGTGCAGAATTTCGTCCATCTGGAAGACGGCAGGCAGCGTTTCAATCAGCAGGGTCGCTTTAATGGTACCGCGCGGCAGGTTAAAGCGGTCCTCTGCATAGCTGAACACTTCGCTCCACCATGCCGCTTCTTGCCAGGCCTGCGTTTTTGGCAGATAGAAATAAGGGCCGCTGCCTTTCGCCAGCAACGTTTTGTAGTTGTGGAAGAAATAGAGGGCAAAGTCGAACAGGCTGCCCGGGATGGATTCGCCACGCCAGGTGACGTGTTTTTCCGGCAGGTGCAGACCACGAACGCGACATACCAACAGAGCCGGATTAGGTTTGAGCTGATAAATTTTACCCGCTTCGTTGGTGTAGCTAATGGTGCCATTGACCGCATCGCGCAGGTTGATCTGCCCGTCGATAACTTTGCTCCACTCAGGAGCCAGTGAATCTTCGAAGTCGGCCATAAAGACTTTGACGTTCGCGTTCAGCGCGTTGATGACCATCTTGCGCTCAACGGGTCCGGTGATCTCTACGCGGCGATCCAGTAAATCATCAGGAATTCCGCGAATTTTCCAGTTACCTTCACGAATGGAAGCTGTTTCCGAAATAAAATCAGGCAACTTACCGTCATCAATATCCTGCTGCTGCTGGATACGTGCAGCCAGAAGTTTATTCCGCTTTGGCGTAAATCTTGTCACCAGTTCAGTCAGAAACTCCACTGCTTCAGCGGTCAGAATTTGCTGTTCCTGTTCGCCAAACGGCCTGGTGAAGACCAGTTCATCGGTTGTCGTTGCCTGTTGATTCATTGCGTAGTTCCTCGTCATTGATCCAAACACATTCCCAATGCGAACGAAGGATCGTTGTGCGCTTTTCGTTCAGCACAACTAAGACTACTCATTTAAATTTCAAAATCAAAAACAATTTCCATTTTTAATTTAATTATCAATTAACTTATTGATAACAATATAAATAAAATTTAATTACACGATGAGGTGCGTTTCGGAAATAAAAAAGGCACCCGAAGGTGCCTGATTCAATATGCTGAAACGCTTAAGGATCGTCTGCTACAGAAGATTAATCCAGCGTTGGATTCATGTGACGCAGATCATATGGCGTGATCTGGTAGACGTAATAGTTGAGCCAGTTGGTAAACAACAAATTACCGTGGCTACGCCAGGTTGCCCGCGGTTTGTTTTGCGGGTCATCTTTCGGGAAATAGTTATAGGGTACTTCCGGCGATAAGCCCGCTTCGACGTCACGAAAATATTCGCTGCCGAGTGTATGGTCGTCATACTCAGGGTGACCCGTCACGAAGGCGATACGTTTGTCTTTGCTGGCAAACAGGTAGGCATCTCCCTCTTCGGTTTCAGCAAAGATCTCGAGATCGGTGTAGTCGCGGATAAGCGCTGCAGGGAAATCAGCATAGCGGGAATGCGGGGCCAGGAACGCATCATCGAATCCACGCGTCAGTAGCGCATGAGGGTGCAGAATATGGTGCTCATAGACGCCTGAGAGTTTGTCCGTGCGGGTTTGCTTGGGAATTCCGTACAGGATGTTCAACGCGGCCTGCACCGCCCAACAGACAAATAGCGTCGAGGTAACGTGATCTTTGGCCCATTCAAGCACTTGTTTAATCTGTGGCCAGTAAGCTACATCATTAAATTCAACCAGGCCCAACGGCGCGCCGGTCACGATCAATCCGTCAAAGTTCTGATCGCAGATATCCTCGAAATTACAGTAGAAGTTATTCAGATGCTCCGTTGGGGTGTTGCGTGACTCGCGGGCATCGATGCGCAATAGCTGAACATCAACCTGCAGCGGTGAGTTAGACAGTAAGCGCAGGAACTGGTTTTCCGTTTCAATCTTCTTGGGCATCAGGTTGAGGATGAGCACCTTCAGTGGACGAATTTCCTGACCGGAAGCGCGGGATGTCGTCATCACGAAGACGTTTTCCTCACGCAAAAAATTGACGGCGGGTAGCTCGTCCTGCACGCGAATTGGCATAACCTGATAACCTCACAACATACGTTTAAACGTTTAGACATCCAGATAGCTGAAGATACCCAGGAATCATGCGAATGTCGAGCTTGCATCCTCAAGTTGAGAAAGTTTCACGGCTCCTTGCTGTAGAATAGTGCAGTAAAGAAAAAAAGGAGAATGCTATGAACCTTACCATTCGTCGTTCGCGTCAGGACGAAGGAGATAAGTTAGTTTCTATTTGGTGTCGCTCAGTAGATGCCACGCACCATTTCCTCTCTGCGGATTATCGGATTGAGCTGGAGGAGCTGGTACGTTCATTTTTACCAGAAGCCCCTCTGTGGGTTGCAGTGACAGAACAGGATGAGCCCGTCGCTTTTATGCTCCTGACCGACCAGCATATTGATGCTTTGTTTGTCGATCCGGATGTGCGTGGTAGTGGTGTTGGTAAACTGCTGATTGAACATGCTTTATCAATGAGTTCAACGCTAACAACCAACGTTAACGAGCAGAATGAGCAGGCGGTTGGATTCTATAAGAAGATGGGATTTAGCGTGACGGGACGTACAGAGGTGGACGATCTCGGACGACCGTACCCGTTACTCAACCTCGTACGCGGGTAGCAGGACTAGCTTTTGTAGGCCGGATAAGGCGATATGCCGTATCCGGTAGTGTGCAGACGTGTTGCCTGATGCGCTGCGCTTATCAGGCCTACTGAAACGCATTCACTGACGGGCTTTTGTAGGCCGGATAAGGCGGTACGCCGCATCCGGCGGTTTTCATCCCGCACAGACGCAAAAAAGCCCATCCGTCAGGATGGGCT
>NZ_JAOWGX010000026.1:0-44087 GCF_030332915.1 Citrobacter sp. Cpo040
GCTTGTAATCCGTTGTTCCGTGTCAGTGGAGGCGCATTATAGGGAGTTATTTCAGGCTGACAAGGGGAAATTTAAAATAACTTTCCGAGTGCGTGTTTTTTCACCAAAACAACCATTAACATGCCATAAAATAAGCAAATTGCCGTTTTTGCAGCCGCAATCACACTTCCAGGTGGCATACTAATGAATAAGAAAAAGAGTAAGGAAGAACATTCATGCCGTTAAATGCCCAACAGCTAGCCGCACAGAAAAACTTGTCCTACGTTCTGGCCGAAAAGCTGGCTCAGCGAATATTAAAAGGTGAATACGCGCCGGGTGCGATATTGCCTGGCGAAATAGAGCTGGGCGATCAGTTTGGCGTGAGTCGCACCGCGGTAAGAGAGGCGGTAAAAACATTAACGGCAAAAGGTATGGTATTACCGCGCCCACGTATTGGCACACGCGTCATGCCGCAAGCAAACTGGAACTTCCTTGACCAGGAGCTACTCACCTGGTGGATGACGGAAGATAATTTCCCGCAGGTCATTAAACATTTTCTGGTGATGCGTATCAGTCTGGAACCTCAGGCGTGTTTACTGGCGGCGACCATAGGTACGGCTGAACAGAAAGCGCACCTCAACACGCTGATGGAAGAGATGGTCGAGCTGAAAAGAAACTTCAGACGCGAACGCTGGATTGAGGTTGATATCGCCTGGCATGAGCACATCTATGAAATGAGTGCGAATCCGTTCCTTATATCCTTTGCATCTCTGTTCCATTCGGTTTACCAGACCTACTTTACCTCTATTACCTATAACGATGTGGTGAAACTGGATTTGCACCAGGCCATTGTCGATGCAATAGATGATAACGATGGCGATCGCGCCTTTGCTGCCTGTCAGGCATTGCTGATAGCACCGAACGTGCTACCGGATAAATAATATGTCAGAAAAGAAATCACGCAGTATGGCCGGGCTACCGTGGATAGCAGCCATGGCCTTTTTTATGCAGGCACTAGACGCCACGATCCTCAATACCGCCCTACCCGCAATAGCACATAGTCTTAACCGCTCTCCACTCGCCATGCAGTCGGCCATTATCAGCTATACCCTGACTGTCGCGATGCTGATCCCGGTAAGTGGTTGGCTGGCAGACCGATTTGGTACCCGACGCGTCTTTATGATTGCCGTTAGCCTGTTTACGTTGGGATCGCTGGCCTGCGCGCTGTCCAGTTCCTTAAGCGAGCTGGTGATTTTCCGTGTCATTCAGGGGATCGGTGGCGCCATGATGATGCCCGTTGCCCGTCTGGCGTTATTGCGTGCTTACCCCCGCAGCGAACTGCTTCCCGTGCTTAACTTCGTCACCATGCCAGGACTTGTGGGGCCGATTTTAGGTCCGGTATTGGGCGGTGTACTGGTTACATGGGCCAGTTGGCACTGGATCTTCCTGATTAATATTCCAATTGGCATTGCCGGTATCTTCTATGCCCGCAAATATATGCCGAACTTCACCACGCCACGCCGCGGTTTTGATATGACCGGTTTCTTTCTGTTTGGTTTGAGCCTGGTGTTGTTTTCCAGCGGCGTTGAATTGTTCGGTGAGAAGCTTGTCGAGACCTGGGTCGCACTCGGTATTATTCTTGCCAGTGTGTTGTTACTACTCGCCTATATTCGCCATGCGCGTCGCCACCCAACGCCGCTGATATCGCTTCCGATATTTAAGACTCGGACCTTTTCTGTTGGGATCGCCGGAAACCTCGCCACTCGCCTGGGCACAGGCTGCGTGCCCTTCTTAATGCCGCTGATGTTGCAGGTAGGATTTGGATATCCGGCTCTGATAGCCGGCTGCATGATGGCGCCAACAGCGTTGGGTTCAATTCTGGCAAAATCCATGGTGACGCAGGTTCTGCGCAAACTCGGCTACAGGACCACATTGGTGGGTGTTACGGTATTTATCGGCCTGATGATTGCGCAGTTCGCTTTGCAATCTCCTGCCATGCCGATCTGGATGCTAATCCTGCCGTTGTTCATTTTAGGTATGGCGATGTCCACCCAGTTTACTTCAATGAATACCATCACTCTGGCGGATCTGACCGATGAAAATGCCAGCAGCGGCAACAGCGTATTGGCTGTTACTCAGCAGTTATCAATCAGTTTAGGGGTTGCCATCAGCGCCGCCGTTCTGCGTATCTATGAAGGTATGGAAGGAACCAATACGGTCGAACAGTTCCACTACACCTTTATGACGATGGGCGCTATCACGGTAATATCCGCGCTGATGTTCATGCTGCTAAAAGCCAAAGATGGACGTAACCTGATCAAAGATCGGCACAAACCTAAACCGACCCCCGCTCCATCAGAACAGGAGTAAGCTGCAAACGCTGTTGCTGTAATGCGGGCTGCGCCATCCGGTGAATTAATACATCGATGGCCAGTTCGCCCAATTCATCTTTTGGTTGGTGGATGGTCGTCAGGGGCGGCGTCATATAGCGCGCCAGCTCGATATCATCGTAACCCACCACAGCCATATCCTGCGGAATGCGCAATCCTGACTGGTACAGAGCCTGATACGCGCCAACTGCCATTGCATCATTGCCGGTAAAAACAGCCTGCGGTCGCTGTTTATGCGACAGCAACGTTTGCATAGCTTCAAAGCCGCCGCCGAACTCAAAGTCACCGGTAATCTCGTAGCCTTCCGGGACAGGCAACCCCGCCCGCTTCATTGCTGCCCGATATCCTTCCAGACGCAAACGCGCCGGGGTTTTATCCAGCGGCCCGGTGATGCAGGCAATGCGCGTAAAACCTTTTTCGATAAGATGTTGCGTGGCTAAATCCCCGCCCAGCAAGGAGTTATCCTGAATCAGATCGCTTTCACCATCAAAAGGCGACCAGTCCATCATCACGGTCGGTATAGAAGGATAACGCTGCATTATCTCTCTGGAAGGCTGATGTGTTTCGGTGCAGAGCAGCAACAAGCCGTCCACACGTTTTTGCATCAGAGTTTCCAGGTTACGGTTCATGCGCTGTTCATCGCCTTCGGTATTGCACAGCACCAGGCTGTAGCCGCGCTCAAAACAGCTACGTTCAACGCCGCGCACTAGTTCAGAATAGAAGGGATTGGTACTGGCAGTGATTAACATGCCAATCGTGCGGGTCTGGTTTAACTTGAGGCTACGCGCCAGCGCGGAGGGCGCGTAGTTAAGCGCTTTAATTGCAGCTTCTACTTTGTCAGTGACGGACTCACTGACAAAGCGATCTTTATTAATGACGTGAGAAACCGTCGACGTGGAAACACCCGCCAGGCGGGCGACGTCCTTCATTGTAGCCAAGCGTTACCTCTGTTGACTTAAAAACGCTTCTATTTCTTCGCGCCACGGAACGGAAGGCTGTGCGCCTTTACGGGTAACCGCAATCGCCGCAGCGGCATGCGCAAAACGGATCGCTTCAGGCAGCGGAGTCTCTTCCAGCAACGCCGTAATTAACGCGCCATTAAAGGTGTCTCCAGCGGCAATAGTATCAACGGCTTCCACTTTAAAACCGGGCACACGCTGTCCTTCGCCATTAACGCTGGCCCACACACCGCGACTACCTAAAGTAATCAGTACAGTATGGATACCTTTAGCGTGCAATGCCTGCGCCGCTTTGGCCGCGTCTTCATCATTTTCGACCCGGATCCCCGTCAGCTTTTCAGCCTCGGTTTCATTCGGGGTAATAATATCCACCAGCGCCAGCAGTTCATCAGAAAGTTCACGTGCCGGTGCCGGGTTCAGGGCGACCATGGTCTTATTTTGATGTGCAATCTTTGCTGCAGTCAGTACGCTTTCGATCGGCGATTCTAACTGCATAAGTAAGGCGGACGCCTGAGCAATACGCTCATGCTGTGCTTCCACCAACGCTGGCGAAAGAGCTGCGTTCGCTCCGGCATGAATGCCGATAACGTTCTCACCTTCACCATTCACAAAAATCAACGCCACACCGGTCGATTCCCCCGAAATTACGCTAATCGGCGCAATATCGATGTTATCTTTGGCTAACTGTTTACGCACACTTTCGCCAATATCATCATCGCCCGTACAGGCAATGAATGCGATATTCGCGCCACTACGACCCGCAGCAACAGCCTGATTCGCGCCTTTACCGCCAAATGCGACCTGATAATGGCTACCTGTTACGGTTTCACCAGGTGTCGGGAAAGAGTTAAGGTTAAGGATGTGATCGGCATTGATACTGCCAAGAACAACGAGGTTGCCTGCGGTTTTCATATTTGGTGTTCCAAGTCAAAGTGCGCCACCGGGTTAGGGTGGCGCGTGCCCTGCTTTTCTTTTTACGCTTTCATCCCCAAAATCAGATACGGGGATGGCGTATTTATGTCTCCATCAGGCCGCGAGCGACCTGAATCGGTATTACTGCTTGATGACCAGCTTCAGGTCAACCGGATATTTAGCCTGAACCTTCTCGCCTTTCAGGACTTTATCCGCAGTCTCAACGCCTTTCGCGCCGATCTGATCCGGCAACTGAGCAATGGTCGCAGCCAGTTTGCCATCATTTACTGCTTTTTCGCCATCTGGAGTGCCGTCAAATCCAACCACCATCACATCAGATTTACCCGCGGTTTGCAGTGCGCGCAGCGCACCCAGCGCCATTTCATCGTTCTGGGCAAATACGGCCTGCACATCAGGATGCGCGGTCAGCAGGTTCTGCATGACGTTCAGACCTTTGGTGCGGTCGAAGTCTGCCGGCTGGCTGGCCAGGACGTTAAATTTGTGTGCCGCAACGGCCTGCTGGAAACCTTCGCCACGCTCACGCGCCGCTGAAGTTCCGGCAATCCCTTGCAGTTCGATAACTTTCGCGCCTTCACCTGCTTTCTTCGCGATGTAATCACCCGCAATTTTGCCACCCAACACGTTATCAGACGCGATGTGGCTTACCACTTCGCCTTTGGAGGCAACACGGTCAAGGGTAATAACCGGAATTTTTGCCTGGTTAGCCATCTTCACAGCATTACCAACGGCATCAGAGTCAGTCGGGTTGATCAGCAGAATTTTAGTTCCACGAACCGTTAAGTCCTGAACGTTAGCCAGCTCTTTCGCCGGGTTGTTCTGCGAGTCCAGAATCACCAGGTTGTAACCCAGCTTATCCGCCTCTTTTTGCGCCCCATCCTTCAGAGAAACAAAGAACGGGTTGTTGAGGGTGGAGACCACCAGCGCAATGGTATCTTTCGCCATCGCATTCGCGCTCACGGTGGCGCTCAGCGCAACAGCAGAAACCAGGGTAGCCAGTTTTTTCATGTTCATATTTAAGATGTCCTGTAATCGTTGTTACTGCTTTTTGTTGTCTACCAGTACCGCCAGCAAAATCACCACCGCTTTGACGATCATCTGGTAATAGGAGGATACACCTAACAAATTCAAACCATTATTGAGGAAACCAAGAATCAATGCGCCGATCAGCGTCCCAACAATACGTCCTTTACCACCCGCCAGGCTGGTACCGCCTAACACCACCGCTGCGATAGCATCCAGCTCATAGCCAGTACCTGCTGTTGGTTGCGCAGAGGAGAGGCGCGCGACTTCAATGATGCCCGCCAGCGATGCCAGCAGACCGCACAGTGAGTAAACGATAATTTTGATTTTACTGACGCTGATACCGGACAAACGCGTTGCCGCTTCGTTACCGCCCAGCGCGTAGATATAACGGCCCAGACGAGTGTGGTGCAGCATGTACCACGCCGCGAGGAAGACAATCCCCATGATCCACACTGGCGTAGGGATGCCTAACGGACGACCAATACCAAACCAGCCAAACAGATCGGCATTGTCAGTAAATCCGGTATTAACCGGACTGCCGTTGGTGTACACCATGGTCACGCCGCGCAGCAACAGCATCATCACCAGCGTTGCAATAAACGCCTGCACCCGGCCTTTCGCAACAATCACCCCGGTGACTGCGCCAATGGCAGCGCCGAGCGCCAGGGCTGCAGCAACAGCCACCAGCGCATTGACCTCAATCCCTACAATTGAAGCCGCAACCGCGCCGGTAAGCGCCAGCAAGGAACCGACGGACAGATCGATACCCGACGTCAGGATGACCAGCGTCATGCCAACAGCCATGATGGCGTTCACCGACGTTTGCTGGAGAATGTTGAACAGGTTATTAACGGTAAAAAAGTTAGGGCTCATGGTGGAAACAATCGCGATCAGCACTAACAGAGCGATGAGCGACTTTTGCTCCAGAAGCCATGCTTTAGTGAAATAACGGCGACCAGAAACAGCCTGGGTAGTCATCTTTTTTACTCCTGATTCACGCGATTAAGCTTGCCCACAGCGGCAGCCATTAATACTTCCTGAGTGGCCTGCTCGCGAGTGAACTCACCGCCGAGATGCCCTTCATGCATAACGATAATTCTATCGCTCATGCCCAATACTTCTGGCATCTCAGAGGAGACCAGAATGATACTCAGTCCGTCAGCCTTAAACTGGTTGATAAGCTGATAGATTTCTTTCTTAGCCCCAACGTCAACGCCGCGCGTTGGTTCATCAAGGATCAGCACTTTTGGCCGGGTCATCAGACCGCGCGCAATCGCCACTTTCTGCTGGTTACCACCGGAAAGCAGGCCGATAGCCTGTTCCATTGATGGTGTTTTAACATTGAACAGACGAATAAAATCACCCACCGCCTGCTGCTCATCTTTATGTTTCAGGCTTCCACCGGCGCGGCTGAAATAACGCAGCGCGGTCAGTGACATGTTCTCTTTCACCGACATACCCAGCACTAAGCCATCGCGTTTACGGTCTTCAGAAATATAGACGATGCCGTTAGCCAACCCATCCTGCGGCGAACGGGTAACCACTTCATGGCCATCAAGCGTGACGTAACCGCTGGTGCGCGGCAATGCGCCGTACAACACTTTCATCAGTTCGGTACGTCCGGCCCCCATCAGCCCGGATACGCCAAGGATCTCGCCTTTACGCAGCGTGAACGAGACATCGTTTACGCCAGGACCGCACAGGTTATCGACCTTCAGGCGAATATCACCCGGCGCTTTTTCCAGGCGCGGGTACTGATCTTCCAGCTTACGTCCCACCATCATTTCAATCAGCGAGTCTTCAGTCAGCGAGGCAACTTCACGTTCGGCAATAAACTGCCCGTCACGGAAGACTGTTACGTCGTCGCAAATCTCGAAGATCTCTTTCATACGGTGAGAAATATAGACAATGCCGCGTCCCTGGGATTTCAGTTCGCGGATGACGCGGAACAGGGATTCGGTTTCGGTATCGGTGAGGGCATCCGTCGGTTCATCCATAATGATGACCTTCGATTCAAAGCTCAGCACTTTGGCTATTTCGACCATCTGCTGATCGCCAATCGACAGCTCACCAACCAGTCTGTCGCTTTTAAAGCGCAGATTCAGTTTGGCGAGCAGCAGATCGGCTTCGGCGTACATCTTCTTCCAGTCAATTTTGCCAAAGCGATTCACAAACTCGCGGCCAAGAAAAATGTTCTCGGCGATAGTGAGTTGCGGGATCAGGTTCAGCTCCTGGTGGATGATACCGATTCCGGCTTCCTGGGAGGATTTCGGGCCGTTAAAGGTGGTCTCTTTCCCCAGCCACAATAAAGAACCGGCATCACGGGTATAGATCCCGGTCAGTACTTTCATCATGGTGGATTTGCCCGCGCCGTTTTCGCCCACCAGCGCCATCACGCGGCCAGGGTAGACATTCAGCGCAGCGCCGGATAGCGCTTTTACGCCCGGGAACGCTTTATCGATCCCTTTGAGTTGCAGTAATGCGTTCATGATGGCCTCAGAACGTGACGCCAGCACTGAGAATGATATTCGCATACGGAGAACATTCTCCGCTGCGAATTACCGCCTGACTGTCTGCGGTTTGTTTTTTGAATTGTTCATGCGTGGTGTAACGAATTTCTATGGTGTTTCCCTGGTGTTGTTGCAGTTGCTCAATGTGGCTGAGCAACGTTTCGTGGAGTTGCGGATTATGTTGTTTAATTTCCGACGCGAGAATGGCCGCCTCGACCTGCATTTCACGTGTGACCACATCCAGTACCTGCATAAAAGAAGGTACGCCCTGGGTTAATGCCATATCAATACGCGTTGTGCTGTTCGGGATGGGTAAACCTGCATCACACACCACCAGCGTATCGGTATGCCCCAGACGGGAGATCACCGTTGAAATTTCAGAGTTGAGTACCGCGCCTTTCTTCATTTTCTTTCCCCACTAGCGAAACGTTTCGCTGGAGATAAGTGTAGTGCGAAGAGTGGACAGAAAACCACCGCGACGTTACGAAAATGTGATCGTCATCGAAACGTTTCGCAAGGATCATCATTTGATGAAATGAAAACTGAGAGGGGCAAAACAAAACGCCCCCTTTCGCGATGAAAGAGGGCGTCGAGGAGATTAAATCTCTACCTGAGTACCAAGCTCAATAACCCGGTTCGGTGGGATTTCAAACTGGTCCGGCGCGCGCAGCGCGTTGCGCTGTAGCAGCAGATACAGCTTGCCGCGCAGACGCAGGTACCATGGCCGCTTGCCAACAATCAACGACTCATGCGACATAAAGAAAGAGGTTTCCATCATTCGACAGCTTAAACCTTCCAGACCGCAGCGATGGAACACTTCCTCAACGTTCGGCGTTTCACGCCAACCGTAGCTAGCCACCACGCGCCAGAAGGTGGGCGATAACTGCTCGATCTGCACCCTACGCACGTTGTGAACATAGGGCGCATCTTCCGTGCGCAGCGTCAGCAGAATAACGCGCTCATGCAGCACCTTGTTATGCTTGAGGTTATGCAGAAGCGCAAACGGGATGACGTTCAGTGCGCGGGACATATACACCGCCGTTCCCGGCACGCGTACCGGTGGCGATTTCTCCAGAGAAGCAATCATCGCCTCCAGAGAGTTCCCGTGCTCATGCATGCGACGCAGCAGACGGAAGCGTTCGCTTTTCCAGGTGGTCATGATGGTGAACATCACCAGACCCAGCGTCAGAGGCAGCCAACCGCCGGAAATAAGCTTATCGAGGTTCGCGGAGAACAGCGGAACATCGACGCACAAGAACGCCACCAGGATCAGGAAGACGAAGTATTTATTCCAGTGCCAGTTTTTGCGCGCCACGGTGGTCGACAGAATTGAAGTCAGTACCATCGTCCCCGTTACCGCAATCCCATACGCCGCGGCAAGGTTACTGGAGTGTTCAAAGCTCACTATCACGATAACTACCGCAAAATAGAGCATCCAGTTAACGAAAGGAATGTAAATCTGGCCCGATTCCATTTCCGAGGTATGGATGATACGCATCGGCGATAAATACCCCAGACGTACGGCCTGACGCGTCAGCGAGAAGACGCCGGAGATAACCGCCTGAGAGGCGATGACCGTTGCCAGCGCGGCGAGGATCAACAATGGAATTAATGCCCAGTCCGGCGCCAGCAGGAAAAACGGGTTTTTGATCGCTTCAGGATGCTTTAACAGCAACGCGCCCTGCCCAAAATAGTTCAGCACCAGTGAAGGCAATACAACTGAGAACCATGCCAGACGAATCGGCAATTTACCGAAGTGGCCCATATCCGCATACAGCGCTTCAACACCGGTAATCGACAGCACCACCGCACCCAGCGCGATAAAGGACAGCGTTTTGAATTCGAGGAAGAAATGCACCGCCCAATACGGATTGAGCGCCTGCAGCACTTCCGGATTGCCAATAATACTGCGCACGCCTAATACCGCGAGCGTCAGGAACCATAGCAGCATAATCGGCGCAAACAGCTTACCGACCATACCGGTACCGTGTTTTTGAATCAAAAACAGCAGGGTCAGCACAATTATCGAGAGCGGAACAATCCAGGTATCCAGTTGCGGGGCAACTATCTCCAGACCTTCAATTGCAGACATCACCGAAATGGCTGGCGTAATCACCACTTCACCATAGAAGAAGCTGCCGCCTATCAATCCCATAATGACCAACATGGAGGTTGTTCGCGCCGAGGTATTGCGCCCGGCCAATGACATCAGCGTCAGGATCCCGCCTTCTCCGGCGTTATCTGCGCGCATGACAAACGTCAGGTATTTAATGGAGACAACAAAGATCAGCAGCCAGAAAATCAGCGAGAGAAAACCAAATACAGCATCACGTTCAACGCCAAAACCAAACTGGCCGGACAAACATTCACGAAGCGTATAAAGTGGGCTGGTACCAATATCACCGTAGACAACCCCAATGGCCGCAAGGGTAATCGCAGACAATGATTGTTTATTATCAGTGCTCATAGACTCGTCTTTCGTTTATACACATCATCTTTCAAGCCACTCCGTATGGGCTGCATTCGTTATTCCCCCCATCCCAGAAGAAAACTCCATTGCCGCCTTGGTGCAGCTTGATTGATTTGGTGTATATATAAGAAATGTGTGCGTCGTCCCTTGGCCCACAAAAAGGCGCACAGTATGCACGATTAATCACAAAATCGTACCCCTAAATGAGACCAGATTAATCTGGCTCAAAGAAAAATAAGCGCACCTTCAGTCTATTACTGCAATGGTGTGAAGCATCTATACTCGCAGTTTATGCAGTACATTTGGCGAAAGGACGCCACTTCATTATGGCTCACCCACATTTATTAGCGGAAAGAATTTCCCGTCTGAGCAATGCGCTGGAAAAGGGACTTTATGAACGTAGCCACGCCATTCGTCTGTGTCTGCTGGCAGCACTCAGCGGCGAGAGCGTTTTCTTATTAGGCCCCCCGGGGATCGCAAAAAGCTTAATTGCCCGCCGACTGAAGTTTGCCTTCCAAAACGCACGCGCTTTTGAATACCTGATGACGCGCTTCTCTACGCCCGAAGAGGTGTTTGGTCCGCTGTCCATTCAGGCGTTAAAAGACGAAGGTCGCTATGAACGCTTAACGGCGGGCTATCTTCCTGAAGCTGAAATCGTTTTTCTCGATGAAATCTGGAAAGCAGGCCCGGCAATTCTTAACACCCTGTTGACCGCCATTAACGAACGTCACTTCCGTAACGGCGCGTATGAAGAAAAAATTCCGATGCGTCTGCTGGTGGCGGCTTCCAACGAACTGCCTGAAGCCGACAGCAGCCTGGAAGCGCTGTACGACCGTATGCTGATTCGGCTGTGGCTGGATAAAGTTCAGGACAAGGCCAATTTCCGCTCCATGCTGTTAAGTCAGCAGGATGAAAGCGACAATCCGGTCCCGGCATCATTGCAGGTGACGGATGAAGAGTATCACCAGTGGCAAAAAGACATTGGTGCGATCAAGCTTCCCGATCGCGTGTTTGAGCTCATTTTCACGCTGCGCCAGCAGTTGGACGTGTTACCGAATGCACCTTATGTGTCCGATCGTCGCTGGAAAAAAGCGATCCGCTTACTCCAGGCCAGCGCTTTCTTTAGCGGACGCGATGCGGTAGTACCTATCGACCTGATCCTGCTGAAAGATTGCCTGTGGTACGACGCACAAAGCCTGAATCTGATGCAACAGCAGCTTGAAATATTGATGACCGGACACGCCTGGCAACAGCAAGCCATGCTGACGCGCCTGGGCAGCATTGTGCAGCGCCGCATTCAGCTCCAGCAGCAGCAAAGCGATAAAACGGCGTTCACGGTGATCCGCCAGGGCGGAATGTTCAGCCGTCGTCCTCATTATGATTTACCGCCAGAAGCCTCGTCTTCTGTCGTGACATTACTGCTGCAAAAGCCTTTAAAACTGCATGATATGGAGGTTATCCATATAGCTTTCGAACGTGGCGCGCTGGAACTGTGGCTAACAAAAGGTGGTGAGATCCGCGGAAAACTAAACGGGATCGGCTTTGCCCAAACGCTGAATATGGAAGTCGATAGCGCACAGCATCTGGTTGTACGCGATGTCAGTTTACAAGGTTCTCGCCTGGCGCTGCCGGGTGCTTCGCAAGAGAGTATGCCCGCAGAGATAAAACAGGAGCTTGAAGCGCTCGATAATGAGTGGCATCAGCAGCACAGCGCATTCAGCGAACAGCAAAAATGCCTGTTTATTCATAGCGACTGGTTAGGCCGCATTGAGGCCAGCCTGCAGGATGTCGGGGCGCAAATCCGCCAGGCGCAACAATGCTGACCCTTGATACGCTCAACATCATGCTGGCAGTCAGCGAAGAGGCGATGATCGAAGAGATGATCGTCGCCCTGCTGGCTTCCCCAAAGATGGTGGTATTTTTTAAAAAATTTCCTCGCCTTAAAAAAGCGATCACTGACGACATTCCCCGCTGGCGTGAATCATTGCGTAGCCGCCTCAAAGATACCCATGTACCGCCGGAGCTGATGGAGGAGGTTATGTGCTATCAACAAAGCCAGCTCCTCTCTCATGCGCAGTTTATCGTTCAGCTACCGCAAATATTATCCCTATTGCACCGCCTCCATTCGCCCTGGGCCGGACAAGCGCAGCAACTGGTCAATGACAACAGCACCTTTACGCCCGCCCTACATACGCTTTTTCTCCAGCGCTGGCGCCTGAGCCTGGTGGTGCAAACCACAACGCTGAATCAGCAACTGCTGGAAGAAGAGCGCGAGCATTTGCTCAGTGAAGTACAAGAACGGATGACCCTCAGCGGGCAACTGGAACCTGTACTGGCAGAAAATGACAACGCAGCAGGCCGGTTGTGGGATATGAGCGCGGGCCAAATCAAGCGCGGTGATTATCAGTTGATGGTGAAATACGGCGAATTTCTGACGCAACAACCCGAACTCCAGCGCCTGGCCGAGCAGTTAGGTCGTTCCAGAGAGGCGAAATCCGTGCCGCGTAAAGATGCGCCAATGGAAACCTTCCGTACCCTGGTGCGCGAACCTGCAACCGTCCCGGAGCAGGTGGATGGCATCCAGCAAAGTGACGATATCCTGCGCCTGCTACCGCCAGAGCTGGCCACGCTGGGCATTACCGAACTGGAATACGAGTTCTACCGACGGCTGGTGGAAAAGCAACTGCTCACCTACCGCCTGCACGGCGAAGCATGGCGTGAGAAAGTAACGGAACGTCCGGTGGTGCATCAGGATTTTGACGAGCAGCCGCGCGGGCCTTTTATCGTCTGCGTTGATACCTCGGGATCGATGGGTGGATTTAATGAGCAGTGTGCGAAAGCCTTTTGTCTGGCGCTAATGCGCGTTGCCCTTGCCGATAACCGGCGCTGTTTCATTATGCTGTTTTCAACAGAAGTGGTGCGCTATGAGCTTTCCGGTCCGGAGGGCATCGAACAGGCTATCCGCTTTTTAAGTCAGCGCTTTCGTGGTGGCACTGATATTGCCAGCTGTTTTCGCGCCATAATTGAGCGCATGCAGGGTCGGGAATGGTTTGATGCCGATGCGGTGGTGATCTCAGATTTTATCGCTCAGCGATTGCCCGATGAGGTCGTCAATAAAGTGGGTGAATTACAGCGGGTGCACCAGCACCGTTTTCACGCGGTGGCGATGTCAGCACATGGCAAACCCGGCATCATGCGCATTTTCGATCATATCTGGCGCTTTGATACCGGGATGCGAAGCCGCCTGCTCAGACGCTGGCGGCGTTAATTGTTACAGCAGAGAAGCAACGCTTTCACGTACCTGGGCCGGCCATACGCCACACTGAACCTGACCAATGTGCGGTAATTGCAGCAACAGCATGGTCAGACGCGACTGCCCAATGCCGCCACCAATTGTCTGCGGCATTTCACCGCGCAGCAGCGCCTGGTGCCACTCCAGACTCAGGCGATCTTCATCACCGGTCAGAGACAGCTGGTGTTTCAGGGCGTCAGCATCCACACGGATCCCCATAGAAGACAGCTCAAACGCATCTTCCAGAACCGGGTTCCAGACCAGAATATCACCGTTCAGACCGGCATGACCCAGCTCGGACGCTGAACTCCAGTCATCATAATCGGGCGCACGTACGTCATGACGGTGACCGTCACTGAGCTTACCGCCGATCCCCACCAGGAATACCGCACCCAGCTCTTTAGCGATCGCACGTTCACGACCTTTTGCATCAAGATCCGGATAACGAGATAACAGCTCCTGGCTATGAACAAAGTGGATCTGCTCTGGCAGGAACGGTGCCAGACCAAACTCTTTGCTAACCGCAGCTTCGGTGGCCTTAATTCCCGCCCAGATAGCCTCTACCGTGCTTTTCAGAGTGGAGAATTGACGCTCACCGTCGCCCATCACGCGCTCCCAGTCCCACTGGTCAACGTACACTGAGTGCAATGGGGAGAGGCGATCTTCATCGGGACGCAGGGCTTTCATGTGCGTGTACAGCCCCTCGCCTGCGCTAAAGTCGTGTTGTCCTAACGTTTGACGCTTCCACTTCGCCAGTGAATGAACCACTTCGAATTGAGCGTCTGGCAATGCTTTAACCTTCACCTGCACCGCTTTCTCACAGCCCGACAAGTTATCCTGCGTGCCATCTCCAACGCGGCTGAGGATCGGCGCCTGAACTTCGATCAGGCCTAAACGCTCTTCCAGCTGGCGAGAAAAATGAGATTTTACGAAGCTAATTTGACGTTGTTTGGCAATGTAAGCGGTTTTCATTATGTGTACTCCTGTGTCCTGTTGCCTATGATTAAGCAACAGAATGGAGGTAATATTCAATAATCAACAAACAAAAAGCCGACTTCGATTTTGATTCGTTAAAAATTACGTCTAAAATAGAGGGAATCATTAATCTACATAAGAAAAACCTATGGAAAATTATCAGATCGACAATCTGGACCGCGGCATTCTTGACGCCTTAATGGAAAATGCTCGTACCGCCTACGCAGAATTAGCCAAACAGTTCGGCGTCAGCCCAGGAACAATTCACGTTCGCGTAGAAAAGATGAAGCAGGCGGGGATTATTACCGGCGCGCGGATTGATGTCAGTCCCAAACAATTGGGTTATGACGTCGGCTGCTTTATCGGCATCATCCTGAAAAGTGCGAAAGACTATCCGTCAGCGCTGGCCAGACTGGAAAGCCTCGATGAAGTGACCGAAGCGTATTACACCACCGGGCACTACAGCATCTTTATTAAGGTGATGTGCAAGTCGATCGACGCATTGCAGCAGGTACTTATCAACAAGATCCAAACAATTGACGAAATTCAGTCCACGGAAACGCTGATCGTCCTGCAAAACCCGATCATGCGCACCATCAAGCCATGATCGGTTTTTTTAATCCCCTATTTTTCCACAGGTAGATCCCAGCTCGCTCACAGCGTACAATACGCCCTCTTTATAAAGGTGGGCGATCATGGCAGACATCACTCTTATCAGCGGTAGTACGCTTGGCAGTGCGGAATATGTAGCAGAGCATCTGGCTGAAAAGCTGGACGACGCCGGTTTTTCCAGCGAAATACTGCATGGGCCAATGCTTGAAGAGGTTCCGACTGACGGAATGTGGCTGATTATCAGCTCCACGCACGGTGCGGGAGATATTCCTGACAACCTGCAGCCTTTATATGATGCGTTACGCGAGCAAAAGCCGGACCTGTCACTAGTGCGCTTTGGTGCAATCGGGATCGGCAGTCGTGAATATGACACCTTTTGCGGCGCAATCGACAAGCTGGAAGCCGAATTGAAGGCCTGTGGGGCAAAACAGATCGGCGAAACTCTCAGGATCAACGTGCTGGAACATGAAATTCCGGAAGATCCGGCTGAAATTTGGCTGGGATCGTGGCATCCGTTGCTCAGAGATTTGTAAAGATCGTACTTTTTTATGTGGATAACTCTGGTTAAAAGCTTGGATCAACCGGTAGTTATCCCAAGAACAACCGTTGTTCAGTTTTTGAGTTGTGTATAACCCTTCATTCTGATCCCAGCTTATACGGACCAGGATCACCGATCATTCACAGCTAATGATCCTCAGCAACCTGTTGATCTTACTTAAAGGATCGTCCTTATCCACAGAAAGGTGCGATCCTAATAAGAGATCACAATAAAACAGATCTCTAAATAAAAAGATCTTCTTTTTAATACCCAGGATCCCAGGTCTTTCTCCATCGACTAAAGTTGAGTAGAATCCACGGCCCGGGCTTCAATCCATTTTCACACCGCGTTATGCGAGGCAATTACCATGTTTTATCAGGATCCTTTTGACGTCATCATCATTGGCGGGGGTCATGCAGGCACCGAGGCCGCAATGGCCGCGGCGCGAATGGGTCAACAGACTCTGCTTTTGACACACAATATCGACACTCTGGGGCAGATGAGCTGCAACCCGGCGATCGGCGGTATTGGGAAGGGACACCTGGTAAAAGAAGTGGATGCGCTTGGTGGATTGATGGCAAAAGCGATCGACCATGCCGGTATTCAGTTTAGGATACTAAACGCAAGCAAAGGGCCAGCCGTTCGCGCTACCCGAGCTCAGGCCGATCGTGTGCTCTATCGTCAGGCGGTACGCACTGCGCTGGAGAATCAACCCAACCTGATGATCTTCCAGCAGGCGGTTGAAGATCTGATTGTCGAAAACGATCGCGTTGTGGGTGCAGTAACCCAAATGGGACTGAAGTTCCGTGCCAAAGCGGTCGTATTAACTGTGGGGACTTTCCTCGACGGCAAAATTCATATTGGTCTGGATAACTACAGCGGTGGCCGCGCTGGCGATCCGCCGTCCATCCCGCTGTCACGCCGTCTGCGTGAACTGCCGCTGCGCGTCAGCCGCCTGAAAACCGGTACACCGCCGCGTATCGATGCGCGCACGATTGATTTCAGCGTGCTCGGCCAGCAAAACAGCGATAACCCGATGCCGGTCTTCTCATTCCTGGGCGATGCTTCTCAACATCCGCGCCAGATGCCGTGTTACATCACGCATACCAATGAGAAAACCCATGACGTGATCCGCAATAACCTCGATCGTAGCCCAATGTACGCTGGCGTGATCGAAGGTATTGGCCCACGCTACTGCCCGTCGATCGAAGACAAAGTAATGCGCTTTGCCGATCGTAACCAGCATCAGATCTTCCTCGAACCGGAAGGGCTGACCTCTAACGAAATTTACCCGAATGGCATCTCCACCAGCCTGCCGTTCGATGTGCAGATGCAAATTGTCCGCTCCATGCAGGGGATGGAAAATGCCAGAATCGTCCGCCCAGGCTACGCGATTGAGTATGATTTCTTCGATCCGCGTGACCTGAAACCTACTCTGGAAAGCAAATTCATCCAGGGTCTGTTCTTTGCGGGCCAGATTAACGGTACAACCGGTTATGAAGAAGCCGCCGCACAAGGCATGCTGGCAGGTCTGAACGCCGCACGCTTGTCTGCCGAAAAAGAGGGTTGGGCACCGCGTCGCGATCAGGCTTATCTTGGCGTGCTGGTGGACGACCTGTGTACGCTGGGTACCAAAGAACCGTACCGTATGTTCACATCTCGCGCTGAATACCGTTTGATGCTGCGTGAAGATAACGCCGACCTGCGTCTGACCGAAATTGGTCGTGAACTGGGTCTGGTGGACGATGAGCGCTGGGCTCGCTTCAACGAGAAACTGGAGCGTATCGAACAGGAACGCCAACGTCTTAAATCAACCTGGGTGAATCCGTTAGCGGAGTCCGCAGCAGAAGTGAATGCTCACCTGGCTACACCTCTGTCCCGTGAAGCGAGCGGTGAAGATCTGCTGCGTCGCCCGGATATGACCTATGCTCAGTTGACCTCTTTATCTGCGTTCGCACCCGCGCTTGATGATGCTCAGGCCGCAGAGCAGGTTGAGATTCAGGTGAAATACGAAGGGTATATTGCCCGTCAGCTGGAAGAAATTGAAAGACAACAGCGCAATGAAAACACCCTGTTGCCTGCAACGCTGGATTATCGCCAGGTCTCTGGCTTGTCGAATGAAGTTATCGCTAAGCTGAACGATCACAAACCCGTCTCGATCGGTCAGGCATCGCGTATTTCCGGCATAACGCCTGCCGCCATCTCCATTCTGCTGGTATGGCTGAAAAAACAAGGTATGCTGCGCCGCAGCGCTTGATAACACTATTTTGGCGGGGGCGCTTCGCTTGCCCGCCGTACAAATTTGTAGGCCCGATAAGCGAAAGCGCATCGGGCATTTGATTATTAACAGGTAACGACCGTGCTCAACAAACTCTCTCGTCTGCTGGCTGATGCCGGTATTTCTCTTACCGATCACCAGAAAAATCAGCTGATTGCGTATGTCGATATGCTGCACAAATGGAACAAAGCGTACAACCTGACGTCGGTGCGGGATCCCAACGAAATGCTGGTACGCCATATTCTGGACAGCATTGTCGTTGCACCGTATCTGAAGGGTGAGCGTTTTATCGATGTAGGTACGGGACCGGGCCTGCCGGGAATTCCGCTCTCTATCGTGCGTCCAGAAGTGCATTTCACACTGCTCGATAGCCTGGGAAAACGTGTTCGTTTCTTGCGTCAGGTGCAGCATGAGCTTGCGCTTACTAACATCACTCCAGTGCAAAGCCGTGTTGAAGAATTTCCTTCAGAACCGCCGTTTGATGGGGTGATTAGCCGTGCTTTCGCTTCACTCAATGATATGGTGAGCTGGTGTCACCATTTGCCGGGCCAGAATGGGCGTTTTTATGCGCTAAAAGGGCAGTTGCCTGCAGATGAAATTGATTCGCTGCCAGCAGAATTCAGCGTTGAGTCCGTCGAAAAATTACGCGTTCCGCAGTTGGATGGTGAACGTCATTTGGTGGTTATTAAGCCAAAAAAAATTTAATTTTTATCAAAAAAAATAGAGAAAAAACGGCTTTTCAGGTGTTAAAAGTCATAGGTAATAGTGTGGTTAAATGTCGTTACATTTCACTAGTGCCTTACGGTTTTGCATCATAAC
The DNA here is from genome assembly GCF_030332915.1 of Citrobacter sp. Cpo040. Taxonomy (NCBI): domain Bacteria; kingdom Pseudomonadati; phylum Pseudomonadota; class Gammaproteobacteria; order Enterobacterales; family Enterobacteriaceae; genus Citrobacter; species Citrobacter sp. Cpo040. The sequence goes on from NZ_JAOWGX010000026.1 coordinate 18,779, forward strand.
TATAACGTACCGTTTTTTGTTAAAAGCGAAACAAGTCAGCTGTGAAAATATCAGTCTGCTAAAAATAGAACGTAAGAATCACCGTTCGTGTTAATTTTTTATTATAAATGTCAATGAGCGGTTTTTTTGTTGTTAGGCGTTGTTTTTGAAATAGTGGCTATTTTTACGCTTAAATATCAAAAAGATGAAAAGGCATCAATTGCCACGTAAATAAATTATGCGAAGGTGAATATGTTCAATATGTGATCTGGTGCACGCTTTGACGCCAGTGTTTTCGCGGCATTTGCAGTTTTGCATGATCGTTCACAGTTTGCCTAAAAGTAATAAATGTGGGTCAGCGAAAAATATTTAAACATTTATTCACTTTTTAGCTACTTATTGTTTGAAATCACGAAGGCGCACCGTATAATTTGTCCGCTTTTTGATGCTTGACTCTAAGCCATAAAGAACGTTTTATACGACACGCGGCATACCTCGAAGGGAGCAGGAGTAAAAACGTGATGTCTATGTCGCTCTTGAGTCGAAACGTTGCTCGTAAGCTTTTGCTCACACAGCTTCTGGTTGTAATAGCAAGTGGATTGCTGTTTAGCCTCAAAGACCCTTTCTGGGGCATCTCCGCGTTGTGTGGAGGATTGGCAGTGTTACTGCCTAATGTGTTGTTTATGATATTTGCCTGGCGTCACCAGGTACATACACCAGCGAAGGGCCGAGTAGCCTGGTCGTTCGCTTTCGGCGAAGCCTTCAAGGTATTAGCGATGCTGGTGTTGTTGGTGGTGGCGTTGGCTGTTTTGAAAGCGGTATTCATGCCGCTGATCGTTACGTGGGTTTTGGTGCTGGTGGTTCAGATACTGGCGCCGGCTGTAATTAACAACAAAGGGTAAAGGCATCATGGCTTCAGAAAATATGACGCCGCAGGATTACATAGGACACCATCTGAATAACCTTCAGTTGGACCTACGTACATTCTCGCTGGTGGATCCGCACAACCCCCCAGCCACCTTCTGGACGCTCAATATTGACTCCATTTTCTTCTCGGTGGTTCTGGGTCTGTTGTTCCTGCTTATGTTCCGTAGCGTAGCCAAAAAGGCGACCAGCGGCGTACCAGGTAAATTTCAGACCGCGATTGAGCTGGTAATCGGCTTTGTGCATGGTAGCGTGAAAGACATGTACCATGGCAAAAGCAAGCTGATTGCTCCGCTGGCCCTGACGATTTTCGTCTGGGTATTCCTGATGAACTTGATGGATTTGCTGCCTATCGACCTGCTGCCGTACATCGGTGAGCATATCTTTGGCCTACCGGCTCTGCGTGTGGTTCCGTCTGCTGACGTGAACATCACCCTGTCGATGGCGCTGGGCGTATTTATCCTCATTCTGTTCTACAGCATCAAAATGAAAGGCATCGGTGGCTTCGCGAAAGAGTTGACGCTGCAGCCGTTCAATCACTGGGCGTTCATCCCTGTCAACTTAATCCTTGAAGGGGTAAGCCTGCTGTCCAAACCAATCTCTCTTGGTCTGCGACTGTTCGGCAACATGTATGCCGGTGAGCTGATTTTCATTCTGATTGCTGGTCTGTTGCCGTGGTGGTCACAGTGGATCCTGAATGTGCCTTGGGCCATTTTCCACATACTGATTATCACGCTGCAAGCCTTCATATTTATGGTTCTGACGATTGTCTATCTGTCGATGGCATCTGAAGAGCATTAATTTACCAACACTACTACGTTTTAACTGAAACAAACTGGAGACTGTCATGGAAAACCTGAATATGGATCTGCTGTACATTGCTGCCGCTGTGATGATGGGTCTGGCGGCAATCGGTGCTGCGATCGGTATCGGCATCCTCGGGGGTAAATTCCTGGAAGGCGCAGCGCGTCAACCGGATCTGATTCCTCTGCTGCGTACTCAGTTCTTTATCGTTATGGGTCTGGTGGATGCAATCCCAATGATCGCTGTAGGTCTGGGTCTGTACGTGATGTTTGCTGTCGCGTAGTAAGCGTTGCTTGAATTAAGAGCAATATCAGAACGTTAACTAGATAGAGGCATTGTGCTGTGAATCTTAACGCAACAATCCTCGGCCAGGCCATCGCGTTTGTCCTGTTCGTTCTGTTCTGCATGAAGTACGTATGGCCGCCATTAATGGCTGCCATCGAAAAACGTCAAAAAGAAATTGCTGACGGCCTTGCTTCTGCAGAACGAGCACATAAGGATCTTGACCTTGCAAAGGCCAGCGCGACCGACCAGCTGAAAAAAGCGAAGGCGGAAGCTCAGGTAATCATCGAGCAGGCGAACAAACGCCGTGCTCAGATCCTGGACGAAGCTAAAACTGAAGCAGAGCAGGAACGTACTAAAATCGTGGCACAGGCGCAGGCGGAAATTGACGCCGAGCGTAAACGTGCTCGCGAAGAGCTGCGTAAGCAAGTTGCTATCCTGGCTGTTGCTGGCGCCGAGAAGATCATCGAACGTTCCGTGGATGAAGCTGCTAATAGCGACATCGTGGACAAACTTGTCGCTGAACTGTAAGGAGGGAGGGGCTGATGTCTGAATTTATTACGGTAGCTCGCCCCTACGCCAAAGCAGCTTTTGACTTTGCCGTTGAGCACCAAAGCATTGACCGTTGGCAGGATATGTTGACGTTCGCCGCTGAGGTGACAAAAAACGAACAAATGGCAGAGCTTCTCTCTGGCGCGCTGGCGCCGGAAACGCTCGCTGAGTCGTTTATCGCCGTGTGCGGTGAGCAGCTGGACGAAAGCGGCCAAAACCTGATTAGGGTTATGGCTGAAAATAACCGTCTGAATGCGCTCCCGGATGTTCTTGAGCAGTTTATTCACCTGCGTGCAGCCAGTGAGGCTATCTCTGAGGTAGAAGTCACTTCTGCCAATGCACTGAGTGATGAACAGCTTACGAAGATTAGTGCTGCGATGGAAAAACGTCTGTCACGCAAAGTTAAGCTGAATTGCAAAATCGATAAGTCTGTAATGGCAGGCGTAATCATCCGAGCGGGTGATATGGTCATTGATGGCAGCGTACGCGGCCGTCTTGAGCGCCTTGCAGACGTCTTGCAGTCTTAAGGGGACTGGAGCATGCAACTGAATTCCACCGAAATCAGCGAACTGATCAAGCAGCGCATTGCTCAGTTCAGTGTTGTGAGCGAAGCTCATAACGAAGGTACTATTGTTTCTGTAAGTGACGGTGTTATCCGCATTCACGGCCTGGCCGATTGTATGCAGGGTGAGATGATTTCCCTGCCGGGTAACCGTTACGCTATCGCACTGAACCTGGAGCGCGACTCCGTAGGTGCAGTTGTGATGGGTCCATACGCTGACCTCGCCGAAGGCATGAAGGTTAAGTGTACGGGTCGTATTCTGGAAGTTCCGGTTGGCCGTGGCCTGCTGGGTCGTGTGGTGAACACTCTGGGTTCCCCGATTGACGGTAAAGGTCCGGTTGATAACGATGGCTTCTCGCCAATCGAAGTTATCGCACCAGGCGTAATCGAACGTCAGTCCGTCGACCAGCCAGTACAGACCGGTTATAAATCTGTTGATGCCATGATCCCAATCGGTCGTGGCCAGCGTGAGCTGATCATCGGTGACCGTCAGACAGGTAAAACTGCGATGGCAATCGATGCCATCATCAACCAGCGTGATTCCGGCATCAAATGTGTGTACGTGGCTATCGGCCAGAAAGCGTCCACCATTTCCAACGTGGTTCGTAAACTGGAAGAACACGGCGCACTGTCCAACACCATCGTTGTTGTGGCGACCGCGTCTGAATCTGCTGCACTGCAATACCTGGCACCATATGCCGGTTGCGCAATGGGCGAATACTTCCGTGACCGCGGTGAAGATGCACTGATCGTTTACGATGACCTGTCTAAACAGGCCGTTGCTTACCGTCAGGTTTCCCTGCTGCTGCGTCGTCCGCCAGGACGTGAAGCATTCCCGGGCGACGTATTTTACCTCCACTCCCGTCTGCTGGAACGCGCATCCCGCGTAAACGCGGAATACGTTGAGAAGTTCACCAATGGTGAAGTTAAAGGTAAAACCGGCTCCCTGACCGCTCTGCCGATTATCGAAACCCAGGCGGGTGACGTTTCTGCGTTCGTTCCGACCAACGTAATTTCCATTACCGATGGTCAGATCTTCCTGGAAACTAACCTGTTTAACTCCGGTATTCGTCCGGCAGTTAACCCGGGTATCTCCGTATCTCGTGTTGGTGGTGCAGCGCAGACCAAGATCATCAAGAAACTGTCCGGTGGTATTCGTACCGCTCTGGCACAGTATCGTGAACTGGCAGCGTTTTCTCAGTTCGCTTCCGACCTGGATGAAGCTACTCGTAAGCAGCTGAGCCATGGTCAGAAAGTAACTGAACTGCTGAAGCAGAAACAGTATGCGCCAATGTCTGTTGCACAGCAGGGTGTGGTGCTGTTTGCGGCTGAACGCGGTTACCTCGAAGATGTGGAACTGGCGAAAATCGGTAGCTTCGAAGCCGCTCTGCTGGCTTACGTTGACCGTGACCACGCTCCGCTGATGCAAGAGATCAACCAGTCCGGTGGCTATAACGATGAAATCGAAGGCAAGCTGAAAGCTATCCTCGATTCCTTCAAGGCAACCCAGTCCTGGTAACGTCTGGCGGTCTGCTTTAGGGCGGACCGCAAGGCATTGAGGAGAAGCTCATGGCCGGCGCAAAAGAGATACGTAGTAAGATCGCAAGCGTCCAGAACACGCAGAAGATCACTAAAGCGATGGAGATGGTCGCCGCTTCCAAAATGCGTAAATCGCAGGATCGCATGGCGGCCAGCCGTCCTTATGCAGAGACCATGCGCAAAGTGATTGGTCACCTTGCGAATGGTAATCTGGAATATAAGCACCCTTACCTGGAAGAACGCGACGTTAAACGCGTGGGCTACCTGGTGGTGTCGACCGACCGTGGTCTGTGCGGTGGCTTGAACATTAACCTGTTCAAAAAGCTGCTGGCGGATATGAAAACATGGTCCGATAAAGGCGTTCAGTGCGATATCGCAATGATTGGCTCTAAGGGCGTGTCTTTCTTTAACTCCGTTGGCGGAAACGTGATCGCTCAGGTAACCGGCATGGGGGATAACCCTTCCCTGTCCGAACTGATCGGTCCGGTTAAAGTGATGCTGCAGGCCTACGATGAAGGTCGTCTGGACAAACTGTACGTTGTCAGCAACAAATTTATTAACACCATGTCTCAGACGCCAACCATCACTCAACTGCTGCCTCTGCCGGCATCAGATGATGATGAATTGAAGCGTAAATCTTGGGATTACCTGTATGAGCCAGACCCGAAAGCGCTGCTGGATACCTTGCTGCGTCGTTATGTCGAGTCTCAGGTTTATCAGGGCGTGGTAGAAAACCTGGCCAGCGAGCAGGCCGCACGTATGGTGGCGATGAAAGCCGCGACCGACAATGGCGGCAGCCTGATTAAAGAGCTGCAGTTGGTATACAACAAAGCTCGTCAGGCCAGCATTACTCAGGAACTCACCGAAATCGTCGGTGGTGCATCCGCGGTATAACCAGGTTAATTCGTAGAGGATTCAAGATGGCTACTGGAAAAATTGTCCAGGTAATCGGCGCCGTGGTTGACGTCGAATTCCCTCAGGATGCCGTACCGCGCGTGTACGATGCTCTTGAGGTTATGAATGGTAAAGAGAGCCTGGTGCTGGAAGTTCAGCAGCAGCTCGGCGGCGGTATCGTACGTACCATCGCCATGGGTTCTTCCGACGGTCTGCGTCGTGGTCTGGAAGTTAAAGACCTCGAACACCCGATCGAAGTCCCGGTAGGTAAAGCAACCCTGGGTCGTATCATGAACGTCCTGGGTCACCCGATCGACATGAAAGGCGATATCGGTGAAGAAGAGCGTTGGGCTATCCACCGCGCAGCACCTTCCTACGAAGAGCTGTCCAGCTCTCAGGAACTGCTGGAAACCGGCATCAAAGTTATCGACCTGATGTGTCCGTTCGCTAAGGGCGGTAAAGTCGGTCTGTTCGGTGGTGCGGGTGTAGGTAAAACCGTAAACATGATGGAGCTGATCCGTAACATCGCGATCGAACACTCCGGTTACTCCGTGTTTGCGGGCGTAGGTGAACGTACTCGTGAGGGTAACGACTTCTACCACGAAATGACCGACTCCAACGTACTGGACAAAGTGTCCCTGGTATATGGCCAGATGAACGAGCCGCCGGGAAACCGTCTGCGCGTTGCACTGACCGGTCTGACCATGGCTGAGAAGTTCCGTGACGAAGGTCGTGACGTTCTGCTGTTCGTTGATAACATCTACCGTTACACCCTGGCCGGTACAGAAGTATCTGCACTGCTGGGTCGTATGCCATCAGCGGTAGGCTACCAGCCGACCCTGGCGGAAGAGATGGGTGTTCTTCAGGAACGTATCACCTCTACCAAAACCGGTTCTATCACCTCCGTTCAGGCGGTATACGTACCTGCGGATGACTTGACTGACCCGTCCCCAGCAACCACCTTTGCTCACTTGGATGCAACCGTGGTACTGAGCCGTCAGATCGCTTCTCTGGGTATCTACCCGGCAGTTGACCCGCTGGACTCCACCAGCCGTCAGTTGGATCCGCTGGTTGTTGGTCAGGAACACTACGACACAGCGCGTGGCGTACAGTCCCTGCTGCAGCGTTATCAGGAACTGAAAGACATCATCGCCATCCTGGGTATGGATGAACTGTCTGAAGAAGATAAACTGGTGGTAGCACGTGCGCGTAAGATCCAGCGCTTCCTGTCCCAGCCGTTCTTCGTTGCGGAAGTATTCACCGGTTCTCCGGGTAAATACGTTTCCCTGAAAGACACCATCCGTGGCTTTAAAGGCATCATGGAAGGCGAATACGACCACCTGCCAGAGCAGGCGTTCTACATGGTTGGTTCTATCGACGAAGCCGTGGAAAAAGCCAAAAAACTTTAACGCCTTAATCGGAGGGTGATATGGCAATGACTTACCACCTGGACGTCGTCAGCGCAGAGCAACAAATGTTCTCTGGTCTGGTCGAGAAAATCCAGGTAACGGGTAGTGAAGGTGAACTGGGTATTTTCCCGGGTCACGCACCGCTGCTCACCGCCATTAAGCCTGGTATGATCCGCATCGTTAAACAGTTCGGTCATGAAGAGTTTATCTATCTGTCCGGCGGCATTCTTGAAGTGCAGCCTGGCAGTGTGACCGTACTGGCTGATACCGCGATTCGCGGACAGGATCTCGATGAAGCGAGAGCCCTGGAAGCGAAGCGTAAGGCTGAAGAGCATATCAAGAGCTCTCATGGTGACGTGGATTACGCTCAGGCATCTGCGGAACTGGCCAAAGCGATCGCGAAACTGCGCGTTATCGAGTTGACCAAAAAAGCGATGTAACACCGGCTTGAAAAGCACAAAGGCCAGTCTGGTTTCCAGGCTGGCTTTTTTTATGGATTTGTTTCAGTAAAAGTGGAACTAAAAAGCTGTTTTATTATTTTGTGATTTACATCACAAAAATGTTGATCGGTTAAAAAATGAGGCGTAAACTCTTTTTTGTGTGATGTGTGTCACAAAATTAATTCAGATAAAAACAGGATACCAACATGAAATTGTTTAACAAAATCATCGCCCTTTTCAGCAGCATGGACGTTTAGTCGTTCCCTACCTGCTCTGTGGCGCGATGCTTAATACGGTTTATCAGCTAGCGCCATCGTTATTAAATCCCCCTCCTTCGCTGTATCATTTGTTCTCTGTCTTTCCCCCTCAATTTTCCCTACCCGTTTTTCTGCTTCTCACTGAATCACATAAATAAAATCGTATTATGCTGATGTAATGCTTTATTCATGCGGTAAAAAAATAGCAAAAACATTAACCTAAGGCTTTAATAAGAGCAGACTCTTGGTTTTTGGGAGACAAAAGACGCAGATATAGACGAAAATAGTGAGTTATCAGATGGGGAATCCCCCCTGTTGAACGTTTTATCTTCGGTCCATTTCACGCTGAAAAAAATGTAGTATTTTCAATGTGAAACGGTATAAATTCGTTCTCAAATTACAGTCAGGACGTGTATGTTGAATAATGCTATGAGCGTTGTGATCCTTGCCGCAGGCAAAGGCACGCGTATGTATTCCGATCTTCCTAAAGTGCTGCACACCCTCGCAGGAAAGCCGATGGTTCAGCATGTCATTGATGCAGCTAATGAATTAGGTGCGACTCATGTACACCTTGTCTACGGACACGGTGGCGATCTGCTTAAGCAAACGCTGAAAGATGGCAATCTGAATTGGGTTCTGCAGGCTGAGCAGTTGGGTACCGGCCATGCAATGCAGCAGGCGGCGCCATTCTTTAGTGATGACGAAGACATTTTAATGCTCTATGGCGATGTGCCGCTGATCTCTACCGATACCTTACGTCGCCTGCGTGAAGCCAAACCGCAGGGTGGTATCGGTTTGTTAACGGTAAAACTGGACGACCCTTCCGGCTATGGGCGTATTACCCGTGATAACGGCAAAGTTACTGGCATTGTTGAGCATAAAGATGCCACTGACGAGCAGCGTCAAATCCAGGAAATCAACACTGGCATTCTGATTGCCAACGGCGCTGACATGAAGCGTTGGCTGTCTAAACTGACCAACAACAACGTGCAGGGTGAATACTACATCACCGATATCATCGCGATGGCGTATCAGGAAGGACGTGAAATTGCGGCAGTTCATCCGGCACGAATCAGTGAAACGGAAGGGGTAAATAACCGCCTTCAGTTATCCCGTCTGGAACGTGTTTATCAGTCTGAGCAGGCAGAAAAACTGCTGTTGGCGGGCGTGATGCTGCGCGATCCTGCACGTTTTGATCTCCGCGGTACGCTGATTCACGGGCGCGATGTTGAAATTGATACTAACGTTATCATTGAAGGTAACGTAACCGTTGGGGATCGCGTCAAGATTGGCGCTGGCTGTATCATCAAAAACAGCGTGATTGGTGAGGGGTGTGAGCTTAGCCCGTACAGTGTGGTGGAAGATGCCCATCTGGAAGCCGCTTGCACCATCGGTCCATTCGCGCGTCTGCGCCCGGGTGCAGAGCTGCAGGAAGGCGCACACGTGGGTAACTTCGTCGAAATGAAAAAAGCGCGTCTGGGTAAAGGCTCTAAAGCTGGTCATTTGACCTATCTGGGCGATGCGGAAATTGGCGATAACGTGAATATCGGCGCGGGTACGATCACCTGTAACTACGATGGTGCCAATAAGTTTAAAACCATTATTGGTGATGATGTGTTTGTGGGTTCTGATACTCAGCTGGTGGCACCTGTCACCGTGGGTAAAGGTGCGACGATTGCAGCAGGAACCACCGTAACGCGTAATGTCGCCGATAACGAATTGGTATTAAGCCGTGTACCTCAGGTCCATAAACAGGGCTGGCAGCGTCCGGTGAAGAAGAAGTAATTTATTTTTGCCGGATGGCGGCTTTGCCTTATCCGGCCTACGTGCGGTGACGTTCTGTAGGCCTGATAAGCGTGAGCGCCATCAGGCAGACAAGAGATGAGGGGATAATATAATCCTCCGCTCAACAAGCAGTACCTATAAAAATAACCCCACTCTCTACAAGGCTCGGGGCGCCCGGAATACGGGTATCAGGTTGACCGACAACGACAGGCACAATGCCTAAATTCGGAATCAAAAAATATGTGTGGAATTGTTGGCGCTATCGCGCAGCGTGATGTAGCTGAAATCCTTCTCGAAGGTTTACGTCGTCTGGAATATCGTGGTTATGACTCTGCTGGTCTGGCCGTTGTCGATGCTGAAGGCAACATGACCCGTCTGCGTCGTTTGGGTAAAGTGCAGATGCTGACTGCTGCTGCGGAAGAACATCCGCTGCATGGTGGTACTGGTATTGCTCACACCCGCTGGGCGACACACGGTGAACCTTCAGAAGCGAACGCGCATCCCCATGTTTCTGAACACATTGTTGTGGTGCATAACGGCATCATTGAAAACCATGAACCACTGCGTGAGCTGTTGAAAACGCGTGGCTACACCTTTGTTTCTGAAACCGACACCGAAGTGATTGCTCACCTGGTGCACTGGGAGCTGGAACAGGGTGGTACGCTGCGTGAAGCCGTGCTGCGCACTATTCCGCAGCTGCGCGGTGCCTACGGCACGGTGATCATGGATACCCGTAACCCGGAAACCCTGCTGGCGGCCCGTTCTGGCAGCCCGCTGGTGATTGGTCTGGGTATGGGTGAGAACTTTATCGCTTCCGATCAGCTGGCACTGCTGCCGGTAACCCGTCGCTTCATCTTCCTGGAAGAGGGCGACATCGCGGAAGTAACCCGTCGTTCGGTCTCTATTTTCGACAAGTCTGGCGCGGAAGTGAAACGTCAGGATATCGAATCTAATCTGCAATACGATGCGGGCGAAAAAGGTATTTATCGCCACTACATGCAGAAAGAGATCTACGAACAGCCGAACGCAATTAAAAACACGCTGACCGGCCGTATCAGCCACGGTGAAGTGGATTTAAGCGAGCTGGGTTCGCATGCCAACGAGCTGCTGTCTCAGGTTGAGCATATCCAGATTATCGCCTGCGGTACGTCGTACAACTCCGGTATGGTGTCCCGCTACTGGTTTGAATCACTGGCTGGCATTCCTTGTGATGTCGAAATTGCTTCCGAATTCCGCTATCGCAAATCCGCCGTGCGTCGTAACAGCCTGATGATCACCCTTTCCCAGTCTGGTGAAACGGCAGATACCCTGGCGGGTCTGCGCTTATCCAAAGAGTTGGGCTATCTGGGCTCGCTGGCTATTTGTAACGTACCGGGCTCTTCTCTGGTGCGCGAATCCGACCTGGCGATGATGACCAATGCCGGTACCGAAATCGGCGTGGCCTCCACGAAAGCATTTACCACTCAGCTGACCGTTCTGCTGATGCTGGTGGCGAAACTGTCTCGTCTGAAAGGCCTGGATGTGGCTATTGAGCAGGAAATCGTTCACGGTCTGCAGGCGCTGCCGAGCCGTATTGAGCAGATGCTGTCTCAGGACAAACGCATTGCCGCTCTGGCTGAAGGATTCTCTGATAAACACCATGCGCTGTTCCTGGGCCGCGGCGATCAGTACCCGATTGCGCTGGAAGGTGCGCTGAAGCTGAAAGAGATCTCTTATATTCACGCTGAAGCTTATGCCGCAGGCGAACTGAAACACGGTCCGCTGGCGCTGATTGATGCCGATATGCCGGTTATCGTGGTTGCGCCGAACAACGAACTGCTGGAAAAACTGAAGTCCAACATTGAAGAAGTTCGCGCCCGTGGCGGTCAGCTGTACGTCTTTGCTGACCAGGATGCTGGCTTTACCAGCAGCGAAAACATGCACATCATTGAGATGCCGCATGTGGAAGAGGTGATTGCACCGATCTTCTATACCGTTCCGCTGCAGTTGCTGGCGTATCATGTGGCGCTGATTAAAGGCACCGACGTGGATCAGCCGCGTAACCTGGCGAAGTCGGTTACCGTAGAGTAATCCGTACCTAACTGAACTGAAAATGCCCTGCTATAAGCGGGGCATTTTTTTAAACTTGTTCTGTTTTTAATCAATTATCCCGCCTGTTTTATGTGACAAACCGTCATCTTCAGCTACTGTTTGCAGTGTCATAAAAAGAAAATTTTAGCGAAATGTTATTGTCATGGTAATGGTTAACGTTTTGTTTTAAATGTATTTTTAGGTAAATAACTTCTCGTATTTTTCATTGTCATAAAACTGTCATATTTCGTACATTTAACTGTCACCTGTTTGTCCTATTTTGCTCACAGTAGCAACTCAAACAACGATTTACGAAAACCGTGCAGGAGACATTATGAAAGTTATGCGTACCACTGTCGCAACTGTTGTCGCCGCGACCTTATCCATGAGCGCGTTCTCTGCGTTTGCAGCAGCGAGCCTGACAGGTGCAGGTGCAACCTTCCCTGCGCCAGTGTATGCCAAATGGGCAGATACCTATCAGAAAGAGACCGGTAGCAAAGTAAACTACCAGGGTATCGGCTCCTCCGGTGGTGTAAAACAAATTACGGCCAATACCGTTGATTTCGGCGCTTCTGATGCCCCGCTGTCTGACGAGAAACTGGCACAAGAAGGCCTGTTCCAGTTCCCGACCGTTATCGGCGGTGTGGTGCTGGCGGTGAATATCCCTGGACTGAAATCCGGCGAGCTGGTGCTTGATGGTAAAACGCTGGGCGACATCTACCTCGGTAAAATTAAGAAGTGGGATGACGAAGCCATCACCAAACTGAACCCAGGTCTGAAGCTGCCTTCGCAGAATATCGCTGTTGTGCGCCGCGCTGATGGTTCCGGTACTTCCTTCGTCTTCACTAGCTACCTGGCGAAAGTGAACGAAGAGTGGAAATCTAAAATTGGTTCTGGCTCTACCGTAAACTGGCCGACCGGTCTGGGCGGTAAAGGTAACGACGGTATCGCCGCGTTCGTACAGCGTCTGCCGGGTTCTATCGGTTACGTTGAGTACGCTTACGCTAAGCAGAACAACCTGGCGTACACCAAGCTGGTCTCTGCTGATGGTAAACCGGTAAGCCCGACCGAAGAAAACTTTGCCAACGCCGCTAAAGGCGCTGACTGGAGCAAAACTTTCGCTCAGGATCTGACTAACCAGAAAGGTGACGATGCGTGGCCAATCACTTCCACCACCTTCATCCTCGTCCATAAAGAGCAGAAGAAGCCTGAGCAGGGCGTTGAAGTGCTGAAATTCTTCGACTGGGCATACAAAAATGGTGGCAAACAGGCTAATGACCTGGATTACGCCAGCCTGCCGGACAGCGTGGTTGAGCAGATTCGTGCTGCATGGAAGACCAACGTGAAAGACAGCAGCGGTAAAGCGCTGTACTAATAGAATATCTTTAACGAGTTGGCGGATGGCGCTACGCTTATCCGCCCTACAGTTCCGACTGTAGGCCCAATTTGTAGGCCGGATAAGCGTAGCGCCATCCGGCAGGGCAATTTCGTAAACGCGTTTAACTTAAAGAGTGATTTATGGCTGCAACCAAGCCTGCTTTTAACCCACCGGGTAAAAAGGGTGACATGATATTCAGCGCGCTGGTAAAACTGGCTGCGCTGATTGTGCTATTGATGTTGGGTGGCATTATTGTCTCTCTGGTTATCTCCTCCTGGCCAAGCATTCAGAAATTTGGTTTCTCCTTTTTGTGGACCAAAGACTGGGATGCGCCGAACGATATCTACGGCGCGCTGGTACCGATTTACGGTACGCTGGTCACCTCGTTTATTGCATTGCTGATTGCCGTTCCGGTGAGTTTCGGCATTGCGTTATTCCTGACGGAACTTGCACCCGGTTGGCTGCGTCGCCCGTTGGGTATCGCTATTGAACTGCTGGCAGCAATTCCGAGTATCGTATACGGCATGTGGGGCCTGTTTATCTTTGCCCCGCTGTTTGCGACGTACTTCCAGGAGCCGGTCGGAAACATCCTTTCCAACATTCCGTTTGTTGGCGCACTGTTTGCTGGCCCGGCGTTTGGTATCGGTATTCTGGCGGCTGGTGTGATCCTCGCTATCATGATCATTCCGTACATTGCTGCGGTTATGCGTGATGTGTTCGAACAAACGCCGGTGCTTATGAAAGAGTCAGCCTACGGCATCGGCTGTACCACCTGGGAAGTTATCTGGCGTATCGTCCTGCCGTTCACCAAAAATGGTGTGATCGGTGGTGTGATGCTGGGTCTGGGCCGCGCGCTGGGTGAAACCATGGCGGTGACCTTTATCATTGGTAACACCTACCAGCTCGATAGCGCCTCGCTGTACATGCCGGGCAACAGTATTACCTCTGCGCTGGCGAATGAATTTGCCGAAGCGGAATCGGGGCTGCACGTTGCTGCGTTGATGGAACTGGGTCTGATTCTGTTTGTGATCACCTTCATCGTACTGGCGGCGTCTAAGTTCATGATCATGCGCCTTGCGAAGAACGAGGGGGCACGCTAATGGCTACGCTTGAAATGCAAAACACCACTGCGCTGGCGGAGTCCCGCCGTAAAATGCAGGCACGTCGCCGTCTGAAGAACCGCATCGCGCTGACGCTCTCTATGGCGACCATGGCGTTCGGTCTGTTCTGGCTCATTTGGATCCTGATGTCCACGATCACCCGTGGTATTGACGGTATGTCGCTGGCGCTGTTCACCGAAATGACGCCTCCGCCGAATACAGCGGGTGGTGGTCTGGCGAACGCCCTGGCCGGTAGCGGACTGTTAATTCTGTGGGCGACCGTGTTTGGTACTCCGCTTGGCATTATGGCGGGTATCTACCTGGCAGAGTACGGACGTAAGTCCTGGCTGGCCGAGGTTATCCGCTTTATCAATGACATTCTGCTGTCTGCGCCATCAATCGTAGTCGGTCTGTTCGTTTACACCATCGTGGTAGCAAAAATGGAGCACTTCTCTGGCTGGGCGGGCGTTATCGCGCTGGCGCTGCTGCAGGTGCCCATTGTTATCCGTACCACGGAGAACATGCTCAAGCTGGTGCCGGATAGCCTGCGTGAAGCTGCCTATGCACTGGGTACGCCGAAATGGAAGATGATTTCTGCGATCACCCTGAAGGCGTCTGTCTCGGGGATCATTACAGGTGTTCTGTTAGCGATTGCTCGTATCGCAGGTGAAACGGCTCCGCTGCTGTTTACGTCGCTCTCCAACCAGTTCTGGAGCACCGACATGATGCAGCCTATCGCCAACCTGCCGGTCACTATCTTTAAGTTTGCTATGAGCCCGTTTGCTGAGTGGCAGCAACTGGCCTGGGCCGGGGTACTGATTATTACCCTGTGCGTACTGCTGCTGAACATTCTGGCGCGCGTCATTTTCGCGAAGAAGAAACACGGTTAATTTTTACGGCGTGGCTGATGCGGCGCCGGATGAGGAAGAGATTGAAATGAGTATGGTTGATACTGCCCCGGGTAAGATTCAGGTTCGTGATTTGAACTTCTACTATGGCAAATTCCATGCCCTGAAGAACATCAACCTGGATATAGCTAAAAACCAGGTAACGGCGTTTATCGGGCCGTCAGGCTGTGGTAAATCGACGCTGCTGCGTACGTTCAACAAAATGTTTGAACTGTACCCGGAGCAGCGTGCGGAAGGTGAAATCCTGCTGGATGGCGACAATATTCTCACCAATACCCAGGATATCGCTCTGCTGCGTGCCAAAGTGGGTATGGTATTTCAGAAGCCGACGCCGTTCCCGATGTCCATCTACGACAACATTGCTTTTGGCGTACGTCTGTTTGAGAAACTCTCGCGTGCGGATATGGACGAGCGTGTGCAGTGGGCATTGACCAAGGCCGCATTGTGGAACGAAACCAAAGATAAATTACACCAGAGCGGGTACTCTCTCTCGGGTGGTCAGCAGCAGCGTCTGTGTATTGCGCGTGGTATCGCCATTCGCCCGGAAGTGCTTCTGCTTGATGAGCCATGTTCAGCGCTCGACCCTATTTCTACCGGGCGTATCGAAGAGCTGATCACTGAGCTGAAAGAGGATTACACCGTCGTTATCGTTACCCACAACATGCAGCAGGCTGCGCGTTGTTCCGATCACACGGCATTTATGTATCTGGGCGAGTTGATTGAGTTCAGCAACACGGACGATCTGTTCACCAAGCCCGCGAAGAAACAAACTGAAGATTACATCACCGGTCGTTACGGCTGATTCAGGAGCTTGTTGTGGATAACCTTAACCTTAATAAACATATTTCCGGCCAGTTCAATGCAGAGCTGGAAAGCATCCGTACCCAGGTGATGACCATGGGCGGCATGGTCGAGCAGCAGCTTTCTGATGCAATCACGGCGATGCACAACCAGGACAGCGAGCTGGCGAAGCGCGTCATTGAAGGCGATAAGAACGTTAACATGATGGAAGTGGCGATCGACGAAGCCTGCGTGCGTATCATCGCCAAGCGTCAACCGACAGCGAGCGACCTGCGTCTGGTGATGGCTATTATCAAAACCATCGCTGAGCTGGAACGTATTGGCGACGTGGCGGACAAAATTTGCCGTACCGCGCTGGAGAAGTTCTCGCAACAGCACCAGCCGCTGCTGGTAAGCCTGGAATCACTGGGCCGCCACACCGTACAAATGCTGCATGACGTGCTGGATGCGTTTGCGCGTATGGATCTGGACGAAGCAGTGCGTATTTATCGCGAAGATAAGAAAGTTGACCAGGAATATGAAGGCATCGTGCGTCAGCTGATGACTTATATGATGGAAGACCCACGTACCATTCCAAGCGTGCTGACCGCGCTGTTCTGCGCACGTTCCATCGAACGTATCGGTGACCGCTGCCAGAATATCTGCGAATATATCTTCTACTTCGTGAAGGGACAAGACTTCCGTCACGTGGGCGGGGATGAGCTGGATAAGCTGCTGGCGGGCAAAGATCCGAAGGAATAAGTAGCTTGTTGCGTTCGCCGGATTCCCCCGGCGTCGCTATTGTAGGCCGGATAAGGCGTTACGCCGCATCCGGCATTCTGCGCCATTCACCTGATGGCGCTTTGCTTATCGGGCCTACTGTTTATTCGACGATATTCCAACCCCGCGCCTTCCACAATTCCGGCAATTGTGCCAGATCGGTAAACGTCGTCACTTTTGGATGATCGATCGGTTTGTTATGCGGATCGGCGCAGAAGTAGAACACCTCCATCCCGGCGGCAATCCCTGCCTGCGCACCTGCGCTGGAATCATCAACCAGAATGCAGTTCTCAACATTAACATCCATCGCTTTCGCCGCATGGAACATCAGGGCCGGATCGGGCTTCCAACGCTGAATATCGTAGCCGCTGAACAGTAAATCAGGGAAATGGTGCAACATGCCCAGCTTACCCAGCGAATGCTGCATTTTGCTGACCGGACCGTTAGAGACCACACACATTGGTACGGCCATGCTGTCCAGTAGCGCATTGGCACCGGCAATCACCTCCAGTTCCGTATCGAACAGACGTGCGACCTCAGCGCGGTAAACCGGTTCTAAATCGGCTTTTGCCAGTTCGACACCGTGCTCTTCGTTGATAATGTCGATGATCTCGTACAGCTTTACCCCCTTGAAGCGTTTGAAAATTTCTTCAAGATCGAGCGTAATGCCAAACGCCTGGAACATGCTGACATACGCGCGAGAACAAATCACTTCACTGTCGACAAGGGTACCGTCACAGTCAAAAAATACGGCTTCTATCTGGGACATGTCATTTCCGTTTTAACAAGTTTAACGTTTTCGTAATGCATTATTGGGCGACGCAATCGTTGCCGTATAAGCAAAATCAATGAAAAAAGTTGCTCATAACCCAACCCTATTGTCGCATTTTGGTATAGGATAGCGACGAATTTTCCCTCCTTGTTCGGAAATTGATAATGAGTCAACAACACACAACCCAGGCTTCTGGCCAGGGGATGCTGGAACGCGTGTTCAAACTGCGCGAACATGGCACGACGGCACGGACCGAAGTGATCGCCGGTTTAACGACCTTCCTGACGATGGTGTATATCGTTTTTGTTAACCCGCAAATTCTTGGCGTGGCTGGCATGGATACCAGCGCTGTCTTTGTTACCACCTGCCTTATTGCTGCATTTGGTAGCATCCTGATGGGCCTGTTTGCCAACCTGCCGGTCGCACTTGCGCCTGCTATGGGCCTGAACGCATTCTTCGCTTTCGTGGTCGTTGGCGCGATGGGGCTGTCATGGCAGATTGGTATGGGCGCTATCTTCTGGGGCGCTGTTGGTCTGCTGCTGCTGACGATTTTCCGCGTTCGTTACTGGATGATTGCCAATATCCCGGTTAGCCTGCGTGTGGGGATCACCAGTGGTATTGGTCTGTTCATCGGCATGATGGGACTGAAAAACGCCGGTGTTATCGTCGCCAACAAAGACACGCTGGTGTCTATCGGTAACCTGACGTCCCACAGCGTACTGCTCGGTATCCTGGGCTTCTTTATCATCGCGATTCTGGCGTCACGTAACATTCACGCGGCGGTGCTGATTTCTATCATCGTAACCACGCTGCTGGGTTGGATGCTGGGCGATGTTCATTACAACGGTATCGTTTCTGCGCCACCGAGCGTGATGTCCGTTATCGGACATGTCGACCTGGCCGGTTCATTTAACATTGGCCTGGCGGGTGTGATTTTCTCGTTCATGCTGGTTAATCTGTTCGACTCCTCCGGTACGCTGATTGGCGTTACGGATAAAGCCGGTCTGGCGGATGCGAAGGGCAAGTTCCCGCGCATGAAGCAAGCGCTGTATGTGGATAGCGTGTCGTCGGTTACCGGGGCGTTTATCGGGACTTCTTCCGTTACTGCGTATATCGAATCTTCTTCCGGGGTTTCGGTCGGTGGACGTACCGGTCTGACCGCCGTGGTCGTTGGTCTGCTGTTCCTGCTGGTTATCTTCCTGTCGCCGCTGGCGGGGATGGTACCGGGCTATGCAGCAGCAGGTGCGCTGATTTACGTTGGCGTCCTGATGACATCAAGCCTGTCGCGCGTGAAGTGGGATGACCTTACAGAAGCGGTTCCGGCGTTTATTACTGCCGTGATGATGCCATTTAGCTTCTCAATTACCGAAGGTATTGCTCTGGGCTTTATTTCTTACTGCGTGATGAAGATTGGTACCGGACGTTTCCGCGATCTCAGCCCGTGCGTCATCATTGTCGCGCTGCTGTTTGTGCTGAAGATTGTGTTTATCGACGCGCACTAATCGTTGTTTATTTGCCCATATATCAACAAGCCCGGCATATCGCCGGGCTTTTTCTTTTACGCTTTCACGCGCTGAATGTAGTCGCCAAATGCGGTCAATTGACCGGTCAGATGGTCCAGCGTGCTTTGGTCGATCACTTCACCTGTCTGCGGGTCTACTTTGTTCTGAATGACGCCGCCCATAAATTCCGGCTTGTTCATTACCATGGCGTCGAGGAATACCAGGATCTGACGCAGATGATACTGGCAGCGCGCGCCGCCAATAGCGCCCATAGAACTGGTCTGGATCAGCACCGGCTTACCCGATAATGGCTGATCGGGCAGGCGGGACAGCCAGTCAATGGCGTTCTTCAGTCCGCCCGGAACAGAATAGTTATATTCAGGAGTGACGATGACGACACCGTCAGCCTTTCTGATTTGCTCAGCCAGTGCTTCTACGCTGGCCGGAAAACCCTCTTCCTGTTGGAGGTCGGCATCGTACAGAGGGATATCACCAATCGACGGCAGCGCGTTCACTTCCATTCCCGCTGGAGCAATCTTGGGCAGCGTACGGGCAACCATTCCATTAAACGAACCTTTGCGCAGACTTCCCAGTAACGTAACAACATTCAATGTTTCAGACATGGTGGCTCCTGTTTCATCATGAAGGTTAAATCAAAGCGTATGGCTCTTCGCTGCACATAATTGAGAGAACCGGATCAGACGACCCGTTGGCTCATTGGCGCGAGTCTGGATATCAGGCAAAATTTTCCAGTCCTGTTTACCATCAAACTCCCAAACTTTGAGTTTTTCAATGGTTGGCGTAACCGCAACTGACCACACCAGTACATCTTCCGCATCGCAAATGGCTTCAACCTGCGCCACATGGGCACATTTCAGGCGCCCTGCGCCGGGTAAAAGCTGGAGCTCGCGCGGATCGTCATTGCACACATCGCCAGTGAGTTTGAGTACGCTCTGGCGCAATGTAATGAGCTGCGCGCGTGCTTCGTTGGGGTCGTTTTGGTTATTGATCCACAGGTTTTCGTTACT
This sequence comes from Citrobacter sp. Cpo040, assembly GCF_030332915.1. Classification (NCBI taxonomy): domain Bacteria; kingdom Pseudomonadati; phylum Pseudomonadota; class Gammaproteobacteria; order Enterobacterales; family Enterobacteriaceae; genus Citrobacter; species Citrobacter sp. Cpo040. The sequence goes on from NZ_JAOWGX010000026.1 coordinate 38,524, forward strand.
GGAGAAGCGCCACGTTTCCGCTGAATTTGGATTGTGAAACCCGCGGGTGGCCCGCTGAAGTTCCATATCCAGGCCGCACGTTCCTTCAGTTGTTAGCACAACACCGACGATATTCCCGGCATAGGAAATCGAAAAACCCGGCAGGTTCTTATCGCGAAAAACGGGCTTACCTTTGGCCTGAGTAACAATTTCGGGCAGCGTGCTGGTGCCGTAAAGCATAAACATCAGTTCAGCGAGAAGACTTCGGGAAGCCAGGAAACGTGTCCGGCGATGAGCGGGTAGATCTCTTGCTTCGATATGACATGGAGAAGGGAGGCGAGCTGAAACCAGGTGTCCCTCCGTAAGAATCCCTCTGGCAAAATGTGTCGCCATTTGTCGCTCCGTGATTAATGGTCCGTGATTATTACCAGAGTAACATTTACACGGCTTCCGGGCAGGCTTTGCTGCCCAAAAACTAAGCGAAAATGGGCGACATTACGCGATATTTACATTTCTGTTGCCAGAATGGTCGATTTAGCAACACCAAAATGAAGGATCGTCAGGAGATATCGCGATAAAGCGCCTTGATCGTGTCTTTTAGCCAGACGATCTTAGGATTGTGGCTGTTGCGTTTATGCCAAAGAAGAGTGAACGGTACGCGCATTTTTTCCAGTTGCGCCGTATCAAATGGCATCGGCCGTGCAACGAGTGGAAGCTGGTGGAGTTGGTTATAACGCTGGCAATAGACCGGTGCGGTGGCTATCAGCGCGTGATCCGGCTGCGCGGCCATAAACAGCGATTGCTCAAAACCGGGCAGACATAACGCGATATTGCGTGCGCGTCCCATTTCTTGCAGGACTTCATCCAGCGCCCATGTATCGCTTTGTTCCCAGCTAATGCTGATGTGCGGATAGCGCAGAAAGGTGTCCAGATTCCACTCTTCCTGCAGTGCGGGATGATCTTCACGTAGCCAGACGCAGGGCAGATCGGAAAACAGCACTTCATGGTCGATCGACAATGGCAACAAACTCAGCAGTTCGCGCGAACGCGGATGGCTTTCGCGCCCGGTAAAGCCAATATCCACTTCACCGCGAATAATGGCATCCAGCGAATCATAGTCCCAGTTGCGTATTTTGATTGTCGCCTGCGGATAGCGCTGATAAATCTGCTGGGAGAGCGCATTGAACATGATCATTACTAACGGCGTTTCGGCCGCCAGATCAAACTTCAGCCCGCGTGGAGACTCATGGTGTGGCTTATCGAGCAACTGATTGCCCATCTGCATCCATTCAGCAAGGCTCTGCTCCATGCTGACCATCAGCGGCGTCGGTGATAGCCCCAGCGGGGTGTTCACAAACAAGGGATCGTCAAACCAGGTCCGCAGCTTCGACAGCGACTTACTGACCGCCGACGGTGTGACGTTCATCCGTTTGGCGGTTTTAGTGACGCTGCGTTCCTGCATCAACAGCTGCAGGCAGAGCAATAAATTAAGATCGAGACTGCTGAGGGATTTCTTCATGAGTTGGCGCGGACCGGTTAGGTGCAACAGTGATAATCAGCATGATACTCACTATGCTACAGCCAATCAGAATCCCGATCAGCATATTCAGCGCATCAAGGCCAAGAACCGCCGCCAGCCAAATCCACAGAGAGGAACCGCAAACCTGGGCAATACCTAATGCCGAGCTGGCGACGCCCGCGCGCAGCGAGAACGGCCCAAGCGCCTGGCTCATCGCAACACCGAAGCCGACCGAGAATCCGGCGCAGATTAACGTCAGCCCGAGAAGCGTTACTGCGTGTGAAGTGGCAAGGGTTAACACCACGCCGGCACACAGAAACAGCACCTGTGAGGTCAGCATCAGAACGCGAGGCTTAAATACGCTCAGAGCAAATGGCGTAGAGAAAGAGACCGCCATACTGATGCCTGCGGTCATGGCCATCGTGGTGGCATACTCACCACGGTCGAAGCCCATCACTTCCATCAGCAGCACCGGAGACGTATTCACGAAGGTCAGGATCACCGACACGCTGAGGGTGGTAATGGCCAGACGGCTTAAGAAAAAGCGGTTTACCAGTGATTCGGTCGTGTGGTTCTTTTCCGTCGTCGCCATAAGCGTTGCTGGGCGCGATTCTCGCAGGACAAACACCGACAGCAGGCAAACAGCCACACCCATTCCCATCATCGTGTAGAACAGGCTCTGCCACGGGTATTTGAGCATGATCAGATGCCCCATCACCGGAGCCAGCACCGGCACGATACAGGTAATACCGTTCAACAACGACAGTACCTTCGCCCGACGGCGATCGTCGAGTGTGTCGCGCAGGATGGCGAAAGCCACCACGTAGCAACAGCCCGCACCTACGCCCTGAATAAAACGACCTATGAGGAATGGCGTACCGCTTTCGGCGAAAGAACATAGCGCAGAGGCGAAAATAAAGATGAGTGCGCCGACTATGGCGACCGGTTTGCGACCTGACTGGTCGGCAATTTTACCGGCGAACAGCATCGCCGTCGCCATTCCTGCCAGATATACCGAAAACGCGATATGCAGTTGCGCCTCGCTGGCCTGTAAATCGGCAGCAATACGGGGCAGCCCCACCAGATACATATCAATACCGGCAGGATAAAGAAGAACCAGGGCGAAACTGCAGATTAGAAAGCGTGTCATAGCGACCTCATAAGAAATGTGGCGCTAAGCATACGGTCAGAGAGTCAACAGCACGAGTTGCCATTTGGACAACAGTGATTTCCTGTTAGGAAATTATTATTGATTCGGAATGTATTTATATTGGTTAAGAAATGTGCGAGATAAGATGAATTAAATATAACCATGCAAAGTTAAAGGGATTGGTGTGGAAATAGTTGGTGATAATACTTGTGTTACGAGTATAAACCCGAAAGGAAAAATCGTTTACTGTCGTGGAGAACAGCATAAATACTGGCTTGAACTGCAGTTCGTCGATGAGAACAACATTCCTGTATGCGGACTTAATGTCAGGCTGGAATATCGTCCGCTGACATCATCAGTGTGGCATCAGCATGAAAACAGCTACAGCCCAACGCCTCCCCCCAACCCTCCGGCGGGCGTTACCGACAATCAAGGATTGGTCCGGTTTGATGATCTTTACTGGATAACTGTAGACGTTAAGACGGATGGGCAGCAACTGGCTGACGAGATGACACTGCGGCCACTGGGCGTCAGGCGTAATCCTAACAGCCAGCCAGAGAGTAAAAATATGTTCTGGTCGGGCCTCCGTGACAATAGCTGGCGATCGAATGTACAGGAAATAACAGAAGCGGCTAATCATGTGTATCACTATGTCACTATCGGGGAGTTATGCGACCGCCTGCCGTTGATTGAAGGCTGGGATGAACCGGAGGCTCCGGAATTCCATTTCCCACCGAATCGCTCCTTGAAGGGGACGGAGATCCCCTGCGAGTTACTGGAAAAAAGACACGTTATTGAAATCTGTCCATTTCGGGCATGGGTATTGGCATTGCACGACACAAAAGACTATGACCTCACCAACGCACTGAATCTCGGCATTATGGCTGACCTGGTTTATGCGGCAGAAAAAGTTAATAAAACTATCAACTATTTCTTCCGGAATAAGTGTCAGGATCTATCATGCATTCCTCAGTTTGCTGAATTTCCTTCCTGGTACCACACGTTGGCGGTCGATGTTCCTTTTCATGACCGCTATCTCCCACCAGTGTATCTGAGCACGAAAGATAGTGATCAACCGGAGGGGGACTCCCGGCTCTTTACGGTGGAATGTGGCACGCATGTGCTGGTTGCATGGTGCGGGACTGATAGTCTGTTGAATGTGCTAACTGATTTATCATTTGCACCAAAACGTTGTTTGCCGGAACTGGCCGGGGCGGGAAATGTTCATGGAGGATTTCTGGAGGCTTATGAGCTAGCCAACAGGAAATTTGAGGATAATTTGAATGCGGTTAATCGGGCTTTAGAGCAAGGAACGAAGACGCTATTTATTTGTGGTCACAGCTTGGGGGGAGCTTTGGCATTACTTTATGCTGCCGAGATGAAAGTCAGTCATCCCATACTGTATACCTACGGAATGCCGCGTACATTTACCCGTGCGGCCATATCTTTTCTGGACAGCATTACCCATTACCGACACGTCAACGACAATGACTCAATTACACAAATCCCTCCGGATGCTGATTTGGATAACGCTTTTTATAAGAAATGGGGACTGCTGGGAGACAAGCTGGGGTTTGACTGGTCACTGACGACTGCTGCCGGTCTTGGGGGGGCAGTTCGGGATCTGACTTATCAGTCTGTGGGACTTATAGATAAAAAAGATCCTTACTGGCATCACGGTAAAACGGTGGTTTTTTTCTTGGCTGAGCAGTGTTCAATGCGGGTTGCCAGCCCGAACCACAAAACTCTACTTGATGGACAGATCTACACGCGCCATTTTGTGGGGGTGAAACTATATCTGGTTCCTTCTCTGAATGATGAATGTCTGAAATCTAGCGGTAAGCATCAGGAAACGTTCATCCAGTGCCTCGCACCGCATGCTCTGACAAAGACCTTTCCGAAAAATACCAATCCAACGCTGAACGGTTTAGGTACGGACCCGCAAAACCATTCGATGGCGCACCGCTATTTGCCCTACATCCATAATCAACTGCTTGAACTGGCAAATCCGGAGCTAAAGATGAGAAGAAAAGAAATGCGGATGCGCTTTCGCGATGAGGTTGAGAAAAGTGCATCCAGTAACGGGCAGCCGGATGAGATCCAGCGTAACCGTGAATTTCTGATGCTTCAGGATTTACTGCCGATAGCCCTGCAACTCACGGAGTCTGATGAAATTGGCCGCAATGCCCTGACCCGTTTCGCGGCGGTGACGGAGGAAAGCGTTGAATTATTTTAATAGAATTAACGTCATTGTGTTAACTATCGCACTACTTTGTGGGTGCAGAGATAAGACAGATCAGACGCTTTCCCCTCCTGATAATGCCCGACGTGTCAGCGTTTCATTCCGGATGCCAGAGGGCATCACTCTAATGCCGATGCAGGTTTTTTACCGCTCTGAAAAGTGTATGGATAAAAGCTATAACTCCAGCTTTGAATCTTACCCTGTCCGGGGATACAACGGTTTTACGCAGCCTTTCGTCCGGCAGGGTATGGGGGGGCTGTGGCAGATCAGTATTGCCATTGATGGTGGCGGGCCGTGCCAGTGGCAGCTAAATTCACTGAGAGTAAGTTTCAGGATTGCGGATAATATTCCACTGGTGAAAGGAAAAGAAGTCATTGAGACCAGTTATATCTTTGATTTTGGAAATTATGGCCTCAGTGACGGGTATGGGACAGGGAGGGCAAAAGAGGTCAGTGGAGATCTTGACTTAAAAACGGATTATTTCCCTGAAGTATTTATTAGCCATTTATTTAATCAAACAACATTGAACTTATTTGGTGGAAATACCGGCCCTGAAAAATGGCGAAGGCGTTTTCGGCTTAGGAATACTCAAACCATTCTTATTGAGCCAGTCATTCATTTCGATAAAGTTGTTACTTTGACACCTCCAGATGCTCCAGGCAAACTTACGGCAA
>NZ_JAOWGX010000007.1:0-262 GCF_030332915.1 Citrobacter sp. Cpo040
GCTTTTCATTTCTTATTACGGAGAAATGAAACAGTGTGTCGTTTCAATTTTCAGCTTGATCCAGATTTTTAAAGAGCAAATATCTCAAACGTGACTCGAAAGTCAGTTTTGAGATACTTCGGTCGGCGACTTTCACTCACACATACCAGCAAGTGGCGTCCCCTAGGGGATTCGAACCCCTGTTACCGCCGTGAAAGGGCGGTGTCCTGGGCCTCTAGACGAAGGGGACACTGAAGTCTCAATCGCAAGACGCCTTGCTATT
>NZ_JAOWGX010000027.1:0-32949 GCF_030332915.1 Citrobacter sp. Cpo040
TGGAGGCGCATTATAGGGAGTTTCCTGCGGCCCGCAACCCTTAAATGACAGAAAAATGACTGACTGCTGCATTCCACAGCGAAACCCCGCTTTATACCCATTTACACACAGAGTTATCCACAAACCACACGATCGTTTCTACGATTCTCTCGTTATATCAGCCTCCTTCAACAGAAAAAGAAGAGGTCAAAATCGAAAATTAAAAATTCGCGAGCGTTGCGCAAACGTTTTCGTTACAATGCCCCCGCAAAACAAGGATGCCCCGTAAGGGGCGTTAGCTGAGTTTTTAGCCAAGAATTCACCTAACGCTCTCTGTAATAGTCAAATCCAGGGGATTTACCATGCAACAACGTCGTCCAGTCCACCGCGCTCTGCTCAGTGTTTCTGACAAGGCCGGTATCATCGAATTCGCTCAGGCACTTTCCGCACGTGGTGTGGAGTTGCTGTCTACAGGTGGCACTGCGCGCCTGTTAGCGGAGAAAGGTCTGCCAGTGACCGAAGTTTCCGATTACACCGGCTTCCCGGAAATGATGGATGGACGCGTGAAGACCCTGCATCCGAAAGTCCACGGCGGCATTCTTGGTCGTCGCGGTCAGGATGACGGAATTATGGAACAGCACGGTATCGCCCCTATCGATATGGTGGTTGTAAACCTGTATCCGTTCGCCGAGACAGTGGCACGCGAAGGCTGCTCGCTGGAAGATGCGGTAGAGAACATTGATATCGGCGGCCCGACCATGGTGCGTTCCGCTGCCAAGAACCATAAAGACGTAGCGATCGTTGTGAAGAGCAGCGACTACGACGCCATTATTAAAGAGATGGATGCCAACGAAGGCTCCCTGACTCTGGAAACCCGCTTTGACCTCGCGATTAAAGCCTTCGAACACACCGCCGCCTACGACAGCATGATTGCCAACTACTTCGGCAGCATGGTTCCGGCTTACCACGGTGAGAGCAAAGAGGCCGCCGGTCGTTTCCCGCGTACGCTGAACCTGAACTTCATTAAGAAGCAGGATATGCGCTACGGCGAGAACAGCCACCAGCAGGCTGCCTTCTATATAGAAGAGAATGTTAAAGAAGCGTCCGTTGCCACCGCGCAGCAGGTACAGGGCAAAGCGCTTTCCTACAACAACATCGCCGATACCGACGCGGCGCTGGAGTGCGTGAAAGAGTTCAGCGAGCCAGCCTGTGTGATCGTTAAGCACGCTAACCCGTGCGGCGTGGCGGTAAGTACCTCTATTCTCGACGCTTACGACCGCGCCTATAAAACCGACCCGACCTCCGCATTCGGCGGCATCATCGCTTTCAACCGCGAACTGGATGCCGAAACCGCGCAGGCAATTATCTCCCGTCAGTTCGTGGAAGTGATCATCGCCCCGTCCGCAACCGAAGACGCACTGAAAATCACCGCCGCCAAACAGAACGTTCGCGTTCTGACCTGCGGTCAGTGGGCACAGCGTGTACCGGGCCTCGACTTCAAACGCGTTAACGGCGGTTTGCTGGTTCAGGACAGGGATCTGGGGATGGTGAGCGAAGGCGAACTGCGCGTGGTGTCCAAACGTCAGCCGACCGAGCAAGAGCTGCGCGATGCACTGTTCTGCTGGAAAGTCGCCAAGTTCGTGAAATCCAACGCCATTGTTTATGCCAAAGAGAACATGACTATCGGCATAGGCGCAGGCCAGATGAGCCGCGTGTACTCCGCAAAAATCGCCGGGATTAAAGCGGCTGACGAAGGTCTGGAAGTGAAAGGCTCTGCAATGGCCTCTGACGCCTTCTTCCCGTTCCGCGATGGTATTGATGCTGCCGCCGCCGTTGGTGTGAGCTGCGTTATCCAGCCAGGTGGTTCTATCCGTGATGACGAAGTCATTGCCGCTGCCGATGAACACGGTATCGCGATGATCTTTACCGACATGCGCCACTTCCGCCATTAATCCACGGAGCAGACGATGAAAGTATTAGTGATTGGCAACGGCGGGCGCGAGCACGCCCTGGCCTGGAAAGCCGCACAGTCCCCGCTGGTTGATACCGTTTTTGTTGCACCAGGTAACGCGGGCACCGCACTGGAACCAGCACTGCAGAACGTGGCTATCGGCGTCACCGATATTCCAGCTCTGCTGAGCTTTGCCCAGAACGAGAAAATTGACCTGACCATCGTCGGCCCGGAAGCGCCGCTGGTGATTGGCGTGGTCGATGCGTTCCGCGCCGCTGGCCTGAAGATCTTCGGGCCAACCGAAGGTGCTGCACAGCTGGAAGGCTCCAAAGCCTTCACCAAAGATTTCCTCGCCCGTCACCAGATCCCGACGGCGGAATATCAGAACTTCACTGAGATTGAGCCAGCGTTGGCCTATCTGCGTGAGAAAGGCGCGCCGATCGTCATCAAAGCTGACGGCCTGGCTGCTGGTAAAGGCGTTATCGTGGCGGTGACGCTGGAGGAAGCAGAAGCCGCCGTTCATGACATGCTGGCAGGTAACGCTTTTGGCGATGCGGGCCACCGTATCGTGATCGAAGAGTTCCTCGACGGCGAAGAAGCGAGCTTTATCGTAATGGTCGACGGCGAGCACGTGCTGCCGATGGCCACCAGCCAGGACCACAAACGCGTAGGCAACGGCGACACTGGCCCGAACACCGGCGGTATGGGTGCTTACTCACCAGCACCGGTGGTAACTGATGAAGTGCATCAGCGCACCATGGAACGCATTATTTGGCCAACCGTAAAAGGTATGGCGGCGGAAGGGAATACCTACACCGGTTTCCTGTACGCGGGTCTGATGATCGACAAACAGGGCAATCCGAAGGTTATCGAGTTCAACTGCCGCTTCGGCGATCCGGAAACCCAGCCGATCATGCTACGCATGAAATCGGACCTGGTGGAGCTTTGCCTGGCCGCCTGCGACGGCAAGCTGGATGAGAAAACCTCTGAGTGGGATGAACGCGCCTCGCTGGGTGTCGTCATTGCCGCCGGAGGTTATCCGGGCAACTACAATACCGGCGATGAGATCCACGGCCTGCCGCTGGAAGAAGTAGAAGACGGAAAAGTGTTCCATGCGGGCACTAAACTCGCCGAAGACGATCGCGTGCTGACCAGCGGCGGTCGCGTGCTGTGCGCCACCGCCCTGGGTCATACTGTGGCTGAAGCGCAGAAACGCGCTTACGCCCTGATGACCGACATCCGCTGGGATGGCAGCTTCAGCCGTAACGACATCGGCTGGCGCGCCATTGAACGCGAGCAACGCTAACGCGAAATTTTCGCCAGCAGCGTTTTACGCGTAATGCCTAACTGACGGGCGGCTTCCGTTTTATTGCCGCCCGTTTTTTCCAGCGCCGCCAGAATCACCTCTTTTTCGACATCCACCAGCGGTTGGATCTCGCCACTGAATTCCGTTTTTATCGGCGTCGCGGCAATCGCCATCGGCAGCTCGCGTTCGGAAATATATTCTCCCGTCAGCAGCACCACCGAGCGCTCAATCGCATTTTCCAGCTCACGAATATTGCCCGGCCAGTCGTAGTGGATCAGCAGATCCATCGCCTGCGGAGTAAAGCCTTTCACCGCTTTACGGTTACGCGCGGCAAAACGCTGGAGAAAATGTTCGGCTAACAGCGGAATATCTTCCCGGCGCTGGCACAGCGCTGGCATTTCAATGGTGACGACGTTCAGGCGATAGTAGAGATCCTGACGAAAGCGCCCGGCACTGACTTCCTCGGCCAGATTACGATGCGTGGCGGCGATCAGCCGGACATCAACCGCAATAGTCTGATTGCTACCAACACGCTGCACTTCTCGCTCCTGGATAGCCCGCAGCAGACGCACCTGCATCAGCGGTGAAATATCACCGATTTCATCAAGAAATAACGTGCCGCCATCGGCTTCCACAAAGCGACCTTCCCGCCGTTTATCCGCCCCGGTAAACGCCCCTTTCTCGTGACCAAAAAGTTCGGACTCCAGCAGCGATTCATTAAGCGCCGCGCAGTTGAGCGTCACCAGCGGTTTATCGCGACGGGCGCTGCTGGCATGCAGCGCCCGGGCCACCAATTCTTTCCCCGTACCGGAGTCTCCGTGAATAAGCACCGTAGCATCCGAGGGCGCAACCATCGCGATTTCATTGAGCAACTTCTGCATCGCCGGACTGCTGCCAATCATGCCAAACTGCGCAGCCGACGCCGATGGCAGTTCAGCGCCCGTTTCCCGCGTATGCGCCAGCGCCTTTTCCAGCGTCTCCTGCAGACGGTCAAAATCCAGCGGCTTGATTAAGTAGTCCAGCGCCCCGGTTTTAAGCGCCTCAACGGCGGTCTCCACACTGGAGAACGCCGTCATGATCAAGACCGGAATCGCCGGATTCAGCGCTTTAATCTCTTTCAGCGTTGCGATGCCGTCCATCTCCGCCATGCGTACATCACACAGTACTAAATCAAATACGCGTTCGCGCACCTGTTCCAGCGCCGCTCGCCCGCTATAGGCCAGCGCGACCTCATAACCCCAGCCGCGCAGCAGCGCCTGTAAAATGGTGCAGTGGCTGATATCGTCATCTACCACCAGAATATTGATTTTTCCGCGCGTCATCCTTGTTAATCCTGTTGTTTCGCTTTGGTCGGCAGCCAAAGGGTAAAGGTCGCGCCTTTGCCCTCAACGCTTGCCACCTGAATGGTGCCACCGTGCTGTTCGATAATGTTCTGCACTACCGCCAGCCCGAGGCCGGTTCCGTCAGCTTTGGTCGTAAAGTAAGGCGTAAAAATGGCCTCCAGCTGTTCCGCCGCAATCCCCTTCCCACTATCGGTAACCACAATTTTAACGCGATCGCCGCTGCTTTCATTCGCTTCAACCGTGATCGTGCCCTGACGACCAATCGCATGAATGGCGTTCAGATACAGATTCAACAAAACCTGAGTCAGCCGGTCAGGATCGGCCTGGATAGCGGGCAGCGTAGAATTAGCCGAAAAGCGGAGCTGGATTTCCCGGCTTGCCGCATCCTGACTCACCAGGTGTAATGAGTGGGTGATAACCTCATTAAGATTCACCTGTTGCAGCGTCAGATGCGCAGGTTTCACCAGCTCCAGCAACTCGCTCACCACCCGATTTAAACGATCCGCCTCTTTCGCCATCACCTGTGCCAACTCGTGCGACTCGCCTCCTGCCGGGGTTCGCTCGGCAAAATACTTCGCTAACCCTTTGATCGATGAAAGCGGGTTACGAATTTCATGCGCCACCCCAGCCGCAAGATGACCGAGCGCTAACAGTTTTTCTTTACGCTTCATCGCATCCTGGAGTTCTTTGTACGAACGCTGATAGCGCTGATACCAGAAGAACGTCAGCACGGTGGCCAGCAACACAGCCGCCAGCGCAGAGAGGACTATCAGTGTGTTACGCCACTCCCTTGCCTGAGTCGCTGTCAGATCGCTGGCATCAAAGGCGATAAATATGGTTTGTGCTGGGGAGATAAGCTGCCCGTCATTGCTGGCACAGCGCGCCATGCCGTGGCGTCCTGGACCATACATCGGCTGAAACTGGCGATAAATTTCCAGTGCTGGCGTTTTTTCACCATCCCTCGCTGGAATTTCAATATTCCGCCAGCTTTCTTGCTCCCCAGGACTAAGCTGTCGCAGGACATCCGATGAATAGAGCGTTTTGCCGACCATCGCGGAATTGCTGTGGGTAATAATGACACCATGCTCATCGACGACAGCAAACCATAGCACGCCAGGCTGTACAGCCATTTCCTCCAGTAGCGTCTGCTGTTGTGCATGATGCATGCGCATCCCCATGCCTACGCGCGTACCAGACTCCAGAGCGCGAATGAGCACACTGCCTTTTTCCAGTAGCGTTTGTCGTGCGGCGCCACTTTCCCGCCCATAGTCCCGAATGGTCATAATCGAAAACCAGCCGACCAAAACCAGGATTGCCGCCAGCAAGAGTCGGCTCAACCACTTTGCCACCGTATCCTTATAAAGACGCATACGCTCTCCCTTCACCCCGCTTGTTCCTTTCATCGTTGCAGGTATACAGCAGAAATCATGCCATTTTTTCCCCCTGATAACCCTGCCCTCAGACACAAACAGCTGAAAGTAACGGGTAAAAATGACTCGCTGGCGCGTTCTGGCGAGTCATTTTTACTCGTTTCCCTGCAAAGACGGCGGGTACAACGCCCGCAGGACTCGGATTGCCGCTTTGGCACGGAAGATGCAAAAGGGAATGTAAGCTAACCAACAGGAGAACGAACGATGAAACGGAACAACAAACTGGCACTGATTGCACTTTCTCTTATCGCACTTGGCTCCACCCCGGTACTGGCACAGAATCACTGGGGATATGGTGATGGAATGCAGCAACGGGGCGGTACGCCAATGACCGCTGAGCAGCAGGCTGCCGCACAGAAAATCTATGATGATTATTATTCCCAGACCAGCGCGTTGCGCCAACAGCTGACATCCAAACGTTATGAGTACAACGCACTATTAACGGCCAGCTCGCCGGACACGGCAAAAATTAACGCCGTTGCAAAAGAGATGGAAGCGTTGAATCAGTCTCTGGACGAGCAGCGCGTTAAACGTGATGTCGCAATGGCGCAGGCTGGCGTGCCACGTGGCGCGGGAATGGGCTACGGCGGATGCGGCGGTGGCGGTAACCATCGCGGCGGCGGTCATATGGGAATGGGCCACTGGTAAAAGACTTAATGCCTGATGACGCTATACGGATCAGGCCTGCTGGCTACCTGTCTTCAGGTTTTCAGAAAGTTTTGGCTGTAGGCTGCCAGTGACAAAAATCTTCATTGGCGACCAGCAGTAGCTGCGACCCTTCGGGCGCTTCCAGCCATGCCACACTCACCTCTACGGATGAATGTCTCTGGCGGCGCTCGATATGGTTTATCGCCCACGACTCCAGGTCTGGCTTCAGCGTTTCACCTTCACAGGTTGTGACCGTGTTATCCGCATGCCAACGTCCCTGACGCAATATCACCCGTCCCTGACGCAGCGCATCGCTGGTCTGGCGAATTTGATCGGCACGATAGCGGTAAAGCGCGATTTGATCGCTGGAAAGCTGCTGCTTTTGCCCGTCGACTTCACGCTGCATGAAGCTCAGTTCACCCCGGTCATCGAAGCGTATACGGACATGTTCAGCCGGTTTACTGTAAACGTTGAGTTCTATCAGAGAGAGCGAATCACCCTGCCAGCGGTATTCACTGGTAGTGGTTTCGCCTTTACGCCACGGACTAAATACCGAGAGCAAGTGAACATCGTCACCGGAGTCTTTACGCCAAATGCGTACCGCCCCCTGATCGCCAACATAGCCGCTGGCCGTGAACGGAGGAAGCTCAGAATGGCTACCGCAGGCTGACAGTAACAGAACACCTGAAAGCCAAAGCGAATGACGCCAGATGGACAAAAGGGGCGAAACCGCCCCTTCGTTAAAACTGTTCACTGCCACGCGAATTACTTAACCGCGTCTTTCAGTGCTTTACCAGAAACAAATGCCGGTACGTTAGCTGCGGCGATTTTGATTTCTTTACCGGTCTGCGGGTTGCGGCCAGTGCGCTCAGCACGGTGGTTCACTTTGAAGGTACCGAAACCAACCAGTTGTACAGCATCGCCTTCTTTCAGAGACTCAGTAATAGCAGCCAGAGTGGATTCCAGAGCAGCTTTAGCCTGTGTTTTAGACAGTTCTGCTTTGTCTGCAATTACATCAATCAGTTGAGTCTTGTTCATAAGTTATCCTTACAATGTGTTTATCGCTTGCTAAGCATCGAGTGCGACGGAAATGCCAGAAAAGCACTCTCCTGCATACACGCACCGATAGCCACTTTTTTTCGCCCCCCAAATGTAGACCAGACCGGGGGCGGATGGGAAGCCTTCAGGCACGACAAATCAGGCGTTAAATCACGTTTTGTGGTGTCATTGCTGAAAATTTATACCAATATTGCTCTCGCCAGCCTCGCGCAGGTCTGCACGCAGCCCTTTTATCAGCTCAATATCGCGTTCTTCACAGTCGGCTAAAAGTCGGAAAATTTCCCACTGAATATCCCATTCTTGCTCAACGGCAGGGTTCTCTTTGAGCTCTTCATCGGTCATTTCGCGACCAGCCTGAGTCATTTCCAGCATCGCAACCGTCGTAATCGAAGCCTTACTCACTTCGATTGCATGCTCCAGCGTTTCACCGCTAAGACGCGAATGCATCAGTTCGCTTAATGCCACACAAGCATCAATCGCCGGATAAACACCGTACAGATCGTAATCGTCTGCAGAAGGAATGGCCTCTTCAAACTTTTCCAGCTGGCTGTCGAAATTGATTTTCGCGTCTTTAACCGTCAGCGCTTCCCAAATCAGATCCAGAATTCGGCGGTAAATCTGTCCATCGCCAAATTCAGTTTGCTTGCAGAACATGGCGTAGTTTGGGTACATGCGTTCGCACAGACAGGCCATAAACGTGACGTGCTGCCAGCTTTCCAGCTTCTCCAGACGCAGGTGAATCGGATTTTGTAACATGATGAGTTCTCAAATACGGAAATTAGCCGCAGTTTACCCGATATAGGGCGTTTTTGCTGCAAGCCGAGTAAAAGCCGGGCGTTCGGATGCTACCGCATCTGCCCAGCGTGTTGGTTCCGGCAAACGATAGCCGTTCATACAGCGTTGAACCCACGCCAGTGCGCTGTCCATACTCACGCGGTGACCCGTAGAAATAAACAACGGGTTACAGCGCGCTTTGCTGCGCCAGACCCATGCCAGTTGTTCGCCTTTATCCAGCAACGGCGCTAGCGCACCAGGTTCAGCAGCGAGCGGTTCAAACTTGCCGCACAGCCGCTTTTTCGCCACGCCGATCGTCGGGACATCCACCAGCAGACCAAAATGGCTGGCCACGCCCAGACGACGCGGGTGAGAAATGCCATGCCCGTCAACGAACAGCAGATCTGGCTTGTGCGAGAGCAGTTGCCAGGCGGCCATCAGCGCGGGAGTTTCACGAAAGGAGAGAAAACCGGGAATGTAGGGCATGGTGGTGGCGATACGCGCCACCTTGTATTCGACCAGTTCAAGCGTGGGATACTTCAGCAAAACCATTGCGGCTCGCGTCACTTCGCCACCCTGCTCAAACCCAACGTCCGCCCCGCCGATCAGATCCGGCGGATCGTTCTTCAGACGATCCTCGCGGATCACTGAAGAAGCCAGTTCAAGCTGCTGCGCGCGTAATGACGCGAGATCCATGATAACTCCTTAGCGGTGGTACTGTTCGGACAACCGATGTACCGCCTCCACAAAGACACCCGCATGTTCTGGCGGGACGTCCTGATGAATGCCGTGGCCCAGGTTAAAGACATGCCCTTCACCCTGACCGAATCCGGCCAGAATTGTCGCCACCTCTTCTTCGATGCGGGCTGGCGGCGCATACAGCATGGACGGATCCATATTGCCCTGGAGCGCCACTTTATGACCTACACGACGACGCGCATCGGCAATGTCAGTGGTCCAGTCGAGACCTAACGCATCACAGCCGGTTTCCGCCATCGCTTCCAGCCACTGACCACCGCCTTTGGTAAACAGCGTCACCGGTACGCGACGACCTTCGTTCTCGCGCAGCAGGCCATCAACGATTTTGTGCATGTAGTACAAAGAGAACTGCTGATAGTCGCGACCGGTCAGCACGCCACCCCAGGTGTCGAAAATCATCACCGACTGCGCACCCGCTTTGATCTGCGCGTTCAGGTACAGCGTGACGCTCTTCGCCAGCTTATCAAGCAGCAGATGCAGCGCTTTAGGGTCGGCGTACATCATCTTTTTAATCACGGTGAAGGCTTTGCTGCTGCCGCCTTCAACCATGTAGGTCGCCAGCGTCCACGGACTACCGGAGAAGCCGATCAGCGGCACTTCGCCTTTCAGTTCACGGCGGATAGTACGCACCGCGTTCATCACGTACCCCAGCCCATCTTCCGGGTCAGGGATCGGCAGTTTGTCGACGTCAGCCTTGCTGGTAATCGGAGAGGTAAAGCGTGGACCTTCTCCTGCTTCAAAATACAGCCCGAGTCCCATCGCATCCGGGATCGTCAGGATATCCGAGAAGAGGATCGCGGCATCAAGTTTATAGCGACGCAGCGGCTGCAACGTGACTTCGCAGGCCAGCTCGGCATTTTTGCACAGCGCCATAAAATCGCCCGCTTCGGCACGGGTAGCTTTGTATTCCGGTAGATAGCGGCCTGCCTGGCGCATCATCCATACCGGAGTGACATCAACGGGCTGGCGCAGCAGCGCACGCAGATAACGATCGTTCTTCAGTTCGGTCATTTTTGCAGTTCCTTATTGCGTCAGTCCATCAGTGTATCACCACTCGCTCTTTACTCGTACTCAGCCCGACACATTGCCACAGTGTCTTCAATCAATCGACGCGCGACAGTACCCGGCGGGGGTAAGAGCGGTAAGTCGTCATAGCGATACCAGTTCGCTTCCAGCAGCTCTTTCGGGTCGATGACGATTTCGCCGCTATCATACTCCGCCATAAATGCGGTCATCAAAGACTGTGGGAATGGCCACGGCTGAGAAGTGACATAGCGCAGATTTTTCACCTTAATCCCGCTTTCTTCCATAACTTCACGCGCCACCGCCTGTTCTAAGGTCTCACCTACTTCGACAAAACCCGCCAGTACGGTATGCACGCCGTTACGATGGCGAACATGTTGGGCAAGCAGGATGGAATCATCTCGGCGAATAGCGACGATTATGCACGGGGCAATTTGCGGGTAATAACGTTCACGGCAGTGGCTACAGAGCATCGCCCACTCCGTTTTACTCGGGTGCATGGGATGGCCGCAGTAGCCGCAGAATTTATGCGAGCGATAGAACTCCGCCAGCTGTACGCCGCGTCCGGCCAGTTGAAACAGGCCAACATCCTGGTCAATGACCTGGCGCACCGACCCCATATCGTGTCGACGCTGCTGCTGTACCAGCCAGACAGTTTCCCCTTCCCACTCGCCTATTGGCAGCGCGCGCTGACCAATCAGATCAAAACGGGCTGCGTCGCCATAAGGTAGCTCGCCATGAGGTAACCATAACTTTTGCTCATGACTGACGATCCACCAGCCGCTATCTAATTTTTCAATTATACGATCCATATCTCTTGCGCAACCTTTGCTTCACAGGCATGTTGTTTACATTATTTTTACATTTACGGGTGAGCAGTTCCTAAACACCATCTTGCGGAGTCAATCATGCTAAACCAGCTGGAAAGCCTGACGGAGCACGTCGGAGGAAGTAATAAACTGGTTGATCGCTGGCTACATGTACGTAAGCACCTGCTCGTGGCTTACTACAATCTGGTTGGCATTAAGCCTGGCAAAGAATCGTACATGCGACTCAATGAAAAGGCGCTGGATGATTTTTGTCAGAGCCTGGTCGATTACCTCTCCACCGGACACTTCAGTATTTATGAACGTATTCTCCATAAATTGGAAGGGAACGGGCAGCTTTTAAAAGCCACAAAAATTTGGCCGCTGCTGGAAGCCAATACGCAGCTGATCATGGACTACTATGACTCCAGCCTGGAAACTGCGATTGATCATGATAACTTCCTTGAATTTCAACAGGTTTTATCGGATCTCGGCGAGGCACTGGAAGCCCGATTCGTGCTGGAAGATAAGCTGATCATGCTGGTATTTGACGCAATGCACGAGAGTAACACTCTCAAACGTCATGCTTGAGATTTGCGGCATTAACGCGTAGTTTACATTCATTACCTCTTTACTGAGGTTACTTCTTGTCGGAGTGCTTATTTTCCACAGCAGCATGAGTGGAAAAGGCTGAGACCGTTAATTCGGGATCCGCGGAACCTGATCAGGTTAAAACCTGCGAAGGGAACAAGAGTCAATCTGCAATAGCATCGCCCCCGGGCGAGCTTCTCTCTTGCTTCATCCGTCGTCTGACAAGCCATATCCTTACTTTTATTTGGAATGAGCTATGTCTGCCACTACTAAACCATCACGCCGCGAACAGCGCGCTCAAGCCCAACACTTTATCGATACCCTGGAAGGGACCGCCTTCCCTAACTCAAAACGCATTTATATTACCGGTTCGCAGCCGGATATCCGCATTCCGATGCGCGAAATTCAGCTCAGCCCAACACTGACTGGCGGTAGCAAAGACAACCCGCAGTTCGAAGAGAACGAAGCCGTTCCGGTATACGACACCTCCGGACCGTATGGCGATCCTGACGTGGCGATTAACGTCCAGCAGGGTCTGGCAAAGCTGCGCCAGCCGTGGATTGCGGCGCGTAACGATAGCGAAGAATTAGACGACCGGAGTTCCGCTTATACCAAAGAACGTCTGGCCGACGATGGCCTAGACGAGCTGCGTTTCACCGGCCTGCTGACGCCAAAGCGCGCCAAAGCGGGTAAGCGAGTCACCCAACTGCACTACGCCCGCCAGGGAATAGTGACCCCGGAGATGGAGTTCATCGCCATCCGTGAAAACATGGGCCGCGAGCGCATTCGCAGTGAAGTGCTTCGCCACCAGCATCCGGGGATGAACTTTGGTGCACGCCTGCCGGAAAACATCACGCCGGAATTCGTGCGTGATGAAGTGGCCGCGGGCCGCGCGATTATTCCTGCCAACATCAACCACCCGGAATCCGAGCCGATGATTATCGGTCGCAACTTCCTGGTGAAGGTTAACGCCAACATCGGTAACTCTGCCGTCACCTCCTCCATTGAAGAAGAGGTAGAGAAGCTGGTGTGGTCGACGCGCTGGGGCGCGGACACGGTGATGGATCTCTCCACCGGTCGCTATATCCACGAAACCCGTGAGTGGATCCTGCGTAACAGTCCGGTACCGATCGGTACTGTGCCGATCTACCAGGCGCTGGAGAAGGTCAACGGGATCGCCGAAGATCTCACCTGGGAAGCCTTCCGCGACACGTTGCTGGAGCAGGCCGAACAGGGCGTCGACTACTTCACCATTCACGCGGGCGTGCTGCTGCGCTACGTGCCGATGACTGCCAAACGCCTGACCGGCATTGTCTCACGCGGCGGTTCAATTATGGCGAAATGGTGCCTTTCTCATCACAAAGAGAACTTCCTGTACGAACATTTCCGCGAGATTTGCGAAATCTGCGCCGCCTACGACGTCTCTTTGTCGCTGGGTGACGGCCTGCGCCCGGGTTCAATTCAGGATGCGAACGACGAAGCGCAGTTCTCCGAGCTGCATACGCTGGGCGAGCTGACCAAAATCGCCTGGGAATACAACGTGCAGGTGATGATAGAAGGCCCGGGTCATGTGCCCATGCATATGATCCAGCGCAACATGACCGAAGAGCTGGAGCACTGCCATGAAGCACCGTTTTACACCTTAGGGCCATTGACCACCGATATCGCACCGGGCTACGACCACTTCACTTCCGGGATCGGTGCGGCGATGATCGGCTGGTTTGGCTGCGCGATGCTGTGCTACGTCACGCCAAAAGAGCACCTCGGCCTGCCGAACAAAGAAGATGTTAAACAAGGGTTGATTACCTACAAGATTGCCGCCCATGCAGCTGACTTAGCAAAAGGTCATCCGGGCGCGCAGATCCGCGATAACGCCATGTCGAAAGCGCGCTTCGAATTCCGCTGGGAAGACCAGTTTAACCTCGCGCTCGACCCGTTCACCGCCCGTGCCTACCACGATGAAACCCTGCCACAGGAATCCGGTAAGGTCGCCCACTTCTGCTCCATGTGCGGGCCGAAGTTCTGCTCGATGAAAATCAGCCAGGAGGTTCGCGACTACGCTGCCGCACAAACGATTGAAGTCGGCATGGCAGATATGTCGGAGAACTTCCGCGCCAAAGGCGGCGAAATCTACCTCAAAAAAGAGGAGGCGTAATGTACCAGCCTGATTTCCCGACCGTGCCGTTTCGCCTCGGGCTTTACCCGGTGGTGGACAGCGTGCAATGGATTGAACGCTTGCTGCAGGCGGGCGTACGCACGATCCAACTGCGCATTAAAGATAAGCGTGATGAAGAGGTCGAAGCCGACGTTATGGCCGCCATTGAACTGGGGCGTTGCTATGACGCCCGTCTGTTTATCAACGACTACTGGCGTCTGGCAATTAAGCACCGCGCTTACGGTGTACATCTGGGCCAGGAAGACCTTGAAACCACCGACCTGAAGGCGATTCAGACGGCGGGGCTGCGCCTGGGGGTCTCCACTCACGATGATATGGAGATCGACGTCGCGCTCGCCGCTAAGCCTTCTTATATCGCGCTGGGTCATGTTTTTCCCACGCAAACCAAACAGATGCCTTCCGCCCCGCAGGGACTCACGCAACTGGCAAACCATATTGAACGATTAGCGGATTACCCGACCGTCGCCATTGGCGGTATCAGCCTTGAGCGCGCCCCGGCGGTACTGGCGACCGGCGTCGGCAGCATTGCCGTGGTCAGCGCCATTACCCAGGCGGCTGACTGGCAGGTCGCCACGGCCCAACTACTGGATATCGCGGGAGTGGGCGATGAATGACCGCGACTTTATGCGTTACAGCCGACAGATCCTGCTCGGCGATATCGCCATTGAAGGCCAGCAAAAGCTACTCGATAGCCATGTGCTGATTGTCGGTTTAGGCGGGTTAGGTTCGCCTGCCGCGCTGTATCTGGCGGGAGCAGGCATCGGAAAACTGACGCTGGTAGACGATGACGACATTCATCTGAGCAACCTGCAGCGCCAGATCCTGTTTACCACTGATGATATCGCACGTTCAAAATCGCAGGTTGCCCAGCAGCGCCTGACGCGGCTCAACCCGGATATCGAACTGGTATCGCTCCAGCAGCGACTGAAAGGCGATGCGCTTCGGCATGCGGTAGCGCGTGCCGATGTGGTGCTCGACTGTACCGATAACATGGCCACGCGCCAGGAAATTAACGCCGCCTGCGTAACGCTCAACACCCCGCTCGTCACCGCCAGCGCCGTCGGCTTTGGCGGCCAACTGATGGTGCTGACGCCCCCGTGGGAACAAGGATGTTACCGCTGCCTGTGGCCGGACGATGTAGAGCCCGAACGCAACTGCCGTACCGCCGGTATCGTCGGACCGGTTGTGGGCGTGATGGGCACCTTGCAGGCGTTGGAAGCGATTAAATTGCTCAGCGGTATTGAGACGCCCAGCGGAGAGCTACGCCTGTTTGACGGTAAAACCAGCCAGTGGCGCAGCTTCGCACTACGACGCGCCAGCGGCTGCCCGGTATGCGGAGGGCAACATGCAGATTCAGTTCAATGATGAGCCGATGCAGTGCGCCGAAGGACAAACCGTCAGTGGGCTGCTCACTGCGCTTAATCAGCTTAAACCGGGCGCGGCGCTGGCGCTCAATCAGCAGATCCTCCCGCGCGAGCAGTGGGAGCAGCAAATCGTGCAGGAAGGCGACCAGATCCTGCTTTTTCAGGTTATTGCAGGGGGTTGATATGTTACGTATTGCCGACAAAACGTTTGATTCGCATCTGTTCACCGGCACCGGAAAATTTGCTTCATCGCAGCTGATGGTCGAGGCGATTCGCGCCTCCGGCAGCCAACTGGTAACGCTGGCCATGAAGCGCGTGGATTTACGTCAGCACAACGATGCCATTCTGGCGCCGCTGGTAGAAGCTGGTGTGACGCTGTTGCCCAACACTTCGGGGGCAAAAACTGCTGAAGAGGCGATTTTTGCTGCCCAGTTAGCGCGTGAAGCGCTGGGCACAAACTGGCTGAAATTAGAAATCCACCCGGACGCCCGCTGGCTGTTACCCGATCCAATCGAAACATTGAAAGCCGCAGAAGCACTGGTGAAAAAGGGCTTCGTGGTACTGCCTTACTGTGGCGCAGATCCGGTGCTGTGCAAACGGCTGGAAGAAGTAGGCTGTTCTGCAGTCATGCCGCTCGGCGCGCCCATCGGTTCTAATCAGGGGCTGGAAACCAAAGCGATGCTGGAGATTATTATCCAACAGGCGACCGTGCCGGTGGTGGTTGATGCAGGCATCGGCGTCCCCAGCCACGCCACGCAGGCGCTGGAAATGGGCGCCGACGCGGTGTTGGTCAATACGGCAATCGCGGTAGCCGACAGCCCGGTGATGATGGCAACCGCCTTCCGTCTGGCCGTTGAAGCTGGCTTGCTGGCACGCCAGGCGGTACCAGGAAGCAAAAGTTCGCAGGCAAGTCCCACCAGCCCGTTAACCGGATTCCTGGAGGCCTTCGCATGAAAACGTTCAGCGACCGCTGGCGACAGATGGACTGGGACGACATCCGCCTGCGTATCAACGGTAAAACCGCCGCTGACGTGGAGCGCGCCCTCAACGCTTCGCATCTTAGTCGCGACGATCTGATGGCATTGCTCTCTCCTGCCGCCGCCGATTATCTGGAGCCGCTGGCGCAGCGGGCGCAGAAGCTCACCCGTCAGCGTTTTGGTAACACGGTGAGCTTTTACGTGCCGTTGTATCTCTCCAACCTTTGCGCCAACGACTGCACCTACTGCGGTTTTTCGATGAGCAACCGTATCAAACGTAAAACGCTGGACGAAGATGAGATAATACGGGAGTGTGCGGCTATCCGTGAGCTGGGTTTTGAGCATCTGCTGCTGGTCACCGGTGAACATCAGGCAAAAGTGGGGATGGATTACTTTCGTCGCCATTTGCCCGCCATTCGCCGCCAGTTCGCCTCTTTACAGATGGAGGTACAGCCGTTGTCAGAGGCTGAATATGCAGAGCTGAAGACGCTGGGGCTGGATGGCGTGATGGTGTATCAGGAGAGTTATCATGAGGCAACTTACGCTCGCCACCATTTAAAAGGGAAAAAGCAGGATTTCTTCTGGCGCCTGGAAACGCCGGACAGGCTGGGCCGCGCAGGGATCGACAAAATCGGTCTTGGCGCGTTGATTGGTTTGTCCGACAGCTGGCGGGTTGATTGCTATATGGTGGCTGAACATCTGCTATGGATGCAGCAGCATTACTGGCAGAGCCGTTACTCTATCTCCTTCCCTCGCCTGCGCCCATGCACCGGAGGCGTTGAGCCTGCATCGATCATGGATGAGCGACAGTTGGTCCAGACCATTTGCGCGTTTCGTTTACTGGCACCAGAAATTGAGCTGTCGCTCTCCACCCGCGAATCGCCATGGTTTCGTGACCATGTGATCCCGTTGGCGATCAACAACGTCAGCGCCTTCTCAAAAACCCAGCCCGGTGGTTATGCCGATAACCACCCCGAACTGGAACAGTTCTCCCCACACGACGATCGTCGCCCAGAAGCCGTTGCTGAAGCACTCATGGCCCAGGGTTTACAGCCCGTGTGGAAAGACTGGGACAGCTATCTGGGGCGCGCTTCACAGGTACCGTAGGTCAGGAGCAATCGCATAAACAAAAAAACCCGCTTTCGCGGGTTTTTTCTTCACTGGCACTTAACTGCTCGGGCTCTGGCCTTCATCGCTATCGTAAGCGTTCGTGAAATTATCGGCGATTACAGCGCGACAACGTTAACAGCAGACGGGCCTTTAGCGCCATTCTCCACCGAGAACTCCACCTTTTGACCTTCATCTAACGTTTTAAAATCGTTACTCTGGATAGCGGAGAAATGCACAAACACATCCTTGCTACCGTCCTGAGGAGTGATAAAGCCGAAGCCTTTATCAGAGTTAAACCATTTTACTAAACCAGTCATTTTGTTAGACATAGATACTTCCTTTCATGTTTTTGAGCCGCTTATGCAGCGAAGATGGCCTGTTTTGCAGAAATTAACTTATGGGGCACTTAGGGAGGAGGCTCATGAAGAAGAGTATCTGAGGATAACGCTTGAACTGAGAACTGCTTTACTAAAACTGCTTGCATAAGGTCTGTGTTCCAAACCGATGCCGCTATAGTAGACCTACTTCTAATCATTAAGCAAGCATTAATTTTTTTAATACCCACTGAGTGATGCAATGTTGAACCATCGCGGCTAAGCATCCTGGATAACAGCTTGATCTACAATGAACAAAAGCCCCGACTATTGCAGTCAGGGCTTTACGTTACTACACACTTCAAATTTAACATTAATAAACTTAACGATTTAATACTGCTGATGGTACTACTTTAAAATGTACACGTTTACTACAGATAATATTGGATATTGATACTAACTAAAGCTTTCCTCTATTTACCGTTAAACACATTCCACCCGCTTGATAATAGAACTCAAGACTGGTGACCTAAACAAGTACACTTCCCCTCGCGACATATACTCTTTGATGCGTTGCCTTATTTCCCTTGTGATAATCAGAAAAGCAGATATCACAAATATTTACTATAAATCATGGCGTTACATCGTCGCGTTTTACTGACTTTTTGCGATTAGATATATCAACTACGTGGCCTGAAAGCATTGTCGAAGTGAAAAAATAGCGTTTTCAGCATCGACTATCCCATACAAAAAATACTTCGTGGCCTTTATCGCAAACCCCAATCAAGCTCTACTAACACTTACTACGTTAACAGCAAACTACAATTTCTCCGCTGTTAAGTATTAACATACGGGTTTAAAAAACGCTGTCAATACTGTTTTTTATAACATGTATTTATTGACAGTAATTATATATTTCAGCATGTGATAAGCGAGTCAAAAAGCCGCTGGCCCTGGTCCAGATCGCAGGGTTCCGCCTCTTTTTGTAACCGGTTTCAGAAAAAGCGGCTTTCTTTGTGATGCCTTGCACACAATCGTTGCAAAGCAGTTGTTGCTATGGCTGGCTCGCGATAATTATCAACTCACACATGTTGATCGAGACTGCTTATGAAAAACATCGTTTTATGCTGTGCCGCCGGAATGTCCACCAGCATGCTGGTGCAAAGGATGAAAGATGCCGCCCAGAAAAAAGGCGTCGACGTCACTATCAAAGCCGTCCCGGTGGCCGAGTTTGAAGAGAATATCGCTACAGCGGATATCGTTTTGCTCGGTCCACAGGTTAAGTATGAACAGGCCAAGCTACAGGCGATCGCCGACCCACTAGGCAAAAAGGTCGCCGTTATCGACATGATGGATTACGGCATGATGAAAGGCGATGCGGTACTGGATAAGGCGCTGAAACTACTGGAGTGATGGTATGGAAGAGTTAGAAACGATCATCATGGAGTTATTGGTAAACGCTGGCGCTGCACGCAGCCAGGCCCTGACGGCACTGCAACTGGCGCGTAAGGGTGATTTCGCCGGTGCAGAACAAGCGATGACGGAATCACGCGAGTACGTCAAACAAGCGCATAAAATCCAGACCCAGCTGATCGGTATTGACGAGGGCACCGGCAAACTACCGGTTAATCTCATCACCGTCCATTCGCAGGACCACCTGATGAATGCCATGGTGATTCAGGATCTGGCCGGCGATATGATTGAGCTTTATCGGCGGTTACCACCGATAAATTAATGACACTGCCGGATGGCTTCGTAGACCTGATAAACGCCATCAGAAATAACATAGACATAAAAAAACCCGCCGAAGCGGGTTTTTTATTATGGCCGGCAACGATTAATCGTTGTCAGAACCGCCCAGGCCTGCGTTCAGCAGTTCTGCCAGGCTGGCAGACGCATCTTCAGCAGTTACCTGCGGTGCAGCTGGCAGTTCGCCCGCTGCGCGACGGCGCATACGATCCTGGTGGTACGCATAACCAGTACCTGCCGGGATCAGACGACCTACGATGACGTTCTCTTTCAGACCGCGCAGTTCATCACGTTTACCTGCAACAGCTGCTTCGGTCAGGACACGCGTGGTTTCCTGGAACGATGCTGCAGAGATGAAGGACTCGGTTGCCAGAGACGCTTTGGTGATACCCAGCAGATCGCGGGAGAACGTTGCACCCACTTTGCCGTTCGCTTCCAGCTCGCGGTTTGCGATCTTGACGCGGGAGTATTCAACCTGCTCGCCTTCCAGGAAGTCGGAGCTACCAGCGCTTTCGATGGTGGCTTTACGCAGCATCTGACGAACGATAACTTCGATGTGTTTATCGTTAATCTTAACACCCTGCAGACGGTATACGTCCTGAACTTCGTTAACGATGTAACGAGTTACAGCATGCACACCACGCAGACGCAGGATGTCGTGCGGCGCTTCCGGACCGTCGGAAACCACGTCACCACGTTCTACACGTTCACCTTCGAACACGTTGAGCTGACGCCATTTCGGAATCATCTCTTCGTACGGTTCGCTACCGTCTACCGGGGTGATGACCAGACGACGTTTACCTTTGGTTTCTTTACCGAAGGAAATGATGCCGCTGATTTCAGCCAGGATTGCCGGCTCTTTCGGACGACGTGCTTCGAACAGGTCCGCAACGCGCGGCAGACCACCGGTGATATCCTTGGTACCGCCGGATTCCTGCGGAACACGCGCCAGGGTGTCACCAGAGCTGATCTGTACGCCATCTTCCAGCTGAACAATCGCTTTACCCGGCAGGAAGTACTGAGCAGGCATATCGGTGCCTGGGATCAGAACGTCGTTGCCCTGAGCATCAACAATTTTCAGTGCCGGACGCAGGTCTTTACCACCCGCAGTACGCTCTGCAGAATCCAGAACCACCAGAGAAGACAGACCGGTCAGCTCGTCGGTCTGACGAGTAATGGTCTGGCCGTCGATCATGTCAGTGAAGCGGACGAAACCACTCACTTCGGTGATAACCGGCATGGTGTGCGGATCCCAGTTTGCTACGGTTTCGCCGCCAGCAACCTGTTCGCCATCACCTTTCGCCATAACGGAGCCGTAAGGCACTTTATAGCTTTCTTTGGTACGGCCGAATTCGTCGATCAGTTTCAGTTCGGTGTTACGTGAGGTGATAACCAGTTTACCGCTGGAGTTCACAACCGACTTCGCGTTGCTCAGACGGATGCTACCTTTGTTTTTCACCTGGATGCTGGATTCAGCAGCCGCACGAGATGCCGCACCACCGATGTGGAACGTACGCATCGTCAGCTGTGTACCCGGTTCACCGATGGACTGTGCCGCGATAACGCCGATTGCTTCACCTTTGTTGATGATGTGGCCACGCGCCAGGTCACGACCGTAGCAGTGCGCACATACACCAAAGTCGGTGTCACAAGATACAACGGAACGGACTTTAACGGAGTCAACGGAGTTCTCTTCCAGCAGATCACACCACTGTTCGTGCAGCAGCGTGTTGCGTGGAACCAGAATATCCGCCGTACCCGGCTTCAGAACGTCTTCAGCAGTTACACGACCCAGAACGCGATCGCGCAGCGGCTCTTTAACATCACCACCCTCGATAACCGGGGTCATGGTGATGCCTTCCAGAGTGCCGCAATCGTCTTCAGTAACAACCAGGTCCTGCGCGACGTCAACCAGACGACGAGTCAGATAACCGGAGTTCGCTGTTTTCAGTGCGGTATCCGCCAGACCTTTACGAGCACCGTGAGTAGAGATGAAGTACTGGAGTACGTTCAGACCTTCACGGAAGTTCGCGGTGATTGGCGTTTCGATGATGGAGCCATCTGGCTTCGCCATCAGACCACGCATACCGGCCAGCTGACGAATCTGTGCTGCAGAACCACGCGCACCGGAGTCGGCCATCATGTAGATGCTGTTGAAGGAAACCTGCTGCTCTTCTACGCCGTCACGGTTAATAACGGTTTCGGTTTGCAGGTTATCCATCATCGCTTTGGATACACGATCGTTCGCCGCAGCCCAGATATCGATAACTTTGTTATAGCGTTCGCCTGCGGTTACCAGACCAGACTGGAACTGCTCCTGGATCTCAGCAACTTCAGCTTCCGCTTCAGAGATGATCTCGTGTTTCTTCTCTGGGATGACCATGTCATCAATACCAACAGATGCACCTGAACGCGCTGCATATGCAAAGCCGGTGTACATTGTCTGGTCAGCGAAGATAACGGTCGGCTTCAGGCCCAGAATGCGGTAACAGGTGTTCAGCATTTTGGAGATAGCTTTCTTGCCCAGCGCCTGATTGACGATGGAGAAAGGCAGACCTTTCGGTACGATCATCCACAGAATGGCACGGCCAACGGTCGTGTCTTTCAGGCTGGTTTTCGCAACGAATTCGCCGTTTTCATCTTTTTCATATTCGGTGATACGCACTTTAACGCGCGCATGCAGAGAGGCCAGACCTGCGCGATAGATACGCTCAGCTTCTTTCGGGCCAGTCAGCACCATGCCTTCGCCTTTGGCGTTAACACAGTCACGGGTCATGTAGTACAGACCCAATACAACGTCCTGAGACGGAACGATGATAGGTTCGCCGTTCGCCGGAGACAGGATGTTGTTGGTAGACATCATCAGCGCACGCGCTTCGAGCTGGGCTTCCAGCGTCAGCGGTACGTGAACAGCCATCTGGTCACCATCGAAGTCGGCGTTATATGCCGCACAAACCAGCGGGTGCAGCTGGATAGCTTTACCTTCGATCAGTACCGGTTCAAATGCCTGGATACCCAGACGGTGCAGTGTTGGTGCACGGTTCAGCAGTACCGGGTGTTCGCGGATAACTTCGTCCAGGATATCCCAAACGACAGCTTCTTCACGCTCAACCATTTTCTTAGCGGCTTTGATGGTGGTGGCCAGGCCACGCAGTTCCAGCTTGCCGTAGATGAACGGTTTGAACAGTTCCAGTGCCATTTTCTTCGGCAGACCGCACTGATGCAGACGCAGGTATGGACCTACGGTGATTACAGAACGACCGGAGTAGTCAACACGCTTACCGAGCAGGTTCTGACGGAAACGACCCTGCTTACCTTTGATCATGTCGGCCAAAGATTTCAGAGGACGTTTGTTAGAACCGGTGATCGCACGACCGCGACGACCGTTATCCAGCAGGGCGTCAACCGCTTCCTGCAGCATACGTTTTTCGTTGCGTACGATGATGTCCGGCGCAGCCAGATCCAGCAGACGCTTCAGACGGTTGTTACGGTTGATAACGCGACGATACAGATCGTTCAGATCCGATGTTGCGAAACGACCACCATCCAGCGGAACCAGCGGACGCAGATCTGGCGGCAGAACCGGCAGAACGGTCAGGATCATCCACTCTGGCTTGTTGCCAGACTGTACGAAGGCTTCCAGCAGTTTGATACGCTTGGTCAGCTTCTTACGCTTGGTTTCGGAGTTGGTTTCGTTCAGCTCTTCGCGCAGAGTTTCACACTCTTGCTCCAGATCCATGCTCTTCAGCAGGGCCTGAATAGCTTCCGCACCCATCTTCGCGTCGAATTCGTCACCGAACTCTTCCAGCGCGTCCAGATACTGCTCTTCAGTCAGAATCTGTTGACGTTCCAGGTTAGTCATACCGCCTTCGATAACAACATAGGATTCGAAGTACAGTACACGTTCGATATCGCGCAGCGGCATATCGAGCAGCAAACCGATACGGGACGGCAGAGATTTCAGGAACCAGATGTGAGCGGTCGGAGACGCCAGCTCGATGTGGCCCATACGCTCACGGCGTACTTTGGTCTGGGTCACTTCAACGCCGCACTTCTCACAGATCACACCACGGTGTTTCAGGCGCTTGTACTTACCGCACAGGCACTCATAGTCTTTTACCGGCCCAAAGATACGGGCGCAGAAAAGGCCGTCACGTTCAGGTTTGAACGTACGGTAGTTAATGGTTTCCGGCTTCTTAACTTCACCGAAAGACCATGAACGGATCATGTCTGGCGAGGCCAGAGCAATTTTGATCGCATCAAACTCTTCGGTTTTAGTCTGCGCTTTCAGAAACTTTAATAAATCTTTCACGGATTTGCTCCCGTCGGAGTTAGCACAATCTGGCGCTGGCTGTTACGCCAGCACCAGTGACCTGTTTGATCGAGAGTTACTCGTCTTCCAGCTCGATGTTGATACCCAGCGAACGAATCTCTTTCAACAGTACGTTGAAGGATTCCGGCATGCCTGGTTCCATCTGATGGTTGCCGTCCACGATGTTTTTATACATCTTAGTACGACCGTTCACGTCATCAGACTTAACGGTGAGCATTTCCTGCAGGGTGTATGCTGCGCCATATGCTTCCAGCGCCCACACTTCCATCTCCCCGAAGCGCTGACCACCGAACTGCGCCTTACCACCCAGCGGCTGCTGAGTAACCAGGCTGTAAGAACCGGTAGAACGCGCATGCATCTTGTCATCAACCAGGTGGTTCAGTTTCAGCATGTACATGTAGCCAACGGTAACCTGGCGCTCGAACTGCTCACCGGTACGACCGTCGAACAGTGTGATCTGACCGGAAGTCGGCAGGCCACCCAGCTGTAACAGTTCCTTGATTTCAGACTCTTTCGCACCGTCGAATACCGGCGTTGCGATCGGCATACCTTTTTTCAGGTTTTCAGCCAGACGCAGAACTTCTTCATCGCTGAAGGTATTCAGGTCAACTTTCTGACGAACATCTGAACCCAGATCGTAAGCACGCTGGATGAATTCGCGCAGTTTCGCGACTTCTTGCTGCTGTTTCAGCATGGCGTTGATCTTATCGCCGATACCTTTTGCAGCCATACCCAGGTGGGTTTCAAGGATCTGACCGATGTTCATACGCGATGGTACGCCCAGCGGGTTCAGTACGATATCTACCGGCGTACCGTTAGCATCGTGTGGCATATCTTCGATCGGGTTGATCTTAGAGATTACACCCTTGTTACCGTGACGACCTGCCATCTTATCACCAGGCTGGATCCGACGTTTAACCGCCAGATACACCTTAACAATCTTCAGCACGCCCGGTGCCAGATCGTCGCCCTGAGTGATTTTACGGCGTTTCGCTTCGAGTTTTTTCTCGAATTCGTGTTTCAGTTCGTCGTACTGCTCAGCCAGTTGTTCCAGCTGATTCTGTTTCTCTTCGTCGGTCAGGCCGAGTTCTAACCAGCGGTCACGCGGCAGTTTGTCGAGCTTCTCAGCTTCAACACCACCGGAAACCAGCACAGCGTAGATACGGCTGAACAGGCCAGCTTCGAGGATCTGCAGTTCTTCAGACAGGTCTTTTTTCGCCTGCTTCAGCTGCATCTCTTCGATTTCCAGCGCACGTTTGTCTTTTTCTACGCCATCGCGAGTAAAGACCTGAACGTCGATAATCGTACCGGAAACACCGTTTGGCACGCGCAGAGAAGAGTCTTTAACGTCAGACGCTTTCTCACCGAAGATCGCACGCAGCAGCTTCTCTTCTGGCGTCAGTTGGGTTTCACCTTTCGGCGTTACCTTACCAACCAGAATGTCGCCACCGGTCACTTCCGCACCGATATAAACGATACCGGATTCATCCAGTTTGGAGAGCGCAGCTTCACCCACGTTCGGGATGTCAGCGGTGATCTCTTCTGGCCCCAGCTTGGTGTCACGGGACACACATGCCAGTTCCTGAATGTGGATGGTGGTGAAACGGTCTTCCTGGACAACACGCTCGGATACGAGGATGGAGTCTTCGAAGTTGTAACCATTCCATGGCATGAATGCCACGCGCATGTTCTGACCCAGCGCCAGTTCACCGAGGTCGGTGGACGGACCGTCTGCCAGCACATCACCACGTTCAACCGGCTCGCCCAGAGATACGCAAGGCATCTGGTTGATACAGGTGTTCTGGTTAGAACGGGTGTATTTGGTCAGGTTATAAATGTCGATACCTGCTTCGCCCGGGTACATCTCGTCTTCGTTAACTTTGATAACGATACGGGAAGCATCCACGTACTGAACAGTACCGCCACGTTTAGCAACTGCAGTAACACCGGAGTCAACGGCAACAGCACGTTCCATACCGGTACCAACCAGCGGCTTATCAGCGCGCAGAGTCGGAACCGCCTGACGTTGCATGTTCGCACCCATCAATGCACGGTTGGCGTCATCGTGTTCCAGGAACGGGATCAGGGACGCACCGACGGATACCACCTGCTGGGTGGATACGTCCATGTAGTCAACCTGGTCGCGGCTGAACAAGCTGGATTCGCCTTTGCTACGGCAGGTAACCAGATCTTCTACAAAGTGGCCTTCGTCATCCAGGTTGGAGTTCGCCTGAGCGATAACGTAGTTGCCTTCTTCGATAGCAGACAGGTAATGAATTTCGTCAGTTACAACACCGTCAGTCACTTTACGGTACGGAGTCTCGAGGAAGCCGTATTCGTTAGTCTGTGCATACACGGACAGGGAGTTGATCAGACCGATGTTCGGACCTTCAGGCGTTTCGATTGGACATACGCGACCGTAGTGAGTAGGGTGTACGTCTCGAACTTCGAAGCCTGCGCGTTCACGGGTCAGACCGCCTGGGCCGAGTGCAGAGATACGACGTTTGTGCGTAATCTCAGACAGCGGGTTGTTCTGGTCCATAAACTGAGACAGCTGGCTGGAACCAAAGAACTCTTTCACTGCCGCAGAAATCGGCTTGGCGTTGATCATATCCTGAGGCATCAGGGTATCCAGATCGCCCAGAGACAGACGCTCTTTCACCGCACGCTCAACACGTACCAGGCCAACGCGGAACTGGTTTTCCGCCATTTCGCCTACGGAACGGATACGACGGTTGCCGAGGTGGTCGATATCATCGACTTCGCCTTTACCGTTACGGATATCGATGAGCTTCTTCATCACTTCGATGATGTCGTCTTTGCTCAGGATACCGGAACCTTCGATTTCGTCGCGCAGCAGAGAACGGTTGAACTTCATACGACCAACCGCAGACAGGTCATAGCGGTCTTCGGAGAAGAACAGGTTCTCGAACAGGCTTTCAGCAGCTTCACGAGTCGGCGGCTCACCAGGACGCATCATGCGGTAGATTTCTACCAGTGCGCTCAGACGATCGTTGGTTGGGTCAACACGTACAGTTTCAGAAATGTACGGACCGTGATCCAGATCGTTAGTGAACAGCGTTTCGATACGCTTGTGACCAGACTGGCTCAGCTTAGCCAGCAGATCCAGGCTCAGCTCCATGTTAGCTGCGCAGATCAGCTCGCCAGTAGATTCGTCAACGTAGTCTTTAGCCGCAACTTTACCAGCAATGTATTCAACCGGAACTTCGATATGTTTGATATCGTCTTTTTCCAGTTGGCGAATGTGGCGCGCAGTGATGCGACGGCCTTTTTCGACGTAGACTTTGCCGTTAGCTTCAATGTCAAAGGAAGCGGTTTCACCACGCAGGCGTTCCGGCACCAGTTCCATCTGCAGCTTGTTGTCGCGAATTTCGAAAACAACTTTTTCAAAGAACAGGTCAAGGATCTGCTCAGTGGTGTAGTTCAGTGCACGCAGAATAATGGTCGCAGGCAGTTTACGGCGACGGTCAATACGTACGAACAGGTTGTCCTTCGGATCGAATTCGAAGTCCAGCCAGGAACCACGGTAAGGGATGATGCGCGCGTTATACAGCACTTTACCCGAAGAGTGGGTTTTACCTTTGTCGGAGTCAAAGAAGACGCCAGGACTACGGTGCAGCTGAGAAACGATAACACGCTCAGTACCATTGATTACAAAGGTACCGTTGTCAGTCATGAGCGGAATTTCGCCCATGTAGACTTCTTGTTCTTTAATGTCTTTTACGGTGCCTTCCGGCGCTTCGCGCTCGTAGATCACCAGACGCAGTTTTACGCGCAGCGGTGCGGAATAGGTCACGCCACGGATCTGACATTCCTGAACGTCAAACACCGGTTCGCCAAGGCGGTAGCTGACGTATTGCAGCTCGGAATTACCGCTGTAGCTCTGAATCGGGAAAACGGAACGGAAAGCTGCTTCCAGACCATACTGCCCTTCAGGATCTTGCTCGATGAACTTCTGAAACGAGTCAAGCTGGATAGAAAGGAGATAAGGTATGTCCAACACTTGTGGACGTTTACCAAAATCCTTACGAATACGTTTTTTCTCGGTATAGGAGTAAACCATTAGGGTTCCTCAGCTCGCTGACAAGTCGACCCATCTGTCCGACGAAGGGACAGTTTGTGCAACACTATTTTGTTGACCGGAAAATCGAATACTTTCCGCAATGCCTGTTGCTATCACGCTTAAACCATTTCATTGCGATTTACACAGAACTGATGCTCTGTCGCAGTATATTAAGACGTCGATAGAAACAAGCATTGAAAGGCACAGCAGTAGTCAAACAGTGTGAAATGCTACTGGCGCCTTACAGCGCAAAAAGGCTGGTGACTAAAAAGTCACCAGCCATCAGCCTAATTTCTTAGGCTGCAACCAGAAAAGTTGGCTTATTTAACTTCAACTTCAGCGCCAGCTTCTTCCAGAGATTTTTTCAGTGCTTCTGCGTCGTCTTTGCTGATGCCTTCTTTCAGGGCAGCCGGAGCAGATTCTACCAGGTCTTTAGCTTCTTTCAGACCCAGGCCAGTTGCGCCACGTACTGCTTTGATTACAGCAACTTTGTTAGCGCCAGCAGCTTTCAGAATTACGTCGAATTCAGTTTTTTCTTCAGCAGCTTCAGCCGGGCCAGCAGCTACAGCTACAGCAGCAGCAGCGGAAACACCGAATTTTTCTTCCATTGCAGAGATCAGTTCTACAACGTCCATTACGGACATAGCGGATACTGCTTCAATGATTTGATCTTTAGTGATAGACATTTAAATTGTTCCTGAAAATCAGAATAAGTTTATACGTAAGCAGATGCTTGAGAAAGATAACTGCGATTAAGCAGCTTCTTTCGCATCGCGTACAGCAGCCAGAGTACGAACCAGTTTGCCAGCCGAAGCTTCTTTCATGGTTGCCATCAGGCGTGCAATTGCTTCTTCGTAGGTCGGCAGAGTTGCCAGGCGATCGATTTGCGATGCCGGGATCAATTCACCTTCAAAGGCTGCGGCTTTGACCTCAAATTTTGCATTCGCTTTCGCGAACTCTTTGAACAGACGAGCAGCAGCGCCCGGGTGTTCCATAGAGTATGCAATCAGGGTCGGACCAACAAACGTGTCTTTCAGGCACTCGAACTGAGTACCTTCAACGACGCGGCGCAGCAGGGTGTTACGAACAACACGCATGTATACGCCAGCTTCACGACCTGCTTTACGCAGTTCAGTCATTTTATCTACAGTTACGCCACGGGAATCCGCAACTACTGCAGACAGCGCGCCTTTGGCTACTTCGCTGACTTCAGCAACAATCGCTTGTTTGTCTTGAAGATTTAAAGCCATTAGCTTTGCTCCTGGATGTTTGCCGGAACTCATGTTCCGGAACTCACTTCACTCTCCCCAACGGAAAGAGCGTCTAAATACGGTGAGCAGAAACAAGCCAGAGTATCAGAAATAATCTTAGCGTTCTGTCACCGTCTACGCAGGGCATTAAGTTTCTTACGAAACACCTGCGGTCTTCGACGGAGGCCTGGATAGGCCAGGCTCCAACGAACAAATCTTGTCTATGACTTCGCCCTTTGAACTGTAACCGCGTTAGCTGCTCTCGTTCACACCGGTCATGTAGTTAATTACACTCCCGACGATTCACTCAATTGCTGCCTTGCTACAATTCAAATGACTCGCATAGAGTTCTGTTTATTTAAACAGAAACGTGGGGGTAAGATTGTAGACAAAATCACCGCCCACGTAAAGGCGAATATTAGTTCGCCACTGTCGCAGTCAGACCGGACTGATCAACGGCAACACCAGCACCCATGGTGGTGGAGATGCTAACTTTCTTGATGTACACGCCTTTAGCCTGAGTCGGTTTCGCTTTTTTCAGCGCAACCAGCAGAGATTCCAGGTTTTCTTTCAGTTTGTCAGCGTCAAAATCCACTTTACCGATGGTGGTGTGGATGATGCCGTTTTTGTCGTTACGGTAACGAACCTGACCTGCTTTAGCGTTCTTAACTGCTTCAGCAACGTTAGGGGTTACAGTACCAACTTTCGGGTTTGGCATCAGGCCGCGCGGGCCCAGAACCTGACCCAACTGGCCAACAACGCGCATTGCATCCGGGGAAGCAATAACAACGTCAAAGTTCATTTCGCCTTTCTTGATCTGGTCAGCCAGATCTTCCATACCTACCAGCTCAGCGCCTGCAGCTTTAGCAGCTTCAGCGTTTGCGCCCTGGGCAAATACGGCTACGCGAACGGAACGGCCAGTACCGTGCGGCAGTACAGTTGCACCACGTACGTTCTGGTCAGATTTACGAGCGTCGATGCCGAGGTTAACGGCAACGTCTACGCTTTCTACGAATTTAGCAGTGGCCAGCTCTTTCAGCAGAGCAATAGCTTCGTTGATGTCGTACTGTTTAGTTGCATCAACTTTGTCACGGATCACGCGCATACGCTTGGTCAGTTTAGCCATTTCTTAGTCCTCCACTACCAGGCCCATGGAACGTGCAGTACCTTCAATGGAGCGAGTCATCGCTTCAATGTCGGAACCAGTCATGTCGGCAGCTTTGGTCTGCGCGATTTCCTGCAGCTGAGCGCGGGAAATTTTACCCACTTTGTCTTTGTTCGGCTTGCCGGAACCAGACTTGATACCAGCCGCTTTCTTCAGCAGAACTGCTGCCGGAGGCGTTTTGGTAACGAAAGTGAAAGAACGGTCAGCGTAAACGGTGATAACAACCGGGATCGGCAGACCTTTTTCCATGGAATCAGTTTTTGCGTTGAACGCTTTGCAGAATTCCATGATGTTCACGCCTTGTTGACCCAGTGCTGGACCTACCGGCGGACTCGGGTTAGCCATACCAGCTGCAACCTGCAGCTTGACGTAGGCCTGGACTTTCTTAGCCATTCTAAATTCCTCTAGTTGGGTTATAGCGCCTCAAGGAGGCTCCCCGTGATTAAATTCGTTTTACGGACAGGGCCCATAAAAACAAAAGGCGCGAAATTGTATTCCAATCTCGCGCCTTGTGCAACGATTAAATCGCCGCTTTTTTGATCGCTGTTTAGGCTTTTTCTACCTGGGCAAAGTCCAGTTCTACTGGGGTCGCACGACCGAAGATAGAAACAGAGACT
This sequence comes from Citrobacter sp. Cpo040, assembly GCF_030332915.1. Lineage (NCBI taxonomy): Bacteria > Pseudomonadati > Pseudomonadota > Gammaproteobacteria > Enterobacterales > Enterobacteriaceae > Citrobacter > Citrobacter sp. Cpo040. The sequence goes on from NZ_JAOWGX010000027.1 coordinate 30,809, forward strand.
TTCAGGCGGGACTTCTCGTAGTCCACTTCTTCAACCACACCGTTAAAGTCAGCAAACGGACCGTCACTAACGCGAACCATTTCACCTGGCTCAAACATCGTTTTCGGACGCGGTTTATCGCCAACCTGCTGCAGACGGTTCATGATCGCATCAACTTCTTTGTCGCTGATCGGCGCCGGACGGTCAGATGTACCGCCGATAAAGCCCATCACACGCGGCACGCTGCGCACCAGGTGCCAGCTTGCGTCATTCATCACCATCTGGACCAGTACATAGCCCGGGAAGAATTTACGTTCGCTCTTGCGACGCTGGCCACCACGGATTTCGACCACTTCTTCGGTCGGCACCATGACTTCGCCAAACAGCTCTTCCATATTTTGTAACTTGATATATTCGCGCAGCGACGTGGCTACGCGGCCTTCAAAACCGGAAAACGCCTGAACGACGTACCAGCGCTTTTTAGGGGCTTCAGACATCTTAGAACCTCAGGCCAGTGATAAAGGATACCAGGCGAACCAGAATACCATCCAGTCCCCACAGGATCAGTGACATTACTGCGGTAACCGCAGCCACAATTAATGTGGTGTGCAATGTTTCCTGGCGAGTTGGCCAAATGACCTTACGGACTTCGGTTCTCGCTTCACGGGCAAAAGCAACGGTCGCTTTACCTTTTGTTGTCAACAGCGCGACACCACCCGCTGCGGCAATCAGAATCACTACGGCCAGCGCACGCAGCGGCAGCATCATGTCACGATAGAGGTAGTTGCCAACGATAGCTACAAGCAGCAATACAGCGACAACAACCCACTTCATCGCTTCCAGGCCGCGCCCGCTTCCTTGAGCTTCGGTATTCGCACTCATAAACCAACCTGTCAGAAGTATTCTACAAACATTTTCACCCCGCGTAAGCGAGGCGATCCAAACCGAAATGCTCTGGTGCGTTTCGGACTAAACGCCCTCTTCAGAGCCTGTCTCAGCAATGATTATGACAAAAAAAATCACTGATGAGCCAGGTTCTGGTGTGAAAGCGTGCAAAAAGGGCATCAAATGATGCCCTTTTATTGCGCATTGCGTCAAATGTTATTCGGCAATTAGCTCATTACTTTGGCAACAACGCCCGCACCAACAGTACGGCCGCCTTCACGGATTGCGAAACGCAGACCGTCGTCCATCGCGATTGGGTGGATCAGGGTAACAACCATTTTGATGTTGTCGCCCGGCATTACCATCTCTACGCCTTCTGGCAGTTCGATGGTACCAGTCACGTCAGTAGTACGGAAGTAGAACTGCGGACGGTAGCCTTTGAAGAACGGAGTATGACGGCCGCCTTCGTCTTTGGACAGAATGTACACTTCAGATTCGAACTTGGTGTGCGGCTTGATAGAGCCCGGCTTAGCCAGTACCTGACCACGTTCGATTTCTTCACGTTTGATACCACGCAGCAGAACACCAACGTTCTCACCAGCACGGCCTTCGTCCAGCAGTTTGCGGAACATTTCAACGCCAGTACAGGTAGACTTAGCAGTCTCTTTGATACCAACGATTTCAACTTCTTCACCAACTTTGATGATACCGCGCTCTACACGACCGGTAACAACGGTACCACGACCGGAGATGGAGAATACGTCTTCGATAGGCAGCAGGAACGGCTTGTCAATCGCACGCTCTGGTTCTGGGATGTAAGAATCCAGGAAGCCAGCCAGTTCGATGATTTTCGCTTCCCACTCTGCTTCGCCTTCCAGCGCTTTCAGAGCAGAACCACGAACGATCGGAGTGTCGTCGCCCGGGAAATCGTACTGAGACAGAAGTTCACGAACTTCCATTTCTACCAGTTCCAGCAGCTCTTCGTCATCAACCATGTCGCATTTGTTCAGGAACACGATGATGTACGGAACGCCTACCTGACGACCCAGCAGGATGTGCTCACGAGTCTGCGGCATCGGGCCGTCAGTCGCAGCAACAACCAGGATCGCGCCGTCCATCTGCGCAGCACCGGTGATCATGTTTTTAACATAGTCGGCGTGGCCCGGGCAGTCTACGTGTGCGTAGTGGCGAGTCGGGGTGTCATATTCAACGTGAGAAGTGTTGATGGTGATACCACGAGCTTTTTCTTCCGGCGCGTTATCGATCTGGTCGAATGC
>NZ_JAOWGX010000028.1:0-129729 GCF_030332915.1 Citrobacter sp. Cpo040
GTCAGTGGAGGCGCATTATAGGGAGTTATTTCAGGCTGACAAGGGGAAATTTAAAATAATCTTCCGAGTGCGTATTTTTTCATCAAAACCACTTAAACTGACAGTTTTTCGAGCGTTTTAAAGCCATAGCGCTGTAGCACAGGCAATAATTGTTCAGCTTCTGTCGTCATTGCCATACAAAATGCGACGTTCTCATCGGTTGATTTCGCATCTGGCGCTTCATGCTCTAACAACCAGGCCGTGCGGCGCGCTATCGCGGCACCAGAATCCACCAGTCTCGTCCCCTCGGGCAGGACCTGTAAAAGCTCTTCCTGTAATAGAGGGAAATGAGTGCAACCGAGCACTACTGTGTCAGGTGGTTCAGACATCCGCAGCCATGGACGCAGAATACGCCGCAGTTCTTCCAGAGAAACTGTTTCACCGTGCAGCTTCGCTTCCGCCAGTTCCACCAGCTCAGCAGAACCCAACATTGCAATTTGGCATTCGTTAGCGAATCGCGCAATCAGCTCATGGGTATACGAGCGCTTCACCGTTGCACGTGTAGCCAGTAGCCCCACAACACCGTTCGCCGTGAGTCGCGCTGCCGGTTTAATCGCAGGCACCACGCCCACAACCGGGAAAGCAAATTTCTCACGTAACGCAGGGAGCGACACCGTGCTTGCTGTATTACACGCGATGACCGCAAGAGAGAGGGGATAGCGCTGCTGGACCGCAGTCACTATCTCAACAACACGCTCGACGATAAACTCCTCGCTCTTCTCTCCATAAGGAAAGGCGACGTTGTCGAAAGCGTAGATATAGTGGAGATCCGGCAGAAGGCGCCGGATCTCGTCATAGACCGACAACCCACCGACGCCGGAATCAAACACCAGCACGGTGGGACGGGGATCAGAAGGTGTAGCTGCCAGACAAGGTGTATTCCCGTCCTGCAGTTGCGTAGCCATAAACTGTCTCGTAATCTTTATCGAACAGGTTGGCGATTTTACCACGAACTGTCAGCTGTGAGGTGATTGGATATGACACTCCGATATCCCACAAGCTGACGCCGCCTAATTTAACATCACGATTATTGTCGTAATCATTATCGTAACGTTCACCTATATATTGATAAGCAACGTTCCACCCCAAGTCCTGAACCTGCCCAGTTAACTCATACTTAACCTGCTGTTTTGCTCGGCGATAGAGTACCTTATTCGTATCATCATCCCGCGGGTCAACATACTGTAGCGTCAGGTGATGATCTACCGGGCCAGTCGTAACATTCCCAGTCCATTCCAGCCCTTTAATCGTGGCTGACTTAACGTTGACGTACTGGTTATTCTTGTAATCGATCAGGTTTTGAATTTCATAATGATATGCCGAAAGACGCCAATCAAGCGGCCCTGTCAATCCATCAATCCCTGCTTCCCACTGTTTAGATTCTTCCGGTTTCAAATTCGGGTTGGCTGCAATACCCGGCCCATAGGAAGAGGCAAAACGCGTAGCCCCGTATTGCTGACCAAGTGAAGGAGCCAGGAAACCTGTGCCGTAAGAGAGCGTTGCACGATAGCCATCAACAAACTCCCAGCCTGCAGCAGTCTGCCAGGTGCCATGCCAGCCGAATTGTTCATCATGATCTTCACGGCCTGAGGCTTCCAGCGTGACGCTATCAATTTGTTGTTGCCCAGTTAGATAAAGTCCGGTCGTATCACGTTTATAAGCGTCCGATTTCGTGGTACTACTGGAAGTCAGCTTTTCTTGTTTCCAGTCGACACCACCGCTAATCGCTCCATGCCCAACCTCAACGTTATTTCCCCACTGAATATAGCGCTGTTCCATATTATCCAGCGTAGCATCCCCCGCATAACGACCGAGTTGATTGCTATAGTTGTAATCTTTGAGATGCTGGTAGTTAGCAATCAGTTGGGCGGAATAGATACCTGAGCTGTAACGAAGGCCGGAATCCCAGGACTGAGTGTAATTCTGAGCTTCGTCATTACCGCCAGCATAGCCATAAGAGCCCTGATCGTAATCGCTATTCGCCGTGTAGCCGTAACCACGGAAGAAACCGGAGAAGTTATCGTTAAACTTGTGCTGCAAGCCGCCCCAGAACAGTTTGTTGCGATAACCATCGCGATCGCTGTCGCCGCTGTAAGGGGAGTCAGGTTGAATGTTAAAACCTTTGGTCGTCTGGTAAGCGCCAGCCGCCGTCACCATCGTGTCACCAAATCGTTTATTTATCGTGCCGTCGTAGGTCTGATAACCATCAGTCCCCATACCTGCGTTGATCTGTGATTTCTCTTCATTACTCATCGTAATGATGTTCATCACACCACCGATCGCACCAGATCCGTACACAGCTGAACGCGGCCCGCGAATATATTCAACACGTTGCACCAACGATACCGGAATCTGACCAATATCAATCGCATTACCGATGCCCGCACGCGCCATCGGCACTCCATCAATCAATACCAGCACATGCCGGGACTCAGTACCGCGAACATACAGCGAGGAGCTTTTCCCCATACCGCCGCTTTGCGAAATATCTACGCCCGGCAATCGGCGCATGACATCATTGAGATCTTTTGACTGCCAGCGCTGAATATCTTCACGCGTCACCACATCAGTGGGGGCAAGGACAGTATTAACAGGCTGCTGAAAACGGTTGGCAGTAACGACGAGAGTATCTGGGCTAGTATCCTGTGCCCAACCAGAAAATGCCGTGACGGAAAGTGCCGTGCACAGCAACGATTTTTTAATCATTGTAAAGCATCCACAATATAAGAAGGATGCCGCAGGTCCCACCGATAGTACGCGATGATGAAAGCCAGATGCGACGTTAGCCGGCAGGTCTTCGGGCTTGGAGGCAACTTAAAGAGACGATAACTTCCCACGGCATGCCGCAGTGTCTGCACCAGGTGCGCTCATCCCCTACCTTCCTTACCGCTGCGCGTCAGCTCCAGATTCACACTGGATTCCCTTTTAACTCACAGGACCGGAAAACGGATGCTACAGTTTGTTACAACCCACTGTCCAGACTGCGTATCACAATATCGGAAATCATCAATGACTGGACATCTGATGAGCAATCCCTACAATCCCCGCGTACTTTTATTTTTCAGGACGCATCATGACCCCCGAACACCTTCCGACAGAACAGTACGACGCACAGTTAGCTGAAAAAGTGGTGCGTCTGCAGAGCTTAATGACGCCATTTTATGCACAGGCTCCGGAAGTGTTTCGCTCACCGGTCAGCCACTACCGTATGCGCGCGGAATTCCGTTTGTGGCATGACGGTGATGATCTGTACCACATCATGTTCGACAGCCAGACCAAAAACCGTATCCGTGTCGACAGCTTCCCGGCGGCCAGTGAGCTTATCAACACGCTGATGACGGCAATGATCGAAGGCGTTCGCAACAACCACGTCCTGCGTCACAAACTGTTTCAGATTGATTACCTCACAACCCTGAGCGATCAGGCGGTGGTCTCGATGCTGTACCATAAAAAGCTGGATGATGAATGGCGTCAGGAAGCTGAAACGCTGCGGGATGCGCTACGGGCGAAAAACCTGAATGTGCATCTGATTGGCCGGGCAACCAAAACCAAAATCGAGCTGGATCAGGACTACATTGACGAACGCCTGCCGGTTGCGGGTAAAGAGATTATCTATCGCCAGGTTGAGAACAGCTTCACCCAGCCGAACGCCGCCATGAATATTCAGATGTTGGAGTGGGCGATTGATGTCACCAGGGGCTCAAAAGGCGATCTGCTGGAGCTGTATTGCGGCAATGGCAATTTCTCGTTAGCCCTGGCACAAAACTTCAACCGCGTACTGGCAACGGAAATCGCCAAGCCGTCCGTTGCTGCTGCACAGTACAACATTGCGGCTAACCAGATTGAAAACGTACAAATAATCCGCATGGCGGCCGAAGAGTTTACTCAGGCGATGAACGGCGTTCGCGAGTTCAACCGTTTGCAGGGAATCGATCTGAAGAGTTACCAGTGTGAAACCATTTTCGTTGACCCACCGCGCAGCGGTCTGGACAGCGAAACGGAGAAAATGGTGCAGGCGTATCCGCGCATTCTGTACATCTCCTGCAATCCGGAGACGCTGTGTAAAAACCTGGAAACGTTAAGCCAGACGCACAATGTTTCACGTCTGGCGCTATTCGATCAGTTCCCGTATACGCACCATATGGAATGCGGCGTACTGTTAACCAAGAAGTAAAACTGAACGTAGGCCGGCCGCTTCAGATTGCCGGATGGCGGCTTTGCCTTATCCGGCCTACAGTTACAACTGTTACTCTGCTATTTCCTGCTTACGGTTACGCACTTTAAAGCCGATCCAGAACACCAGAATCACCGACAGTACCGCCGGGAAGAAGTTAGAGCCGATATCCGGATATTCAGCGCGTACTACGGTGCTGTACAACAGAACGCCGAGGATAAAGCAGGCGGCAGCCAGGCCCGGCAATCCCACAGGCATGGTGCGGTTCTGATAGCGTTGATGCAGACAATAAACCGTCAGCACCAGCGAAATGATCGGGAATACTGAGAATGGCACAATGGAGCTAAACAGCGCCGCAAATGTACCATTGATCGATAAGCCAGCAACCAGCGCCAGCAGCAGCGTACCTTTATCTTGACCTGACTGTTTCATTGCTTGTCCTTCTCGTTACTCGGAGTGGTGCGTCATCTTCTCTTGTTCACGGCGGTACCAATAAAATGCGCCTTTCGCGATCATGCGTAGTTGCAATACCAGCCGCTCTTCCAGCTGTCGGCGCTGCTCAGCGCCAACATCCAGTGCTTCTGCCCCGGCGCTGAACACAATGGTTACCATGGCTTCGGCTTGCGCTTCAGTAAACGCACGAGGCATATGGTTTTCGAGTTCCAGATAGTCCGCAAGTTCCGCAATGAAGTGCTGAATTTCACGAGCGACCGCTGCACGAAACGCTGCGGATGTCCCCGAACGCTCGCGCAATAATAAACGGAAGGCGTTGGGATTGTTGCCGATGAACTCCATAAATGTTGAGACCGAGGTGCGGATCACACTCCCGCCCTTCGCGATACGCTGGCGCGCCTGGCGCATCAACTGACGCAGCATCAGACCGCTCTCGTCCACCATCGTCAGGCCGAGTTCATCCACATCGCGGAAATGGCGATAAAACGAGGTTGGCGCAATGCCCGCTTCACGAGCGACTTCGCGTAAACTGAGGCTGGCAAAACTACGCTCAGCGCTGAGTTGACTAAATGCGGCTTCTACCAGCGAACGCCGGGTTTTCTCTTTTTGTTGCGCTCTAACGCCCATCACGATGTCTGAATCCTTCCACATACCTTGCTGGCACTATACCAGAGATTAGGCGGTTGGCATGGCTTTGTGAATGATTGTTTACGCGCAGTTTGTGCTTCGACTTCGCAAAAAAGCACAACGATAATTGGGTTATCTCAACAACGATGTTACTATTCTGTTGCTTTTATGTATAAGAACAGGTAAGCCTGACCATGTCACATTCTTACGATTACGATGCAATAGTAATAGGTTCCGGTCCCGGCGGCGAAGGCGCGGCAATGGGTCTGGTTAAGCAAGGAGCGCGCGTCGCGGTGATTGAGCGCTATCATAATGTCGGCGGAGGTTGTACCCACTGGGGCACCATCCCGTCGAAAGCTCTCCGCCACGCCGTCAGCCGCATTATTGAATTCAATCAGAACCCACTGTACAGCGACCACTCCCGACTCCTTCGTTCTTCTTTCGCCGATATTCTCAACCACGCTGATAACGTTATTAATCAGCAAACGCGTATGCGGCAAGGATTTTACGAGCGCAACCACTGCGAAATTTTGCAGGGAAATGCCCGTTTTGTTGATGAACACACGATCGCCCTGGAATGTCACGACGGTACGGTGGAAACGCTGACTGCGGATAAGTTTGTTATTGCCTGCGGTTCGCGTCCTTATCGCCCTGTTGATGTCGACTTTTCGCATCCCCGGGTTTACGACAGTGACTCTATCCTGAGCCTGCACCACGAACCCCGTCATGTGCTGATTTATGGCGCGGGGGTCATTGGATGTGAATATGCGTCGATCTTCCGTGGAATGGACGTCAAAGTTGATTTAATCAACACCCGCGATCGTCTGCTGGCATTCCTCGATCAGGAGATGTCCGACTCGCTCTCTTACCACTTCTGGAACAGCGGTGTGGTCATTCGCCACAACGAAGAGTATGAGAAGATTGAAGGTTGCGATGACGGGGTCATCATGCACCTGAAGTCAGGTAAGAAACTGAAGGCCGACTGCCTGCTGTACGCCAATGGCCGTACCGGTAATACCGATTCGCTGGCGCTGGAAAACATTGGTCTGAAAACCGACAGCCGCGGGCAGCTCAAAGTGAATAGCATGTACCAGACGGCGCTGCCGCATGTGTACGCCGTAGGGGATGTGATTGGTTATCCGAGCCTGGCATCGGCGGCCTACGACCAGGGACGCATTGCCGCCCAGGCACTGGTAAAAGGCGAAGCCACCGCGCATCTGATCGAAGATATCCCAACCGGGATTTACACCATTCCGGAAATCAGCTCCGTTGGTAAAACAGAACAGCAGCTCACGGCAATGAAAGTTCCATACGAGGTTGGCCGCGCCCAGTTTAAGCATCTGGCACGTGCACAAATCGTGGGTATGAGTGTCGGAACGCTGAAGATCCTGTTCCATCGCGAAACCAAGGAGATTTTGGGGATCCACTGCTTTGGGGAGCGCGCGGCCGAAATTATTCACATCGGACAAGCGATAATGGAGCAAAAAGGTGGTGGTAACACTATCGAGTACTTCGTTAACACCACCTTTAACTACCCAACCATGGCAGAAGCCTATCGGGTAGCGGCGCTAAATGGCTTAAACCGCCTGTTTTAACGCACTGTCGAAATGGCCATCCATTGATCCACGGATGGCCTCTGCCAGCTGTTCATAACGGCTGCGCAGCGGCGAACCAGGACGGTACACCAGACCAATCGTACGACGCGGTTCGGGTTTAATGCATGGCAGATAAACGACACCATCACGCTTACGCTCCGGCGGAACGGCCAGCGCAGGCAGTAAGGTAATACCACTGCCTGCCGCCACCATGTTACGCAGCGTTTCCAGACTGGTTGCCCGAAAATGGGTATCTTCATCAGCACCCGCTTCAAAGCAGAAACCCATCGCCTGATCGCGCAGACAGTGGCCATCTTCCAGCATCAGCAGTTTTTCACCCGCCAGATCGGACATCGGTACACAGTCACGGTTTGCCCATGGGTGATCTTCATAGATCGCCAGCATCATAGGCTCATCAAATAACGGTACTTCGATGAACGCCTCACTCTCTTTGACCAGCGCCAGAATGACGCAGTCGAGCTTGCCGCTATCCAGTTGCGCCAACAGCTGATGTGTCTGCGCTTCATGGAGATACATCTCCAGTTTTGGGAAGGTCTGGTGCAACATCGGAATAATATGCGGCAGCAGGTATGGCCCCACCGTTGGGATCAAACCAATATGCAGCGGGCCAGACATTGTCTCGCCTTGTTGGCTTGCCATCTCCTTGAGCACTTTGACCTCGCGCAGCACGGTGCGCGCCTGATCCACCAGCAGCAAACCGGCCTGGGTGAACAGCACCTTGCGACTCGTACGCTCCAGCAACATGACGCCAAGCTCATCTTCCAGCTTGCGGATCTGCCCGCTCAGCGTGGGTTGGCTAACGTGACAGGAGTCTGCCGCTCGTCGGAAGTGACGATGTTCGGCTAGCGCCACCAGGTATTCAAGATCACGAATATTCATTATTCATCCTCCATCGCCACGATAGTTCGTAGCGATAGGTAGCATAGCAACGAACGATTATCCCTATCAAGCTTTCTGTTTAATAATGCACCACAGAAACGGAACGGTACCCCTTTAACCCTTGAAGCTACTGTCCGTTTTGAGAGTTTCTCTCATACTCGAAATAACTAAAGCCAACGTGAACTTTTGCGGACCTTGCGTCCGCATTTTTTTTGCATAAAAAAGCCCGGCGTCGCAAAGCTCGGCCGGGTTATGGTTTGGTAGGCCTGATAAGCGTAGCGCCATCAGGCAGAACGGCGCACAGTGCCGGATGGCGGCTTTGCCTTATCGGACCTACAGACGTGCCTTCGCGTAGTCGATCGCCTGCGCAACCTGCTGCGGCGACACGCCACCTTTCGCTGCACGTTTATCCAGACACGATTGCAACGAGAGGATCGGGTAAACGTCATCACCAATCACCTGGCTAAACTTTTGTAAGTCGGCAAGCGACAGCGCTTCCAGAGGTTTGCCCTGACGAATCGCCTCGACCACCGTTTCCCCCACAATATGGTGCGCTTCGCGGAACGGGACGCCCTTCGCCACCAGATAATCCGCCAGCTCAGTGGCGTTAGCATAACCCTGCTGCGCCGCTTCCTGACAACGCGGACGTTTCACCTGAATGCCATCCAGCACCAGCGCGGCCATATGCAGGCAGTCCAGCCAGGTGTCGAGCGCGTCGAACAGCCCTTCTTTGTCTTCCTGCATATCTTTGTTGTATGCCAGTGGAAGGCCTTTTAACGTCATCATCATGCCGGTCAGCGCACCCTGCACGCGACCGCATTTGCCACGGATCAGCTCCAGCGCATCCGGGTTTTTCTTCTGCGGCATCAGAGATGAACCGGAAGTCACACGGTCGGAGAGTTCAACAAAGCCCGCTTCGCCGGTGTTAAAGAAAATCAGATCTTCAGCAAAACGCGACAGGTGTACCATGCCGATAGAGGCATCGGAGAGTAACTCCAGCACGTGGTCACGGTCAGAAACGCTGTCCAGGCTGTTGCGCGTTGCCGAGGCAAAGCCCAACCAACCCGCCAACTGCTCTCGATCGATTTCATACGCCGTACCCGCCAGCGCGCCGCAGCCTAACGGACTGACGTCCAGGCGTTTGAGCGCATCCTGCAAACGGCTCTCGTCACGCGCCAACATTTCAACATAGGCCAGACACCAGTGAGCAAACGTCACCGGCTGCGCACGTTGCAGGTGGGTGTAACCCGGCATGACGGCGTCCTGGTTATTCTCCGCCGTCACCACCAGCGCAGTTTGCAACTGACGATTGGCCGACAGTAATTCGATAACCGTGTCTTTGCACCACAGCTTGAGATCGGTCGCGACCTGGTCATTACGGCTACGCCCGGTATGCAGTTTTTTACCAAGCTGGCCGACTTTATCAATCAGCTTACCTTCCACCCAACTGTGAATATCTTCGGCATCGCTTTGCAAAATCTGCTGAGGATTCGCGCGAACCTCTTCCAGCAGGTTATTCAGCGCCTCTTCCAACTGCAGCTGTTCATCGGCAGTCAGTACACCGACCGTTACCAACGCTTTGGACCAGGCCACAGAGCCAACAATATCCTGTTCTGCCAGGCGGTAGTCAAAACGCAACGAGTCGTTGAACTGTTTGAACCGCTGATCTGCTGCCTGTGTAAAACGCCCACCCCAAAGTGCCATAACGAATTTCCTTAATATGATATTTTTGCCCGGTGGTGCTGCGCTTACCGGGCCTACAAAACCCACGTAGGCCGGATAAGGCGAAGCCACCATCCGGCACATTAATAGTTAAGCCAGAATACGCGTACCAATTGGCGTGCCGTTAAACAGCGCCGGAAGCTGCTCTGCATGACGCCAGGAGGCGATATCCACCGGACGGCCCAGCGTACGCGCGGCATCCAGCGCCGCATTCACCTTCACGATCATGCCATCGGTAATAATGCCCTGTTCAATCAGCTGTTCCGCTTTCGCTGCGGTCATTTCGGCAATGCGCTGGCCTTTGCCATCCAGAATACCGCTCACATCAGAGAGCAGGATCAGATCCGCACCCAGCGTTGCCGCCAGCGCCGTTGCAGCCTGATCGGCATTCACGTTCATCAGCAGACCATCATCAGTGACACCAATAGAGCTCACTACCGGCAGAAAACCGCTTTCCAGCAGCGTGTTAATCAGCTTAGGCGAACCCGGCTGCGCCAGTCCAACATGACCCAGTTCTTTATCGAGCGGCGTCACTTTTACGCTGTCGCCATCGCCAAGATACAGACCCACAGACGCGATGTGATGCTTTTTCGCCCAGGCCAGCAAGGTTTTATTCGCCGTTCCCGCCAGGGCACCGGTAATAATGTCAATTTGATCGGCAGGCGTGACGCGCAGACCATTTTTCTTTTTCACCGGCAGATTTAGCTGCTTCATCAGCTCGTCGACCACGCAGCCGCCACCGTGCACAATGACCAGCGGACGCTGGTGCGACTCACGATAATTCACCAGTGCGGTAAACAAGCGCTCCAGCGCCTCTTCACTATCCAGTAAAACGCCGCCCAGCTTGATAATTAATGGATTCATTGTTGCACCCTTAAATAAGAGACTGCGTTTGGGCAAAGCCAAAACGAATATTTGCGCACTGCATCGCCTGTGCCGCCGCGCCTTTCAATAAGTTGTCTTCCGTCGCCACAACGATCAGATGCTCACCCTGCACAGCAAACCCGATATCGCAGAATGGTAATCCAACCACATTCTTCAACGCTGGAACCCCTTTGTCATACAGACGCACCAGCGGTTTATCGCCATACGCCTGTTGCAGCGTCTGCGCTACCTGAGCATGAGTTACACCCGCTTTAAGGCGGCAAGTGATAGTTTCCAGAATTCCGCGCGGGAAGTTGCCCAGATGCGGGGTGAAAATCACTTCAGCCCCCAGATGAGTAGCGATTTCCGGCTGATGACGATGGGTAAACACGCCATACGGTTGCAGGCTTACTTCGCAAAAACTATTAGAGATAGCCGCTTTACGGCCCGCGCCGCTCACACCGCTGGTCGCATTAATTACCGGCCACTGGCCGAGATCCAACAACCCGGCGTCAATCAGTGGTTTCAGCGAAAGCTGCGCCGCCGTCGGGTAACAACCCGGCACAGCAATCAGATTCGCTTCTTTCAGTTGGTCTTCTTTCCATTCCGCCAGCCCGTAAACTGCCTGCTCCAGCAGGTCGGGATGCTGATGGGTAAAACCATAATATTTTTCATAGAACGCGCTGTCATTTACGCGAAACGCACCAGAGAGGTCAAACACCACGCAACCGGCCTGCAAAAACTGCGGAGCCAGGTCATGACTTACCTCATGAGCCGTTGCGAGGAACACAACATCCACCCCTGCGCTAAACTCGCTGATATCTGACATTGGCTGCAACGGTAAATCGACAATGCCTTTCAACTGCGGATGCAAATCGGAGATTAATTTTCCTGCATCATTGCTTTGCGCTGAGACGGTCAAAGCGGTTATGGTCATATCAGGATGGCGATTTACATAGGTCACAAGCTCTGCGCCGGCATAGCCACTGGCGCCCACAATCAGCGTATTCAACATCGGGGCTGCTCACCTTCTTAGATTCTGTTGCCAGGTATAAGCCTTTATCACCTCACCTTACACTTGGTGGGTTTTATTACGCTCAACGTTAATGTATTTTTATTCATAAATACTGCATGAATATTGATACTATCATGACCCGAGGTGTGTCAACAATGAAAAACAATTTACCGCCATTTATCGAGATTTACCGCGCTCTGATTGCCACGCCATCGATTAGCGCTACCGAAGAAGCGCTCGATCAAAGCAATGCAGGTTTAATCACTCTGTTGGCAGGCTGGTTTAAAGATTTAGGCTTCAATGTGGAGGTCCAGCCGGTTCCCGATACGCGGAATAAATTCAATATGCTGGCGAGCATTGGACAGGGCTCTGGTGGTCTGTTGTTGGCGGGCCATACCGATACCGTACCCTTTGACGACGGACGCTGGACGCGCGATCCGTTCACCCTGACCGAGCATGACAATAAGCTCTATGGTTTGGGTACGGCGGACATGAAAGGCTTCTTCGCCTTTATCCTCGACGCGTTGCGTGATGTCGACGTCACGAAGCTGAAAAAGCCCCTCTACATTCTGGCCACTGCTGACGAAGAGACCAGCATGGCGGGAGCTCGCTACTTCTCTGAAACCACTGCTCTGCGCCCAGACTGCGCGATTATTGGCGAACCCACTTCACTGCAACCGGTTCGCGCACACAAAGGCCATATCTCTAATGCGATACGCATTCTGGGACAATCGGGTCATTCAAGCGATCCGGCGCGTGGCGTTAATGCGATTGAACTGATGCATGATGCCATCGGCCACATCATGCATCTGCGCGATGACCTGAAAGCGCGCTATCACCATGATGCCTTTACCGTTCCGTATCCAACGTTAAATTTGGGCCACATCCACGGCGGCGACGCCGCCAACCGAATCTGCGCCTGCTGCGAACTGCATATGGATATTCGCCCGCTACCGGGTATGACGCTAAACGATCTCAATGGGTTACTTAACGAAGCGCTGGCCCCTGTCAGCGAACGCTGGCCGGGTCGTCTGACCATATCGGAACTGCATCCACCGATTCCAGGCTATGAGTGTCCACCTGACCATCAACTGGTAGAGGTGGTTGAGAAACTGCTGGGCGCACAGACTGAAGTGGTGAACTACTGCACCGAAGCGCCATTTATCCAGACGCTTTGCCCGACGCTGGTATTGGGTCCAGGTTCTATTAATCAGGCGCATCAGCCGGATGAATATCTGGAAACACGCTTTATTAAGCCAACTCGCGAATTAATCACCCAGGTTGTGCATCATTTCTGCTGGCATTAACTGCTTGTCACCCCGCTAATCCTTTAGTGGTAAGCGGGGTGATTTTTTAACATTCCCATAAGCAACGCTTATTTGATTGGATGTGAATTAAATAACGTAAATTCACGGCATTTATTCGTTTGCTGAACCGATTTCGCAGCAATTGACGTCACGTGTTTTACGTGGCTTTATAAAAGACGGCTAAAAAGTTAAGTCCGCAAGATTTCGCGTGATAGTCAGGCGTGAAAGATACAGGACATATTCAAAATAGATGGGGTGTCTGGGTTAATATGAACGAACAATATTCCGCGTTGCGTAGTAATGTCAGTATGCTCGGCAAAGTGCTGGGAGAGACCATCAAGGATGCGCTGGGAGAGAACATTCTTGATCGCGTAGAAACAATTCGTAAGCTGTCCAAATCATCTCGCGCTGGCAATGAAGTTAATCGCCAGGAATTGCTCACCACACTGCAAAATCTGTCTAACGACGAGCTGCTGCCGGTTGCCCGCGCATTTAGCCAGTTCCTGAACCTGGCCAACACCGCCGAGCAATACCACAGCATTTCGCCAAAAGGCGAAGCAGCCAGCAACCCAGAAGTGATTGCTCGCACTCTGCGTAAACTGAAAGAGCAGCCCAACCTCAATGACGCCACCATCAAGAAAGCCGTAGAATCACTCTCTCTGGAGCTGGTACTCACCGCCCACCCGACCGAGATCACTCGTCGTACGCTGATCCATAAAATGGGTGAAGTGAACGCCTGCCTCAAGCAGCTTGATAACAAAGACCTCGTCGATTATGAACGCAACCAACTGATGCGCCGTCTGCGTCAGCTCATTGCCCAGTCCTGGCATACGGATGAGATCCGCAAGCTGCGCCCAAGCCCGGTTGATGAAGCTAAATGGGGTTTCGCGGTAGTTGAAAACAGCCTGTGGGAAGGTGTACCGAACTACCTGCGTGAGCTGAATGAACAACTGGAAGAGCATCTGGGTTATAAGCTGCCGGTTGATTTTGTCCCGGTTCGATTTACTTCCTGGATGGGCGGTGACCGTGATGGTAACCCGAACGTAACGGCAGATATCACCCGTCACGTGCTGCTGCTCAGCCGCTGGAAAGCGACAGACCTGTTCCTGAAAGACATCCAGTTTCTGATTTCTGAGCTGTCGATGGTGGATGCCACGCCGGAGCTGATGGCGCTGGTAGGCGAAGAAGGTGCAGCTGAACCTTATCGCTATCTGATGAAAACCCTGCGTTCTCGTCTGATGGCAACCCAGGCCTGGCTTGAAGCCCGTCTGAAAGGCGAGAAATTGCCGAAACCTGCGGGACTTCTCACCCAAAACGAACAGCTCTGGGACCCGCTATACGCGTGCTACCAGTCTCTGCAGGCCTGTGGCATGGGCATTATCGCCAATGGCGAATTGCTCGACACCCTTAGGCGCGTGAAGTGTTTCGGTGTGCCGCTGGTGCGTATTGATATTCGCCAGGAAAGCACCCGTCATACTGAAGCCCTGGGCGAACTGACCCGTTATCTGGGCATTGGCGACTACGAAAACTGGTCGGAAGCGGATAAACAGGCTTTCCTGATCCGCGAACTGAATTCCAAGCGTCCGCTCCTGCCGCGTAACTGGGAACCGAGCAACGACACCCGCGAAGTGCTCGACACCTGTCGGGTCATTGCCGAAGCCCCATATGGCTCCATTGCCGCCTATGTTATCTCGATGGCGAAAACTCCGTCGGATGTGCTGGCCGTGCATCTGCTGCTGAAAGAAGCCGGAATTGGTTTTGCTATGCCGGTCGCTCCGCTATTTGAAACGCTGGACGACCTCAACAATGCCGATGACGTCATGTCTCAACTTTTAAATATCGACTGGTACCGCGGCTTTATTCAGGGCAAACAGATGGTCATGATTGGCTACTCTGATTCTGCAAAAGACGCGGGCGTGATGGCGGCCTCCTGGGCGCAATACCAGGCTCAGGACGCGCTAATCAAAACCTGCGAAAAAGCCGGTATCGAACTGACGCTGTTCCACGGTCGCGGTGGTTCCATTGGTCGCGGCGGCGCGCCTGCACATGCGGCGCTACTCTCTCAACCGCCGGGCAGCCTGAAAGGCGGGCTGCGCGTGACAGAACAAGGGGAGATGATCCGCTTTAAATACGGCCTGCCGGAAGTGACCATCAGCAGCCTGTCGCTGTACACCGGAGCAATTCTGGAGGCCAACCTGTTACCACCGCCAGAACCGAAAGATAGCTGGCGTCATATCATGGATGAGCTTTCCGATATTTCCTGCGAGCTCTATCGTGGATATGTGCGTGAAAACAAAGACTTCGTCCCTTATTTCCGCTCGGCAACACCTGAGCAGGAACTGGGTAAACTGCCGCTCGGTTCACGTCCGGCAAAACGCCGTCCGACCGGCGGGGTAGAGTCTCTGCGCGCCATTCCGTGGATCTTCGCCTGGACGCAGAACCGCCTGATGCTCCCGGCCTGGCTGGGTGCAGGTACCGCGCTGCAAAAAGTGGTTGAAGATGGTAAGCAAAGCGAACTTGAAGCCATGTGCCGCGACTGGCCATTCTTCTCCACACGCCTTGGCATGCTGGAAATGGTTTTCGCGAAAGCAGACCTGTGGTTGGCAGAGTACTACGATCAGCGCCTGGTCAAAAAAGAACTGTGGCCGCTGGGTGAAGAGCTACGCCAACGCCTGGCAGCAGATATCGATGTCGTACTGGCGATTGCCAACGACTCACATTTGATGGCCGACCTGCCGTGGATTGCCGAGTCCATTCAGTTAAGGAATGTTTATACTGACCCACTGAATGTCTTACAGGCAGAGCTGTTACACCGCTCACGACAGGCAGAAGAACAGGGCAATGCACCGGACCCACGCGTGGAACAAGCATTGATGGTGACCATCGCTGGTGTCGCAGCCGGCATGCGTAATACAGGCTAACGTCGCCTCCCGTCGCCTTCGTGCTATTGTACGAAGGCGACATCAAAAATCGCTGTTATAACGGTTTCATTTTCAATATATTCCCGCCTTAATTCATTCTCTTAATGAATGAATCATCAACAAAACGCGTTTTTTTACATCACGACGCTTAAGTTCCTCTTAATATTTGGTCGCTACTCTTGGCGCTACGATTAAAGACAGGCTCACATTATGCAATCCTTACAACTCCAGTCTAAACCCGCCTTTAGCTGGAAAGCCCTGGGTTGGGCGCTCCTCTATTTTTGGTTTTTTTCCTCATTACTGCAGGCCGTTATCTATTTTAGTGGCTACAGCGGATCTACCGGTTTACGCGACTCCTTGCTGTTTAGTTCGCTGTGGTTGATTCCGGTATTCTTATTTCCAAACCGTATCCGCATTATTGCTGCCGTCATTGGCGTGGTGTTATGGGCGGCCTCGCTGGCTGCGCTGAGCTATTACGTCATCTACGGGCAAGAGTTCTCGCAAAGCGTTCTGTACGTAATGTTTGAAACCAATGCGAACGAAGCCAGCGAATATCTGAGCCAATATTTCAGCCTGAAGATTGTCTTAATTGCGCTGGCCTATACAGCTGTGGCAATTCTGCTATGGACACGTCTGCGTCCTGTGCATATTCCATCACCCTGGCGCTATCTGGTGTCGTTTGCACTGTTATACGGATTGATTCTGCACCCGATGACAGTGAACACATTTATCAAACATAAGCCGTTTGAAAAAACGTTGGATGGCCTCGCTTCACGCATGGAGCCTGCCGCACCGTGGCAGTTCATCTCCGGGTATTATCAGTATCGTCAGCAGTTGACCGCGCTGAATAGCCTGCTGAATGAGAACAATGCCCTGCCGCCGCTGGCCAACTTTAAAGACAACTCCGGTGATGCGCCGCGTACGCTGGTACTGGTGATTGGCGAGTCAACGCAACGTGGCCGCATGAGCCTGTACGGTTACCCACGCGAAACAACGCCTGAACTGGATGCGCTGCATAAATCCGATCCTAACTTCACCGTGTTCAATAATGTCGTGACCTCACGTCCGTACACCATTGAAATCCTGCAGCAGGCGCTGACCTTTGCCAACGAGAAGAACCCAGAACTGTATCTGACTCAGCCGTCCCTGATGAACATGATGAAACAGGCAGGTTATAAAGCCTTCTGGATCACCAATCAGCAGACGATGACCGCCCGCAACACCATGCTGACGGTGTTCTCTAAGCAGACGGATAAACAGTTCTATATGAACCAGCAGCGTACCCAAAGTGCGCGCGAATATGACAGCAACGTGCTGGCGCCATTTAAAGAAGTACTGGCTGACCCTGCACCGAAAAAGTTCATCATCGTTCACCTGCTGGGTACGCATATTAAGTACAAATTCCGTTACCCGGATGGTCAGGGTAAGTTCGACAATAATATCGACAATGTGCCCGCTGGCCTGAGTAACGATGAGCTGGAAGCTTACAACGATTACGACAGCGCGAATGTCTACAATGACCATATCATTGCCAGTCTGATCAAAGACTATAAAGCGACTGATCCGAACGGCTTCCTGCTGTACTTTTCCGATCATGGGGAAGAGGTATACGATACGCCGCCGCATAAAACGCAGGGTCGTAATGAAGACAACCCAACGCGCCATATGTATACGGTGCCGTTCCTGCTGTGGACCTCGGAAAAATGGCAGGCCGCACACCCACGTGACTTCTCACAGGATGTGAATCGTAAATACAGCAGCTCAGAGCTTATCCACACCTGGTCTGATTTAGCGGGCTTCACCTATGATGGTTTCGATCCAACTCGTGCCATTACCAGCCCGCAGTTCAAAGAGACGACCCGCTGGATTGGCAACCCGTACAAAAAGAATGCCCTGATTGATTACGATACCCTGCCTTACGGCGATCAAATCGGTAATCAGTAACAGTCTGCCGGATGCGCTACGCTTATCCGGCCTACAGCTCGCAAAGACTTGTAGGCCGGATAAGGCATTAGCCGCCATCCGGCAATAATCACTTGAGGGCGATTGTTTTCAACGTTACTGTTTCCCTGTCTGCTGCCTGCAAGGGATTAACATGTATCACGACATCAGCCACCTGCTCTCTCGCCTGATCAACGGCCCCACACCGCTGCGGCAGATTTACTTTGCCAGCACCAGTAGCTCAACGCCGGAACTGGCGTATCAGGTCGATTTTCCCCGACTGGAGATTGTGCTGGAAGGTGAATTCACCGATAACGGTGTTGCTGGCACATCCGCGACGTTACAGCCTTGCGATGCCTTGTTCGTTCCGGCTGGTGGCTGGAACTTTCCACAGTGGCTCACACCGGTGACCACGCTCAGTATCTTATTTGGCAAACAGCAACTGGGTTTTAGCATCGTTCAGTGGGACGGTAAGCAATATCAAAACCTTACCCGCCAGCACGTTGCGCGGCGTGGACCGCGTGTTGGCTCATTCCTGCTGCAAACGCTCAATGAAATGCAGATGCAGCCGCAGGAGCAGCAAACCGCCAGGCTAATCGTTGCAAGCTTACTGAGCCACTGCCGCGATCTGCTCGGCAGCCAGATCCAAACCGCATCACGCAGCCAGGCGCTTTTCGAAGCCATTCGCAACTATATTGACGAACGCTACGCTTCACCGCTCACCCGAGAATCCGTCGCGCAGGCGTTCTACATCTCACCCAATTATCTTTCCCATCTTTTTCAAAAAACGGGCGCTATCGGTTTTAACGAATACCTGAACCACACGCGACTGGAACACGCAAAAACGCTGTTGAAGGGTTACGAATTGAAGATTAAAGAGGTGGCGCACATTTGTGGGTTTGTTGACAGCAACTACTTCTGCCGCCTGTTTCGCAAAAATACCGAACGTTCACCATCAGAATACCGTCGGCAGTACCACAGCCAATTGACGGAGAAAGAAGCTAATCCAGAGTAAGATGTGTGTGCTGTGGCGCTGAAAGCAGCTTTCGTACGGTGCTCATCACCCGCTGCGGCTCACGCAGAAATGCACTAATGCCCGACTGAACGTATCGGCTCTGCGTAAAACGCTCTGCTCCTGCCAGTTCAATATCAGTAATGAGCAACACCACATCAGCGCGGTTAATATCCTCTTCCATCAGGCGATTTTCGGTTCCCAATGCCCCTTGAGTTTCGATCTTGATGCTCCATTTTTCCTGCTGGCAGAGTTTCTCCAGCCGCTCAGCTGCCATATAGGTATGGGCCACGCCGCTTACGCACGCGGTGACAGCAACCAGATATCGTACAGGTGCGATGGTCATACTATCCTCCTACTGTTACCTGAAATCCGGCGCATTCTGCCATCTTACGTATAATATCCACCTCTTGCGCCGTCGGTACGGGCACTTCTTTCATCAACCAGGGCAAACCGAGCAGGCTGTATTTGGGCTCGCCATATTGATGAAACGGTAGCAGGTGTACCTGTTTTATGCCTAGTGATGACAACATCGTCAACACATGACGCGTGTTATCTGAAGTCATCGTAAAGCCCGGAATCAGCGGCAGGCGAGGTATGACATTAACCCCTTCCTCCACCAATAGCCGTAAATTCGCCAGTACACGCGGTAGGTTCATGTTGATGACCTCACGAGCCAGATCTCCATCCATTATTTTGAGGTCGAACAACACCTCATCACACTCTTTTGCCAGCGATAACAAGCGACCGGCCGGCACATCGCCAGCCGTTTCAATTGCACAGCGCACATCCCAGCGACGCAGACGTTGCAGGAACCGTGTGGCAAAGGGCGCTTGCATCAGCACTTCACCGCCGGAAAGCGTTACCCCCCCACCAGAAGAGCGAAAGAAAATATCATCTTTCATCACTTCACGTTCCAGATCGTCCAACGTGATATCACGACCAATACGTTCAAATGCCCCAGAGGGACACTCGTCGGCATCACGCAGACAGGGTGTACAGTGCAGACATTTACTCTCCCGCCGTACCGTTTCAATACGTGGCGAGAGTGATTCCGGGTTAGCACACCAAGGGCAGGTATGCGGACAGCCTTTAAAAAAGACGACCGTACGAATACCCTGCCCATCATTCAGTGAGTAACGCTGAATGTTGAATATACGCGCGACTTCCTCGCCTCGTGGGTCAATTACCTCACAGTTGATGCGCGGTGCGGCGAATAATGTCATCCTGGATCTCCTTCGACAACTCGACAAAGAAGGCGCTGTAACCTGCCACGCGCACCACCAGCCCGGTGAAATCCTGCGGGCGCTGCTGCGCTTCGCGCAATGTGTCGGCATTCACCACGTTAAACTGGATATGCTGGAGTTTGAGCTGGGTAAATGCCCGCAGAAAATCCGCCAGCTTGCGTAAACCGGCCTCACCTTCCAGTGTGGCTGGCGTAAACTTCACGTTCAGCAACGTCCCATTGGAAAGCAGTGTGTTATCCAGCTTGCTGACCGACTTCAATACCGCCGTCGGTCCTTGCATATCCTGTCCCAGC
This sequence comes from Citrobacter sp. Cpo040, assembly GCF_030332915.1. Lineage (NCBI taxonomy): Bacteria > Pseudomonadati > Pseudomonadota > Gammaproteobacteria > Enterobacterales > Enterobacteriaceae > Citrobacter > Citrobacter sp. Cpo040. Next base: position 20,111 of record NZ_JAOWGX010000028.1, read on the forward strand.
ATCGGCGACAGCCCCCCATCTGCCAGTTGCTCCCCGGCTAAGCGGCCATCCGGTGTTGCCCCAACGACCGAACCCAGCGGCACGTGTGCAGAGACGGTATACGAACCCGGCGTAAATTGCCCGCCGCGCGGATTCTGGTATTTCTCTACCTCTTTGCAGTAATGACGTAGCAGTTCGGCGCTAATGTTATCTACATCATCGATATCGTTGCCGTATTTTTCGAAGCGATTGATCAGCCTGGCGCGAACTTTCTCGCCTTCCGGGGTAGCAAAGTTATCTTTTAGCACCGACAAAAGTTCATCAAAAGATAAGCGCTGTTGTTCGAATACCAGCCCATTGAGCGCATGCAGCGAATCGCTCAGGTTTGCAATACCGATCCCCTGTACGCCGGAGAAGTTATAACGCGCACCGCCGTCGGTAATATCGCACCCTTTATCCAGACAGTCGCTAATAAACGAGGAGAGCAGCGGCACCGGCGCCCAGTCGCGGTGACCGATATCGCAGATATTACTGCCCTCCACCATCAACGTGATGTAGTGGCTGATTTTGGCACGAATATGCGCCAGGAGATCGTCGTACGTCAGAGTGCGGTTGCCTTCGTTCTCATGCAGACAAATTTCCATCACTTTCAGCAGATTAAACATAGCGATATCGTGCAAACCGTATGTTCTGCCTGGAATAGACAGCTCGACACAGCCTACTACCGCGTAATCCCGCGCATCTTCCAGCGAAACACCGCGATTCAGAAACGCGGGCACCACCACTTCATCGTTAAAGATTTGCGGGATGCCGGTACCAAGACGAATGGTCTGTGCTGTTTTCATCAGGAACGGTGTATCGATCAATGCATTCGTGCGCACACCGAGGTTTGGTTGTGGTAGCTGTACGTTCTGATACGCATCAAGACAGAGGAAAGACAATACATTTACCGCACTACGACCATTCTCCGTCAATCCCCCCAGTAGCGCGGTGTAGCCTGTTGGGAAGCCAGCGAAATAGCGCGCGCTGCTGGTGGATCGCAGCAGTACGATGTCATTACATTTCACCCATAGGGATTCGAGGATCTCTTGTAAGAATGCTGGGTCTTCCCCCTGCGTCAGCGAAGCCTGATAAAACGGCAGCATATACTGGTCGAAGCGTCCGAGTGAAAGAGAACTGGCGTTGGATTCATATTGCAAAATAATGTTCATGTACCAGAACAGCTGACATGCCTGCCAGAAAGTTTGCGGCTTGCTTTGGGCGTTATGCCGAGAGTTTTCAGCAATCGTCAGTAATTCCTGGCGTCGCTGCGCATCCGGGCAGCTTTCCGCCATCTTCTCTGCCAACATAGCGTAACGCAGAATATGTTTTTGCGAAGCCTCAAGCAGTAGCAGCGCAGCCTGATAAAAGTGATTCTCCGGCTGCTGCAGACAATGCGCTCGCATCTGCGCTACCAGTTCGCCAAGCCCATGATTCAACAGGCGTGGATAATCAATAATGATATGTCCCTGACCTTTGTCAGTCTGGTTAATGCTAAAAATCTGGGTACTGACGGCGGCTTTAACCTCATCAGTCATCTGACCGTTGATGAAATCTTTCATCGACCGCTTTTCCCAGTACGGATACAGCACATCGCGATAGAGATGTTTATCCTCTTCGCTGATGTCAAAACGGTCCTGCGGACGGGTTGGAAACTGCTCCAGCTCTTTAAGCAGCCAGTAAGGATCCATTTCCGGTGACATAATGCCCGCACGCGGTTTAACAGTACGGTTTCCGGCAATCAGTTCCTCATCACGAATCGAAATCTCAACGTGCTCAAGAATATATGCGGTGGCTTTCGCCCGACGCAGAATAACCGGCTCTCCCTCCGTCTGCTGGTGGCTGGCGGTATATAACAGCGCACGCTCAAGCGAAATTTCACGGTTGTTCTGAAACAGAGCGGTTTTTAAACGTTGGATACGGTTCGTCATGAGGAACTCCTGCGGGAATAGTTGCCTGATGGCGCTACGCTTATCAGGCCTACGCATCTGTAGGCCGGATAAGGCGAAGCCGCCATCCGGCAAACAAACGGTTAAGCGGTTTGCGCCAGATGCGCGCCAATCTTGTTCATGATGGCGTCGGCACGTTTCACTGCATCGCTGATGTTGACGCGAACGATAGTTTTGCCCGCAAAGCGCTCTTCAAACTTGATACCAATATCCTTGGTCAGAATGACCATGTCGGCTTCCGCCACATCCGCCGCGGTCAGTTCGTTTTCCAGACCGATCGAACCCTGAGTCTCAACCTTTACTTGCCAACCTTTAGCTTTAGCGGCGCTTTCCAGCGCTTCGGCTGCCATATAGGTGTGGGCAACGCCAGAAGGACATGCGGTTACTGCGATAATCTTGGTCATGACTCATTCCTCACTTAATTCATTTCAAAATCTAAATCCAGGTCATCTTCTTTCTGATCGACCTGAGACACTTTTTTCCGCGCCAGACTTTTCAGTACGTTAACGCACACGGCGGTCACTACAGCACCAACGGCAACCGCCGCGATATAACCCAGTTTTCCTTCCACTACAGGCAGAACAATCAGTCCGCCCCAGCCGGCATAACACTGCGCACCAAACAGGGCGGCGGTTACCGTGCCACAGGCGGAACCCACCATAATCGATGGAATGACACGCAGCGGATCGGCTGCAGCAAACGGAATCGCGCCTTCCGTTACGCCAACGCAGCCCATTACCAACGCAGCTTTACCGGCTTCGCGTTCTTCAGAAGAGAAATTCTTACGACCAATCAGCGTCGCTAAACCTAAACCCAGCGGCGGTACGCAGATCCCTACTGCGGCGATTGCCACGACGGTATAAACCCCCTGCGCCACACAAATCAGCATGAAGGCGTAGGCAACTTTGTTAATTGGCCCTCCCATATCGAAGGCCAACATCAGTCCCATAATTACCGCCAGCAGCACAATGCTGCCCTGCTGCATACCCTGCAGCCACTCGGTCAGGCTAGTGGTTAACGCGCCAACAGGCTCCCCCAGCCCCCACATCATGATGCCTGCGGTGATAAAAGTGCCGACGATGGGAATAACGAAGATAGGCATTACCGAACGCAACACCTTATGTACGGGGATCTTCTTCAGATAATGGACAACGATACCGCCAATAATCCCAGCAATTAATGCGCCAAAGAAACCTGCACCGAAGCTGTTTCCCACCCATGCGCCAATCGCACAAGGGGCCAGAGCAGAACGTTCAGCGATGGAATAGCCGATATAAGCAGCAAGAAATGGCACCATCAAAGTCAACCCGGCGACGCCAATATCAAACAGCTTTTTAAGATTAGGATCGGTCGCAGCATCCGGTACCGCGCCTTTGCCATACAGCATGACGGAGACAGCCAGCAAAATACCGCCCGCTACTACGAAGGGGATCATATGCGAAACACCGGTCATCAGGTGCTGACGAGTATTTTTCAGGATTTGTACCAACTCTTTCATAAGTCGCTCCCGGGCTGCCTAAAGCCCATATCCATAAACTTGTTGCGGAAAACAATAGGCAATCTGACGCGACGCAAACAGTGGATAAAAAGGCCATTTGCTGGACTTTTGTAATATCAGTACAAAAATGCGATCCGCCTCATAACTTGCAGTTTCTCGGAATTTATAGTGGATACGCTGACTTGTGAGGGATGTCTCACTTTGATAGTTACATTACATTTATCCAGTTTTTGGCAGATTTGTCACATGGCAGGCTCAGGCGTTGCCCTTTTATCCTGTAGCGAGAAATCGTTATGGGAGATGAGGCTATGGCCCTGATTGTGGAATTTACCTGTGAGCTACCCAATGGCGTACATGCACGCCCGGCAAGCCACATAGAAACGCAGTGCAACACCTTTACCTCACACATTGAGTGGCACAACCTGCGTACCGAACGTAAGGGCAACGCTAAGAGCGCACTATCGCTGATTGGCACCGATACTCTGGCGGGTGATAGCTGCCAGTTGCTGATTTCCGGTACAGATGAACAGGCAGCCCACCAGCATCTGAGCCAATGGTTACGAAATGAATTTCCGCACTGCGATGCACCGCTAGCGGAAGCCAAAAACAACGAGCTGGAGCCACTTCCGGCATCGCTCACCCATTTAAATCCACAGCTTTTCCGCGCTCGCACCGTCTGCAGCGGCAGCGCAGGGGGCGTTCTGAGTCTGCTTTCTTCGCTGGATCTTAACGCGCTCAGTAACCTTCCATCCGCTCAAGATATTGAAACCGAGCAAGCGGCACTGGATAACGGTTTAACGCTGTTGATGAAAAATATTGAGTTTCGATTACTCGACAGCGACGGCGCTACCAGTGCGATTCTGGAAGCACACCGCTCGCTGGCAAGCGACCTCTCACTGCGCCAGCACCTGCTCGCTGGCGTATCACGCGGGTTAAGCTGCGCCCAGGCGGTTGTCGAAAGTGCCGGACATTTTTGTGATGAATTCGCCCGTTCAAGCAGCAGTTATTTACAGGAGCGTGCACTGGATGTACGCGATGTTTGCTTCCAGCTTCTGCAGCAAATTTATGGGGAACAGCGCTTCCCTGCACCGGGAAAACTGACCCAGCCTACGGTTTGCATGGCGGATGAGCTAACACCGAGCCAGTTCCTCGAACTGGACAAAACATTGCTGAAAGGCTTGCTGTTAAAAAGCGGTGGTACTACGTCACACACGGTGATTCTCGCCCGGTCATTCAACATCCCTACGCTGGTTGGCGTAGATATTGAATCTTTGATGCCATGGCTACAGCAAACGGTTTATATCGATGGTAACGCAGGAGCAGTCGTCGTTGCTCCTGATGAATCCATCGTACGTTATTATCAGCAAGAAACCCGTATCCAGGATGCCATTCGGGAACAGCAACGTATCTGGCTGACCCAGGAGGCACGCACGGCTGATGGCATCCGTATGGAAGTCGCCGCCAACATCGCCCACTCCGTGGAAGCACAAGCAGCCTTTAGTAACGGTGCGGAAGCGGTTGGCCTGTTCCGTACGGAAATGCTGTATATGGACCGTACCTGCGCCCCGGATGAGAACGAACTATACAACATTTTCTGCCAGGCGCTGGAACCCGCAAAGGGACGCAGCATTATTGTACGCACCATGGATATCGGCGGTGATAAACCCGTTGATTATCTGAATATTCCTGCTGAGACCAACCCATTTCTCGGTTATCGCGCGGTGCGTATTTATGAAGAATATGCCACGTTGTTTACTACGCAACTGCGATCGATCCTGCGCGCCTCAGCGCACGGTAGCCTGAAAATCATGATCCCAATGATCTCCTCGATGGAAGAGATCCTGTGGGTCAAAGAGAAACTGGCAGAAGCCAAGCAGCAACTGCGAAGTGAACACATTCCGTTTGATGAGAAGATCCAGCTCGGTATTATGCTGGAGGTTCCGTCTGTGATGTTCATCATTGACCAATGCTGTGAAGAGATTGATTTCTTTAGTATTGGCAGCAATGACCTGACGCAATACCTGCTGGCGGTCGACCGTGACAACGCCAAAGTTACCCGCCACTACAACAGCCTGAATCCGGCCTTCCTGCGCGCGCTGGATTACGCCGTGCAGGCAGTACATCGGCAGGGGAAATGGATTGGCCTGTGCGGCGAACTGGGTGCCAAAGGTTCGGTGCTGCCATTGCTGGTGGGACTGGGTCTGGACGAGATCAGTATGAGCGCTCCCTCCATTCCCGCCGCCAAAGCGCGGATGGCACAACTCGACAGCCGTGCCTGCCGTCAATTGCTGAATCAAGCGATGGCTTGTCGAACCTCGCTGGAGGTCGAACATCTGCTGGCTCAGTTCCGCATGACCCAACAAGATACACCTCTGGTTACCGCCGAATGCATCACACTGGACAGCGACTGGCGTAGTAAAGAAGAGGTCATCAAAGGGATGACCGATAACCTCCTGCTGGCAGGCCGTTGCCGCTATCCACGTAAACTGGAAGCAGACCTGTGGGCACGCGAAGCCGTCTTCTCTACCGGATTAGGTTTTAGCTTCGCCATTCCACACAGCAAATCCGAACATATTGAGCAGTCCACCATCAGCGTAGCGCGCCTGCAAGCGCCGGTACGTTGGGGTGATGATGATGCACAGTTCATTATTATGCTGACGCTCAACAAACATGCCGCAGGCGATCAGCATATGCGTATTTTCTCGCGTCTGGCGCGCCGCATTATGCATGAAGAATTCCGTAACGCGCTGGTTAGTGCCGCCTCAGCCGACGCTATCGCCAGCCTGTTGCAACATGAACTTGAACTTTAAAGAGGATGTTTTTGTATGGAACTTTACCTTGATACCGCCAACGTCGCGGAAGTTGAACGTCTGGCACGCATCTTCCCTATCGCGGGTGTTACCACCAACCCAAGCATTGTGGCGGCAAGCAAAGAATCCATCTGGGATGTACTGCCACGCCTGCAAAACGCCATCGGCGAAGAGGGTATTTTGTTTGCCCAAACCATGAGCCGAGACGCACAGGGCATGGTGGAAGAAGCCAAACGCCTGAGCAACGCGGTGCCTGGTCTGGTAGTGAAAATCCCGGTGACATCCGAAGGTCTGGCCGCGATTAAGATGCTGAAAAAAGAGGGTATCACCACGCTGGGAACCGCCGTTTACAGTGCTTCTCAGGGGCTACTGGCTGCGCTGGCAGGAGCTAAATATATCGCGCCTTACGTTAACCGTATCGACGCACAGGGCGGCGACGGGATTCGCACAGTACAGGAACTGCAAACGTTACTGGAGCTGCATGCGCCAAACAGCATGGTACTGGCAGCCAGCTTTAAAACCCCGCGTCAGGCGCTGGATTGCTTACTGGCAGGATGTGAAGCTATCACCCTGCCATTAGACGTAGCGCAACAAATGCTCAATACCCCTGCGGTAGAGTCAGCAATAGAGAAGTTTGAGCAGGACTGGAACAACGCATTTGGTCACATCAACCTGTGAGGGAAATAAAGTATGGATCGCATTATTCAATCACCTGGTAAGTACATCCAGGGTGCCGATGTTATTACCCGTCTTGGCAGCTACCTCAAACCACTGGCAGAACGCTGGCTGGTCGTTGGGGACAAGTTTGTCTTAGGCTTTGCCCAGAGCGCACTGGAAAAAAGCTTTCAGGATGCCGGACTGGCGCTGGAAATTGCACCGTTTGGCGGCGAATGTTCACAAAACGAAATCGACCGTCTGCGCGGCGTAGCGGAAAAAGCGCAGTGTGGCGCAGTACTTGGTATTGGCGGCGGTAAAACGCTGGATACCGCCAAAGCGCTGGCGCACTTTATGGGCGTGCCTGTCGCCATTGCCCCAACCATCGCCTCTACCGATGCGCCGTGCAGCGCGCTGTCCGTCATTTACACCGATGCCGGTGAATTCGATCGCTATCTGCTGCTGCCCAACAACCCGGACAGGGTCATTGTTGATACTAAAATTGTCGCGGGCGCACCGGCGCGTCTGTTAGCTGCGGGTATTGGCGATGCGCTGGCGACCTGGTTCGAAGCCCGTGCCTGTTCACGTAGCGGCGCAACCACCATGGCGGGCGGTCAGTGTACTCAGGCGGCGCTGGCGCTGGCAGAGCTGTGCTTTAATACGCTGATCGAAGAAGGTGAAAAAGCGATGCTGGCAGCCGAGCAGCACGTGGTGACTCCAGCACTGGAGCGCGTTATTGAAGCTAACACCTATCTGAGCGGCGTCGGTTTTGAAAGCGGTGGCCTGGCAGCTGCTCACGCCATTCATAACGGTCTGACCGCAATCCCGGATGCGCATCACTACTACCACGGCGAGAAAGTGGCTTTCGGTACGCTGACGCAGTTGGTGCTGGAAAACGCGCCAGTTGATGAAATTGAAACCGTTGCCGCGCTGTGTCATTCCGTTGGCCTGCCGATTACCCTGGCGCAACTGGACATCAAACAGGATATCCCGGCGAAAATGCGCATTGTGGCTGAGGCAGCCTGTGCAGAAGGCGAAACCATCCACAACATGCCTGGCGGCGCAACTCCGGACCAGGTGTATGCCGCCCTGCTGGTGGCTGACCAGTACGGTCAACGTTACCTGCAAGAGTGGGAATAACCTGCCAATAGAAAATCCCCGCAATCGCGGGGATTTTTTTATTCATACTATGCCGGATACGCACAAGCGACATCCGGCATTATCTGTTACAGCAGATCGAAACGATCCAGGTTCATCACTTTCACCCATGCGGCAACGAAATCTCTCACGAACTTCTCGTGAGCATCGCTGCAGGCATAAACTTCAGCCACTGCGCGCAGTACGGAGTTAGAACCGAACACCAGATCGGCGCGGGTTGCCGTGTATTTTACTTCACCGCTCAGACGGTCACGACCTTCGAACAGCTCTTTTGACTCATCAACCGCCTTCCACTCATGGCGCATATCCAGCAGATTGACGAAGAAGTCAGTGCTGAGCACGCCAGGACGATCGGTAAAGACGCCATGCTGGCTGCCGTCGAAGTTGGTGCCCAGTACGCGCATACCGCCCACCAGCACGGTCATTTCCGGTGCGGTCAGCGTCAGCTGCTGCGCTTTATCAATCAGCAACGACTCGGTGGTCGATACGTCAGGACGGGAGCGGTAGTTACGGAAGCCATCGGCGATCGGCTCAAGCAGTTCAAACATCTCAATATCCGTTTGGTCCTGACGCGCATCCACGCGGCCCGGCGCAAAAGGTACTTTAATGCTGACACCCGCAGCGCTAGCCGCCTGCTCTATACCAACAACACCGGCCAGCACGATAATATCGGCTAACGAAGCGGTATGGGCTGACTTATAAATGCCTTCCAGCACAGGCAGTACGCGTGCCGCGGTAGCATTCACATCCCAGCCACGCTGTGGGTCCAGCGCCAGACGCGCACCGTTAGCGCCGCCACGTTTATCCCCACCGCGGAACGTTGATGCAGAAGCCCACGCCACTGACACCAGCTCGCCCACGGACAACCCGGAAGCAGCAATGGTCGCCTTCAGTTTCAGGATATCTTCTTCGCTTGGGTTAAAGAACGCATGCGGCAACGGGTCTTGCCAAATCAGATCTTCTTTTGGCACTTCCGGTCCGATGTAACGCGCTTTTGGCCCCATATCACGGTGCGTCAGCTTAAACCATGCGCGGGCAAATGCTTCGTTGAAGGCCTGCGGATCGTTCAGGAAACGGCGGGAGATCTTCTCGAATTCAGGATCGAAACGCAGCGTCAGGTCGGTAACCAACATTGTTGGCTTACGTTTTTTCGACGGATCGAACGGATCGGGGATAATTTCTGGCGCATCAACCGCTTCAAATTGAATCGCGCCTGCCGGACTGCGGGTTTGTACCCATTCATATTTGAACAGGTTCTCGAAGAAATAGTTGCTCCATTGGGTCGGCGTCTGCGTCCAGACCACTTCCAGACCGGAAGTAATTGCGTCTGCACCCGCGCCGCTGCCGTAGCTGCTGGCCCAGCCCAGGCCCTGCGCTTCAATTGGTGCGGATTCTGGATCGGCGCCTACGTGCGAAGCCGGTGCTGCACCATGGGTTTTACCCAACGTATGACCGCCGCCAATCAGCGCTACGGTTTCTTCGTCGTTCATACCCATGTTACCGAAGGTCGCGCGAATAGCCGCGGCCGCAGAGAGCGGTTCGCCGCTATGGTCCGGCCCTTCCGGGTTCACATAGATAAGGCCCATTTCGGTTGCGCCCAGCGGCGCTTTTGCCAGTTCTTCCGGATGACGGTGGGTCAGCCAGGCTTTTTCATCACCCCAGTTTACGTCGAGATCCGGTTCCCAGACGTCTTCACGACCGGCACCAAAGCCGAAGGTACGGAAGCCTGAGTTTTCCAGCGCCACGTTACCCGCAAGGATAAACAGGTCGGCCCAGGAAATTTTCTGGCCATATTTCTGCTTGATTGGCCACAGCAGACGACGCGCTTTATCCAGGCTGACGTTGTCCGGCCAGGAGTTCAGTGGTGCAAAACGCTGCTGTCCGCGACCCGCGCCACCGCGTCCATCGATGGAGCGATAGGTCCCTGCACCGTGCCATGCCATGCGGATAAATAATCCGGCATAGGTTCCCCAGTCAGCGGGCCACCACGGTTGAGATTCGGACAGAAGGGCTCTGAGATCCCCTTTCAGGGCAGAGTAGTCGAGTTTGCTAAATTCTTTGCGGTAGTCGAAGTCCTCACCCAGCGGGTTAGAACGGTTGGAATGTTGGTTTAAAAGATCTACACGGAGTTGATTGGGCCACCAGTCGCGGTTGTTCGTTCCTGCTCCCGCGCTGTGATCCGGCCCGCCCTGATGAAAAGGACACTTACCGGCAGTTGATGCGTTCTGGCTATCGTCGGACATGCTCATCTATATGCTCCCTTTACAGTGTTCTGACTACGATATACACCACCAGAGATAAGATATAGTCGAAAAAACCCACAGATTCGATAGCTCATTCCTTTTATATTTAAAGTTACAGAGATGTAGATCAAAATGATCAATAAAAAACCCTCCGAAGAGGGCTGAGGCACTAATTATGCTGGTCTTACTCCCAGCGTGTGACAAATTGCGTAGCTCATCTCGGCACGGTTAAGGGTATAGAAGTGAAAATCTTTCACCCCTTCGCGACTGAGGATTTTCACCATGTCCATAGCGATGTTTGCACCTACCAGCTTGCGGGTTTCCGCATCATCATCCAGACCATCAAACATGGTCGACATCCAGGAAGGGATACGAACATTGGTCATATCGGCAAATTTTTTCGCCTGCTTAAAGTTAGAGACTGGCAGGATACCCGGAATAATTTCCACATCGATTCCCGCAGACACACAGCGATCGCGAAAGCGCAGATAGCTTTCTACATCGAAGAAGAACTGAGTAATGGCGCGGTTTGCACCGGCATCAACCTTACGCTTCAGGTTCAGCAAATCGGCCTGAGCGCTCTTCGCTTCTGGGTGTACTTCCGGGTAAGCCGCAACGGAGATATCAAAGTCCGCAACGTCTTTCAGCAGAGTCACCAGGTCAGAGGCATACATATCCGGTTTACCGCTTCCCGGCGGCAGGTCACCGCGCAGAGCAACAATATGACGAATACCGTTATTCCAGTAGTCCTGAGCAATGGTGCGCAGCTCATCGCGGGTTGCATCAATACAGGTCAGGTGCGGAGCTGCTTCAAGACCAGTGCGATCCTTAATGCCTTTAATAATGCTGTGCGTACGGTCGCGCTCACCAGAGTTTGCACCGTAGGTGACTGAAACAAACTTCGGCTTCAGGCTGCTCAGGCGATCGATAGAGTTCCACAGGGTTTGCTCCATTTCACTGGTGCGCGGCGGGAAAAATTCGAAAGAAACGTTAATCTGCCCCTGTACTTCGGCCAGACTCTGATTCAGCGCTTCCCGCTGGTTGGCGTGAAAAAAGCTCATACCTTACCTCATCAATCTTTTGTCGTTATATGTTGTGTTGTGAACTGCTATACGTTTAGACGTCTAGATGTAAAAATGACGGAAAAGCATGCTGGCGTCAACACAAAAATCATCGTTAAAGGTGAGGAATACTCAGCCAACGTGAAAAAAATTCACATCAGCCTGAAATGATGAGGGATTGCGTCACGACCGTCTGCAGCCATGCTAATTTTGTTACGTTCTCAGGCAGCATCAGCAACCCCATGCTAATACGCAATTCGGTATCGGTAAGAGGAAGGAATATCACGCCCTGACGTTGGATCGCGGAAAAGGAGGCCGGAATCAGGCTCAGGCCGTCACCCTGCGCGATCCGCGCCAGCAGCACGTCATGTTCCAGCGGCTCTTCAATACAGGCAGGCGAGTAACCCGCACGACGAAAAATGTGTCGGGTGTAATCAAAGAAGGCAGGGTTACGTTCGCGTTTGAACCAGAACAGCGGTCGGTGGCTCAGCGCGGTTAATGAGAGTGACGGCAGCGTCGCTTCTGCCCACTGCGCGGGTAAGGCGGCAATCATCGGCTCTTGCCAGCCAAGTTGCATAACAGTAAGCCCAGGAGTCTCAAGCGGTAACGCCACCAGCGCTGCATCCAGTTTTCCCCGACGAACCTGCCGCACCAGCTCAGGCGAACCATGCCGGACAATATGTAGCTTCTGTACGCGCATATTAAGCCGGGACTCAAGCGCCGTAAAGACACCCTGCTCAAACGCCGTACTTAGCCCTAAGCGCAGAGATTGCTCCCCCGTTTTCGCTAACTGACCCAGCGCCGCCCAGGTTTTATCCTGTAGCGCCAATAGCGGGCGTACGATTTCAAGTACGCGTTGGCCATCCTCCGTCAGCGTAAGCCCACGGGTATGACGGACAAAAAGCGTCACTCCCAGGCGTTCTTCAAGCTGGCGAATGTGGCGACTCAGCGGCGGCTGCGACATAAACAAGCGCTGCGCCGCCCGGCTCATATTGTTCTCTTCCGCTACTACGGAAAAGTAACGCAGCAGGCGAATGTCCAGAGAGTGCAAAGACGATGTTGTCATACCGAAAAGGTATCACGGAAACGGTATTATCCCAATCATTCCGCACGCCCTATCCTCACACTACAAACCACACGAAAGAGGAAGGAATGATGCCTTCAGAACGCTTTATTACCGGTCAGGAGATGTTGCAAAAAGTGGATGGTAAAGGGGGCGATGCGGTCGTCGAAAGTCTGCAGGATATTGCGCCAGACTTCGCCCAATACCTGATTGAATTTCCTTTTGGCGACATCTATTCAAGGCCGGGGCTGGATTTACGCAGTAGAGAAATCGCTACCGTCGCGGCATTAACTGCGCTGGGTAACGCCGCACCGCAGTTGAAAGTGCATATTGGCGCGGCATTACACGTGGGTTTAACGCAGGATGAGATCATTGAAGTGATTATGCAGATGGCCGTATATGCTGGCTTCCCCGCGGCACTCAACGGCTTGTTCGCCGCAAAAGAGGTGTTTGCCTCCCACAAAGGCTAAAACAACAGGCCAGCGGAATATCTGCTGGCCTGACCTCACTACGGTTTCACATCTTCCACACGCATGCCTTTGAGTTGCTCATCCGTCAGCGTATTTCCCGCTTTGAAATAATCAACGACAGCATTAGAGACATAGTAACCACCGGATGTGTTACGCGCTTTACCTTCGGTGAATGCCGTAAAACCATCACCGCCGTCTGCCAGGAAGCTATTGGTGGCAATGTGATAAACCACAGCGTCCTCAATTGGCTTACCGTTAAGCGTCAATACGGTGACCCGCTGGCCAACCGGTTTGCTGCTGTCATACTTCATCTCCAGTCCTTTGGACACCTGCAATACGCCGTTGCTTAAACCCGCGCCGTGCTCCATCAGGCTACGTAACTGCTTCCCGGTGAGATCCATGGTTGCCAGCTCGTTCGGGAACGGGAAGGTGCTAATGACGGCACCCATCGTGATAGCACCTGCCGGGATTTCATTCCGGATGCCGCCCGAGTTAGTGAGTGCTAACTGGGTATCTTTACCCGCCGCAGCCAGCAATGCATCTGCCGCCAGATTTCCCAGGGAAGAAGATTCACCGTAAGCACGCGTCAGCTCAACCGGAGAGTTGGCTACCGTTTGTTGTACCACTTTATCGAGCTTTTTATTCCAGCCATCAATGACCTGTTTCGTTTGCGGGTCTGGCTGCCACTCATCAGCAAAAATGGTCTTCAGTTCGAAGTTCTTAACGGTAAATTGATGCGGTTTTTGCTGGTAATCCAACACCAGTTTACCCACATCAATACCGCCGCTGTCGGTGGAGAGAATTAAGGTATTACCGACTTTAATCGGCTCTGGCGTGCCCACATGCGCATGGCCGGTGATCAGGATATCCAGGCCATGCACCTGACCTGCAGTCTGGATATCTTTATCCAGCGCACGACGCACATCTGTACTTCCCTGGCTGGACTGACGCGCCGGCGTACCTTCGTGGATTAAAGCCACCGTCAGATCGACCTTACCTTTTAATTCATCGATATAACGTTGCAGCCACTTCACCTCATCCCGCGCCTCAATGCCAACGCGCGTCGCAGCGGAAACCGTATCATCAAAAGCAAACACACCGTGCAGACCAATCACGCCAATCTTCACACCGTCTTTTTCAATAATGGTGTAAGGCTTATCCCAGAACATTTTGCTGCTGTTCTGATAAAAGATGTTGCCCTGCACAATGGGGAAATTCGCCTGGCTTAACTGGAGCAGCGTGTTATCCCAGCCGTGGTCGAACTCATGATTACCCATGGTGACAGCATCAAAATTCATGGTGTTCATGATATCGATAATCGCCTTACCCTTGGTCAGGCTGCTGATATACGGCCCGGTAAAATAATCACCGGCATCAAAAAACCAGGTGGCGCTATTTTTCGCTTTCTCCTGCTTCACCATCGTCGTGATATTAGCCCAACCGCCAATGTCACGTGAGCCATTAGCAATCCATGGGACTTTATAAGGTTCGACATGGGCATGGAGATCGTTGGTATAAATAATCGTAACGTCTTTGGCACTCGCCCAGAGCGGCAAAGATACCAGAACACCGACAGCAAGCATTTTTAACTTCATAATCAATCCCTTTCAGTTATATAAAGAATCGCTACGTTACGTTCTGAAAGGTTTTTTTATGTGAGAAGACTCACATCCATCGGTGATAGTTGCGGGCCAAAATCAACGACTATTAAAAATCGTTGGTAATACGATGACCTCACTGTTCACCATCAATTGCTGCAAGTCCTATGGCTGCCAAAATCTGGGGCTGGCGAGCTCAGCAGATTACAGCTGGCCAGAATATCGGCTGGGTTATGCCGCACTGCATTGTCGGGCATGCGGCAGCTATCCCCCGCTGTTTAATGAGGAACAGTTCCGTAGCTGGTTGTCGGCATATTTAACGGATTTTGCAGCCCAAAGCGGTCATTTTTGCCCACGTTGTTATCAGCAGGAAACCATCCGCTATGGACATAATCCCCAGGGCAGCCAACGCGTTCAGTGCCGGAGCTGCAAAAAGGTCTGGACACCAAAGCACCCGCAGCCCACTTCCCCCCTTCCGCCAGAACAAATAGCGACAGTCCCCCTGACCGTCCCTTTTCAGGGCGTGAGTGCAGGCCAGCAACTCTATGTATTACTCTCTTTTGACGCTATTCGCGGCAATGTCCTGCATATTTCCAGCAACTACACGCCGCACACTGCCGGCGCATCATTGCTTTACCGCTGGCGCGGCAGCGCTGAGCCAACAGTCATTCATGACGATATCGTTGAGCGAGTCAGCCAGCGGGAAACACAGTTTTTACGCCGCAGCCAGTTTGACGAAATTCAGTACGGCAGCGCCATACTCAAACGGAACGCCAGCGGCGCGATTTTACGCCCGGTCATTACTGCCCATGGGCATTTCCGCCTACTGAGCCATCTGTGGCCAGAGGTAAAAAACCATATTATTGCCCACGAATGCTTCCTGCGCGGCGCAGCGATTACCGCATGGTCGGAACAGTTTCGCCATCATCGCGCCTCGCTGTGGTTTATTGATGAAGAAATGAATAACGATAAGCGCACGCTGCCCTGGCAATTGCTGGGTAAAACCTATCAGGGATGGTGGCAAAATGAGTGGCAAATCTGGCAACGAGGCGATACGCGTAAAATGGTGTGTTTGTTAACGCAGGGGCGTGTTGAAGAAGGCGCGTCAAAAACTCTGGCGGCAAGCCATCATTTTCTCGCCTGGTTGCGGCAACAGACGGAATTTCAGCAAAGCCCCCGCTACTCCGCCCATTCGGTATTTCAGACGATAAGGACGCTGGTAGATCAATACAACGCCCTGATCACCCAGCACGATTTGCCCGGTGGCGCTGCCGCTTACCGGGCCTACGATTCATGAAATATGTAGGCCGGATAAGCGTAAGCGTCATCAGGCAACGCAAACTACAGCAGCTGCGCCAAACGGTTGATGTCTGACTGAATAGCGCCGGCGGTAACGTCACGACCTGCGCCCGGTCCACGGATTACCAGCGGGTTATCGCGATACCAGCGGCTTTCAATGGCGAATACGTTATCGCACGGCAACAGCGCCGCCAGCGGGTGTTCAGGACGAACCGCTTCAACACCAACGCGCGCTTTACCGTTAGCATCAAAACGCGCCACATAGCGTAGCACCAGCCCCATTTCACGCGCCGCTTCCAGACGCTGCACCATCTGCTCGTTAAGCTCATCACCATTCTCAAAGAAATGGTCAATAGAGCCTTCTTCACAGTGCGCAGGCACCAGCGATTCCACGCGAACCTGGTCCGGTTCTATGTCGTAACCTGCTTCACGTGCCAGAATCACCAGCTTACGCATCACATCTTTGCCGGAAAGATCTACGCGCGGATCGGGTTCAGTCAGCCCCTGTTGCCACGCCTGATCCACCAGATCGGTGAATGGGACCGTGCCATCAAATTGCAGGAACAACCACGACAACGTACCGGAGAAGATCCCGCTGATCGACAGAATGGTATCTCCGCTATCAATCAGATCGCGCACGGTATGATTGATCGGCAAACCTGCTCCCACGGTGGCGTTATACAGCCAGTGGCGGCCGGTTTTTTCAAAAGCGTCATGAATTTGGCGATAATTATGACTGCTGCTCGCCCCCGCCAGTTTGTTGGCGCTGATAACGTGGAAACCATGGCTGGCAAAATCCAGATACTGATCCGCAAGTTGCTCGCTGGCAGTAACGTCCAGCACCACTAAATCATCATACGGGTGAGCACGCATCCACAGGAATAGAGACTCTTCATCCTGCTCTACCGCCTCGTCATCAAAGAAAGCTAACGCGCGGCTGGCATCCAGCCCTTCGTAATTCAGCAGGCTACGACGGCTATCAACCACACCCGCCAGCACAAACTCTAATCCGGTGCGCGCCGAGAGCGTGCTCTGCTCGCGAGCGAACAGCTCCAGCCAGCGTGAGCCGATGTTGCCTTTGCCGAAAAGCACCAGACCAATGCGTTTTTCCGCGCGGAAAATAGACTGATGCAGACCCTGAATCAGGCTCTCTGTTGGCCCAGTACGCAGTACCGCGACCAGGCTGATACCCTCTTCCGATTGCCAGGTGAATTCAACCGGCTGACCTTTCAACTGTTGCCAAAAACGGTGGCAATGCAGCGGATTACGGGTGACGCCCGCCCCGACCATCGCCACCAGCGCCAGCCCCTGGCGCAGACGCAGCTCGCCTGGCAGACCAGCTTCATCAAGAATTTTCAGTGCGCCGTCAGCAACTTCGGAGGTATAGCAAAATTGCAGCAGTTGGCGGTCAGGATGCACACCCACTGCCAGCGGACGCACCTGGGTACGTTTTAAAACCTGATCAATCTCTTTATAAGCCAGCTTAAAGTCCTGACCAGTCGGAACCAAAAACTCAATCAGGCAGACGTCATCATGACTGGTCACAATACGCGCCCCGGTACCGGAGGCCAGTACGCGTTCAATGCGCGTTGAACCCTGCTCCGGCGTATAGCTACAACGCAGTTGGAGATCGATATCGCTACCGGAAACCGGCTGTAAGGTACGGGCATGGAGAACCGGTGCCGCCAGACGCGCCAGCTCGCTGGCTTCATCCAGACGCAGCAGCGGCAGCAAACAGGCGTCTTTTACTTTACGCGGGTCCGCGCTGTAAACCCCGGCGACATCGCTCCAGATAGTTACGCGGGAAACGCCCGCCAGCGCGCCAACCTGCGTCGCCGAGTAGTCGGAGCCGTTACGCCCCAGCAGGACCGTTTCACCGGCATTGCTGCGGCTAATAAAGCCGGTAACCACCAGCCGTTTACCCGGATGCTGCGCCAGCAGTTGCTGTAGCAGCGGGTAAGAAAGACCTTCATCTACCTGCGGCTGGGCACCGCGTTCAGCACGTAAAAAATCGCGCGCATCCAGCCAGGCTGACTCCAGCCCCTGTTGGTTAAGGACCGCAGACATCAAACGCGCGGACCATACCTCACCATGCCCAACAACCTCAGCATAGACGGCATCGTTCACGCCGCTGTCGAGTAATCCAGCCAGACGCTCCAGATCGTGAATAAACGCGCCAATTAGTCCATCCGCTATATCAGGTGGTAACAAACCGCTGATAAGCTCGCTCTGATAGCGACGTAACGCCTGTTGAACCTGATGCGCAGAAAGGCGATCGGTCTGGCTTAATTTCAGCCAGCTAATCAACTGGTTAGTGGTACTGCCTGCGGCTGAAACAACCATCATGTCATCAGGCTGCGAGTACTCCGCCATAATGCCTGCGACACGCAGATAACATTTCACATCAGCCAGACTACTACCACCAAATTTGTGCAGTTGACGACCCTTCGCCCCTGCCTGCGCAATCACACTCATGTTTACCCCTTGTTTGCAGCCCGGAAGCCATTTTCCAGGTCGGCAATTAAATCTTCGCCATCTTCAATACCGGTGGAGATACGCAGCAGCGTTTCGGAAATTCCGGCAGCAGCACGCGCTTCTGGCGCCATGCCCGCGTGTGTCATGGTTGCGGCGTGGGAGATCAGACTTTCAACGCCCCCTAACGATTCCGCCAGCGTAAACAATGACAACCCTCCGAGGAAGCGGCGCAGCGTTTGCTCATCACCATCCAGTTCAAAACTTAACATCGCGCCAAAGCCTTTTTGCTGACGCGCGGCAATCTCATGGCCCTGATTATCCGGCAATGACGGGTGATACAATTTTTTCACAAGCGGCTGAGTTTGCAGATAATCGACTATCGCCTGAGCATTACGTTGCGCCACCTCCATTCGAGGAGACAGAGTACGCAGGCCGCGCAAAAGCAGATAACTATCAAACGCGCCGCCGGTCACACCAATATTATTCGCCCACCATGCCAGTTCAGTGACCGTTTCCGGATCTTTCGCTATCACAACACCAGCCACCACGTCTGAGTGACCGTTTAAATATTTCGTGCATGAATGCAACACCAGATCGGCGCCCAATGCCAGTGGATTTTGCAGTGCCGGGCTTAAAAAAGTGTTGTCGACCACGCTGACCGCGCCAGCTTCACGCGCCAGCTGGCAGATTTTCGCAATATCCACCACGCGCAGCAGCGGGTTGCTTGGGCTTTCTACCAGCACCAGCTTCGGTTTTTCCGCCAATGCGGCCTGCAATGCCTGATCATCTCCTTGATCGACAAACAGGACGCGGTAACAGCCACGTTTTGCCAGACTATCAAACAGTCGGTAGCTCCCGCCGTAGCAGTCATGCGGTGCGACCAGCAGATCGCCTGGCTTGAGGAAGACCGTGGTCACCAAATGAATCGCCGACATGCCAGTATTGGTCAGCACAGCACCAGCACCGCCTTCCAGCTCCGCCAGCGCACGCTGAACAACATCGCGCGTTGGGTTGCCGCGACGCGAATAGTCATGGGCGCGAGGTTCATTAAATCCGGTAAAGTTATAGGTGCTGGAGAGGTGAATCGGCGGGACAACGCAACCGTACTGTTCGTCGTCATTTAACCCGCTACGCACTGCGATGGTGGCCTGTTTACGCGTCATATTGAGGAGATCCTGGCTGAGTCGGTGAAAAGTCAGACACCAGAGTAATCATAGTTACGATAGCCGTCAATACATCTGGACATCTAAACTTCTTTGCGTATAGATTGAGCAAACTGGAAATAGCCGTTAAAATTATATGCATTAGCGTACATCTGCGTCGGCTTACTTCGTGTCAGGGCCACGCCACTACGATAAACTACGCGCAATTATGGTCCGGGCTCAGGTTCTGGCCTCAATATTAATGACGAAGAGGATTAGGTATCTCATGGCTGAATGGAGCGGCGAATATATCAGCCCATACGCTGAGCACGGTAAGAAGAGTGAGCAAGTCAAAAAAATTACGGTTTCCATTCCTCTGAAGGTGTTAAAAATCCTTACCGATGAACGCACGCGTCGTCAGGTGAACAACCTGCGCCACGCCACCAACAGCGAACTGCTGTGTGAAGCGTTTCTGCATGCTTTTACTGGGCAACCCTTACCCAACGATGACGACCTGCGTAAAGAACGCAGTGATGAAATCCCGGAAGAAGCAAAGGTAATCATGCGTGAACTGGGTATCAACCCGGAAACGTGGGAATACTGATAGTTAGAACAGCAATGGGCGTGTAGAGGCGGGAATGCTCCCGCCTTTTCTCACAGTGTTACTTACTAATACCATTGAGTTTATTCAATGTTTCTTCCATTTTGAGCGTTTCCGTACGGTTCAATGGATAGAAATAAATCAGAATGACCGCCGCCAAAAACAGGCATAGCGCCGGCAAGAGATTCGCCATCGTATAAATATTTTCCTGCACAATGCTGGTTTGCACTGCACCACCTGTTGACGATGATTGATAGCCAATGATAGCCAACATAAAGACACCAATCGCTCCTGCGCATGCCTGACCAACCTTGCGCGCAAAGAAGTTCACACCATAAACCGTGCCATCCTCGCGATCGCCAGTGACATACTGATGGTAGTCACAAACATCAGTCATAAACGCCCAAATCATCAGGTTGAATAACCCTGCACCCAGCGTCGCCAGGAACAAGAAAACCAGATAGACCTTTGCATCCGTAATGTGGACAAAGTACATAATCACATACATGACCACGGCAAAAAGCAACGCGCCTACGCTGGCTTCTTTTTTACCAAACCGCTTCGTGAGCCAGGATGCCGATGGCGCCAGCAAAACCAGGGAACCAAAGGTAAACAGCAACGCGACTGACATCGCCTCTTTATTGTGGAAATAGTCATTAAACAGGTAAGTCATGTTGGTACCGGACAACCCCTGATTAATTACAATCAGCAAATCCACAACCACTAAAACAATCAGCGCCTTATTGCGTGCCAGTCCCTTCAGCAACACCGAAACGGGCATGCTCTCTTTTCTCTCCACGCGCACGCGCTCCGTCGTTAAATGACAGGTCAAGGATAAAAAGATCAAGCCCAACACTGCGCAACCAATGGAAATCCAGAAGAAGTGTTGCCCGGAAATCACCTGGCTTCCATCCACCAGGGTGGTGTACATCAGGATTGGAATGAAAAAGCCAGTTGCCCCACCGCCAATTGCTGACCCAACGCTACGCCAGGTTGAAAGCGATACACGATCTTCAGGATTCGAGCTAATCGCCGCAGACATAGCACCGTACGGAATACTCACGGTCGATAACAGCGAACCGTAAATGAAATAGGAGCAGCAGATGTAGATGATTTTCGCCGTATAAGAAAAATCATTCACAAACGGTAGGAACAGGACAACCGCAATGATGCAAAATGGATACTTCATGCGACGCACCCACGGGTTGAAACGTCCATGTACCGTCAGTTTAGAGGTATCGCATAAGCGCCCTACACCAACATCAACGAACGCATCAAAGAGTTTGGTCACAAAATAGAGTGAGCCAACAATAACGCCGGAAATACCGAGGACGTTAGTGTAATAAATCATTAAAAAACTATTAACTAAGCCAAGAATAAAGCAGGTTCCGAGGTCACCACATAAATAACCAACTTTATCTCTAATTCCGAAAGGCCTGACGGCAGTGGTTTCATTATTTCCGATAATAGTTCCATCATTAGACATGATGTCAACTCCTTAGACATATTATTCACACAAACTATGCTTATCGACGTAATCAGCCGATACGAAAACTATTACCGATTAAAAGTTATAACCAAGACCGACACGATAACGGGTCTGACGATCGTCTGTCGTTGTTGTGTTATAACCCGAGGAAACGTTGCCAACCTCAACAAATGGAACCCAGGAGCCTAATTTGTAGGCCACGCGGAAGTTATATTCATAATCATCTTTCCGGTTGTTATATAAATCTTCGCTATCGGCAATCTTATAAATACCATTTAACTCAAACATCCAGTCATTGACGTTATAACCAAGCCAAGCTTCCGGACGATAGACCATGCGGTCATCTTTGCCGTCAGTGTTTCTGCGCATGTACTCTTGACGATAGCGGAACGCGGTCCACCAGTTGTCGTTGATGTTGTACTGCACGCGGATATAAGGCTTATAAATCGCGATATTATCGCCCGTTTCGATCGCAATGCCGGGCTGCCAGACAAGACCCTGCCAGGTGAACTGGTAACTTGCGGTATACTCGTTACCATTACTTTCCATATTATTCCACGCATCATTTGACTGCGTGTTTTCGGAACGAGAAATGGCTTCTACTGCCACACCAAAACCCGTGGCAAAACGGTGAGACATATACACACGATCGTAATTACGTCCATCGTCATAATATTCATGCCGGTAATCAACATAACCCGCTTGTGCGGCCGCAGAGAATAATGGAATCAGTAATAACGCAGATTTAAATTTCATGACAATCCCTCTTCACACTCAACAACGGAAATAATCCATCTCGTTTGTCCATAAAATGGGAAAACAAAAAGGCTTTTAGATTAATTTTATATTTCCACGAAAGTGTATTTTAGAAAGAAAGCAGAAACCTTTGGTATTTTGCCAGGAACTGGTAAAAGTGGCAAAAGACAGAAGATAAAAAGGATGCAGATCACCAGTTGTAATATTTTACCGAAAAAATAAAACACCGTTTTACTTATTAAATAAAATAGATTATTCAATGCATCAATATATATTTCAGTTCTGAAACGCAGAAACAAAAAAAGCGCCGTAAGGCGCTTTTTTCTGACAGCTGAAACTTACTTGCTGCCTGGGATGCTGAAACGCTTGTTGAAGCGATCAACACGGCCACCGGTAGCAACATCACGCTGCTTGCCAGTATAGAACGGGTGGCACTGACCGCACACGTCCAGGTTCAGATCGTGACCGACGGTAGAGCGGATTTTCATGACGTTACCGCAAGAGCAGTTTGCAGTAATTTCTTCGTATTTCGGGTGAATATCTTTTTTCATGGGAAAACCTCGGTTTAAGGCCGCGTCGCTCTTCCAGCCCTAACGCCAGACACCACGCGATGTTAATTATTCCCCGTCACCTTTCACGCTGCATCAACAGCCTGAAACTCTCGGGTAATGGTCATTGTTTGACGCAATCAATTTGCATCAAAGGCGGCGAATCATACAGAAATTAACCTGCCCATGCAAACTGATCCGCATTCTACCCTCCACTAATGTGTATACTAACCCGCCAGATTTCAAGTCAGGATGATTCAATGCCCGTTGCGCACGTTGCCTTACCTGTTCCGCTACCTCGCACCTTTGACTACCTCCTGCCGGAAGGCTTGAGTGCCAAAGCCGGGTGTCGTGTACGCGTGCCCTTTGGCAAGCAGCAGGAGCGCGTGGGTATTGTCCTTTCCGTCAGCGAGCACAGTGAACTGCCGCGGAGCGAATTGAAAGCCGTTCTCGAAGTGCTGGACAGCGAACCGGTCTACTCGACCTCCGTCTGGCGTCTGCTGTTGTGGGCGGCTGATTATTATCATCATCCCATCGGTGACGTACTGTTTCACGCTCTGCCGATTTTACTGCGCCAGGGACGCCCGGCGACAAACGCGCCCATGTGGTACTGGTTTGCTACTGAAGAAGGCCAGGTTATTGACCTCAACAGCCTGAAGCGTTCTCCCAAGCAGCAACAGGCACTGGCTGCGCTACGCCAGGGGAAAATCTGGCGCGACCAGGTGGCTGAACTGGAATTTAATGATGCCGCATTACAGGCACTGCGGAAAAAAGGGCTGTGCGATCTGGCGAGCGAAACACCAGGCTTTAGCGACTGGCGTACGCACTACGCGGTTTCCGGTGAGCGTCTGCGGCTGAACACCGAGCAGGCCACCGCCGTCGGGGCGATTCACAGCGCCTCAGACAGTTTTAGCGCCTGGCTATTAGCGGGCGTAACGGGATCAGGCAAAACAGAGGTCTATCTCAGCGTTCTGGAAAACGTCCTTGCCCAAGGCAAGCAGGCGCTGGTGATGGTGCCGGAGATTGGCCTGACGCCGCAAACTATTGCCCGTTTTCGCGAACGTTTTAATGCGCCGGTCGAAGTCCTGCACTCCGGTTTAAACGACAGTGAACGTCTTTCAGCCTGGCTGAAAGCAAAAAATGGCGAGGCGGCGATTGTTATCGGCACGCGTTCTTCGCTGTTTACGCCGTTTAAAAATCTCGGCGTGATTGTCATCGACGAAGAGCACGACAGCTCTTATAAACAGCAGGAAGGCTGGCGCTATCATGCGCGCGACCTCGCGGTTTACCGCGCCCATAGCGAGCAAATCCCGATTATTCTCGGCTCAGCCACCCCGGCACTGGAAACGCTGTGTAACGTGCGGCAGAACAAATACCGCATGCTGCGCCTGACGCGCCGCGCCGGAAATGCGCGCCCAGCCACTCAGCACGTGCTGGATCTCAAAGGTCAGCAGGTGCAGGCCGGACTCGCCCCTGCTCTAATCGCCCATATGCGTCAGCACCTGCAGGCGGATAACCAGGTGATCCTGTTTTTGAACCGTCGCGGTTTTGCGCCTGCGCTGCTGTGCCACGACTGTGGTTGGATTGCCGAATGTCCGCGTTGCGATCATTACTACACGCTACATCAGGCGCAGCACCACCTGCGTTGCCACCACTGCGACAGCCAGCGCCCAATACCGCGTCAGTGCCCCTCCTGCGGTTCGACGCATATGGTTCCGGTAGGACTCGGCACCGAACAGCTTGAGCAGGCTCTGGCACCTTTTTTCCCCGGTGTGCCAGTTTCACGTATCGATCGCGACACCACCAGCCGTAAAGGGTCGCTGGAGCAGCATCTGGCGGAAGTGCATCGCGGCGGCGCACGAATTCTTATAGGCACGCAAATGCTGGCCAAAGGCCACCACTTCCCGGACGTCACTCTGGTGGCGCTGCTGGACGTTGACGGCGCGCTATTCTCCGCAGATTTCCGGTCAGCAGAACGCTTCGCCCAGCTCTATACGCAGGTCTCTGGCCGTGCCGGACGCGCCGGGAAGCAAGGCGAAGTGGTGCTGCAAACGCACCATCCTGAACATCCGCTGCTGCAAACCTTGCTGTATAAAGGCTATGACGCGTTTGCCGAACAGGCGCTGGCCGAGCGACAAACGCTCCAGCTTCCACCGTGGACCAGCCATGTGATCGTGCGGGCAGAAGATCATAACAACCAGCATGCACCAATGTTCTTGCAGCAACTACGGAATCTCATTCAAGCCAGCCCGTTGGCTGATGACAAACTCTGGGTGCTCGGCCCGGTTCCCGCACTGGCGCCCAAACGCGGTGGTCGTTATCGTTGGCAAATATTGTTGCAACATCCATCACGAATTCGTCTGCAACATATCGTCAGCGGCACGCTGGCACTGATCAATACGCTACCCGATGCACGCAAGGTTAAATGGGTGCTGGATGTCGATCCCATCGAGGGATAACCCCTCACGATGCGAGGCGGATCGTAAAATTAAAGATCCATCACACTTTTTATGAAAATTCTGTAACCGCTTCCATTCACTATCTGATAAAAATGTTTCAGATGAAGGTTATCCAGGGACGAGTCTGTGCCAGCAGCTCTCTGGCGAGGAGAAAGAGTGAAACCGAATAAGCAGGTTGCCGCCGCTACGATGAAAGATGTTGCTCTGAAGGCGAAAGTCTCAACGGCAACCGTATCCCGCGCATTAATGAACCCGGACAAAGTCTCGCAGTCAACCCGTAACAAGGTTGAGCAGGCAGCGCTGGAAGTGGGATATCTACCCCAATCAATGGGACGTAACGTTAAGCGTAATGAGTCACGTACCATTCTGGTGATTGTGCCGGATATCTGCGATCCGTTTTTTAGCGAAGTGATTCGTGGCATCGAAGTGACTGCCGCAGAACAGGGATACCTGGTGCTTATTGGCGACTGCGCGCACCAGAACCAGCAGGAAAAGACGTTTCTTAACCTCATTATCACCAAGCAGATCGATGGCATGGTACTGCTCAGCTCGCGCCTGCCGTTTGATGCCAGCGTGGAAGAACAGCGCAATTTACCGCCGATGGTCATGTCGAACGAGTTCGCGCCAGAGCTGGAACTCCCTACCGTGCACATTGATAACCTCACCGCCGCCTTTAATGCGATGAATTATCTGCTGGAACTGGGGCATAAACGCATTGGCTGTATCGCCGGACCCGAAGATATGCCGCTGTGCCATTACCGTCTGCAAGGCTACGTTCAGGCATTACGTCGCAGCGGAATTACGGTCGATCCGCATTTCATCGCGCGCGGTGACTTTACCTATGAAGCGGGAGCCAATGCGTTGAAGCAGCTCCTTGAACTACCGCAGCCTCCTACCGCTGTCTTTTGTCACAGCGACGTCATGGCGCTGGGCGCACTCTCTTACGCCAAACGTCAGGGTCTGAAAGTCCCTGATGATTTATCCATTATTGGCTTTGATAACATTTCGCTCACGGAATTTTGTGATCCACCCCTGACAACCGTCGCACAGCCGCGTTTCGATATCGGACGTGAAGCTATGCTGTTACTGCTCGATCAATTACAAGGGCAGAGCGTCAGCAGTGGCTCACGTTTACTGGACTGCGAGCTTATTATTCGGGGTACTACCCGGGCACTGACGTAAAGTAAAGTGCTTTCGGACTCCCCTGTCTGGTCAAAGGCCCGTCGCTTAAGTAACATGGCGGGCTGACGAACGAATAAATACAGCGAAACGATAGTGGCACAACGAGATTATGTACGTCGCGGCCAACCGGCACCTTCGCGGCGCAAGAAGAGCACATCACGGAAAAAACAACGCAATACGCCTGCGGTATCGCCCGCAATGGTTGCTATTGCTGCAGCCGTACTCGTGACCTTTATCGGTGGTCTGTACTTCATTACGCATCACAAGAAAGAAGAGTCCGAAACGCTGCAAAACCAGAAAGTCACCGGTAATGGCATTCCGCCAAAACCGGAAGAGCGCTGGCGATACATCAAAGAGCTGGAAAGCCGTCAGCCTGGCGTACGTGCGCCTACCGAACCGTCTGCGGGCGGCGAGGTGCTGAATGCCGATCAGCTAACCAATGAGCAGCGCCAGCTATTGGCGCAAATGCAGGCTGATATGCGTCAACAGCCGACACAGCTCAACGAAGTACCGTGGAACGAGCAAACGCCTGAACAGCGCCAACAAACGCTGCAGCGTCAGCGTCAGGTGCAACAGCAGCAGTGGAATAACGCACAGCAGCAGGCTCAGCAGCCGCGTCCACGGGCAACAGAACAGCCGTATCAGCAGCAGCAAACGCGTACAGCACAAGCCGCGCCGGTACAGCAGCCGAAAGCGCAGCCAAAACCGGCGGCGCAACAGCCGTATCAGGATCTGCTGCAAACGCCTGCGCATACCACCGCCGCTCAGCCGAAAACGCAACCGGCCGCGCCAATAACGAATGAAACGCAACCGCCAAAACAGACGGCGGAGAAAAAAGATGAACGCCGCTGGATGGTTCAGTGCGGGTCATTTAAAGGCGCTGAGCAGGCAGAAACCGTGCGCGCGCAGCTGGCCTTTGAAGGGTTCAACTCGCGTATTACCACCAATAACGGCTGGAATCGTGTGGTCATTGGTCCGGTCAAAGGCAAAGAGAATGCCGACAACACCATCAGCCGCCTGAAGGTTGCTGGTCACACAAACTGCATTCGACTCGCCACTGGGGGTTGAAACCCCCAAAATCCCCCCCATCTATACTTGCATTACGCCCCGCATCCTGTGCGGGGCCTGTATTCTGCATTTGTAACCAAGGGGTCTGCTCGTGACAACAATAGTAAGCGTACGCCGTAACGGCCATGTGGTAATCGCCGGTGATGGTCAGGCCACACTGGGTAACACCGTAATGAAAGGCAACGTGAAGAAAGTCCGCCGTCTGTATAACGACAAAGTCATTGCGGGCTTTGCGGGCGGTACTGCGGATGCATTCACGCTGTTCGAACTGTTCGAACGCAAGCTGGAAATGCACCAGGGTCACCTGGTGAAAGCGGCCGTTGAACTGGCAAAAGACTGGCGTACCGACCGTATGCTGCGCAAACTCGAAGCGCTGCTGGCCGTCGCAGATGAAACTGCATCGCTCATCATCACCGGTAACGGCGACGTCATCCAGCCAGAAAACGATCTGATTGCTATCGGCTCCGGCGGTCCCTACGCCCAGGCTGCTGCACGCGCTCTGCTTGAAAATACCGAGCTTGGCGCACGCGAGATTGCTGAGAAAGCGTTGGATATTGCAGGGGATATCTGCATTTATACCAACCACTTCCATACCATCGAAGAATTGAACTCCAAAGCGTAAGGATCCCCCATGTCTGAAATGACCCCACGCGAAATTGTCAGCGAACTGAACAAACACATCATCGGCCAGGATAACGCTAAGCGTTCCGTGGCGATCGCCCTGCGTAACCGCTGGCGTCGTATGCAGCTCAACGAAGAGTTGCGTCATGAAGTCACGCCGAAAAACATTCTGATGATTGGCCCGACCGGTGTCGGTAAAACCGAAATCGCCCGTCGTCTGGCAAAACTGGCCAACGCGCCGTTCATCAAAGTTGAAGCAACAAAATTCACCGAAGTCGGCTATGTTGGTAAAGAAGTAGATTCCATCATCCGCGATCTGACCGACGCTGCCATTAAGATGGTCCGCGTGCAGGCAATCGAGAAAAACCGCTTCCGTGCCGAAGAGATGGCGGAAGAGCGCATTCTCGACGTGCTGATCCCACCAGCTAAAAATAACTGGGGGCAGTCAGAGCAGCCGCAGGAACCTTCTGCAGCGCGTCAGGCATTCCGTAAAAAACTGCGTGAAGGCCAGCTGGATGATAAAGAGATCGAAATCGATCTCGCCGCCGCACCGATGGGCGTTGAAATTATGGCGCCTCCAGGAATGGAAGAGATGACCAGCCAGCTGCAGTCCATGTTCCAGAACCTGGGCGGTCAGAAGCAAAAACCGCGTAAGCTGAAAATCAAAGACGCGATGAAGCTGCTGATTGAAGAAGAAGCGGCCAAACTGGTGAACCCGGAAGAGCTGAAACAAGAAGCTATCGACGCCGTTGAGCAGCACGGGATCGTGTTTATCGACGAAATCGACAAAATCTGTAAGCGCGGCGAATCCTCCGGCCCGGACGTGTCCCGTGAAGGCGTACAGCGCGACCTGCTGCCGCTGGTTGAAGGCTGCACGGTCTCCACCAAGCACGGCATGGTGAAAACAGATCACATTCTGTTTATCGCTTCTGGTGCATTCCAGGTAGCCAAACCGTCCGACCTGATCCCAGAACTGCAGGGTCGTCTGCCGATTCGTGTCGAGCTGCAGGCGCTGACCACCAGCGATTTTGAGCGTATCCTTACCGAACCGAATGCCTCCATCACCGTCCAGTACAAAGCGCTGATGGCGACTGAAGGTGTGGACATCAACTTCACTGAATCCGGTATTAAACGCATTGCCGAAGCGGCCTGGCAGGTTAACGAAACCACCGAAAACATCGGTGCACGTCGTCTGCATACCGTTCTGGAACGTCTGATGGAAGATATTTCCTATGATGCGAGCGATTTGAACGGCCAAAGCATCACAATTGATGCCGAATATGTGAGCAAACATCTGGATGCGCTGGTCGCAGATGAAGATCTGAGCCGTTTTATCCTATAATCGCGTTCAATGCATTTTCATCACTGTTGATGGGGCTGATAAAGCCCCATTTTTATTGGCGCTAAATATGACTGAACAACAACAAATTAGCCGCTCACAAGCCTGGCTGGAAAGTTTACGACCTAAGACCTTACCGCTCGCCTTCGCGGCGATCATCGTCGGTACGGCATTAGCATGGTGGCAAGGATACTTCGATCCGCTGGTTGCTCTGCTGGCATTGATTACGGCAGGACTGCTGCAAATTCTGTCCAATCTCGCTAACGACTATGGCGATGCCGTTAAAGGCAGCGACAAACCCGACCGTATTGGACCGCTGCGCGGTATGCAAAAAGGGGTCATCACCCAACAGCAGATGAAGCGCGCGCTGATCGTCACCGTGGTGCTGATCTGTCTGTCCGGGCTGGCCCTGGTTGCTGTAGCCTGTCACACGCTGGCGGATTTTGTCGGTTTCCTGGTGCTCGGCGGTCTGTCGATTATCGCCGCGATCACCTACACCGTGGGTAATCGCCCTTACGGATATATCGGCCTGGGCGATATTTCTGTGCTGGTATTCTTCGGCTGGCTCAGCGTAATGGGAAGTTGGTATCTGCAGGCGCATACGTTGATTCCAGCGCTGATTCTGCCTGCCACCGCCTGCGGCCTGCTGGCAACCGCCGTGCTCAACGTCAACAACCTGCGCGATATCAACAGCGACAGAGAGAACGGCAAGAACACGCTGGTCGTACGTTTAGGTGCTGTCAATGCCCGCCGCTACCACGCCTGTCTGCTGATGGGCACGCTGGTCTGTCTGGCACTGTTCAACCTGTTCTCACTGCAAAGCCTGTGGGGATGGCTGTTTATCCTCGCCGCTCCGCTGCTGATCAAACAGGCTCGCTATGTAATGCGCGAGATGGACCCGGCTGCAATGCGTCCGATGCTGGAACGCACCGTAAAAGCGGCATTGTTAACTAACCTGCTGTTTGTCGTTGGAATTTTCTTAAGTCAGTGGTCTCTTTAACTGACAAATATCAATTAACAATTGATGATTTTGCCAACAGTACACATAGCGCGATATACTAAAAATTCTCGCAGCAACTGAACGTTAAGCCTATGAAATACGATACATCCGAGCTTTGTGACATCTATCAGGAAGATGTCAACGTCGTGGAACCGCTGTTCTCTAACTTTGGAGGACGGTCGTCGTTTGGCGGACAAATCATCACGGTAAAATGTTTCGAGGACAACGGGTTGCTGTACGATCTGCTCGAACAAAACGGCCGTGGTCGCATTCTGCTGGTCGATGGCGGCGGTTCTGTCCGTCGTGCGCTGGTCGATGCCGAACTGGCACGGCTGGCCGTACAGAATGAATGGGAAGGTCTGGTCATCTACGGCTCAGTACGCCAGGTAGACGATCTGGAAGAACTGGATATCGGCATTCAGGCGATTGCCGCTATTCCGGTAGGTGCCTCAGGTGAAGGCATTGGGGAAAGCGATGTACGCGTCAACTTCGGTGGCGTGACGTTCTTCTCCGGCGACCACCTGTACGCCGATAACACCGGGATAATCCTCTCCGAAGACCCGCTCGATATCGAGTAAGCGAAAAAGGCCATCAGCAATTTTGATGGCCTTTTTTTCATTCATTTGATTCGTAATGAATGACTTTAATATCATACTTTTTATATTTTTCTTCGACAACGATACTCATCGTCTCACGACTGACAGGATAAGTTTCGATATAAGCATTTAATTTATCCTCAGCTATCTGAATGCCACTCTTTTGTATCCCGGTAAAAATTATCTCACTGCGTTGAAGATGACTACCATCATCTGCATAGCTTACAAAAAACCAGTCGTTAGATATCCTTGGAGCCTGTTTAAGAGGTTTCGGTGTTAGCAGATGATAAAATAATAAATTCTGCTGAGTGTAGATTTTTTCTGTATAGATGCTCACCATAAAATGACAATAAAATAGCGCAATAAAAAGCATAAACACAATAATAAAACCTGATCTCCTGGATTTCATATGTGAAGTTCCCGAACATAATCAGGATTAGCAATAGGTCTTATTACATCCATAAATAAAGGTAATTCACCCGAATAGGGTTCATGTCTCTTATCTTTATTGATAGGGTCAGGAAACAGTAACGGAATAACACTTTTATTCTTAAACTCACCAACTGGGCCATAGAAGTCCCAGATTCGATAAGCCTTTTCTTTCGAGCATATCTGAAGGTAAGAGGTGTAATCTGCATAATTTACCGCTTGGTAAAAACCAAATAGATTTGAGACCAAATCTTCAGCACTATAACCACTATCCGTTAAATAAACATAAGGCCAAAAGTCCTGTAAGGACTCAAAGCGATGTGACGTACCTAAGAATATTGATAAAGCAATACCTTGTAAGGTTCGCTCCTGCAATCCTCGGCGCACCATAAATCTACGATATATACCAGTATTGATATTTATGCCATGAATGTTTTTGGACATACTTTGATGATAATTCACTTCATAAAACTCACTATCACCACCACGAGGCCTTGTCATTTCAAACCATAATTTTTCAGCCCCTGCCGGATTAGCATGGCCTAAATCAATCCATCCTAAATTATCTGTATAGATAAGACCATATCTAATATCTCTGGTGATAAGTCGATCCGAATCATCAATAATATCGTTTCTTTTTGTCATATCGTATTCTTTGATATTTAAAAAATACGATATCCTAATCTCTACATAGCAAAAAGGCATCCATTATGGATGCCTTTTTCAAGAAATCAGAATTAGACTTCTTCCATACGACCCAGCAGGGCATGCAGACGATCCTGCCAGCCGCTCTGCTGTTCTTTCAGGCTATTGTTCTCACGCTCCAGTTCTTCACGCTGCTGCTGTGCAGTCTGAACTTCCTGCGACAGTGAGTTGTTCTTTTCTTTCAGCTCTTCGATTTCCATCTGCAACAGCGTGATGGTATCAATCGCCTGCTGTACTTTTGCTTCCAGTTTCTCAAACACTTCTAATGACATCGTCATACCTCTCCTGAATTGCAAGGCGTTGATGGATAAAAATCCTCGTCCCGATAACCGGCGACGCCTTAATAAAAACGAGCGCACTCTACTTAACACCGATTGTATGAAGCCGCGTCATCCCTGTCCAGCGGCATCCCGCGCAGATTGCGGTTTGCAACACTTTTAGTCTTTCTCCTGGTGACATTACTGTCATAACTCTTAAGTGTTAACAGGTTGATCAGTGAAATGATTCAGCTCACACTATTTTTGTATAACAAATACCTCACAATGGCGCGAAAACGCTCATTTTGTTGATGCAGTACACACATTTTAATTTCGATATTTCTCGTTTTTGCGCGTTAACGATAAATTAACAGTGTGCCTACCGGCTCCGGGGATGTCAGTGACCTTCTCGCACACAATAAACATTAAACTCTCTTCAGGATCCGATTATGAGTCAAACATCAACCTTAAAAGGCCAGTGCATTGCTGAATTCCTCGGTACCGGGTTGTTGATTTTCTTCGGTGTGGGCTGTGTCGCTGCACTTAAAGTGGCTGGGGCTACTTTCGGTCAGTGGGAAATCAGTGTCATCTGGGGTCTGGGGGTAGCGATGGCTATCTATCTGACCGCAGGCGTTTCTGGTGCACACCTGAATCCCGCGGTAACCATCGCACTCTGGCTGTTCGCCTGTTTTGATAAACGCAAAGTTGTTCCTTTTATTATTTCTCAAATTGCCGGCGCCTTTTGCGCAGCGGCACTGGTTTACGGGCTTTATTACAATCTTTTCCTCGATTTCGAACAAACTAACCATATCGTTCGCGGCAGTACCGAAAGCCTGGGTCTGGCAGGTACTTTCTCCACCTATCCGAACCCGCATATCAATTTTGTGCAGGCCTTCGCGGTTGAAATGGTCATTACCGCTATTCTAATGGGGCTGATTCTGGCTCTGACCGACGATGGTAACGGTGTACCTCGTGGTCCGCTGGCACCACTGCTGATCGGCTTGTTGATTGCCGTTATTGGTGCTTCCATGGGTCCGCTGACAGGTTTTGCGATGAACCCGGCACGTGACTTCGGACCGAAACTCTTCGCCTGGATGGCCGGATGGGGTGAGATTGCCTTCACGGGTGGTCGCGATATCCCTTACTTCCTGGTTCCGGTGTTTGGCCCGATTACCGGCGCGATTTTGGGCGCATGGGCATATCGCAAACTGATTGGTCGTCATTTACCGTGCGATGTCTGCGCGATTGAAGAAAAAGACGTTGCGGCCAACACTCAACAAAAAGCTTCGCAGTAATGTGACTACGGGACAAAAAATTATGACTGAAAAAAAATATATCGTTGCGCTCGACCAGGGCACCACCAGCTCCCGCGCGGTCGTAATGGACCACGATGCGAATATCGTTGCCGTTTCACAGCGCGAATTCGAACAAATTTACCCGAAAGCAGGTTGGGTAGAACATGACCCGATGGAAATTTGGGCGACCCAAAGCTCCACGCTGGTAGAAGTTCTGGCGAAAGCCGATATCAGTTCCGATGAAATTGCAGCGATCGGTATTACCAACCAGCGTGAAACCACCATTGTCTGGGAACGCGAAACCGGTAAACCTATCTATAACGCGATTGTGTGGCAGTGTCGTCGTACCGCGGATATCTGCGAAAAGCTCAAGCGCGACGGTATGGAAGAGTACATCCGTAATAATACAGGTCTGGTCATTGACCCGTACTTCTCCGGCACCAAAGTGAAGTGGATCCTCGACCACGTAGAAGGCTCACGTGAGCGCGCTCGTCGCGGCGAACTGCTGTTCGGTACCGTAGATACCTGGCTTATCTGGAAAATGACGCAGGGACGTGTACACGTCACGGATTACACCAACGCCTCACGTACCATGCTGTTCAACATCCACTCCCTGGACTGGGATGACACGATGCTGGATGCGCTGGATATTCCGCGTGCAATGCTGCCGGAAGTACGTCGTTCTTCTGAAGTGTACGGCCAAACCAACATCGGTGGTAAAGGCGGCATTCGTATTCCTATCTCCGGTATCGCTGGTGACCAGCAGGCGGCGCTGTTTGGCCAGCTGTGCGTGAAGGAAGGGATGGCGAAAAATACTTACGGTACCGGCTGCTTCATGCTGATGAACACCGGCGAGAAAGCCGTTAAGTCCGAAAACGGACTGCTGACCACCATCGCCTGCGGACCGACCGGGGAAGTGAACTACGCGCTGGAAGGTGCGGTATTTATGGCTGGCGCATCTATCCAGTGGCTGCGTGATGAAATGAAACTCATCAGCGATGCGTTCGACTCCGAATATTTCGCCACCAAAGTGAAAGACACCAACGGCGTGTACGTCGTTCCAGCATTTACTGGCCTGGGCGCACCATACTGGGACCCGTATGCTCGCGGCGCCATCTTTGGTCTGACCCGTGGGGTAAACTCCAACCACATCATCCGTGCCACGCTTGAGTCTATTGCATATCAGACTCGTGATGTTCTGGAAGCAATGCAGGCTGACTCCGGTATTCGCCTGCACGCCCTGCGCGTTGATGGCGGTGCGGTCGCCAATAACTTCCTGATGCAGTTCCAGTCCGACATTCTCGGCACGCGCGTTGAGCGCCCGGAAGTCCGCGAAGTCACCGCATTGGGTGCGGCATACCTGGCCGGTCTGGCAGTAGGCTTCTGGCAGAATCTGGATGAGCTGCAGGAAAAAGCGGTCATCGAGCGTGAATTCCGCCCAGGCATCGAAACCACCGAACGTAACTTCCGTTACAGCGGCTGGAAAAAAGCGGTCAAACGCGCCATGGCGTGGGAAGATCACGACGAGTAATACGTCATAGCCGGATGGCAACTGTGCCTTATCCGGCAATATCTTCGTGCGGGGGCAACCCCGCACACACATCAATAATCTCGCCCCCTCCCCTGTGCTACACTTCGCGCCATTCCTTTCAGCTACGAGTTTGCAATGAGACGAGAACTTGCCATTGAATTTTCACGCGTGACCGAAGCGGCCGCGCTGGCTGGCTATAAATGGCTGGGCCGCGGCGACAAAAATACCGCTGACGGCGCGGCGGTAAACGCCATGCGTATTATGCTCAACCAGGTCAACATTGACGGCACCATCGTGATTGGCGAGGGTGAGATCGATGAAGCACCGATGCTGTTTATCGGTGAGAAAGTCGGGACCGGTCTTGGTGATGCGGTCGACATCGCCGTCGATCCTATCGAAGGCACACGCATGACGGCAATGGGTCAGGCAAACGCGCTGGCCGTACTGGCTGTTGGCGATAAAGGCTGCTTCCTGAACGCGCCAGACATGTACATGGAAAAGCTGATTGTCGGCCCAGGCGCAAAAGGGTCTATCGACCTGAACCTGTCGCTGGAAGCCAACCTGCAGAACGTTGCCGCTGCACTCAATAAGCCGCTGAGTGAACTGACCGTCACCATTCTGGCCAAGCCACGCCATGATGAAACGATCGCCGAAATGCAAAAATTGGGCGTGCGCGTCTTTGCTATTCCAGACGGTGACGTTGCTGCTTCCATTCTGACATGCATGCCAGACAGTGAAGTTGACGTGCTGTACGGCATTGGCGGCGCACCGGAAGGCGTCGTTTCTGCCGCCGTTATCCGCGCGCTGGACGGCGACATGCAGGGTCGTTTGCTGGCGCGTCATGACGTCAAAGGCGACAGCGAAGAGAACCGTCGCATTGGCGAACAGGAACTGGCTCGTTGCGCCGCCATGGGCATTGAAGCGGGCAAAGCGCTGCGTCTCGATGAAATGGCGCGTAGCGACAACGTCATTTTCTCTGCCACCGGCATCACCAAAGGCGATTTGCTGGAAGGGATTAGCCGCAAAGGTAATATCGCGACCACCGAAACGCTGCTGATCCGCGGTAAATCACGTACGATCCGTCGCATTCAGTCGATTCACTACCTCGATCGCAAAGATCCCGATGTGCAGGCGCACATCCTGTAATTGATTTGATCAATAGAGCCTTCCAGCCCATATGGGCTGGAAATCTTTCGTCCAACGAACGAAGATAAGGCAATCAAAGCAGACAGGAGAGAACCATGGCAGATTGGGTAACAGGCAAAGTCACGAAGGTACAGAACTGGACCGATGCCCTGTTTAGTTTGACCGTGCGAGCTCCGGTTCTTCCTTTCACTGCAGGTCAATTCACCAAGCTTGGCCTTGAGATCGAGGGCGAGCGCGTCCAGCGCGCCTATTCTTACGTCAATGCCCCTGATAACCCCGATTTAGAGTTTTATCTGGTGACGGTTCCCGACGGCAAACTCAGCCCTCGTCTGGCAGCACTGAAGCCTGGCGATGAAGTCCAGGTGGTGAGTGAAGCTGCTGGTTTCTTCGTGCTGGATGAAGTCCCCGATTGCGACACGCTGTGGATGCTGGCAACCGGCACGGCTATCGGCCCATACTTGTCGATTCTACAATTAGGCAACGACCTGGATCGCTTCAAAAATCTGGTGCTGGTCCACGCCGCGCGCTATGCCGCCGATTTGAGCTATCTGCCGTTGATGCAGGCGCTGGAAAAGCGCTACGAAGGTAAATTACGCATCCAGACGGTAGTCAGCCGTGAAACCGTGGCAGATTCGCTGACCGGGCGTGTACCGGCGCTAATTGAAAGCGGTGAACTGGAAAAAGCGGTCGGGCTGCCAATGGATAAAGAAACCTGTCATGTGATGCTGTGCGGAAACCCGCAGATGGTACGCGACACGCAGCAGTTGCTGAAGGACACCCGGCAGATGACCAAACACCTGCGCCGCCGACCAGGCCATATGACCGCAGAGCACTACTGGTAAGAACGTTTCAATGCCCGGTTAACACCCGGGCATTTTGCCGGATGGCGCTTATCCGGCCTACGAGTCAGCCCTGAACTTTACGTCCTGCGTATCCTTACCATATTTATTTGCGTCCTGGGTGCCGATGAACGCACCCAGATCGATAAGCATGCCGACCAGAATCAACGTTGGAACAAAGCGGCCTACCGCCCATTGCCAGACGCCGGGTAACATCGCCCAATTTCCGGCCAGCAGCATCCACGCCAGAATCATCAACAGCGCCCACGCTCCAGAACGCCCACGGTCATGCAGACGTTTTACCGTCACTGCCGCCGTTGGCCATAGCAGACACACCAGACAAAAAGCCGCGGTCTGAATATCGAGTAATTGTTTGCTCGCCAGCGAAAACAAAACCAGCATGCCGACGATCCATAGGCCAATCCAAATCCAGAAATCACGGCGCCCGATGCGCCCTTTAAATGAGAATAACCACTGCTGTATGGTCATGTAAGTTCCTTTATTATTACCTTCCAGAACAGTTTACCCTTTTGACAAGCTCGACGGTTACCGTTTTAATCGTGAGCAGTGAGAATGAAAGGTACGATTGATGAAGCACGGATTTACACTGTTTTTATTATTGTTTTCAGCCTTAACAGCCAGCCCTGCGGCATTGGCGGAAGAGCCATCGACGGCAACCACAGCCCCCTATTTACTGGCGGGGGCGCCGACCTTTGACCTGTCGATTAGCCAGTTTCGCGAAAACTTTAATACACAGAATCCGAAGCTGATCCTGAATGAGTTCCGCGCCATCGACAGCAGTCGCGATCGGGCAAATCTCACCCGCGCGGCCAGCAAAATCAATGAAAACCTGTATGCGTCTTCCGCCCTTGAGCGCGGTACCCTGAAAATCAAAAGCATGCAGATAACCTGGTTACCAATTCAGGGACCAGAGCAAAAGGCAGCTAAAGCGAAAGCGCTGGAATACATGACCGCCGTCATCCGCACCGTCGCACCGCTACTGACGAAGGAACAGAGCCAGAAAAAGCTACAAAAACTGCTCGCCGCAGGCAAAGGTAAGCACTATTACGCCGAAACAGAAGGCGCAATTCGCTATGTCGTGGCAGATAACGGTGAAAAGGGGCTGACCTTCGCTGTTGAACCGATTAAGCTGGCTCTATCTGAAAACCTCGAAGGGTCGAATTCCCCCTAAATTATTCACGTTTCAGGAAGGTGGCGACGCAACGAATCCCCAGGAGCTTACATCAGTAAGTGACTGGGGTGAGAGAGTACAGCCAACGCACCTGCAACGTGGAGAATGACGGGGAAATGACAAAAAGCAAAGCCTTTCGGGGGATGAATCTCTATACTGTTTCACAGACCATGCTGCCCTGAGGGGCGGCCATATTCCTTAATTCGCTGACAAGCGTGGAGAAATGAAATGCGACATCCTTTAGTGATGGGTAACTGGAAACTGAACGGCAGCCGCCACATGGTAAACGAACTGGTTGCTAATCTGCGTAAAGAACTGGCTGGCGTTGCTGGCTGTGCAGTAGCGATTGCTCCACCGGAAATGTATATCGACCTGGCGAAACACGCCGCTGCCGGTAGCCACATCATTCTGGGCGCGCAGAACGTTGACCTGAACCTGTCTGGCGCATTCACTGGTGAAACAAGTGCTGAAATGCTGAAAGACATCGGCGCACAGTACATCATTATCGGTCACTCTGAGCGTCGTACTTACCACAAAGAATCTGACGAGCTGATCGCTAAAAAATTCGCCGTGCTGAAAGAGCAGGGTCTGACTCCAGTTCTGTGCATCGGTGAAACCGAAGCAGAAAACGAAGCGGGCAAAACTGAAGAAGTTTGTGCACGTCAGATCGACGCGGTTCTGAAAACTCAGGGCGCGGCAGCATTCGAAGGCGTCGTTATCGCTTACGAACCAGTATGGGCTATCGGTACCGGTAAATCTGCAACTCCTGCTCAGGCTCAGGCTGTTCACAAATTTATTCGTGACCACATTGCTAAAGCTGACGCGAAAATCGCTGAGCAAGTAATCATCCAGTACGGCGGTTCTGTAAACGCGGCTAACGCGGCAGAACTGTTTGCTCAGCCGGACATCGACGGTGCGCTGGTTGGTGGTGCTTCTCTGAAAGCAGACGCCTTCGCCGTCATCGTTAAAGCAGCAGAAGCCGCTAAACAGGCTTAAGTTGTTAAGGCGGGAGGAGCACTCCTCCCGCTGTATTAACTACCAGTATCCCAACCAGTGCCACCAGAAGGCGCCGGTCACCCCCCAAATGGTCAGGTTGACCACACTCATCACCAGGCCCGTTTTCCACCACTCCGCCAGCGTGACATAGCCCGAACCAAAGATGATCGGCGCAGTACCCGTGCCATAGTGCGTGAGCGACATCATCAGGGAGGAGGAGAAACCGAGCATTAAACCAAGCAATGCTGGCGGCGCGCCGAGGCCTAATCCTGCGGCGAAGAACGCAGCGAACATAGCCGTAATATGCGCAGTAGTGCTGGCGAAAAAGTAGTGCGAGTAGACGTAAAGCAGAATCAACAGCAGCGTTGCAACACTCCAGTGCACGCCAAGATGGTCGATTGCACTACCAACGCTGGTTGCCAGCCATCCCACCAATCCCAGTTTGCTGAGAAAATCCGCCATCATCACCAGCGCGGCAAACCAGACTATCGTATCCCATGCCCCGCGGCATTTAAGAATGTCATCCCAGCTCAATACGCCCGCCATCAATAGAATCGACAAACCAATTAACGCGGCGCTAGTGGGGTTTACGCTCCAGGCACTGCCCATCAGCATCGCTGGAACACCCGCCCACAGGCAGAGCAGCAAAATGAACACTGCCAGGGTAATTTTTTCTGCCAGTGATAGTGGACCCAGCGCATCCAGTTTTTGCCGCGCGAACTGCGGCGCATTTGGCGTGCGCGTGATAGCTGGCGGATAGAGCCACCAGATTACAATCGGCATGACAACCAGTGATACCAGAGCGGGAAGAAGCGCCGCAATAGCCCACATTCCCCAGGTCATGTTCAGCACGCCATCCGTCCCCTTCGTCAAAAAGCTGACGATTAACGGGTTAGGTGCGGTCGCGGTGATGAACATTGCCGAGCTGATCGGGTTAATGTTGTAGTTCACCAGCGCGAGATAACGGCCCGTTGAGCCATTCTCGGCATGGCCTGGCTGCGAGCCGAGGCTTTCCGCAATCGCCCGCATTACCGGGTGGATAATGCCGCCTCCACGCGCGGTATTGCTTGGCGTTACGGGTGCAATTAGCGTTTCCGCAAGGGTTAATGCCCACGCAATACCCAGCGTTCTTTTACCAAATAGCGCAATAAACCCGTAGCCAATACGCGCTCCCAGGCCAGTCTTTAACAGACTTTGCGACAGCATAATGGATAAACCAATCAGCCAGATTAACTGGTTCGAAAAGCCACTCAACGCATCGTTCAACGCCGCGGAGGGTTTGCCGGGGTTAGTAACGCCAGTCATCGCCACCAGCATAATCGCCACAATCGCAATTGCGCCAATGGGCATAGCTTTACCGATAATCGCAGCGATCGTACCAATAAACAGTGCCAGCAAGTGCCACGCTTGCGGGGTTACGTCAGGAGGACACGGGATAACAAACCAGATGGTCAGCGTAATCACGAGCGAGATGATGGCAGGCCAACAGCGGATAGGGTTCAAACTGTCCATGAATCAATCCTTGAGTTTCCAGTGCGCAAATCTGCGCCCCGGTATTAACCGCCATCAGCCCAAATAAAACAATTCATCATCTCACAAAACAAAAAATTAACATTTAGATACAGCTACAGTTTTCCTAACACCGTAAACCAGGCGTAATCCAGCGGCAGAAGAATCAAATACGTTGCCGCCGCCAGTGCGATACACAGCAGCATCCCCGCCCTTGCAGGTACTTTCCCGAGCGCCATCGCCACTACGATCGGTGAAGCCTGGTACGGCAACAGTGGCGTGGAATAACCCAGCACCTGGATCATAATCACCGACAGCAGCGGGAATCCCGTCGCATCGGCAAAACTTTGCGCCAACGTGGTATACAGCGCCGGAACACCGTTCGCCGTCATAATAAAATTAAGCGCTGTGGTAATACCGGTCAGCGCGAGGAAACTGGTAAACGGCTTTTCCGCATCCAGCGGCATCACCTGTAACAGCGCTTCGCCAACAGCGCTACCAATACCGGTCTGCGTGACGGTGATCGCCAGCCCCAGAATACCCGCCACATAAATACAGGTACGAATGTTGACCCCAGTTGAAAACTCGTCGCCATTGATAAAGCCAACCCGTGGTAGCAATGTGATAACTGCCGCCGCCAGCCCGGTCCACGCGGGGCCAATGCCGTGCCAGCTTTCGCTTACCCACAAGAACAGCACCACCGCTAACATCCAGGCCAGACGTTTTTCATCCCGGCTCATCGGCTCCGGCGGCGTGAGATCGCGCGGCGCATGCGGCTTGCCAGGGAACAACCAGCAGATAAGCACAATGAGCACCGCGCCTTTAAGCCAACCCAGAACCGGCGTATGCAGCAGCAAATAGGGAAGATAATTGAGGTGGATGCCGTAAGAGCCTTCCGCCGCGCCGCTCATCACCAGATTCGGTACGTTAGCGGGTAAAATCGTCGCAGAAAGCTGGAACGTCCCAAACCCGACGGCCAGTGCCAGACCATACCAGGCGCGCGTGCCGTCGTTAATTCCAGCCCGTTTCGCCATCGCCGCGACAATCGGCATCAGCAGCGCAATGCGGCCCATGTTGGATGGCATCACAAATGCCAGCGCGTAACTCAGCAGCACTACGCTCGCCACCATTAACGGCCAGGAATCAGTCAACCTCGATGACAGCGCCCTCGCCGCCCTGTCCGCCAGCCCCGTTTTACGAATCGCGATACCCAGTACAAAGCCGCTAAACACCAGCCAGAACGCGGAGGACGCAAAGCCGCCAAAAATCACATCCGGTGGCGCGATTTTGGCGACCATCGCCACGGCAAAGAACAGCAGCGCCGTTATAAACTCCGGCAGCAGCGACGTAGCCCAGAGCAGAATGGTGATACCAACCACCAGAGAGGGGATAAACAGAGGGTGTGTAAGCCAGAGCGACATGCCTGTCTCCTGTTGTTTTTTTCAACAAGAATACGGGGACAGGCATGCGGAGTAAACGCCAGATTAGGTGGGGTTAACGCAGAATATCACATTGATGATCCTGAATTTCCTCAGCGGAGGCGAGATTCAGAGCCAGCAGATTGCGCTGAGTAGCCAGCAGGACAAAGGATTCGTCGCTCTGGCGCACCATCGCCAACGCATAGCTGCCCATATGCTCACGCGCATCCGGCACCTCTTCCGCCAGCATCATAAACGGGCTGCGTTGTGCCAGTTCATTTTCCGTGACGCGACGCGCCAGATATTCATGACCGCGCAGCCCACCCGGCAAAGGCAACCAGCGGGTGCTGATTTTCGCCAGGTTGTCATCCAGCAGCTTTCTGACATCGGTTCGCAGGCAGGAGATATGAATATGCAGGTGATTTTGCGTACGCCCGCTACGCGAGTTAATGGTCAGAGAGACTGCTTTGTCAGGGATTTCCTGGCCGTATTTTTGGCTCATAAAGCTACGCGCCTGCCAGGCCAGCCAGAAAAAGTTCGGTGTGCCTGATTTCAACAACAGCGGACTTTCCGTACCGTTGATCCGCCAGGTAGGCATCAACAGATATTGCAGTGGGCCGTTACGGTCTTTGAACACCACATATCCGGCATCCGGCTTTACTTCAGCGCATGGGGCGGGGTCCTGCTGCTGCAACTGGTGCGGCAAGCATTGCTGAAGAACAATCTGGCGTAACGCGTCCGGGTTGCCGGTGAATTTCCAGTACCCGATACCTGCAGCGGCGGCGACCACAATCACCGCCAGTAAAAGATAGCCTGCTTTTTTCATTACGCGTTTCCTGTATCCCATTGAAGGGCAAGAGTAACGCAAAACCATGACAAATAAAAAACCCGGTCGCGTTAGGCCACCGGGTCGGTAAATCACAGACTTATTTATCGTTTACTGATTTGGTCGAACGTACCGCCGTTAGAGAAGTGCTCTTTCTGCGCTTTCGTCCAGCCGCCAAACTCTTCGTCGATAGTGAACAGCTTCAGCTTCGGAAATGCGTTTTCGTATTTCTTAGCGACTTCTGCATCACGTGGACGGTAGAAGTTTTTCGCTGCTATCTCCTGACCTTCCGGCGAGTAGAGATACTTCAGGTAAGCTTCCGCCACCGCTTTGGTATCTTTCTTTTCCACCACTTTATCAACCACGGATACGGTCGGCTCCGCGAGGATAGATTCACTCGGGGTCACTATCTCGAATTTATCTTTGCCCAGCTCGTTCGTTGCCAACAGCGCTTCGTTTTCCCAGGCAATCAGCACATCACCGATACCACGTTCAACGAAGGTATTGGTTGAGCCACGTGCGCCAGAATCGAGTACCTCAACGTTTTTATACAGGGCCTTCACAAAGTCTTGTGCCTTGGCCTGATCGTTGTTGTTGTGGTGCAGGGCATAGCCCCATGCCGCCAGATAGTTCCAGCGAGCTCCGCCGGAGCTTTTCGGGTTTGGCGTAATGACCGACACGCCCGGTTTGATTAAATCGTTCCAGTCATGAATTTGTTTGGGATTGCCTTTGCGGACCAGGAACACGATGGTGGAGGTGTAAGGCGCAGAATTATCCGGCAGGCGTTTAATCCAGTTTTTATCGATACGGCCACGTTCAGCAATGGCATCCACGTCGTAAGCAAGTGCCAGCGTCACAACATCGGCTTCAATGCCGTTGATGACGGAAGTCGCCTGTTTACCCGAACCGCCATGCGACTGGCGGATCACAACGTTGTCGCCCGTTTCCTGCTTCCAGTGCGCGCTGAAGGCCTTATTGTACTGCTCGTACAATTCACGCGTTGGATCGTACGATACGTTAAGTAACTGAATATCCTTTGCCAGAACGCTGGTCGATGCCAGCAATAATGTTAACCCTACGCCCCATTTGTTCATCGCCCAGCTCTCTTAGGTAGTGTTGTGATGAGCAAAGCGTGCCAGAAAGGAATCCAAACATTAAAGAATAAAAAAAGATTTGCTATAACTTGGGGGAATATATGGAGTCGAGTTTTTGCCTGATGGCGCTACGCTTATC
The DNA here is from genome assembly GCF_030332915.1 of Citrobacter sp. Cpo040. NCBI lineage: Bacteria > Pseudomonadati > Pseudomonadota > Gammaproteobacteria > Enterobacterales > Enterobacteriaceae > Citrobacter > Citrobacter sp. Cpo040. The sequence goes on from NZ_JAOWGX010000028.1 coordinate 64,584, forward strand.
AGGCCTACGATTTGCATCATGTAGGCCGGATAAGGCGCAAGCCGCCATCCGGCAATTGCAATTAGTACAGTTTTTTCGCGCAGTCCAGCCAGTCACCTTTGAACGGACGCTTCATGTTTTCGATAGCGTCGATGATGTCGTGGTGAACCAGCTGCTCGTTCTGAATACCTACGCAGCGACCGCCGTGACCTTCCAGCAGAAGTTCAATGGCATAGGCGCCCATACGGGATGCCAGGATACGGTCGTAAGGAACCGGGGAACCACCACGCTGAATGTGACCCAGTACGGTTGCACGCGTTTCACGACCCGTTTCTTTCTCAATGTAATGCGCCAGTTCGTCAACGTCACACATGTGTTCAGTGATCGCTACGATTGCGTGTTTTTTACCTTTCGCGATGCCCGCTTTGATTTCAGTAACCAAATCGTCACGGCTGAATTCCACTTCCGGAACCACCACGAACTCACAACCACCGGCAATTGCAGCCGCCAGGGTCAGGTCACCACAGTAGCGGCCCATCACTTCGACGATGGAAATGCGCTGGTGAGAAGAAGATGTATCACGCAGGCGGTCAATCGCTTCGACAACGGTACCCAGAGCGGTGAAGTAACCGATGGTGTAGTCGGTACCTTTGATATCGTTATCGATAGTGCCCGGCAGACCGATGCATGGGAAGCCCATTTCGGTCAGGCGTTTTGCACCCATGTAAGAACCGTCACCCCCGATAACAACCAGGGCGTCGATGCCACGCTTCTTCAGGTTTTCGATCGCCACCGCACGTACGTTTTCATCACGGAATTCCGGGAAGCGAGCAGAACCGAGGAAAGTACCGCCACGGTTGATCATGTCGGACACGCTGTAGCGGTCAAGCTGGACCATACGGTCTTCATACAAACCCAGGTAGCCATCATGGATCCCCATGACTTCCAGCCCTTCCGTCAACGCTGCACGTACAACACCACGGATTGCTGCGTTCATGCCCGGCGCATCACCGCCGCTTGTCAACACACCGATTTTCTTAATCATGACTACCTCTGAACTTTGGAATGCAAAATGAAATCTGCTGCCGGAAGTCGATTCCGCATATCGAAACGATCCAACGAATATGCAGATAGTATAACAATCACTTCCTGCTGAATTGATTCAGGTCAGGCCAAATGGTGGTAATTTATACACAAAATGCTGGCCCGGTTCACTTTTTTTACAACGAATTATGAAAGCTCAAACATCTTGCCTTCCTTGGGTACGACTGAACAGGGATCCTGATGAATGATGACATCCGATCCCGGGAAACGCCGTAAAATTGCCTGCTCAACCTGTTCAGCCACTAAATGCGCCTGAACGAGCGGCAGATTATCTTCCATTTCCAAATGAATCTGAATAAAGCGGGTCGGCCCTGACTGCCGCGTGCGAAGATCGTGAGCGCCGCTGACTCCAGGCCATGACGTCACAATATCAATAATTTCCTGACGTTCCTCATCGGGTAAAGCGCGATCCAGCAAAGATTGCACTGCCTCATACCCCATGCGTAATGCGCTATATAAAATATAGATGCCAATCCCGAGCGCAAACAAGGCATCTGCACGATGCCAGCCATACCATGCCAGCCCGAGCGCAATGAGAATCGCACCGTTCATCATAACATCAGACTGATAATGAAGCATATCTGCCCGAACGGCCTGACTTTGCGTGCGCTTCACTACCCAGCGCTGAAACGAGACCAGAATGATTGTACACACTAACGCAATGATGGTGACAACCACCCCGACGCCAGGATCTTTCATCGGCGTGGGTTGGATGAGATGCTGAATCCCGGTCAGGAATAAAAACAGCGCCGAACCAGAAATAAACATGCTTTGCGCCAACGCCGCCAGCGATTCCGCTTTTCCGTGTCCGAACGTATGCTCATCATCGGCCGGTTGCAGCGAATAGCGCACCACCAACAGGTTGGTTAACGACGCCGCGATGTCCACCAGAGAATCCACCAGTGCAGCCAGAATACTGACCGATCCGGTGTACCACCACGCGAAAATTTTGATCAAAAGTAACAGCGATGCCATCACGGTCGCCGCGATTGCCGCCCTGCTCACCAGCCGCCCATAGGTTTGATTCATAAACACTCCTGCCAGGATATGCCGCTAGTATAACGGATGAAGTAAAACAGTCAGGCAATAACCGAGGGACAAATTTTGGGCAAAAAAAACCCCCACATCATGTGGGGGAAGACAGGGATGGTGTCTATGGCAAGGAAAACAGGGTTACTACTGGGAACGTGAGTTGCTACTACTCAATAAATTCAACGATGAGCTTTTTTTCCAGTGCGCTACATCGCGCAGTTGCTCCATTCGTTGTTCATGTTTCTCATTTAAAACCGCTTGCTGCTCTGGCGTTAACAGGCGATACATCTGGTTGCGGATCCTGGCTATTTCAACCTGGCGGGCAACCTGTTCTTGCGCCATTCTTTCTGCCTGAGCGCGCACTGCGCTTTCATCAAATTTCTCTGCGGTGACAAGGCGATGCATTGTCTCCATTTCGCTAACATTAACAGGAGGCTGTTCGTGTCTTGCCTGCTGCATTAAATCTCGCATCTGTTGACGTTGATGTTCGGTTAAACTGATACCGTCAAACATGTGGCTCTGAACGCTGCGTTGCGATGAGCCTTCACCCAGGTGCCAGTGATCGCCTGTGACGACTTCAGCTGCATGGCTAAATGTACTGAGTGCCAGCGTTGAGGCCATGACGGCAGCGGTAACTTTGCCCATCACTTGCTCCCAAAATCTTTTCTGTCGCGATTCAACGAGAGACAGTTTACGATTCGGGCTGCAAACATGCGTCAGGGGGTGTAAAACAACGTAAAGTCATAGATTAGCGACGCCTGATGACGTAATTTCTGCCTCGGAGGTACGTAAACAATGAATAAAATCCTGTTAGTTGATGATGACCGAGAGCTGACTTCCCTGTTAAAGGAGTTGCTCGAAATGGAAGGTTTCGATGTGCTGGTTGCCCATGATGGGGAACAGGCGCTTGAGCTTCTGGATGACAGCATCGATTTACTTTTGCTCGACGTCATGATGCCAAAGAAAAACGGCATCGATACGCTGAAAGCACTTCGTCAGACACACCAGACACCCGTAATCATGCTGACCGCTCGCGGCAGCGAATTGGATCGCGTACTTGGCCTTGAGCTGGGCGCGGACGACTATTTACCCAAACCGTTTAACGACCGTGAACTGGTCGCGCGCATCCGCGCTATTCTGCGTCGCTCACACTGGAGCGAACAGCAGCAGAACAGCGATAACGGCTCGCCGACGCTGGAAGTAGATGCGTTAAGCCTTAATCCGGGTCGCCAGGAAGCCAGCTTTGACGGGCAAATTCTGGAGTTAACCGGCACCGAATTCACCCTGCTCTATTTGCTGGCTCAGCATCTCGGTCAGGTGGTTTCGCGTGAGCACCTGAGCCAGGAAGTGCTGGGCAAACGCCTGACGCCTTTCGATCGCGCGATCGACATGCATATCTCGAACCTGCGTCGTAAGCTGCCAGAGCGTAAAGACGGACACCCGTGGTTTAAAACCCTGCGTGGTCGCGGCTACCTGATGGTCTCCGCTTCATGATAGGGAGCTTAACCGCACGCATCTTTGCCATCTTCTGGTTGACGCTGGCACTGGTGTTGATGTTGGTACTGATGTTACCCAAGCTCGACTCACGCCAGATGACCGAGCTACTGGACAGCGAGCAGCGCCAGGGGTTAATGATTGAGCAACACGTTGAAGCTGAACTGGCGAACGATCCACCCAACGATTTGATGTGGTGGCGTCGCTTGTTTCGGGCGATAGACAAGTGGGCGCCGCCAGGACAGCGGCTATTACTTGTTACGACGGAAGGACGCGTGATCGGCGCAGAACGCAACGAAATGCAGATCATTCGTAACTTTATTGGTCAGGCCGATAACGCCGACCATCCGCAAAAGAAAAAATACGGTCGCGTTGAGATGGTCGGGCCTTTCTCCGTCAGAGACGGTGAAGATAACTACCAGTTGTATCTCATACGACCTGCCAGCAGCTCACAATCTGACTTTATCAACCTGCTGTTCGACCGACCGCTGTTGTTGCTGATCGTCACCATGTTAGTCAGCTCACCGCTATTGCTTTGGCTTGCCTGGAGTCTGGCGAAACCGGCGCGTAAGTTGAAAAACGCGGCGGATGAAGTAGCTCAGGGTAACCTACGTCAACATCCTGAGCTGGAAGCCGGTCCGCAGGAGTTCCTGGCGGCAGGCGCAAGCTTTAACCAGATGGTGACGGCATTGGAACGGATGATGACCACACAGCAACGCCTGCTGTCGGACATCTCTCACGAGCTGAGAACACCGCTAACGCGTCTGCAACTGGGCACCGCTCTGCTGCGCCGTCGTAGCGGTGAGAGCAAAGAGCTGGAGCGCATTGAAACAGAAGCTCACCGACTGGACAGCATGATCAACGACCTGCTGGTGATGTCACGTAATCAGCAGAAAAACGCGCTGGTCAGCGAAACAGTGAAAGCTAATCAGCTTTGGGGTGAAGTGTTGGATAACGCCGCCTTTGAAGCTGAGCAGATGGGTAAATCACTCACGGTGAATTTCCCGCCGGGTCCGTGGCCGCTGTACGGTAACCCAAATGCGTTGGAAAGTGCGCTGGAAAACATTGTGCGCAATGCCCTGCGCTATTCACATACGAAGATTGAAGTTGGCTTCGCGGTGGATATCGACGGGATTACCATCACCGTGGACGACGATGGCCCAGGCGTTAGCCCTGAAGACAGAGAACAGATTTTCCGTCCGTTCTATCGTACCGATGAGGCGCGCGATCGCGAGTCTGGCGGAACAGGTCTGGGTCTGGCGATTGTTGAAACCGCAATTCAGCAGCATCGTGGCTGGGTGAAGGCCGAAGACAGCCCGCTGGGTGGCTTACGGCTGGTGATTTGGTTACCGCTGTATAAACGCGCTTAACAGGCTTCCCCGGTACGACATGATTACCGGGGAAGTATTCACGTTATGCCGCCGCAGCCGCAGCCGCTAGCTTTTGCTTTTTAATCCGCTTCACCAGAATTGTCGAACAGATAAAGCCCATTAAACTGAACGCAATCATCACGCTAAAGACATAGTTGTAGCCAGTGATGCCGCTATTGGTATCCAGCAAATAGCCGTACAACGTGTACGCAAACATCGCTGGCATATAACCGATGATGCAACCAAATGCCATTGCCGAGCCCGCATACTCACGTGGGGTACCGATCTCATCCATCGGCGCGAAGAAAATGGCGCGCTGTGAGAAGATAATCGCTCCGAACCCTAATGTCGCCGCCATACCGATATACACGTTCATTGTTTGATGCGGTAACTGCATGAACACAAGCATCGCCACAGCAGAGATCAGGAACGTCCACTTCAGATACACTGTCGGTGATTTAGCAACTTTATCTGCCAACATTCCGCCAATCGGCCCACCTACCATTTTTAACGCATACTGGTTGATGATGCCGTACGCACCGACGAGAGCTACCGGCAGCATATAGATATCTTTTAAGAACGGGATAAAGTAAGTCAGTCCACAGTACGCGGCATAAACGAAGAAAATACCTAAAGAAGCCAGCCAAACATTAGGGCAGGACAAAACATGTTTGATACCCTTTAACACTTCCATGTTGGCACTGGTTTTCTCGCCGCCTTTCACTTTGTCATCATCGACAATAAAGTACGTCACAATACCTGCCACAAGCGTAATTACCGTATAGAACAACAGGCCCGCCTGCATCCCCGCTTTACCTTCACCAAACTGGACGAAGACAAACAGAGCGCCAGATGCAACGATAACATCCACCACGCCACGTCCGGCTTCTAAAAAGCCGAACATGCGTCCTTGTTCTTCTTTCGTTCCCAGCAAACGAACGGCTTTCAGCAATACCGGCCAATAAACCACATCGGCAAAGAAAGCCATCGCGGCAAAGCAAATGAGATAACCAGTAAATGACGGTAGCGTTGCCAGATATAAGCCACATAACCCAACGCCAATCAGACCGAACGGTAATAATATTTTCTTGGAGTAACGATCTGCGATATAGAGAGAAAGAAAAAGTCCGGTTGTCTGAACAATCGTATAAACCGTAAAGCTCAACCCAATTTGCGTATTAGTTAAACCCCAGTCATTCTGCATTGGCACATAGAAAACATCTTTCATACTTGAAAGCTTGAATATCGTGCCGCCGCCTAAAATCAAAAAACAGAGCCTTGCCCATTTATTCATGAACATGATTAAACCCTCATTGCTTGTTGAGAGAAATATCTAAATTAAATTGTATAATTAATAAAGCCAAGGGATTATTTTCATAATCCTTTCCGCATTTAATAATATTTTAAGAAAACTAATTAATTGCCTATAAACTTGTCACATATATCACGAATGTATTTTATTTGGGCAAGAGCATGTTCTTTTTCCTGCGCCAGTCGCGCATCAATCATGTTACTGTCAGGCAGCGGCGTATAACTTGCATCGCGCCATGGGATCCATGGATTATCACCCTCATCGTCGAAGCGAAATGCAGGGGCATAATATTCAACTTCTTCTTCCAGGCCAAAAGCATGTACTTGCGGTTTAACTTCACCTAAAAGTAATAATGCCTTAAGCATTTCTTCCATGGGTAAATCGCCGTGTCCTGAACGACAAGCCTCATGCCCCCAGCCTTTACCTTCTTTAATAATTTTTGCGTCTTTGATATGCACCTGAGTGATCAGAGGAGACATAACCTCTAACGCAGAAAGCGGCTGCTCATTGGCATTAATCATGTTGCCAAAATCAAACAGAATAGAGAGATTTTTCATCCCGCTATTGTTAACCAGCGTCACCAGCTCATGGCCTTGCAGATCTTCATGCTGTTCGATAGTAAAGCTTAGTCCGCAATCGTCATACTGAGACAGCCACGCAATATCATTGGCAATCTTCGCCATAACATCGTTGAGATGCCCTTCATAACGCGGGTAGAAACGCACTGAAGTTGCACCAGTAGCAACAGCAATACGGATGGCATCCGTCAATGTCGCCTTATCCGATGCGCTCGTTTCGATATGCACATCCAGATTATATTTTTTGGCCTTCTCTTTAAAATCGTGTAGCTGCTGATCGTTCAGTTTCTGCAGTGATTGGGACTCACCATCCTCAACATGTATTTTTACACCCTTCAATTTTTGCTGATGCGCAATATCCAGAAGATCCCCCGGCAGGACTCTCTCGTAGCGCATATTCAGATGAAAAGCATAAGCATGTAGGTACAGCGGTATATTTCTCGCGCGTTCCGCAAGAAGTGCTTGGTTACATTTTCCCATTATTTTTCTCATTCATCGCGAATAACAAGTTCCACTGATTCAAGTCGCCAGTATTCGAAATCAACCTGAACCACTTTTTTATCTCGGGTAGCCCGATGTTTTTCTACTAAAATTCCATACGTATTAGGCGCAACACCCAGCTCTTTGCAGGCCACTTCTGGCATATTGACCGGTTTAAAAATCATTTCTTTGATATTTAAAACATGGCCAAATGCATCTTCCCAGACGCTGGCAAAAGACTGATTGCCCAATTTATTAATGAATCCTGGCGCAACATCGGCATCAATATAGGATTCATGGTAAAACACTTTATGTGAATCAAGACCGCACCAACCGGTAACTAAATAACGATCGCCCGAAGAGAGAAAAACATCCTCAACATGGTGTGGGACTGTATCAATGGTTTCTTTGGTTAAATAATCCCAAAAAGGCTTACGTCCCTGAGCACAGGCTTCAGCATTGAAGCTGGAAAGTGATTTAGGGTTATAAATAAATCGCTTCGACGAAATAAACCAACCACTGCGGTTCTTACGGAAAATACGCGCATCGATCTCAAGCTCAATCAGAACCTGACGTAAGGTCATACGCTTTGCATCCAGCAGCTCACATAACTCCCTTTCCGAAGGCAATTTGGACCCCGCTGGTAAATTCTTCTCGTTTAACCAGCTTTCAAAGCGCTCCCTGAGCACATCAACATTGTTTTTCTTTTTCATTTCGCTCATCTGGTTTAAACCAATTTGAAGCTAAGATATTTGAGTGCAGGAAATACTCAAGTTTTTTTTCAACGCAGAGTTTCTTTTTGTGGGCCAGGTATCAAGAATGGCTTTGAAGCAAACTATGATCGTCAGGTTTTTGCCCGGTTTGGTACGCAGGGGATGAACCACGGGGGAGAGGTAAATCAGGTGTCGCCACCTGATTTAATTGCCAGATGAAGGTAGGTTTATTTTCCCCACAAACGGCGGGAATTGTCTTCGATCTTGCCGCTTAAACGGCGCTTTTGCATCGTTCTGGTCCAGCTTTTTGATAACCCGGCAGCCGACAGTAAACGATGATATTGCGAATCATCAAACGGCATATGCCAGGCGATAGCAATTGCCTCCTGTACGCTGACGTCGCTCACGCGTGACGCCAGGATCAACGGCGCGTCTGCTGACACCTGACCAGGCGCGATGACGCTGCACAGCCAGCCTGTCTTACCCGCATCCTGCATCTGGCTGGCCATATCGCTGATGCCAAAATGGAAATTCAGCTTAAAGCATGGCGAGCGCGGCTGCGTGACTTGAATCAGCGCCTCTCCCCACTGGAAAATGTCGCCAATATACACATTCTCTTCAGTTAGCCCCTCAGTAGAGAGGTTCTCACCAAACGCAGGCGCGACAAATAGCTCCGCCTGCTCCGGAAATGCTTGTCTCCAGTGCTGGTAGTGCTCACGCGGATAGTGACACAGCGCGCGATCCGGCCCGCCGTGAATTTTCGTTTCCGCCTGTTCATCCCCCGTCAGCCCCAGTTCGGTCAGCATCAGCTCACCGTCAATCTGGACTTTAGCAATCGCGCTAGGACGGCTTCCCGTGTAGTCCCGAACTTTGCCCGTAAAAACATCGACCGGATATCGCATCTGTTCCCTCTCCCGATAAATTTCCCCCATTACACCACATTTATTTTACCCCAGTCGCTCAAAATGAGAGCACGGTTCACATGAAACTTAGGGACACATGCTATCAATGTAATCTAGTTTTGAAACATCATTTCAAATAAGGAGTCGACAACGTGACTGGTCAATCGCAATTTGCTGGCGTCTGGTGTCCTTCCATTACGCCAATGGACAATGATGGCAAGATCGATCTCAACGGTCTAAGCCTGCATCTCAAACGCCTTACCGAGGCCAAAATCGACGTGATTTTGCTGATGGGCAGCATCGGGGAATTTGCCTCCTTTACGCTCGAAGAAAGGCTGCTGCTGATCCGCGAGGCCCGCGCAATGAGCTCGCTAAAGATGGTCGCCAACGTCTCATCCACCTGCCAGAATGATGTTTTATTGATGGCGCAGGAAGCGTATCGCGCAGGTTACGATGCCGTGATGATCCTGCCGCCCTACTACTACGGACAAACGGCGAAACAGCTGCTGAGCTACTTCCGTCAGTTGGGGCAGAAACTCAGCGGCAAATGGTTTGCTTATAACTTCCCGGCACGCACCGGCTGCGATTTAACCCCCGAACTGGTAGCCACCCTCGCCGCCGAGTTCCCGAATTTCGCTGGCATTAAAGACACCGTCGACTGCCAGTCCCATACCCGCAGTATGATTCAGACCACCCGCGCCGTGCGGGAGGATTTTGCCGTGCTGTCCGGCTATGACGAATACTACATTCCCAACCTGTTAGCAGGTGGCGCGGGGATTATTTCAGGGTTGAACAACGTCATGCCGGAACTGTTTGTCAGCGCGCGGGAAGCGTTTAAACAGGGCGACCTGGCAGCGCTTCGCAATATTCAGGACCAGATTGGCACCTACATGTCCATCTATGCTATCGGCGAAGATTTTGTCACCACCATCAAAACCGTGGTATCGCGTAAGTTTGGCTATTGTACCGGCGTGTCACGTAATGCCGGTGGAGAGTTGAACGAGAGTGAGTGTCGAACAATCGATGAGGTGTTTGTCGTCAAAGGGTAAATAATTAAGCCGGATGGTGCAGACCATCCGGCTTAAGAGACTTACTTCACGGTGCCACGAATATCAATTTCTGCCGCCCTTGCTTTGGCCCTTTCGACCAGATAGACGTGATAATCGGCACCAGAATGGAGGTCACAATCACCGACGTGGCGACCAGGGAAGTTGCTGCCGGTGCCATCGGTTTAAATGCCGGAACCATTTCAGCAATCAGCACAGGCGTAGCAACCGCCGCCCCCGCAGAACTGGAAGCGGCAATCCCCGCCGTACCATCGCCACCACCAATCAGTTTATCGGCGATAATCAATGGAATACCAGTGATGATAATCACCGCCACGCCCAGCAGAATACCCAGCACGCCGGTCTGCGCAATCACGCTCAAATCAATGGTGTTACCTAATGCGAAGGCAAAGAACGGGATCAGCGTCTGCACCGCTTTGCTGAAGAACTCCCGCAGTTCAGGGTCCAGATTCCCCAGCGCAAAGCCAATCAGGAACGGCAATACTGCACCAACAAATACGTGTGGTTCAAACGACGCGATCCCGGCGGTTCCCAGAATCACCATGGTCATCAGCGGGCCAGACTCCAGCGACATCAGGACAAACGCCCCGGCCTCTTCTTTGGTGCCGTACTGCTGCATAATTGAGGCATACAGCCCGCCGTTGGTCATATCCATCGCGGCCACCAGCGCCAGCGTAGACAACCCAGCGAAGAATCCGACCTCTACACCATGTTCCGGCAAAATGCGTGAAGCAATCGCTGCAACCACCCACGCCACCAGAATCTTGGTTATGACTAACGTACCTGATTTACGCAGCACGGTGCCGGTGGCGCTTAGCTTGATCGACGCCCCCATGCAAAAGAACCAGACTGCCAGGATAGGCACCGTACCGGTGATCATACCGTTGGTAAAAGAGCCGAAATATTTCCCGGCACCGGGGGAAAAGGTGTGACACAACGCGCCCAGGAAAAGCGGCACCAGCATCATACCGCCTGGGATTTTCTCTATCGTACGTTTGATCTGCATTTCCATCACCTGTAGACATAAAAATGGGGCAATTTTTATGGGCGATTGCATCTTGCTTTGAGATGCGCCCGTCTTGATGAAAAGAAGATAGACATTCATAGAGACTATAAAAGTGATCCCACTCGCATAATAAAACCTTGTTTCAATTTAAGTGGATCATTGTTTTTATATTGAGTTTGATCACAAAAAAACCCCACAAGCATCGCTTGCAGGGCTTTGTTAAAGCGTAGAACTTATTTTTTTGCTGCGAAACGCGCGGCAGCTTCGTCCCAGTTCACGACGTTCCAGAACTCTTTGATGTAGTCCGGGCGACGGTTCTGGAATTTCAGGTAGTAAGCGTGTTCCCAAACGTCCAGGCCCACGATTGGGAAACCGGAAGCGCCAGAGATAGCTTCACCCATCAGCGGGGAATCCTGGTTGGCGGTGGAAACAACAGCCAGTTTGTCACCTTTCAGAACCAGCCACGCCCAGCCGGAGCCAAAGCGGGTTGCCGCTGCTTTTTCAAATTCAGCTTTGAAGTTGTCAACGGAGCCAAAGTCACGTTCGATAGCCGCTTTCAGGTCGCCCTGCAGCGTAGTACCGGTTTTCAGGCCTTTCCAGAACAGGCTGTGGTTAGCGTGACCGCCCGCGTTGTTACGCAGTACGGTTTTCTTGTCTGCTGGCAGTTGATCCAGTTTGGTGATCAACTCTTCAACGGACAGGCTGGCGAATTCAGGCAGGCTTTCCAGCGCAGCGTTGGCGTTATTTACGTAAGCCTGGTGGTGTTTGGTGTGGTGAATTTCCATCGTCTGCTTATCGAAGTGCGGTTCAAGGGCATCATAAGCGTACGGCAGGGATGGCAGTGTATAACTCATAATCATCTCCAGTATTGTCGGGCGGCCAGTGTTAACGCCGCGTAAGCAGTTGGGTCATTATAGTTAATTAAATGATATTGAAAATGATTATCAATGCCGTACTTTTTACAGGGTCTTAATGAATCAAAACCATTGTTAAAGATGTGAGCCGAATCACCCACTTAACGTGATGATTGCCAACATGCGCAAAAGGACGGCAATCGTTAAAAGGTTAACCACCTGCGTAATTTTTAAACTCGTTAGGTCGGAGGGGTCATTACCGACGATAAAAAATAACGAGGATTAAGTCATGAGTAACGCGATTACGATGGGTATCTTTTGGCATTTGATAGGGGCAGCCAGTGCCGCCTGTTTCTATGCCCCGTTCAAGCAAGTCAAACATTGGTCATGGGAAACGATGTGGTCGGTTGGCGGGATCGTCTCCTGGATAATCCTGCCGTGGACCATCAGCGCCATGTTACTTCCCGATTTCTGGGCCTACTTCAGCTCCTTCAGCCTCTCCACACTGGCGCCGGTATTTCTGTTTGGTGCAATGTGGGGGATTGGCAATATCAACTATGGCCTGACCATGCGCTATCTCGGTATGTCGATGGGTATCGGGATTGCGATAGGTATTACGCTGATTGTCGGCACGCTGATGACCCCGATTATCAACGGCAATTTTGATGTACTGATCAATACCTCTGGTGGCCGCATGACGCTGCTTGGCGTACTGGTCGCGCTGATTGGCGTGGGCATTGTTACCCGTGCCGGTCAGTTAAAAGAACGAAAAATGGGCATCAAAGCGGAAGATTTCAACCTGAAAAAAGGTCTGGTTCTGGCCGTCATGTGCGGTATTTTCTCCGCCGGGATGTCCTTTGCGATGAACGCAGCGAAACCGATGCACGATGCCGCCGCCGCGTTGGGCGTCGATCCGCTGTATGTCGCCCTGCCTAGCTATGTGGTCATTATGGGCGGTGGCGCGCTTGTTAACCTGGGCTTCTGCTTCATTCGTCTGGCAAAAGTGAAGAACTTGTCGATAAAAGCCGACTTCTCGTTAGCCAAACCGCTGATTATCACCAACGTGCTGCTCTCTGCGCTTGGTGGCTTGATGTGGTATCTGCAATTCTTCTTCTACGCCTGGGGCCACGCACGTATTCCGGCGCAGTATGACTATGTAAGCTGGATGCTGCACATGAGCTTCTATGTTCTGTGCGGCGGGATTGTCGGTCTGGTATTGAAAGAGTGGAAAAACGCGGGTCGTCGTCCGGTCAGCGTGTTAAGCCTCGGCTGCGTAGTGATCATTGTCGCGGCAAACATTGTCGGTCTGGGAATGGCCAGCTAAGCATGCTGAGTACTGAGATGACGCCACTGGCTCGGCGTCATCCCGGTTTCCCGCGTAAATACCACCGAAAAGTAGTTACTGTCCTCAAAGCCGCAGCGCATGGAAATCTCGCTAATCATCAACCGACTATGTTTGAGCAGATACTGCGCATGGCAAACCCGCACCTGGCGGAGATACTGGTTGATGGTCATCCCGGTCTGACTGCGAAACTGCTGGCACAAAACGCGCTCGCTGCATTGTTCGCGCTCGCAAAACGTATCCAGTTCAAACGCATGCTCATGGCTACCGGCTAACGCGGTGATCAGTTTATCCAGCAGCGTTTCACTGGAGGTCGCCGGTAGCGTATCCGTGGCATAACGATGCCGCTTAAGGTGTGTCACCAACTGCCCGAACAGCAGTTCAGCCATGGTAAAAGCCTGTGCATCACGTTGATTGCTTTCATGCTCAAGCTGGCTTATCACCTGTCGGACCTGGCTCATGCCAACGCTACCGAGTCGCCAGTGCGGCTGCCTCGGCGTACCGTCAAATCCGGGGATCGCCCCTTGCCAGTCAACATTCAGCGTCAACCGCTCCGGGCAGTAGATGATATTTTGCAACACCAGGTCGTTCACGGAGGTGTAGGAGTGTTTATCTTCGGCGCGAATGTAAAACAGATCGCCACGGGTTATCCGGTACGGGCGATCGTTAAGGACATGCAGACCATTACCGCGCCAGACCATGACCAGCTCGCAAAACTCGTGGGTATGCTCAGCAAAGACATCCTGCGGATAACGGTCAGCCACGGCCACAGCCTGCTGCTCATGCGCAAAGAAGTCTGATTTCAGAAGGACCAGATGATTCGCCATCACAATATTCCCTGTCGGATGGCGGCTACGCCTTATCCGACCTACAGATTACGTGACACGTAGGCCGGATAAGGCGTAGCCACCATCCGGCGTTAAGGGACATGATTATCTGAGATTCGGCGGTAAAAAACGTTGATAGCTTTCGCGTTACTGGAGGCGGCTTGCCACAACGAGATCGCGCCCCTGACGAATATCGCGTGGTGACCACTTGAACTCACGACGAAAAAGCGTCGAAAAGTGGTTACTGTCGCCGAATCCGCAGAGATAAGCGATGTCTGTCACGCTGTCATCACTGTGGCGAAGCAGATGCCGGGCCTTGATCAGCCGCAAGCGGTTAAGGTAGCGCTGCGGCGTCAATCCGGTTTGCTGTTTGAGCTGGCGATGCAGAGTGCGCAAAGAGAGGGAAAACTTCTCGGCCAGCGCCTCCCAACACACCTCGTCGGCAAAGTTATCTTCCAGCCACGCCATCAGGAGGTTAAGCCGCGCGTCGTTATCGGTCGCTGCTTCCATCAGGCTGCTTTTACGCAGCAGTACCAGCAACTGCATAAACAGGATCTCGCGATTTGCCGCCGTTGGTGTATCCATCCCCTCACCGAGCGCTTCCATCTGCCCCACCAGTTGTCGAACCTGCTGCAATACCCCCTGATTCACCCGCCAGTGGGAGGGATACTGCCCATTCTGTTCCTGAGGTAAAAGCTGATTCAGCCCAGCCAGAAATTGAAACGCATCCGGGGAGCGATACAACACATTGGTCAGGCACAGATTGTCAGTATGTTCATATAAATGCCGGTCATGATCGCGAACGAAACACACCGTACCGCCGCTGATTGTGTAAGGCTGCCCGTTGAACACATGGATCCCCGTTCCATGTTCGACCACCACAATTTCATGAAAATCATGATGATGCTCTGGAAACGCAGGTTGAGGAAGCCGAGGTTCAATAGCTACTGGCGCTTTACCTGTCGGAAAAAAATCCACGCAATGCAATACCGTCATGATGACATCCTTCCCGATCAAATGAACATGGCTGAATAGTAATTAAGGGTTATCACCCTCACCTTAAATTTTTGACGCCAAAGTGCGTAAACACGGTCAATTCTTCAAGAAATGGCGGGAAAGATCGGGAATTGCGGAAGGCGTCACATCCGCTAAAACAGGTCCTATTAATAGAAATTGTGAACAGCGTCACGTTCACCTTTGCCATGTTGCCAGCCGCTAATTGTGGCTGTCACTGTCAAGAAGGTACGCGTTATCTGGGGTTCTTAGACTGAGTGCAATAAAACTCAGAAGGACCTCGCTATGACTTTTCGCCATTGTATCGCAGTCGATCTCGGCGCATCCAGTGGGCGCGTAATGCTGGCGCGTTACGACAGTGAACACCGCTCCCTGACGCTACGTGAAATCCACCGCTTCATGAACTGCCTGCAAAAAACAGACGGTTTTGACACCTGGGACATCGACAGCCTGGAAAACGATATTCGTCTTGGCATGAAAAAAGTCTGCGATGAAGGCATTCGGATAGACAGCATCGGCATTGATACCTGGGGCGTGGATTACGTTCTGATCGATAACGTCGGTCAACGTGTCGGTCTGCCGGTCTCTTACCGTGACAGCCGCACGACCGGCATTATGGCGCAGGCGATGGAACAGCCGGGTAAAGGTGAAATTTACCGCCGTAGCGGCATTCAGTTTCTGCCCTTTAACACCCTGTATCAACTGCGTGCACTGGTTGAACAGCAGCCAGAACTGCTCCCGCGGGTGGCCCATGCCCTGCTGATCCCCGACTACTTCAGCTTTCGCCTGACCGGCAAAATGAACTGGGAATACACCAACGCCACCACCACCCAGCTAGTCAATATCAATACCGACGACTGGGATGACACACTGCTGGCGTGGACCGGGGCAGACAAAGCCTGGTTTGGTCGCCCGACGCATCCTGGGAACGTGATCGGCCACTGGATTTGCCCGCAGAAAAACCAAATTCCGGTTGTCGCCGTCGCCAGTCACGACACGGCCAGCGCGGTCATTGCTTCTCCGCTGGCCGATAAAAACAGCGCCTATCTCTCTTCCGGGACCTGGTCGCTGATGGGCTTTGAGAGCAGAACACCGTATACCAATGATGTGGCGCTGGCGGCGAATATCACCAATGAAGGCGGCGCGGAAGGACGCTACCGTGTCCTGAAAAATATCATGGGGCTGTGGCTGCTCCAGCGCGTATTAAAAGAGCGCCAGATTACCGACCTGCCAACGCTTATCAGCCAAACGCAAGCGCTGCCGGCCTGCCAGTTCCTGATAAACCCGAACGACGATCGCTTTATCAACCCCGACGATATGAGTGCAGAAATTCAGGCAGCATGCCATGAATCAGGCCAACCCGTTCCTCTGCAAAACGCCGAACTGGCGCGCTGTATCTTCGACAGCCTGGCGTTGCTGTACGCCGACATCCTGCAAGAACTGGCACAACTGCGTGGTGCAGCATTTAGCCAACTGCACATTGTCGGTGGCGGCTGCCAGAACACCTTACTGAACCAGCTATGTTCGGATGCCTGCGGTATTCGCGTGATGTCCGGGCCGATTGAGGCTTCCACGCTCGGCAATATTGGCATCCAGCTGATGACGCTGGACGAGCTGAACAACGTCGATGATTTCCGTCAGGTGGTGCGCGCCAACTACGAACTGACCACCTTCATTCCCAATCCTGAAAGTGAAATTGCCCGCTACCAGGCGCAGTTTCAATCACTACGACAGACAAAGGAGCTTTGCGCATGACCACTCAACTTGAACAAGCCTGGGAACTGGCAAAACTGCGTTTCGCCGCGGTAGGCATTGATGTCGAGGCGGCCTTACGCCAGCTCGATCGTCTGCCGGTCTCCATGCACTGCTGGCAGGGCGATGATGTCGCCGGTTTCGAAAACCCGGAAGGCTCGCTCACTGGCGGTATTCAGGCTACCGGTAACTATCCGGGTAAAGCGCGTAACGCCACCGAACTGCGGGCCGATCTGGAGCAGGCGCTGAGCCTGATTCCTGGTCCAAAACGTCTGAATTTGCACGCGATCTATCTGGAATCTGATACGCCGGTTGCCCGCGACCAAATCAAACCTGAGCACTTTAAAAACTGGGTGGAGTGGGCGAAAGCGAACCAGTTAGGGCTGGATTTCAACCCATCCTGCTTCTCACACCCGCTGAGCGCCGACGGTTTCACTCTGGCGCACGCCGACGACACCATTCGCCAGTTCTGGATCGATCACTGCAAAGCCAGCCGTCGCGTCTCGGCGTATTTTGGCGAGCAGTTGGGTACACCATCGGTGATGAACATCTGGATCCCGGATGGCATGAAAGACATCACCGTTGACCGTTTAGCGCCGCGCCAGCGTCTGCTGGACGCACTGGACGAAGTGATCAGCGAGAAACTCGACCCGGCGCACCATATCGATGCCGTCGAAAGCAAGCTGTTTGGCATCGGTGCGGAAAGCTACACCGTGGGCTCTAACGAGTTCTACATGGGTTACGCCACCAGCCGCCAGACCGCACTGTGTCTGGATGCGGGCCACTTCCATCCGACTGAAGTGATCTCCGACAAAATTTCCGCCGCCATGCTGTATGTACCGCGCCTGCTGCTGCACGTCAGCCGTCCAGTGCGCTGGGACAGCGATCACGTGGTACTGCTGGATGATGAAACTCAGGCGATTGCCAGCGAGATCGTTCGCCACAACCTGTTTGACCGCGTACACATTGGCCTCGACTTCTTCGACGCCTCCATTAACCGCATTGCCGCGTGGGTGATCGGCACTCGCAATATGAAAAAAGCCCTGCTGCGCGCGCTGTTAGAACCCACCGAACAACTGCGTCAGCTCGAAGCCAGCGGCGACTACACCGCACGCCTGGTCCTGCTGGAAGAGCAAAAATCGCTGCCGTGGCAGGCCGTCTGGGAGATGTATTGCCTGCGCCACGACACGCCTGCGGGCAGCCAGTGGCTGGACAGCGTGCGCGCTTATGAAAAAGAGATTTTGAGCAAACGTAGCTAACCGTGACGCCAGGCTTGTAGGCCGGATAAGACGCCCCGCGTCGCCATCCGGCAATAAATGAAACACGATTGCCGGGTGGCGCTTCGCTTATCCGGCCTACGTAAGACCCGATAACGTTCGGGCAATAAACAGGAACACCGAACATGCAAAACATTACTACTTCCTGGTTCGTCCAGGGGATGATCAAAGCCACTTCTGATGCGTGGCTGAAAGGCTGGGACGAGCGTAACGGCGGCAACCTGACGCTGCGTCTTGATGAAGCAGATATCGCGCCGTTTAGCGCCGATTTCCACGAAAAACCACGCTATATTGCGCTAAGTCAGCCGATGCCGCTGCTGGCAAACACACCGTTTATCGTCACCGGTTCCGGTAAGTTTTTCCGTAACGTCCAGCTCGATCCCGCGGCAAACTTGGGCGTGGTACAAATAGACAGCGACGGTGCGGGCTACCACATCCTCTGGGGCCTGACCCACGAGGCCGTGCCGACCTCTGAACTGCCGGCTCACTTCCTCTCTCACTGCGAACGCATTAAAGCGACGAACGGTAAAGACCGCGTGATCATGCACTGCCATGCCACCAACCTGATCGCTCTGACCTACGTACTGGAAAACAACACAGCGCTGATTACCCGCAAGCTGTGGGAAGGCAGCACCGAGTGCCTGGTGGTGTTCCCGGATGGCGTTGGCATTCTCCCGTGGATGGTGCCGGGTACAGATGAAATCGGCCAGGCGACCGCCGAGGAAATGCAGAAACACTCGCTGGTACTTTGGCCGTTCCACGGCGTGTTCGGAAGCGGACCTACCCTAGACGAAGCGTTCGGTTTGATAGATACCGCAGAGAAATCCGCCGAAGTTCTGGTCAAAATCTTTTCGATGGGCGGTATGAAGCAGACCATCTCACGTGAAGAGCTGGTCGCACTTGGCAAACGCTTTGGTGTTACGCCGCTGGCAAGCGCCATAGAGCTGTACTGATACCTCCCAACTCAACGCCGGATGCGGCTTCGCTTTATCCGGCCTACAGGATTTTATTATTAAGGAGAATAATGATGAGCTTTATGTTGGCACTGCCAAAAATTAGCCTGCATGGCGCCGGCGCAATTGCCGATATGGTGAATCTCGTGGCGAATAAACAATGGGGCAAAGCGCTGATCGTCACCGATGGTCAACTGGTAAAACTGGGCCTGCTGAATAGCCTGTTTGCCGCGCTGGATAAACATCAAATGTCTTACCACTTGTTTGATGAAGTATTCCCGAACCCGACAGAAGAGCTGGTACAGAAAGGGTTTGCGGCCTATCAGGGCGCAGAATGTAACTACATCATCGCCTTCGGTGGCGGCAGCCCGATCGATACCGCCAAAGCAGTGAAAATTCTGACAGCCAACCCTGGCCCTTCTACCGCCTACTCCGGCGTGGGCAAAGTGAAAAATGCTGGCGTCCCGCTGGTCGCCATCAACACTACCGCCGGTACGGCAGCAGAGATGACCAGTAACGCGGTCATTATCGACTCTGCCCGTAAGGTCAAAGAGGTGATCATCGACCCAAATATCATCCCGGATATCGCCGTGGATGATGCCAGCGTCATGCTGGAAATCCCGGCCTCCGTCACCGCCGCAACCGGTATGGACGCCCTGACCCACGCGGTGGAAGCCTATGTTTCCGTTGGCGCGCATCCGCTCACCGACGCTAACGCGCTGGAAGCGATTCGCCTGATCAACCTGTGGCTACCAAAAGCGGTCGACGACGGTCATAACCTCGAAGCTCGTGAGCAAATGGCGTTTGGTCAGTATCTGGCGGGGATGGCATTTAACAGCGCTGGTCTGGGTCTGGTGCATGCGCTGGCGCACCAGCCGGGCGCAACCCATAATCTGCCACACGGCGTCTGCAACGCCATCCTGCTGCCGGTAATCGAAAACTTTAACCGTCCTAACGCCGTGACGCGCTTTGCCCGCGTGGCGCAGGCAATGGGCGTCGATACCCGTGACATGAGCGATGAAGCGGCAAGTATGGAGGCCATCAACGCGATTCGTGCACTCAGCAAGCGTGTCGGTATTCCTGCGGGCTTTAGTTCCCTTGGCGTGACGAAAGAGGATATTGAAGGCTGGCTGGATAAAGCGTTGGCCGATCCGTGTGCGCCATGCAACCCGCGCACCGCCAGCCGCGACGAGGTCCGTGAGCTGTATCTGGAGGCGTTATGATCCGCAAGGCCTTTGTGATGCAGGTGAATGCCGACGCACATGTTGAATATCAACGTCGGCACAATCCCATCTGGCCAGAGCTGGAAGCTGTGCTGAAAGAGCACGGCGCCCATCACTACGCGATTTATCTCGATCAGGCGCGCAATCTGCTGTTCGCCACCGTTGAGATTGAGTCCGAAGAACGCTGGAATGCCGTTGCCAACACCGACGTTTGCCAACGTTGGTGGAAGCATATGCGTGACGTAATGCCAGCAAACCCCGACAACAGCCCGGTTAGCGCAGAGCTAAAAGAAGTGTTTTATTTGCAATAGACTTGTAGGCCGGATAAGGCGCTAACGCGCCGCATCCGGCACAACGTAACAGAACAGTTAGTTCTGCTCAGAAACCAGAATCGCCTGGGTGTCAGGCTCCAGCGCTTTAAAAATATGCGCCCGATCGGCGGGGTAACAAATATAGTCCCCCTCGCCTAACTCCTCCGGGGCTTCCGTCAATCCTACCATCGCCTTACCCTGCGTCACGATGATGTGTTCAACCGATCCCGGTGGATGCGGCTGTGAAATACGATCCGCGCCCGGCTGCGTCAGCAGCAGATAGATATCCCGCCGCGCCCCCGGCGGGCAGGCGGCCAGTAAAATGGCCTGATAGTGGGCCTGCTCAGCCACCACCTTTGTTCCTTCGCCGCGGCGAATCACCTGCGTTTTTTGTTCCTGCGGCTCCAGCAGGCGAGCAAAGGGAATATCTAACGCCACACACAGCGACCAGAGCGTTTCCAGGCTAGGATTGCCATTGCCCGCTTCCAATTGCGAGAGTGTCGATTTTGCAATCCCTGCGCGACGGGCAATCTCTGCCAATGACAAACCGGTGCGCTGACGTTCACGCACAAGGCTTTTCGCGATCATACTGATGGGCTGGGTCATTCACGACTCCATGTTCTTTATATCGAACGATTCGTTCGACTTGTAATATTAACTGGTCGCGTTCATTATAATGGAAATTCGTTCGATATGGCTAAAACGGTATGAAACATTATTTTTCCAGTCTCAAAGGCGACACGATAAAAGCAATATTTTTAGTCTGTCTGGCCGTCGGCGTAGTCGGCATGTCATACGGCTCGTTGGCGATGGCCTACGGCTTCCCGCTGTGGGTGCCGTTTGTGCTTTCGATTACGGTACTGGCGGGTGCGTCCGAGTTTATGTTTATCGGCATCGTCGCCAGTGGCGGTAACCCACTGGCGGCTGCGGCTGCCGGCTTACTGGTCAACGCCCGACACGTGCCGTTTGGCGTCACGGTGCGCGATCTGGTGGGCTCGCGGGCTGCGAGTTTCCTCGGCTGTCATATCATGAACGACGAAAGCGTAGTCTTTGGCCTGTCGCAAAAAACGCCCGAACAACGTAAAGCCGCCTTCTGGCTGTGCGGTCTGGGCGTCGCGCTTTTCTGGCCTGTTGGCACACTGATCGGCGCGGGCGTCGGCAAACTGCTCCCCGCCCCGGAAACCATCGGTCTGGATGCCGTCTTCCCTGCAATTTTATTAGCCTTAGTGGTCCCGACCTTTAAAAACCGCACCACGCTGATTCGCGCCTGTAGCGGCGCCGGGTTGTCGCTTGCCGCCATCCCCTTTGCGCCGGTCGGTTTACCTGTTTTGCTCTCACTGTTTGGCTTACTGACGAGGAAAAAATAATGGGCAACATGACGCTGTTTATCGTCGGTATCGCCATGTTATCTCTGGGAACATATTTAATGCGTTTAGGAGGAGCGAAGCTTGGGAGCCGTTTAGCGTTCTCGGAACGCTCGCAGGCGCTGCTTTCCGACGCCGCAACGGTATTACTGTTCTCCGTTGCGCTGGCGACTACCTTTTACGAAGGCGAACACTTCGCTGGCATGGCGCGCGTGCTGGGCGTGGCTTTTGCGGTATTTCTCGCATGGCGCAAGATGCCGCTAATCGTGGTGATCGTCGCTGCCGCAGTGGTGACCGCATTGCTGCGAATGGCGGGTATAAACTAAAAAAGCGCCTCAAGGGCGCTCTTTCGACAGTACTAAGGTATCTTATTTCAGCAGTTCGGCGGTCATGTGCACGCGGTTACCGGTGTATGCCTGAGTGATTTTGTAATCGCTGGCGCCTGCACGTTCAGCCTGAGCGGCGATTTTTGCTTCAGCGCTTTCCAGCGTAGAACCGGTTGCGGTCACTGTCTGAGCAGCGAAAGAACCGAAAGAAGTAGCCAGAGCGATAACTGCGACAAAAGTTTTGATGCTTTTCATGATATAAACCCTTTAACTTAGTTGTTTGAGTAAGGCACCGTGCCTTGATGTGATAAATAATAGGCTGATACCCGAACAACTGAAAGCGGAAGGATTTGCCAGTCTTATTCAAATTATTTGAGAGATAAGATGTTACGTAATCAGGAATCACAATGGCTTGCTGGCAGCCGTAGAAAAACGCAACAGGCGGGTAATTGGTTACTTCGTCAGGGTGAACCACAAAGTAAAATTCATCTTTTACATCATGGTGTGGCTCGTGCGGTTTATCACGCGGACAACGGCGTTGAAAGGGTTAAAGAGTTCTACTTTGCCGGGGAATACTGCTTTCTGTACCTGAACTGGCTAACTAACACACCTGCCGATTACAGCCTACAAATGATCGCCGCGGGAGAAACCACTGAAATACCCTTGGCTTTGCTTGATGCGCCGGAAAATCAGGATATTAAGACTCAGCTACTGGTCCAGCAATTGATCTACAAAGAGAAAAAAGAGCAAATGCTGCTGCTCAATACCCCAGAGCAACGCTATCAGTACGTACAAACACACTTCCCGGACTGGGAGTCACAGCTCACCCAGCGCGATCTTGCCAGCTATATCGGCATTACCCCCGTTAGCCTGTCCCGTATTCGCCAGCGTCTTAACAAAGGTTAACGCCTTACGGTGATGCGTCGATTATTGTCCCGTCACTCTTTAATAGATGGCGACCACAATGAACGCATTTCTTCTTTCTCAGATGCTGGCTGGCATCAGCTTCTTACTGGATATTTCCGCTTTTCATTTTCAACGCCGGGCTATCACTTTAACGCTGCTCACCAGTTCTACGTCTCTGTTAGCTATCCATTTCTATCTTTTGGATCAACACGCTGCGGCTGGGTTAATGATCATTGCCGCATGCCGCTACGCGACAGCCATCGTCACCTTTCACCGCTGGGTGATGTGGGGATTTATGCTGGGGTCGCTGCTGTGTAGCATTTATCTTTGGCAAAATCTGTCGAGTATTTTGCCGCTGATGGGAAGCCTGCTGATGACCTTTGCGTCATTTCAAAAACGCAGCGGAAAATTACGGGGATACACCTTGTGCGGCAGCCTGTGTTGGCTGCTGAACAATGTGATTGTTGGCTCGCCAGTTGCCGTAATCATGGAACTGGCATTTTCCGGCAGTATTCTGGCCGCCTGGTGGCGTCACAGCGCGACCAGACGTTGCGGATGCGTATAGATCGTCGCCCTGCCCGGTTTGCAAAAACCCACCAGCGTCAGGTTACAACGTTCGGCAACTTCCACGGCGAGCGTTGTCGCCGCAGAAACAGCAAACAGGATCTCCACACCGCACATCGCCGATTTCTGCACCATCTCATAACTGGCACGGCTGGAGACTAATACCGCGCCCTGTTGCCAGGTTTCCCCTTCGATTGCACGTCGTCCCAGCAGTTTATCCAACGCAACATGACGTCCAACATCTTCATGCCCGCCCGCCAGATGACCTGACGGCTGTACCCAGGCAGCCGCGTGCGTGCAGCCTGTCAGTTGCCCCACGGGTTGAAAATCGTTGAGGTGTCGTAAAGCGTTATCAAGATTCGCCAGATCGAATATCTGGGTAAACGGCAGCGGCTGGACCGGCTTGCCAATGTCATTGAGCTGCT
Organism: Citrobacter sp. Cpo040; assembly: GCF_030332915.1. NCBI lineage: Bacteria > Pseudomonadati > Pseudomonadota > Gammaproteobacteria > Enterobacterales > Enterobacteriaceae > Citrobacter > Citrobacter sp. Cpo040. Next base: position 88,759 of record NZ_JAOWGX010000028.1, read on the forward strand.
CCACGCCACAAACGCCGCAACCGGTGCGACCGGCTAGCGCGCGACGACGCTCCTTCAGCCCCATAAAGCGACGGCTGGACAGTTCAACCTGCACTTCCAATCCGTTGCAGGAAGGCACTACGTCCATTCCGTAGATATCCTGCGGGGACTCAATAATGCCTTCAGAAAGTGAAAAACCCACCGCGAAGTGCTCAAGATCTTTCGGTGATGCCATCATCACCACGTGCGAAATCCCGTTGTATACCAGCGCAACAGGCACTTCTTCAGCTACCTCATCAGGCTGAGGATGTTGCAAATCCTCGCGCTTCCAGAGGGTCAACTGGCGCGATCCTGTCGAAGATGTCACATTCTTGATGTTTTCTTGAATAATCTTATTCACTTTCTTTTAACCATATTGGAACACGCATACCAACATTGTGGTATTCTTTACAAATCCCTCCTGGACGGAGGGAAATTCACCCAATTCTGGACCTTTGCGGTCCCGTCCGCAAAGAAAAATAACAACCACTTCCCTCGCGTTCGCGTTACAGAAAAGCGAAGGGAACGTGACAATGTCGAAACAAGGAGCGAACCATGCAGGTCAGCAGAAGGCAGTTCTTTAAGATCTGCGCTGGCGGTATGGCAGGCACCACGGCAGCGGCACTGGGCTTTGCACCCGGCGTAGCGCTCGCGGAAACACGGCAATATAAACTGCTGCGCACCCGCGAAACCCGTAACACCTGCACTTACTGTTCCGTTGGCTGTGGACTGTTAATGTACAGCCTCGGTGACGGCGCAAAAAACGCCAAAGCATCCATCTTCCATATCGAAGGGGACCCGGATCACCCGGTGAACCGTGGCGCATTGTGCCCGAAAGGGGCAGGACTTGTGGACTTCATCCACTCCGAAAGCCGCCTGAAATTCCCGGAATATCGCGCACCAGGCTCAGATAAGTGGCAACAGATTAGCTGGGATGAGGCATTTGACCGCATCGCTAAGCTGATGAAAGAAGACCGCGACGCTAACTACGTTGCACAAAACGCTGAAGGCGTAACCGTTAACCGCTGGCTTTCCACCGGAATGCTGTGTGCTTCCGCTTCCAGTAACGAAACCGGCTATTTAACGCAAAAATTCTCCCGCGCGCTCGGTATGCTCGCGGTCGACAACCAGGCACGCGTCTGACACGGACCAACGGTAGCAAGTCTTGCTCCAACATTTGGTCGCGGTGCGATGACCAACCACTGGGTCGACATTAAAAACGCCAACCTCGTCGTGGTGATGGGCGGTAACGCCGCTGAAGCTCACCCGGTCGGATTCCGCTGGGCGATGGAAGCCAAAATTCACAACGGCGCGAAGCTGATTGTTATCGATCCACGCTTTACGCGAACCGCTGCGGTGGCTGATTTCTATGCGCCGATTCGTTCCGGTACTGACATTGCTTTCCTGTCAGGCGTTTTGCTGTACCTGCTGAACAACGAAAAATTCAACCGCGAATACACTGAGGCCTATACCAACGCCAGCCTGATCGTGCGTGAGGATTACGGTTTCGAAGATGGCCTGTTCACCGGCTACGACGCGGACAAACGCAAGTATGACAAAACCAGTTGGAACTACGAGCTGGATGAAAAAGGCTTCGCCAAACGCGATGTCACCCTGCAACATCCGCGCTGCGTGTGGAACCTGCTGAAACAGCACGTCTCCCGCTACACGCCGGACGTCGTAGAAAACATCTGCGGTACGCCGAAGGCCGATTTCCTGAAGGTCTGTGAGTACATTGCAGAAACCAGTGCCAAAGATAAAACCGCGTCGTTCCTGTACGCCCTGGGCTGGACGCAACACTCCGTGGGTGCGCAGAACATCCGTACCATGGCGATGATCCAGTTGCTGCTTGGCAACATGGGGATGGCCGGTGGTGGCGTTAACGCCCTGCGCGGTCACTCCAACATTCAGGGCCTGACCGACTTAGGCCTGCTGTCACAAAGCCTGCCAGGCTATATGACGCTGCCAAGCGAGAAACAGACTGACCTGCAAACCTACCTTGCCGCCAACACGCCAAAACCGTTGCTGGAAGGTCAGGTGAACTACTGGGGCAACTACCCGAAATTCTTCGTTTCGATGATGAAAGCCTTCTTTGGCGATAAAGCGACAGCGGAAAACAGCTGGGGCTTCGACTGGCTGCCGAAGTGGGATAAAGGGTACGACGTCCTGCAGTACTTCGAGATGATGAATCAGGGCAAAGTGAATGGCTATATCTGCCAGGGCTTTAACCCGGTCGCGTCATTCCCGAACAAAAACAAAGTTGTGGCTTCACTGTCCAAACTGAAGTTCCTGGTCACTATCGACCCGCTCAACACCGAGACCTCCACTTTCTGGCAGAACCACGGTGAGTCAAACGATGTTGATCCGTCGAAAATCCAGACCGAAGTATTCCGTCTGCCGTCCACCTGCTTCGCCGAAGAGAACGGTTCTATCGTTAACTCCGGTCGCTGGCTGCAGTGGCACTGGAAAGGCGCGGATGCCCCGGGGATTGCCGTTACCGATGGCGAAATCCTCGCCGGTATCTTCCTGCGTCTGCGCAAGATGTATGCCGAGCAAGGTGGCGCGAACCCGGAACAGGTGCTGAGCATGACCTGGAACTACTCCACCCCGCACGAACCGGCTTCGGAAGAAGTGGCGATGGAGAGTAACGGTAAAGCGCTGGCCGACATTACCGACCCGGCAACCGGTGCGGTTATCGTCAAGAAAGGCCAACAGCTTAGCTCGTTCGCCCAACTGCGTGACGATGGCACGACCTCCAGCGGCTGCTGGATTTTTGCCGGTAGCTGGACGCCGGAAGGCAACCAGATGGCACGTCGCGATAACGCCGACCCGTCAGGCCTTGGTAATACGCTGGGCTGGGCCTGGGCATGGCCGCTTAACCGACGCATTCTGTATAACCGCGCCTCCGCTGATCCGCAGGGGAATCCGTGGGATCCAAAACGTCAGATCCTGAAATGGGATGGGGCGAAGTGGAGCGGGATGGATATTCCGGACTACAGTGCCGCCGCACCTGGCAGCAACGTAGGGCCGTTCATCATGCAGCCGGAAGGGATGGGACGCCTGTTTGCTATCGATAAGATGGCGGAAGGTCCGTTCCCGGAACACTACGAGCCGTTTGAAACACCGCTGGGGACTAACCCGCTGCACCCGAACGTAATCTCTAACCCTGCCGCGCGCATCTTTAAAGGTGACGAAGAAGCACTGGGTAAAGCAGATAAGTTCCCGTACGTCGGTACAACCTACCGTCTGACCGAGCACTTCCACTACTGGACCAAGCATGCGCTGCTGAATGCCATCGCTCAGCCGGAACAGTTTGTGGAAATTGGCGAGAAGCTGGCGAATAAGCTCGGTATCTCCCACGGCGATACCGTCAAAGTCTCCTCTAATCGCGGCTACATTAAGGCCAAGGCGGTGGTGACCAAACGTATTCGCACGCTGAAGGCTAACGGTAAGGATATCGACACTATCGGTATTCCGATTCACTGGGGCTACGAAGGTGTGGCGAAAAAAGGCTTTATCGCTAACACGTTAACGCCATTCGTCGGTGATGCGAACACGCAGACGCCGGAATTTAAGTCCTTCCTCGTGAACGTGGAAAAGGTGTAACGGAGACGACCTATGGCTTATCAATCGCAAGACATCATTCGTCGTTCCGCCACTAACGGTTTCACCCCCGCGCCTCAGGCGCGGGACCATCAGGAAGAAGTGGCGAAGCTTATCGACGTCACCACCTGTATCGGCTGTAAAGCATGTCAGGTGGCGTGTTCTGAATGGAACGACATCCGTGATGAAGTGGGCAACAACGTTGGGGTGTACGACAACCCGGCCGATTTGACCGCCAAATCCTGGACGGTGATGCGCTTCTCGGAAGTGGAACAAAACGACAAACTGGAATGGCTTATCCGCAAGGATGGCTGTATGCACTGCGCCGATCCGGGCTGCCTGAAGGCGTGTCCGGCTGAAGGCGCAATCATTCAGTATGCCAACGGTATCGTCGACTTCCAGTCTGAGCAGTGCATAGGCTGTGGCTACTGCATCGCGGGCTGCCCGTTCGACGTGCCGCGCCTCAATCCGGAAGACAACCGCGTCTACAAATGTACGTTGTGCGTTGACCGTGTTGTGGTCGGGCAAGAACCGGCCTGCGTAAAAACCTGCCCAACCGGTGCCATTCATTTCGGCACCAAGGAGTCGATGAAAACCCTGGCAGGCGAACGCGTGGCGGAGCTGAAAACGCGTGGTTACGAAAACGCGGGTCTGTACGATCCGGCGGGTGTTGGCGGTACGCACGTAATGTACGTATTGCACCATGCGGACAAGCCAAATCTGTATCACGGCCTGCCGGAGAACCCGGAGATCAGCGCTACCGTTAAGTTCTGGAAAGGCATCTGGAAACCTCTCGCAGCCGTCGGCTTTGCAGCGACATTTGCGGCCAGCATCTTCCACTACGTCGGCGTAGGCCCGAACCGTGCGGAAGAGGAAGAAGACAATCTGCATGAAAAAGACGACGAGGTGCGCAAATGAAACGACGTGACACCATCGTGCGCTACACGGCGCCGGAACGCATCAACCACTGGATCACCGCCTTCTGCTTCATTCTGGCGGCGGTGAGCGGGATGGGCTTTCTCTTCCCGTCTTTTAACTGGCTGATGCACATCATGGGCACTCCACAACTGGCGCGAATTGTGCACCCGTTTGTCGGCGTGATCATGTTTGCCTCGTTTATCATCATGTTTTTCCGTTACTGGCACCACAATCTAATCAATCGGGATGATATCTTTTGGGCGAAGAATATTCGTAAGATTGTCGTCAACGAGGAAGTAGGTGACACGGGACGTTATAACTTCGGCCAGAAATGCGTATTCTGGGCGGCGATTATCTTCCTGGTCCTGTTGCTGGTGAGCGGAGTGGTCATCTGGCGTCCGTATTTTGCGCCTGCTTTCTCAATCCCGGTGATCCGATTCGCGTTAATGCTGCATTCATTTGCCGCAGTAGCGTTAATTGTGGTTATCATGGTGCACATTTACGCCGCCCTTTGGGTGAAAGGCACCATTACCGCGATGGTGGAAGGATGGGTTACCAGTTCATGGGCGAAGAAACATCACCCGCGCTGGTACCGTGAAGTCCGCCAGAAACAGGAAAAGTCATCTGAATGAGTATTCGCATAATCCCGCAAGATGAGCTGGAGAAGAGCGAGAAACGCACGGCGGATATGATTCCGCCGTTATTATTCCCCAGACTCAAAAATTTGTATAACCGCCGCGCTGAGCGCCTGCGCGAGCTGGCCGAGAACAACCCGCTGGGCGACTACCTGCGCTTTGCCGCACTGATCGCCCACGCGCAGGAAGTGGTGTTGTACGACCATCCGCTGCAGATGGATCTGACCGCTCGTATCAAAGAAGCGAACGATCAGGGCAAACCGCCGCTGGATATCCACGTTCTGCCACGCGACAAGCACTGGCAAAAACTGCTGCAGTCGTTAATTGCTGAGCTGAAACCAGAAATGAGCGGCCCTGCGCTTGCCGTGATCGAAAATCTGGAAAAAGCCTCAGAGCAGGAACTGGAGCTGATGGCCAGCGCGCTGTTTGCCTCTGATTTCGCCTCCGTCAGCAGCGATAAAGCGCCGTTTATTTGGGCTGCCCTGTCGCTCTACTGGGCGCAGATGGCAAGCCTGATCCCCGGCAAAGCCCGTGCGGAATACGGTGAACAGCGTCAGTACTGCCCGGTGTGTGGTTCAATGCCGGTCTCCAGCATGGTGCAAATCGGTACCACTCAGGGGCTGCGTTATCTGCACTGCAACCTGTGTGAAACCGAGTGGCACGTGGTACGCGTGAAGTGCAGCAACTGCGAGCAAAGCCGTGATTTGAACTACTGGTCGCTGGATAACGAACAGGCGGCAATTAAAGCTGAAAGCTGCGGCGACTGTGGGACTTACCTAAAGATTCTCTATCAGGAAAAAGACCCTAAAGTTGAAGCCGTGGCTGACGATCTCGCTTCACTGATGCTGGACGCGCACATGGAGCAAGAGGGCTTTGCCCGCAGCTCCATCAACCCGTTCCTGTTCCCAGGTGAAGGGGAGTAAGTTTTAAGATCTTCCCCCGGCAATTGAACCAAACTGCCGGGGATTATCTTAGTGCCTGAATGACATGTTTTGGATCATTGGCAATAGCACGTAACAACGCTTTTGCTGGACCGGTCGGTGAACGACGCCCTTGCTCCCAATTTCGCAACGTATCCACGCTTACCGATATCAAATCTGCGAAACGAGTCTGTGATAATCCTGAAGACTGGCGAATTTCCTTTATTTTCATGGCGTCAATATGAAAGGTACGGGAAGGTTGTCGCGTTCCTTCAGCGATCTCATTCATCTGAACCATACTTTGAGTTAATCGCTCAAATAGTGCCTTATCCATTTACCACCTCCCATTCAACATACGCAGCAGCACTTTTTCTTGTGGAGTCAGATCATCCTTGATCCCTTTCTGATAAATCAGCAACAATCGAATTTGTGATTTTCTGATTTGATGAAAGTAAATAATCCTCACACCGCTACGTTTGCCTTTCCCTCGCGATCTCCAGCGAACCTTTCTCAGTCCGCCCGTTTCTTGTATCAGATCGCCACAATCAGGCTGAATCGCAAGGAATATCTGTAATCTGCGGTATTCATCATCATCCAGTAATTTTTTGACGTCTTCAGTGAAGATTTCCGTTTCTATGAATAGCATTTTGAGTACGCCATTGGACTATATTAATAGAAATTAACTATACGTCAATGGCGTATAGTACATTTTCCTCACAATACAGAATTCAAACAGCAGAAACCAATGACGGTATTTAATCTGCGAGCCGCTTTCCAAAATCATACCGGCCCCCATTTTTCCCATTTTCATTCTTAGTTATCCAGGTTATAAACCTGTATATCCATACAGATAAGGAGATGTGAAAATGGCACTGGAAAGCGGGATTGCACAGCTGGTTGAGGCATTTATCGCGGCGGGACGCCCTTCTTCGCGCGAGCAGAATATTGATGACCGGAGAGCAGGCTACATCGCCAGCACGGTCCTGGCCGGAGACACTGAAACCCGCGTACAGGTTGAAGATATTGAACTCGATGCCATGATGTTTCGCGTAGTTTCGCCGCGGGGCAGCACGGGAAATCTCCCCTGCGTTATCTATTATCACGGCGGCTGCTTTGTCAGCGGCGGATTTACCACACATGATAACCAGCTAAGGCAACTCGCCTGGTACAGCGGCTGTCGGGTCATTGCGGTGCAGTATCGCCTCGCACCAGAGCACATCTTCCCGGCAGCACATAACGATGCTGAATCGGGGGCCAACATTATCTGGAAGTATGCCCAGAAACTGGGTGTCGACCGCAGCAACATTACGCTGGCTGGCGACAGCGCTGGCGGGCATCTGGCGCTGGTCACCGCACTACGCCTGAAAGCTACCAGGCAATGGCAACCTGCGCAGCTTATGCTGATCTACCCGATGCTGGATGCAACCGCCAGCTTTGCGAGCTATGACCACAATGGAAAGGATTACATTATCACCCGCGACACGCTGCTGTCGGGCTACGAGATGTATATGCCGCAAACCAATCCACTGCATCCCGAAGTCAGCCCGCTCTGGCGCGAAGACTTCAACGGTTTACCGCCCACGCACATCATTACAGCTGAATTCGATCCACTGCGAGATGAGGGTGAGGCCCTGTATCAAAAGTTCCAGGAACAGGGCGTGGAGTGCACCTGCCAACGCTATCTCGGCGTTATCCACGGATTTTTCCAGCTAGCAGGGGTGAGTCGGGCGGCACGAAGCGCAATGCGGGATGTTGCCTGGCGGCTAGGTCAGTAAGGTTGTTCATGTTTTCGTCCACGGGTGCTATCTTGTGTGAATAGATAACACAAAGGACAAGCCTATGCCCAGAACTACCAGCATTACGATTGGCGAGCATCTCGATCGTTTTATTAACGAAATGATTGAAAGTGGGCGCTATGGTTCCACCAGCGAAGTTGTCCGTTCGGCATTACGTTTACTGGAAGAACAAGAATTGCGAAACAACGCATTACGCGACGCGCTGGAGGATGGGATACACAGCGGCACAAGCGACCTGACTCTACAGGAGGTCGCGCACAGGAAAAAGCGCAGTCTGAATGTATAAACTCTCTAATCAGGCAGTCGAAGATTTTGAATCTATCTATGAATACACCTGGAGAAAATTCGGTTATCAGCAGGCGGATAAATACACGACTGAAATGGAACAGCTTTTTTTACTGTTAGAGAAAAACGCTTTGATGGGACACAACTGTTCTGCGATTAAGGAAGGTACCCGTCAATACAATCATCGACAGCATGCGATTTTTTATCAAAATGCGGATTATGGCATTTTCATAATCCGCATTTTACATCAGCAAATGAACCCAATATTACATTTCAGCTAGAGGACTTACTCTTCCTCGTTCCCGCCTTCTTCATATGCGCCAAACGGTTTTGCGGGTAGCACAATGTAGGTGCCTTCAAACACCACGCCCGGCGTGTCGTCGCCAAATACCCCGACCTGCATCTGAACGCGCGCCTTACGACCTCTTGCCAGACGGTCCAGATCTCCGCTCAGCGAACCCAGATCGGCGATGGCTGTAGGTTTCCCGGTGATCGGCCTGCTGTACCGTATATGCGCGTCAGCAAGGATTATCGTCCCGCCCAGATGACGCTCACGCAGCATCAGCCAGATAAGTCCCCAGCCCGTTAGCGTCGCCAGTGAAAACAGACTCCCGGCAAACAGCGTATGGTGCGGGTTCTGATTGCCCGTCTCGGGCATCGTGGTGATAAACTTCTGCCCGGTATATTGCTGAATGCGCACACCCATTTTCTCGCTTAATGGAATATGTTCGTACCAGGCTTGCTGTAGCTGTCCGCACCAGTCCCCGCGATGGAGAATGTCGTCCAGCGTCGCGATGGGTTTAATCATCAAAAAGTGACGCACCGGCGTGGTTTGCGGCGTAGTGATTTCTCCCTGGCTCACAAACCCCAGTTTGGCAAAAAATTCGACCGCATCTTCACGGGCGCTACAGGTTACGCGCTTTACCCCTTCCTGACGCGCCACAGACTCCAGGGTCATCGCCATCAGCGTGCCCAACCCTTTCTCCTGCACGGAGGGGTCAACGGCCATAAAGCGTATGGAGGCTTCGTTATCCGCATTGATATACAGACGTCCTACCGCGACCAGATTCCCCTCTTCGTCCACCACCATCTGGTGATGCGCCATCGCATCCCAGGCATCCCGTTCGGAGCCTTTAGGCTGGTGCAAAGGTTTACGCAGCATCTCCCAGCGAAACTGGTAGTAACGCTCCAATTCTTCTTCTGTTTGCGGTACTCGAAGGTGATACATCGTCGTATTCTCTCTTGTTGTCCGCGGCCACACCGGTAGCTGGTTCATACTTGTAACCAGAACGTCACGGGGCCATCATTAACTAGTGAAACCTGCATATCCGCAGCGAATCGACCGGTTTGCGTATTCATTTCCTGTTGGCGGCAACGCTCAACAAAGTAATCATACAGCGCCTCTGCACGATCGGGCGCAGCCCCTTTTGAAAACCCCGGGCGCATGCCGCGTTCGGTATCTGCCGCCAGCGTGAACTGTGAAACCACCAGCACGCTGCCCCCTGACTGCTGCACGTTAAGGTTCATTTTGCCTTCGGCATCGCTAAAGATTCGATAGCCGAGTACGCGCTCGCACAGGCGGTTCGCTTTCTGTTCGTCATCATCCCTTTCGACACCTAACAGGACCAAAAGTCCTGGGCCAATTTCACCCGTCACCTCGCCCTCCACGGTGACGCTGGCACGGGTTACGCGCTGAATTAATGCAATCATGGTTGCTCTGCTTCTTCTTGTTCTGCGGCTTGTTTAAGTTTGCGGTATTCCCCGAGAGTGACAGTTATTTCCGCGCCTAGCAAGACGATACACCAGGTCCAGTATACCCAGACGAATAAAATGGGGATCACCGCCAGGACACCGTAAATGAGCTGATAAGACGGGAACATCGTGATATAGAGCGCAAATCCTTTCTTTCCGGTTTCGAACAACACAGCGGCCACAAAGGCACCAATAACCGCATCACGGTTAGGTACACGTGTGGTCGGTACGATGCTGTAAAGCAGCCAGAACGAGAGCCAGGAAAGCACCAGCGGGAAAATACGCAGAATGTTATCAATCACCGTGTTGAGATCGCTGGCCCAGCGCAATGACAACAGATAAGAGCTGATCGCCAGACTGGCCCCCGCCAGCAGTGGCCCCAGCGTTAAAATCATCCAGTAAACGGCGAAAGAGTAAACTTTAGGCCGAGTACGCTTGCTGCGCCAGATAGTATTCAGCGCGTTATCAATGGAATACATCAGTAATAGCGCTGTCACAATCAGCCCACACGCCCCAACGGCGGTCATTTTGTTCGAGTTGGCAACGAACTGTTCGATATAACGCTGAATGACATCTCCCGTCGCCGGGATAAAGTTTGCGAAAATGAAATGACGTAGCTGGACGCTGACGTCAGAAAACATCGGAAAGGCGGCGAAAAGCGCAAAAACTACGGCAATAAGCGGCACTAATGAGAGCAGTGAGACATAGGCAAGATTCCCTGCCAGCGTCGTCATGTTGTCCTCATCAATCCGCTGCCATAGTAGCTTCAGCCAGGCCCGAACAGGACGTGTATGGTGCCTGGCTTGTTGCTGAACATTTTTTAGCATAGCAACTTCGCGAAATAGTCCGGAATGGTCGTTTTATCGACAACCTGGATGCTGGTAATCCCTAACCGATTAGCCCCTTCAATATTATCGGCGTTGTCGTCGAAAAATACCGCCTCATGCGCAGAAAAACCTTCAGACTGCAGGACATGCTGGTAAATCCGCGCTTCCGGTTTACGCATGCCCAGATCCTGGGAAAGGTAAATATGGTCAGCAGCCTGACGGATTTCGGGGTATTCGTCCGGCCAAAACGTCGTGTGCAGACGGTTAGTATTCGACAAGACGACCACCCGATGCCCCTGCTCACGCAGCTTTTGCATGATGTCGATGACTTCAGGACGCAAGGCAACAAAAACGGCCTGCCAGCCGTGGGAAAACTGCTCATAGCTTAGCGGTAGCGCCATGTCATGACATAGCGCCTCGGCAAAGGCTTCATCCGTTATTTCACCTCGCTCGTGCTGGTGAAAAGCCTCTCCCATGGTGAAACTTTGCTTTAACGAAGCCAGCGGTACACGGCTCAGATCGCTCCAAGTACCTAACACGCGATTGAAGTCGATATCGACAATCACATTCCCCAAATCAAAGATATAGAGCATGCCCTTCTCCTTATTCGCCGTGGATGAATAACTGTAGCGGGAAAGGAGAAGTTTGACTATGCGCGAATGATGGCTACGAACTTATCGAGCCATCACTGGAGAGAATTACACGGCCAGAGCATCGTCCTGTGAAGGACTCACTTGCACAATTTCCACCTGCTGTGACTGAAGTAAATTATGCAGTGCCGGGCCTGGATATTCATCGGTAAATAGCGCGGTCACCTGAGACACGTTACCAATTTCTACCGCGGCAGAAGCCGTGTATTTCGTATGATCCGCAGCCAACAGAATATGCCTTGAATGGGCCATCATCGTCTTCACTACGCTGGCCTCGTTGACATCAAACTCCAGCAGCGCACCATCATTTTCGATCGCGCCAATGCTGGTAACCAGGTAGTCGGCCCGAAAATCAGCGACAAATGCCGAGGCAGAAGGGCCAATGATGCCACTGTTATGCGGGCGTAACGTTCCCCCCGGTACCATGACTTCAAAACGCGGGTTGTTATACAGAATGTGCGCCACACGCAGGCTATTGGTGATAATGCGCAAATGATTATGGTTTAACAGCGCGCGTGCCACCTGCTCAACGGTGGTGCCAATGGTAATAAACACCGTTGACCCATCGGGAATGTAATCAGCCACCGCTTCCGCGATGGCTTTTTTCTCTTCCGTCCAGGAGACTTCACGCTGCTCAAACGCCGTATTCACCACGCTGGAAGCTCTGCCCGCGCCACCATGATGACGCGTAATTAATCCCTGCTCGCTGAGTTTACGAATATCACGACGCACGGTTTGCGTGGACACGTCCAGCAGGCTGGCCAGCTCGTCGATATTCATATAACCGCGCTCGCTAATCAGCATAAGCAGTTGATCGTGTCGCGGGTTACCGGTCAGTTCGGTAAGACTCATGAAATTTCCTCGAAAAACCATTGCCCTGGCATTTTATACAAAAAGTGACAGAAAAGATCGGGTTTGATCACAGTCAGGGATTCCGGCCCTTCCTCCCGGGCGAGTGCATTTTAACGCAGCAACCCCACTGGCAAACCTGACGGCCTCTTCTGGAGCATCGCCGCCGGCCAGGCTGAATGCGAGCGCGCCGTGGAAAACATCTCCAGCTCCCGTAGTATCCACAACATCGACTTTAAATCCAGATTGATGCTGCAACGTATTATTTTTTATCCAGTCACAGCCTTCACTTCCCCGCGTTACGTAAACATGTCCATTTGTGAGCGTTTGTGCTTGTTTCAGTCCAGCGACAGAATCGTTTATCCCGGTTAAACGCGCCAGTCCAGGTTCAGAGAATGCAGCATGATCGCTTAGCGCCACCAGCTCGCTGATATCTTGTGGCGTTACGTCGCCATCCAGTACCGTCATCACTCCCGCCTGACGCGCCAGCGCGAACGCCTGCCTGGCCCCTTCGTGCCAGCGAACATCCGCCAACACCACATCCCACTGGGAAAAATCAATCTCATTGAACCAATCAGCATCCGGCAATAAATCCGGGCTGGGATAGTTAACGATAATCCGTTCCCCTTGCGCATCAACCATAATTGCCGATTGCGAAGACTTTGCCCCCGCGTAGCGCCGGGTGTAGCGGGTTTTTACCCCCAGGGATTCCAGCTCCGCCAGCAGGCTATTTCCGGTGTCGTCATCGCCCACACGGCCAATAAAGTCCACCTGCGCGCCCAGCCTCGCTGCAGCCACTGCGGCCGTTGCAGCAGGCCCGCCGCCCACTTCCGTATAACGCTTCGCCACATACTTACCTCCTTCGGTCGGTAAACCTTCCACGTAATAGATGCGATCCATCACGGCAATACCTACACAAGCAATACGAATCATGGTCATTCCTTAGGCATTTCAAGATGGGATCATTTTAATTTCACAAAATGTTTAAAAAGTGACGGCTGTCAATTTTTTGACTATAAATTACAAATACGATCAAAAACAGACAAAAACAAACGACCTTAAATGACAAAAAATGACATTCACGTCTCAGGAGAACGTTATGGCAGTTATAGCATTTATCGGATTAGGTCAGATGGGTTCACCCATGGCGAGCAACTTGCTGAAGCAGGGTCATCAACTCAGCGTCTTTGACGTTAACCCGGATGCCGTTCAGCGCCTGGTGGAAAAAGGAGCACAGCCTGCCAACAACCCGGCCCAGGCGGCAAAGGGGGCAGAATTTGTCATCACCATGCTGCCAAACGGCGATCTGGTGCGCAGCGTACTGTTCGGAGAGCAAGGTATCTGCGAAAGCCTCTCCCCACAGGCATTAGTGATTGATATGTCGACCATTCATCCACTGCAAACCGACAAGCTTATCGCTGATATGCGTGCCAAAGGTTTCGACATGATGGATTGCCCGGTTGGACGCACCTCCGATCACGCTATCGCGGGAACGCTGTTGCTGCTGGCAGGCGGAACGGCACAGCAGGTAGAACGCGCCGCACCGGTTCTGATGGCGATGGGTAATGAATTGATCAATGCAGGGGGTCCCGGCATGGGGATCCGCGTGAAACTCATCAACAACTACATGAGTATCGCACTGAACGCTCTTTCTGCCGAAGCAGCCGTGTTGTGCGAGGCACTTGGCCTCTCCTTTGATGTGGCCTTGCAAGTTATGAGCGGCACCCCCGCCGGGAAAGGCCACTTCACTACCTCCTGGCCGAACAAAGTGCTGAAAGGCGATCTTTCCCCGGCCTTCATGATCGATTTAGCTCACAAGGATCTTGGCATCGCCCTGGACGTTGCCAACCAACTGCATGTGCCGATGCCGCTCGGCGCCGCCTCCCGCGAAGTCTATAACCAGGCGCGTGCCGCTGGCCGTGGCCGGGAAGACTGGACGGCAATTCTCGAACAGGTTCGCGCATCCGCCGGGCTAAATAAACACACAGATAAGTAAGGACTGAACAATGACGAAGTACACCCTGAAAGATATCACCCGAGTTTCTGGCGGTTTTGCCATGCTGGCGGTCGATCAGCGCGAAGCCATGCGCTTAATGTTTGCCGCAGCGGGTGCAAAATCCCCGGTCAATGACAGCGTGCTGACCGATTTCAAAGTCAATGCGGCGAAGATCCTGTCCCCCTATGCCTCCGCCATTTTGGTCGACCAGCAGTTCTGCTACCGCCAGGTTGTAGAGCAAAGCGCTGTCGCCAAAAGCTGCGCCATGATTGTGGCCGCTGATGAGTTCATTCCGGGTAACGGTATTCCGGTCGATAGCGTGGTGATTGATAAAAAAATCAACCCGCAAGCCGTGAAGCAAGATGGTGCTAAGGCTCTCAAACTGCTGGTGCTGTGGCGTAGCGATGAAGATGCCCAGCAGCGTCTTGATATGGTGAAAGAATTCAATGAGCTATGCCATTCCAATGGCCTGCTGAGCATCATCGAGCCGGTTGTTCGCCCACCGCGTCGTGGCGATAAGTTCGATCGCGAACAGGCCATTATCGATGCCGCAAAAGAACTGGGTGATAGCGGTGCCGATCTCTACAAGGTCGAAATGCCGCTGTACGGCAAAGGTACTCAGCAAGAACTACTTAGCGCCTCTCAGCGCCTGCATGAAAACATCAACATGCCGTGGGTCATTCTCTCCTCTGGTGTGGATGAAAAACTGTTCCCGCGCGCAGTCAGCGTAGCAATGACCGCAGGCGCATCTGGCTTCCTGGCCGGACGTGCGGTCTGGTCATCGGTTGTTGGCCTGCCAGATACCGAACTGATGCTGCGTGATGTTTCCGCGCCTAAATTGCAGCGTCTGGGCGATATCGTCGATGAAATGATGGCCCGCCGCTAAGAGGATCGAAGAATGAAATGGTTTAACACCCTAAGCCACAACCGCTGGCTGGAGCAGGAAACCGACCGCATCTTTAACTTTGGTAAGAACGCGGCGGTACCCACCGGATTTGGCTGGCTGGGAAACAGTGGCCAGGTCAGAGCAGATATGGGGACACATTTGTGGATCACCGCCCGTATGCTGCACGTTTACTCCGTTGCCGCATTAATGGGTCGCCCTGGCGCATATCAGCTAGTCGATCACGGTATTAAAGCGCTGAACGGTGCGCTACGCGACACACGCTACGGCGGTTGGTACGCCTGCGTAAATGACGAAGGGGTAATGGACGCCTCCAAGCAAGGCTATCAGCATTTCTTTGTTTTGCTCGGTGCGGCAAGTGCGGTCACCACCGGTCATCCGCAGGCCAGACAATTGTTGGATGACGCTATCGACGTGATTGAAAAGTACTTCTGGAGCGAAGAGGAGCAGATGTGCCTGGAATCCTGGGACGAAGCTTTTAGCCAGACGGAAGATTACCGCGGCGGTAACGCCAACATGCACGCGGTCGAGGCTTTCCTGATCGTGTATGACGTTACCCATGACCGTAAATGGCTCGATCGCGCACTGCGAATTGCTTCGGTGATTATTCACGACGTAGCCCGCAGCGGGGAGTATCGCGTTAACGAACACTTCGATTCACAGTGGAACCCAATCCGCGATTACAACAAGGATAACCCAGCTCACCGTTTCCGCGCCTACGGCGGCACGCCGGGCCACTGGATCGAATGGGGCCGCCTGATGCTGCATCTGCATGCCGCGCTGGAAGCCCGTTTTGAAACGCCTCCCAAATGGCTGCTGGAAGATGCCAAAGGTTTGTTCCACGCCACCATCCGTGATGCCTGGGCACCGGACGGCGCAGATGGTTTTGTTTATTCGGTGGGCTGGGATGGTAAACCCATCGTTCGCGAAAGAGTGCGTTGGCCGATAGTCGAAGCCATGGGTACCGCCTATGCCTTGTATACCCTCACCGGCGACAGCCAATACGAAGTCTGGTACCAGAAGTGGTGGGATTACTGCATCACATATCTGATGGACTACGAGACCGGTTCATGGTGGCAGGAACTGGACACCGATAACAAGGTGACTACCAAAGTCTGGGACGGTAAGCAGGACATTTATCACCTACTGCACTGCCTGGTGATCCCGCGTCTACCGCTGGCTCCGGGCCTTGCACCGGCAGTGGCTGCCGGTCTGCTGGATATCAACGCTAAATAAGTAACAAGGTGAGCAGCCATGCATAACGGTGGAAAAACCATTCATCTTCAAGCCGGAAACTTCCAGGCAAAAATCGTCACGGTTGGTGCTGGACTAGCAGAATTGACGCACCGTGGGCGTCACACTGTGATTCCACATAAGCCGGAAGAGATGCCGCTGGCACATTTAGGAAAAGTGTTGGTTCCCTGGCCAAACCGCGTTGCAGATGGCTGCTATCAACATAACGGCAAGACCTTCCAACTTGCCGTTAACGACCATGTTTCACATACCGCCATCCATGGATTGCTGGCCTGGCGGGACTGGCAGATTAATCAACTGTCGAACACGGAAGTGTCGTTGACGATTTTTCTTCCGCCCTCTTATGGCTATCCCTTTGCGCTGGTTTCAGAGGTGATTTACCGACTGGAGGCAGACAGCGGATTGCACGTCATTATTCGGACACAGAATGTGGGTGACGAAATTGCCCCGTATGGCGCGGGAGCACATCCCTACTTGACCTGCAATCTGCATCCTATCGATGACTGTGAATTAACACTCCCAGCGAGTGAAGAAACATGCGATGAACGGGATTTCACAACGCAGCGACGCATTGCGCAGACCACTATCGATCATACGTTCAGGACCATGCCACCTGATGCTGAGTGGGAAGTCAGGATAACCAGCCCATCGCAAAACATGTCCACTTTTTTACGCAGCCACCAGCCCTGGCTACAGGTGTACACCGGCGAAAAATTAGCACGGCGTGGCCTGGCGGTTGAACCGATGACCTGCCCGCCAGACGCCTTTAACTCCGGAATTAGCCTGATTCATCTCGCGCCCGGAGAAACACATCAAATGCATTTTTTAATCGGCAGTGAATAACAGATTTCCGACAAATTACCGAATTACCCTATTTTTACGGAGACGATAATGAATTCGCTACAACAACGGTCAACCGCCTTAGAACTCACATCATTACCTGATGGATTTGCTTTAACGTACCACCAGCGCCTGATTTTACGTCACAGCACAGAAACCCCCTGTCTGTGGATCGGCACTGGCGTTGCCGACATTGACATGTTTCGCGGCAACTTCAGCATCAAAGACAAACTCAATGAGAAGATTGCTCTGACCGACGCCACGGTTAGCGAGTCACCTGATGGCTGGCTGGTACATTTCAGCCGCGGTAATACCATCAACGCCACGCTACACATCTCTACCGATGATCAGGGTCGTTTGAAGCTCGACCTCCATAACGAGGAACTCAGCCATAACCGTATCTGGCTGCGTCTGGCGGCCAACCCGGACGATCATATTTACGGCTGCGGCGAACAGTTCTCTTATTTCGACTTACGCGGTAAACCGTTCCCGCTGTGGACCAGCGAACAGGGCGTGGGCCGCAACAAAAACAGCTATGTCACCTGGCAGGCCGACTGCAAAGAAAATGCTGGTGGTGACTATTACTGGACCTTCTTTCCGCAGCCAACCTTCGTCAGCACACAGAAGTACTACTGCCACGTTGATAACAGTTGCTATATGAATTTCGATTTCAGCGCGCCGGAGTATCACGAACTCGCTCTGTGGGAAGACAAAACCACTCTGCGTATTGAGTGCGCCGAAACCTATATCTCTCTGCTGGAAAAACTGACTGCGCTGTTAGGACGCCAACCGGAGCTGCCGGACTGGATCTACGATGGCGTCACGCTCGGTATTCAGGGCGGGACTGAGGTTTGTCAGAACAAACTGGACACCATGCGTAACGCTGGCGTGAAGGTAAACGGCATCTGGGCGCAGGACTGGTCCGGGATCCGCATGACTTCCTTTGGCAAGCGCGTAATGTGGAACTGGAAGTGGAACAGCGACAACTACCCGCAACTGGACATTCGTATTAAGCAGTGGAAAGAAGAAGGCGTGCAGTTCCTCTCCTATATCAACCCGTACGTCGCCAGCGACAAAGATCTCTGCGCCGAAGCAGCCAAACACGGTTATCTGGCAAAAGATGCTTCTGGCGATGACTATCTGGTTGAGTTCGGCGAGTTTTACGGCGGCGTGGTCGATCTGACCAACCCCGAAGCCTACGCCTGGTTCAAAGACGTCATCAAAAAGAACATGATCGCGCTGGGCTGCGGCGGCTGGATGGCCGACTTTGGCGAATACCTGCCAACTGACACTTACCTGCACAACGGCGTCAGCGCTGAAATTATGCATAACGCCTGGCCCGCACTGTGGGCGAAATGCAACTATGAAGCGTTACAGGAGACCGGCAAACTCGGCGAAATCCTGTTCTTTATGCGTGCGGGCTACACCGGCAGCCAGAAGTACTCCACCATGATGTGGGCAGGCGATCAGAACGTTGACTGGAGCCTCGATGACGGTCTGGCTTCCGTCGTTCCTGCGGCGCTGTCGCTGGCGATGACCGGTCACGGTCTGCACCACAGCGATATCGGCGGCTACACCACCCTGTTTGACATGAAACGCAGCAAAGAACTGCTACTGCGCTGGTGTGACTTCAGCGCCTTCACGCCGATGATGCGCACCCACGAAGGTAACCGCCCTGGCGATAACTGGCAGTTTGATGGTGATGCTGAAACCATCGCCCACTTTGCCCGTATGACCACCGTCTTTACCACCCTGAAACCGTATCTAAAACAGGCTGTCGCGCAAAACAGCGCTACCGGTCTGCCGGTGATGCGCCCGCTGTTCCTGCATTACGAAGACGATGCTCGGACCTATACCCTGAAATATCAGTATCTGCTGGGACAAGATTTGCTGGTCGCGCCGGTTCACGAACAGGGCCAGCAAAACTGGACGCTGTATCTGCCAGAGGATAGCTGGGTAAACGTCTGGACTGGGGAAACTTACCAGGGCGGTGAAATTACCGTAGATACGCCTATTGGCAAACCTCCGGTGTTTTATCGCGCGAAGAGTGAATGGGCGTCACTGTTTGCCACTTTACGCAACATCTAACACGGCTCGCCCGCGGGGCAACTCGCGGGCAAATGGAGAATAATAATGAGTCAGAATTCCTCTAATCCGGCAACCCTACGCTTGCCGTTCAAAGAAAAACTCGCCTATGGGATGGGTGATTTAGGCTCCAATATCCTGTTGGACATTGGTACCCTCTATTTACTCAAGTTTTATACCGATGTCCTTGGTTTACCAGGTACTTATGGCGGCATCATTTTCCTTATCGCCAAATTTTTTACCGCGTTTACCGATATGGGCACCGGGATTATGCTCGATTCCCGCCGCAAAATCGGCCCGAAAGGGAAATTCCGTCCGTTCGTTCTTTACGCCGCATTTCCAGTTACCTTGCTGGCGATTGCCAACTTTGTCGGTACACCGTTTGAAGTAACCGGTAAAACGGTGATGGCAACGGTGCTGTTTATGCTGTACGGACTGTTCTTCAGCATGATGAACTGCTCCTATGGTGCAATGGTTCCCGCGATTACGAAAAATCCGGACGAGCGCGCTTCACTGGCAGCCTGGCGACAAGGGGGCGCAACCCTGGGTTTGTTGCTATGTACAGTCGGCTTTGTACCGGTAATGAACTTGATCGAAGGCAATTCACAGCTGGGTTATATCTTCGCCGCCACGTTGTTCTCGCTGTTTGGCCTGCTGTTTATGTGGCTGTGCTATGCCGGGGTAAAAGAACGCTACGTGGAAGTGAAACCCGTGGATGCCGCGCAAAAACCGGGATTATTGCAATCCTTCCGCGCCATCGCCGGTAACCGCCCTCTGTTTATTCTGTGCGTTGCCAACCTTTGTACGCTTGGCGCATTTAACGTTAAGCTGGCAATTCAGGTCTATTACACCCAGTACGTACTGAATGACCCAATCCTCCTTTCCTGGATGGGCTTTTTCAGCATGGGCTGTATCTTCATCGGCGTCTTCTTGATGCCAGGAATGGTTAGACGTTTCGGCAAGAAAAAAGTCTACATTGCCGGTTTGCTAATTTGGGTTGCGGGGGATTTGCTTAACTACTTCTTTGGTGGCGGTTCCGTCAGCTTTGTCGCCTTCTCCTGCCTGGCGTTCTTCGGCTCAGCATTCGTTAACAGCCTGAACTGGGCGCTGGTCTCCGATACGGTGGAATATGGCGAATGGCGAACCGGCGTACGCTCTGAAGGCACGGTATACACCGGTTTCACCTTCTTTCGTAAAGTTTCACAAGCGCTGGCAGGATTCTTCCCCGGCTGGATGTTGACGCAAATCGGCTACGTTCCCAACGTGGTGCAATCAGCAAGTACGGTCGAAGGTTTGCGTCAGTTGATCTTTATTTATCCCTGCGCTTTAGCGGTGATCACCATTGTGGCTATGGGCTGTTTCTACAACCTTAACGAGAAGATGTATGTCCGCATCGTTGAAGAGATAGAAGCGCGTAAACAACCCGTTTGATAATAATAATGAATAGCGCTCTACGGGGCGCTATTGAGGAGCGATTATGTCTTTTCATGATCCGCTAACGCTAAAACTGAGCCTGCGTGAAAAATTCGCCTACGGAGTGGGTGACTTCGGCTCAAATTTGATGCTGTGTATCGGCACACTGTATCTGCTTAAATTTTATACCGATGAACTAGGGATGCCGGCGTATTACGGTGGGATTATCTTTCTGGTGGCGAAGTTCTTCACCGCCTTCACTGATATGTTGACCGGTGTATTGCTGGACTCAAGACGTAATATTGGCGCAAAAGGTAAATTCAGACCTTTTATTTTGTATGCGTCATTTCCTGTCGCAGTTGTTGCCAGCGCGCAGTTTTTGGCGACAGATTTTACGCTAACGGTAAAAACTGGGCTGGCGACGGTATTGTTTATGCTATTCGGTCTGTTCTATAGCCTGATGAACTGCTCCTACGGCGCGATGGTGCCTGCGATCACTAAAAACCCGCATGAACGCGCTCAGCTCGCCGCCTGGCGTCAGGGCGGCGCTACCGTTGGTCTGTTACTGTGCACCGTTGGCTTTATGCCGATTCAAGCGCTATTTGTCAGTTCATCCTCACTGGGTTATCTGATCGCCGCACTGATCTTTTCAGTCTGCGGGCTGTTCAGCATGTGGTGGTGTTTCAGCGGAGTGAAGGAACGCTACATTGAAATCGTGCCGGATCACCATAAGCCCAGCATTCTCAAATCGTTCTGTGCCATTTTCCGTAACCCTCCTCTGCTGGTGCTGTGTGTCGCCAACTTATGCACGCTGGCGGCATTCAACATCAAGCTGGCAATCCAGGTGTACTACACCCAGTACGTGCTCAATGATATTCATCTGCTGTCATGGATGGGGTTCTTCAGCATGGGATGCATTCTGGTTGGGGTACTGCTGGTTCCCGCTGCGGTGAAACGCTTCGGTAAAAAGCAGGTTTACCTCGGCGGTCTGGCATTATGGGCTATCGGCGATGTACTGAACTTTTTCTGGGGCAGCACATCATTTTTGTTCGTGACATTCTCCTGTATGGCCTTCTTCGGAACCGCTTTTGTTAACAGCCTGAACTGGGCGCTGGTTCCGGATACGGTCGATTATGGCGAATGGAAAACAGGGATCCGCGCGGAAGGTTCGGTGTATACGGGTTATACCTTTTCGCGCAAAATTTCCGCTGCGCTCGCTGGTTTCCTGCCGGGCATCATGCTGACGCAAATCGGTTATATCCCCAACATAACTCAAAGCGATGCAACTTTGCTCGGCCTGCGTCAGCTTATTTTCCTTTGGCCTTGTGGATTGGCCATTATCGCTGCATTCACGATGGGTTTATTTTATAAGCTCAACGAAACTCGCTTTGCTTTTATTATTGAGGAAATCAGCCAACGGAAGAAAAACAATGCTCTATCGGATCCTGTTACCACTAAAAATAATACCTCTGCTGTAAACGTATAAAAATAATAGCCGCCTATTCCATCTTAATGGATGGCGGCCTCCCTACGCTTAAAAAATGGATTTATTATGAAAAAGTTAACAACAATAATTCTCTTATCTTCGGTTGCTTCTACCTCTGTTTTTGCGGGTGCCTATGTCGAGAACCGCGAGGCATATAATCTGGCGTCAGATCAGATAGAAGTGATGATGCGTGTTGGCTATAACTCCGATATGGGCGCGGGTATCATGCTCACCAACACCTACACCATGCAACGCAAGGATGAGTTAAAACACGGCTATAATGAAATTGAGGGCTGGTATCCGTTATTTAAACCGACAGATAAATTAACTATCCAGCCAGGTGGGTTGATAAATGATAAGAGTACGGGTTCCGGTGGTGCGGCTTATCTGGATGTTAACTATAAATTTACTCCGTGGTTTAATCTTACCGTGCGGAATCGATATAACCATAATAACTACAGTTCAACCGATTTAAATGGTGATCTGGATAATAATGACACCTATGAAATCGGTAACTACTGGAACTTTACCATTACCGATAAATTCTCCTACACCTTTGAACCGCACTATTTTATGCGCGTCAATGACTTCAATAGCAGCAATGGAAAAGATCATCACTGGGAAATTACTAATACCTTTAAGTATCGTATTAATGAACACTGGCTGCCCTATCTGGAATTACGCTGGTTAGATCGCAATGTTGAGCCCTATCATCGTGAACAAAACCAGATTCGTGTCGGGGCAAAGTATTTCTTCTAATCTTTCCGAAATAAAAAAGCCGCTGATAATCAGCGGCTTTTTTGTGCTTACCTGAAAAAGAGTGTTAATTACTCTTCTTTCGCGCCACGCATTGCACGGCGACGATCGTTTTCAGTCAGGTGACGCTTACGGATACGGATAGAGGTTGGTGTTACTTCTACCAGTTCGTCGTCATCGATGAATTCCAGAGCCTGCTCCAGAGTCATCTTAACCGGCGGAACCAGAACCGTTGCTTCGTCAGTACCAGACGCACGCATGTTAGTCAGTTTCTTACCGGTCAGGCAGTTTACAGTCAGGTCGTTAGAGCGGCTGTGAATACCGATGATCTGGCCTTCGTAAACTTCAGCACCGTGACCCAGGAACAGCTTACCGCGGTCCTGCAGGCTGAACAGTGCGAACGCAACTGCTTTACCCTGGCCGTTGGAGATCAGTACGCCGTTCTGACGCTGACCCACATCACCCGCACGAACATCGTCGTAGTGGCTGAAGGTGGAGTACAGCAGACCGGTACCGGAAGTCATGGTCATGAATTCTGAACGGAAGCCGATCAGACCACGGCTTGGGATCACGTAGTCAAGACGTACACGGCCTTTGCCATCTGGATTCATGTTTTTCAGGTCGCCTTTACGCTCACCCAGAGCTTGCATCACAGAACCCTGATGCTGCTCTTCAACGTCCAGCGTTACGTTTTCGAACGGCTCTTGTTTACGGCCGTCGATTTCGCGGAAGATTACTTTCGGACGGGAAACCGCCATTTCGAAACCTTCACGACGCATGTTTTCGATCAGAACAGACAGGTGCAGCTCACCACGACCGGATACACGGAACGCATCCGCATCTTCGGTTTCTTCAACGCGCAGCGCAACGTTGTGCACCAGCTCTTTGTTCAGGCGGTCAAGGATCTGACGAGAGGTAACATATTTACCTTCTTTACCGCAGAACGGAGAGGTGTTTACGCAGAAGAACATGGTAACGGTCGGTTCATCAACGGACAGAGCTGGCAGCGCTTCAACATTCTGCGGATCGCAGATGGTGTCGGAGATGTTCAGTTCGCCCAGACCGGTGATCGCGATGATATCGCCTGCTTCGGCAATATCACTCTCGATACGTTCCAGACCCAGATGGGTCAGAACTTTACCGACTTTACCGTTACGGGTTTTGCCTTCGCTATCAATGATAGTGATCTGCTGGTTCGGTTTAACTTTACCGCGTTTGATGCGGCCGATACCGATTACGCCAACGTAGTTGTTGTAGTCCAGCTGAGAGATTTGCATCTGCAGCGGGCCATCAAGATCTACGCTCGGAGCCGGTACACGATCAACGATAGTCTGATACAGCGGAGTCATGTCTTCAGCCATGTCTTCGTGATCCAGACCCGCGATACCATTCAGCGCAGAAGCGTAAACGATCGGGAAGTCCAGCTGCTCGTCGGTAGCGTCGAGGTTAACGAACAGGTCAAATACCTGATCAACAACCCAGTCAGGACGCGCGCCAGGACGGTCAACTTTGTTGATAACAACAATTGGCTTCAGGCCATGGGCAAAGGCTTTTTTGGTCACGAAGCGCGTCTGCGGCATCGGACCGTCCATTGCATCCACCACCAGCAGCACAGAGTCGACCATGGACATTACACGTTCAACTTCACCACCGAAGTCGGCGTGCCCCGGGGTATCAACGATGTTGATACGGTAGTCATTCCATTTGATAGCGGTGTTTTTAGCGAGGATGGTAATCCCACGCTCTTTCTCCAAATCGTTGGAGTCCATCACGCGCTCTTGGGTTTCAGCACGTGCATCGAACGTACCGGATTGTTGGAGCAGCTTGTCTACCAGGGTCGTTTTACCATGGTCTACGTGCGCGATGATGGCGATGTTACGCAAATTTTCGATCACAACTTTGCCTCAGGCATTTTAGAAATAGCGCGTTATTGTACACGGATTAATCGCAGTACAAAACAGGATCACAAACATCCTCCGCAAACAAGTATTGCAGAGTTTCTTTGTGATCACATTCACGGAGCGTTAAAAGGGGTAATCTGACATGCTTTGCACCAATATGGTGCTTAATGTTCACATTAAAGCACTATAATGGTGCAATACAACCTTCATGGTGCAGCCCCTTTGCACGATGGTGCGCATGATAACGCCTTTTAGGGGCAATTTAAAAGTTGGCACAGATTTCGCTTTATATTTTTTATGGCGACACGGCCAATTTTTGCAGAATTGAAGACTTCGTTACCACGACGACAATGACCAATCCGGGAGAGTAAGTATGTCCGCTGAACACGTTTTGACGATGCTGAACGAACACGAAGTGAAGTTTGTTGATTTACGCTTCACTGATACCAAAGGTAAAGAACAGCACGTCACTATTCCTGCTCATCAGGTAAATGCCGAATTCTTTGAAGAAGGCAAAATGTTTGACGGCTCCTCAATCGGTGGCTGGAAAGGCATTAACGAATCAGACATGGTTCTGATGCCAGATGCGTCTACTGCTCTCATCGACCCGTTCTTTGAAGAGTCTACCCTGATCATCCGTTGCGATATCCTGGAACCAGGTACGCTGCAGGGCTACGACCGTGACCCGCGCTCCATTGCTAAACGTGCTGAAGAGTATCTGCGTTCTACCGGCATCGCAGACACCGTTCTGTTCGGACCAGAGCCAGAATTCTTCCTGTTTGACGACATCCGTTTCGGCGCAACTATTTCCGGTTCCCACGTGGCTATCGATGACATCGAAGGCGCATGGAACTCCTCCACCAAATACGAAGGTGGTAACAAAGGTCACCGTCCAGGCGTGAAAGGCGGTTACTTCCCGGTTCCTCCGGTAGATTCTTCTCAGGATATCCGTTCTACCATGTGTCTGATCATGGAAGAAATGGGCCTGGTTGTTGAAGCGCATCACCACGAAGTGGCGACTGCCGGTCAGAACGAAATCGCGACCCGCTTTAACACCATGACCAAAAAAGCGGACGAAATTCAGATCTACAAATATGTCGTTCACAACGTCGCTCACCGTTTCGGTAAAACCGCAACCTTTATGCCAAAACCAATGTTTGGCGATAACGGTTCCGGCATGCACTGCCACATGTCCCTGTCCAAGAACGGCGTAAACCTGTTCTCCGGTGACAAATATGCGGGTCTCTCTGAGCAGGCGCTGTACTACATCGGTGGCGTAATCAAGCACGCTAAAGCGATCAACGCCCTGGCTAACCCGACCACCAACTCCTACAAACGTCTGGTCCCGGGTTACGAAGCACCGGTAATGCTGGCTTACTCTGCCCGTAACCGTTCTGCGTCTATCCGTATCCCGGTAGTTGCTTCTCCGAAAGCGCGTCGTATCGAAGTGCGTTTCCCGGACCCGGCTGCTAACCCATACCTGTGCTTCGCAGCGCTGCTGATGGCTGGTCTTGACGGTATTAAGAACAAGATCCACCCGGGCGAAGCAATGGACAAAAACCTGTACGACCTGCCGCCGGAAGAAGCGAAAGAGATCCCACAGGTTGCTGGTTCTCTGGAAGAAGCACTGAAAGAACTGGATCTGGACCGCGAGTTCCTGACCGCAGGCGGCGTGTTCACCAATGAAGCGATCGATGCGTACATTGCGCTGCGTCGCGAAGAAGATGACCGCGTGCGTATGACTCCGCACCCGGTAGAGTTTGAGCTGTACTACAGCGTTTAATCGTTTGAGTTGCCGTGGAACTTTTAGCCTGCTCAGGCAGGCTTGAGATCGATGGTGAATGATAGGACGCCTGATGGCGCAAACTTATCAGGCCTGGAGGGTAACATTACCTTGTAGGCCGGATAAGGCAAAGCCGCCATCCGGCATCTATGTTTGCCAGTCATCTGTAGCCCATCCCCGGATGGGCTTTTTTCTCCACTAACAACCTGCTTTTTCGCGCTTTTTTGATGTAAAAAGCTATAATGCACTAAATTGGTGCAACACTTTTCAGGAGACTGCTGAATGGCAACCGGCACGCTGCCCGATGCTGGGCAGATCCTCAATTCTTTAATCAACAGCATCTTACTCGTCGACGATGAGCTGGCTGTACATTACGCCAACCCGGCGGCACAGCAGTTGCTCGCCCAAAGCTCCCGCAAACTGTTTGGTACACCGCTTCCCGATCTGTTGAGTTATTTCTCCTTAAACATCGGACTGATGCGAGAGAGCCTGGAAGCAGGCCAGGGCTTTACGGATAACGAAGTGACGCTGGTGATAGACAGCCACTCACATATCCTCTCTGTGACCGCTCAGAGGCTGCCTGATGGCCTTATCTTGCTGGAGATGGCCCCTATGGATAACCAGCGCCGTCTGAGTCAGGAACAGCTCCAGCACGCCCAGCAGATTGCCGCTCGCGATCTGGTGCGTGGTCTGGCACATGAAATTAAAAACCCGCTGGGCGGATTACGCGGTGCGGCGCAACTTCTCAGTAAAGCGCTTCCGGACCCGGCGCTGACCGAATATACCAAAGTCATTATTGAACAGGCGGACCGCCTGCGTAATCTGGTCGACCGTCTGCTGGGGCCACAACAGCCCGGCATGCACATCACGGAAAGTATTCACAAAGTGGCGGAACGCGTGGTGGCGCTGGTCTCGATGGAGCTGCCGGAAAACGTCACGCTAATCCGGGATTACGACCCAAGTCTGCCCGAATTACTGCACGACCCGGACCAGATCGAGCAGGTTTTGCTGAACATCGTACGCAATGCTTTGCAGGCGCTGGGACCGGAAGGCGGCGAGATCATTCTGCGCACCCGTACCGCGTTTCAGCTCACGCTACACGGCATGCGTTACCGTCTGGCGGCACGAATTGATGTAGAGGATAACGGTCCAGGTATTCCCTCGCATTTGCAGGATACGCTGTTCTACCCAATGGTTAGCGGTCGCGAAGGCGGTACCGGCCTTGGATTATCTATCGCCCGTAATTTGATTGATCAACATTCCGGCAAAATTGAATTTACCAGTTGGCCGGGTCATACCGAGTTCTCGGTTTACCTGCCTATCAGGAAATAAGGTGACGTTTATGCAACGAGGAATAGTCTGGGTCGTTGATGACGATAGTTCCATCCGTTGGGTGCTTGAACGTGCGCTCGCAGGGGCAGGGCTAAGCTGTACCACATTTGAAAGTGGTAAAGAGGTACTGGACGCGCTGGCCAGCAAAACGCCGGACGTGCTGTTGTCGGATATCCGCATGCCGGGTATGGACGGCCTGACGCTGTTAAAACAGATTAAACAGCGGCATCCGATGCTTCCGGTCATCATAATGACCGCGCACTCCGATCTGGATGCCGCCGTCAGCGCCTATCAGCAAGGGGCGTTTGATTATCTGCCCAAACCTTTTGATATTGATGAAGCCGTGGCGTTGGTCGAGCGCGCCATCAGTCATTATCAGGAACAGCAGCAGCCGCGTAATGTTCAGATCAATGGCCCCACAACCGACATTATCGGCGAAGCGCCAGCAATGCAGGACGTCTTTCGCATTATTGGTCGCCTGTCCCGATCTTCAATCAGCGTATTGATTAATGGGGAGTCAGGAACCGGTAAAGAGCTGGTCGCCCATGCGTTGCACCGTCACAGCCCACGCGTCAAAGCGCCGTTTATTGCGCTGAACATGGCGGCTATCCCGAAAGATTTGATCGAGTCTGAACTGTTCGGTCATGAGAAAGGCGCGTTTACCGGGGCGAATACCATTCGTCAGGGGCGCTTTGAACAGGCAGATGGCGGTACGCTGTTCCTCGATGAAATTGGCGATATGCCGCTGGACGTGCAAACGCGTTTATTGCGCGTATTAGCCGATGGACAGTTTTACCGCGTGGGTGGTTACGCACCGGTGAAAGTGGATGTGCGCATTATCGCCGCCACGCACCAAAACCTTGAACTGCGCGTACAGGAAGGCAAATTCCGTGAGGACTTATTCCATCGCTTGAACGTCATCCGGGTACATCTGCCGCCACTGCGCGAACGTCGGGAAGATATCCCCCGCCTGGCGCGTCATTTCCTGCAGGAGGCAGCCCGCGAACTGGGGGTGGAAGCCAAACAATTACACCCGGAAACCGAGGCTGCGCTCACCCGTCTGGCCTGGCCAGGTAACGTACGTCAGCTTGAGAACACCTGCCGCTGGTTAACCGTCATGGCCGCCGGGCAGGAAGTACTGATTCAGGACTTACCAACCGAGCTGTTTGAAACCTCTGTGCCAGACGCACCGTCCCATATGCAGCCGGATAGTTGGGCGACGCTATTGGCACAGTGGGCGGATCGGGCATTACGCTCCGGTCATCAAAACTTGCTTTCTGAGGCCCAACCAGAGATGGAGCGTACGCTATTGACTACCGCGCTACGTCATACCCAGGGGCATAAACAGGAAGCGGCACGCTTGCTCGGTTGGGGTCGTAATACCTTGACGCGTAAGCTAAAAGAACTCGGAATGGAGTGATATATCGTCACTGTGTAAAGATTAATAATTGAGCGCAAATAGCTGCTATTTTGCGCTTTACTGTTCCGATGAGTTAAGTATGATCGTGCCCGACTAACGGGGGGAAGTCATCATGCTGGAATCAATCATTAATCTGCTGTCGAGCGGTGCGGTCGAAAGCCATACGCCACAAACTGCGGTCGCCGCAGTATTGTGCGCAGCGCTGGTTGGGCTGTTCAGTTAGCGGGTTCGCCGGATGGCGCTTCGCTTACCCGACCTACGTATTGAGATTTTCGTAGGCACAGTAAGCGAAGCGCCACCCGGTAAAGCGTTAAATCACCCGCGAGAATTGCTGCATCCGCGCTTTCTGGCGCAGATACGCATCGAAGCACATGCAAATATTACGGATCAGCAGACGGCCCTTCGGCGTGACCTGAATCCCCTTCTCATCGACATCCACCAGCCCATCCTTCGCCAGCGGTGCCAGCAGTTTCAGGTCTTCGGCAAAATAGTCAGCGAAGTTCAGATCCCATTGCTGTTCCACAGCGGCATAGTCGAGGCGGAAGTTGCAGATCAGGAGCTTAATAACATCCCGACGAATGCAGTCGTCGCGGGTCAGGGCGATTCCGCGCCACAGCGCGTTCCCCTGCTCGTCTACCTGCTGATAATAGCTCTTCAGCTCTTTCTGGTTCTGCGCGTAGTTGTCACCAATCATACTAATGGCTGACACGCCCATTCCCAGCAGATCGGTATCACCCTGGGTGGTATAGCCCTGGAAATTGCGATGCAGAACACCCTCGCGTTGTGCAATGGCCAATTCGTCATCTGGGCGGGCAAAATGATCCATACCAATAAACTGATAACCGGTTTCGGTCAGTGACGAGATGGTCTCCTGCAAGATATCCAGTTTCTGCTGCGCGCTGGGCAGGTCGGCATCTTTAATTTTGCGCTGAGCGGCAAACAGCGTTGGCAGGTGCGCGTAGTTAAAGACGCTCAGTCGGTCTGGATTCAGCTCAGCAACGCGTTTCAGGGTAAAGGCAAAACTTTCCGGCGTCTGTTTTGGCAGGCCATAAATCAGATCGATATTTGTTGAGGTAAAACCAATCTCCCGCGCATGATTCAGCAGCGCAAAGATAAACTCCTCATCCTGCTCACGGTTCACCAGGCGCTGAACTTCTTTGTTGAAGTCCTGTACCCCCATGCTCAGGCGGTTAAAACCTTCAGCACGTAAATGATCGAGCACATCCAGCTCAATTTCACGCGGATCCACTTCGATCGAGATTTCAGCGTCGTCGTTAAAGTTAAAGTTGCTACGCAGCAGCGACATCAAACGGCTGATTTGCGCTTTATTCAGGTACGTTGGCGTGCCGCCGCCCCAGTGCAACTGACTGACATGGCGTTCGGCGAACAGCGGTGCGCGATGAATAATTTCTTGTTCTAAGACATCGAGGTATTGATCGGCTTTATGCTGCTGGCGAGTCACGACCTTGTTACAGCCGCAGAAGTAGCACAGCTTGTGGCAGAACGGAATGTGAACGTACAGCGAGAGAGGACGCTCAGGATAACGCGCCACGGCCTTTAGAAATGCCTCAGTGCCGTAGTCTTCAGAAAACTCCAGCGCGGTCGGGTACGAGGTATATCGTGGCCCGGAATAGTTATATTTCTGGATCAGGGCCAGGTCCCAGTCTATTAACTGCTCTGACATGCTCACTCCTTCCGATGGCGTCTCTGGCGGGTACGGCGTACCGACTTAACCCCAGTACGGGTGATAAGTCGGTTGCGCAGCCACTTCTGTCGCCGCGACAACCGCTGTAGTTTAACGAATAACCACACCAGATAACATATAACCGGAAGGGTTATAAGCAGGACGGGAAGACCCACGGTGTAAAACCGTTAGTTGCCGCCTTTCAGCAGGCGCATCATGTCTTCCTGCTTTTCTTCTTCTTCCTCTTCTTCCTCGTCATCGTAAGAAAGACCCAGCTTTTGCATCAGCTCATCGATGCGATCCAGCTTGGCATCAACCCAGGACTGATCTTCCGCGCTCAGGGTTTCTCCTGCTTCAAGACGCTCCAGCAGCGCATCCAGGCGCTCATCCGTTTCCAGTAAATCCAACTCAGCCTGTGGTGAAAGCATAGGTTTCTCACTCTTCGGTTTGTGCTGTTTGGTGACTTTTTCGGTCACGCCCAATGGAATGGGGGTTTTGCTGCCAATACGAGGATCTTTTTGCTTATTTTGGTTTCCGCCACCAGATGCGCCTTCGCTACCGGACGCACGGCTACCTGCCGCATGACCACGGTGTTTTTTCTGGCGCTTACGGTCGCGAGCTTCCTGGTTAATTTCTTCGCGTGTTTTACGACGCGCTTTTGCAGGACCTTTACCGCGTGGTGTAGAAGTTGGTTTCATCATGATTCGTCTTTGGCTGTTTTTATTCAGTATATAATTGCGCCGGAATCTAGCAGAAATAAAGAAAAAAGGCGACAGAGTAATCTGTCGCCTTTTTTCCTGACTCTCAACCCTTACGGGCTCTACAATCCCTGTTGGCTATCAACACACCCTGTTTTTCCCTTAGCCTCTAACATTCCGTGTTGTTTCCATTTCCTTTTACTAACGTCTCCGGACGTTTGTCTTCCTGACAATCCTGTGTCTTCGCCTCCTGGCGCTCCTGACCCTCATCCTGAGTCGTCTATCCTTTCAGCTTCCTCGCTATGGACGCTACTTTACCGTTT
Organism: Citrobacter sp. Cpo040; assembly: GCF_030332915.1. Lineage (NCBI taxonomy): Bacteria > Pseudomonadati > Pseudomonadota > Gammaproteobacteria > Enterobacterales > Enterobacteriaceae > Citrobacter > Citrobacter sp. Cpo040. The sequence goes on from NZ_JAOWGX010000028.1 coordinate 120,887, forward strand.
TGGTTTAAACGTACAAGTAACCTGGGTAACAATTTCTGATTTTAAGAATAGCGCCCAAATGTAACCATATGATTTATTTTAGTTCTGTCATTTTTTACTCTGTCATCTCGTATAGAAATTGTCGGCAATGTCTCACAAAGCGCGAGGTTTTTACTTACACAGCCCACTCGTCGAAAAACCAGCCTTTTGCTGGGGTTCAGGTATAATCGCTGCAAAGCCCTGATTGATGGAGAGGACTGCTTTGACTAACTTGAATTATCAACAGACGCACTTTGTGATGAGTGCGCCTGATATTCGCCACTTACCTTCCGATACCGGTATCGAAGTGGCTTTTGCTGGCCGTTCCAACGCAGGCAAATCCAGTGCGCTAAATACCCTGACGAATCAAAAAGGTCTGGCGCGTACATCTAAAACGCCGGGTCGTACTCAGCTCATCAACCTGTTTGAAGTCGTTGACGGCAAACGCCTGGTCGATTTGCCAGGATACGGTTATGCCGAAGTTCCAGAAGAAATGAAGCGTAAATGGCAGCGCGCGCTGGCTGAATATCTGGAAAAGCGTCAGAGCCTGCAAGGTCTGGTAGTGCTGATGGATATTCGTCATCCGTTAAAAGATCTCGATCAACAGATGATCCTATGGGCAGTTGAGAGCAACGTTCAGGTTCTGGTACTGCTGACTAAAGCAGATAAGCTGGCCAGCGGTGCACGCAAAGCGCAGCTGAATATGGTACGTGAAGCCGTACTGGCATTTAACGGTGATGTGCAGGTAGAAGCATTTTCATCGCTGAAAAAACTGGGTGTGGACAAACTGCGGCAAAAACTGGATAGCTGGTTTAGTGAACTGGCACCGGTTGAAGAGGTGCAGGAAGGGGAATAACCCACCGATATGCCGGATGACGCCGCTGCGCGTCTTATCCGGCCTACAGCAAGTGCAAAACTTTTCTTTCGCACAATAAAAAACGCCCCAGTCATTACTGACTGGGGCGGCTAAAATATTCAGCCAAATCCGATTACGTGAAGTAAAAGGTCTGAAAGATAGAACATCTTACCTCTGTACCCTACGAGAATAACTTTACTCTTTTTTGAGCAGCTCAGAAAGCACTTTTTGTAATTTTTTTTCATTCCTTACATAGGGAATTCTAATGGACATCACAAAAAGCTCTCTCTTATGTTGCTTAGTTACGAAAAAGGCGCGTTATTAAGTAAACCCTTAGTGCGCCTGATCCCAGTTTTCACCACTCCCGACTTCCACCAGCAACGGCACGTCAATCTGAGTCTCGTTTTCCATCAGTTGGTGGATCTTTTTGGAGACGCTTTCCAGATCATCTTTGTGCACTTCAAACACCAGTTCATCGTGTACCTGCATGATCATGCGCACGCGCGGTTGCTCGGTTTGCAGCCATCCATCCACGGCAATCATGGCTCGTTTGATAATGTCTGCGGCAGTTCCCTGCATCGGGGCGTTAATAGCCGCACGTTCAGCACCAGCGCGACGAGCACCATTACTGGATTTAATATCCGGTAAATAGAGACGGCGACCTTCCAGCGTTTCTACATAGCCTTGCTCTTTCGCCTGCGCGCGGGTGCGTTCCATGTATTCCAACACACCAGGGTAGCGTTCGAAGTAGAGATCCATGTACTTCTGTGCTTCTTTGCGCGGAATATTCAACTGGCGTGCCAAACCAAAGGCGCTCATCCCGTAGATCAAACCGAAGTTAATGGCTTTAGCGCTGCGGCGTTGCTCGCTGGTCACAGAATCAAGCGGTAAACCAAAGACTTCTGCCGCCGTTGCGCGGTGAATGTCTTTCCCTTCGGCAAACGCGGTAAGCAGACCTTTATCACGTGAAAGGTGCGCCATGATACGCAGTTCAATCTGTGAGTAGTCCGCAGAGACAATCAGGTAGTCTTCTGGCGCAATGAACGCCTGACGAATACGACGTCCTTCGTCATTACGTACCGGGATGTTTTGCAGGTTTGGATCCGTTGAAGACAAGCGCCCGGTGGCAGTAACCGCCTGATGGTAGGAGGTGTGCACGCGCCCGGTTTTCTTGTTAATCATCAACGGAAGCTTATCCGTATAGGTCGACTTCAGTTTTGCTAAACCACGATATTCCAGGATCACTTTCGGCAATGGGTAATCCAGCGCGAGCTCTTCCAGTACCTCTTCCGACGTTGATGGCGCGCCGCCAGGGGTTTTCTTCAACGGCTTAATACCCTGCTTTTCAAACAGGATAGTTTGCAGTTGCTTAGTGGAAGAGAGGTTAAACGCTTCTCCGGCGATCTCGTGCGCTTTTTGCTCCAGCTCATTCAAACGCAGCGTCAGCTCTTCTGAATGCTTGTGCAGAACAGCCGGATCGATTTTCACACCGTTGCGCTCAACGCGAGACAAAACCGGCACCAGCGGCATATCGATATTTTCAAAGACGCTCAACGGCCCTTTATGCTGCTGCAATTCTGGCCACATCTTCAGATGCAGCTGTAGCGTAACGTCGGCGTCTTCCGCAGCGTAACGACCAGCCTCTTCCAGTGCTATCTGGTTAAAGGTCAGCTGGTTTTTGCCTTTTCCGGCGATCTCTTCAAAGGTGATGGTTTTATGTTTCAACCAGCGGTCCGACAGGCTGTCCATATCGTGTCGTCCAGCGACGCTGTTAAGAATGTAGGATTCGAGCATGGTGTCAAAGGTGATGCCGCGCAGCTCGATGCCATAGTTCGCCAGGATGCCGCGATCGTACTTCAGGTTTTGCCCGACTTTGTGCGCGTTCTCATCTTCCAGCAGCGGCTTCAGCAGCTCCAGCGCGCGGTCGCGCGCGATCTGGTCAGGGGCATCCAGGTAATCGTGGGCAACAGGAACATACGCCGCCACACCCGGTTCAATGGCAAAAGACAGGCCAACCAGATTCGCGGAAATGTTGTCCAGGCTGTCAGTTTCAGTATCGAAGGCAAAGACAGGTGCTTTTTTCAGCTTAGCGATCCACGCTTCCAGCGTCGCTTCGTCCAGAATCGTCACATAGTTTTCATACGAAAGAACCGTGGCCGGCTCCTCAGGCGTTTCATCGACGACAATAGTTTCTTGCGGTTTTGCCGCCGGCTTCGTCCCTTTCGCCTGTAGCCATTTACCCGCTTCAACGTCGGTAACCCAACGTTTAAATTCATACTGTTTAAACAGGCCAAGCAGTTCTTCTGCAGCGGGCTGACGCACTTCAAGCTGCTCACAGGTCAATTCCAGCTCAACATCCGTTTTGATGGTAGCCAATTGATAAGAGAGGTACGCCACCTCTTTGTTCTGCTCAAGTTTGCCTGCCATGGTTTTCGCACCACGGAAGGTCAGCCCCGCTATTTTGTCTGATTCGGCATAGAGGGTATCCAGCCCACCCAGCCCCTGCAGTAGTGCCTGAGCGGTTTTTTCGCCTACGCCTGGAACGCCAGGAATGTTATCTGAGGAATCCCCCATCAGCGCCAGGAAATCGATGATCAGTTCCGGCGGGACGCCGTACTTATTCACCACTTCCTCCGGGCCGAGGATCGTATTGGTCATGGTGTTGATTAGGGTGATATTCGGCGTCACCAACTGAGCCATATCTTTATCACCGGTGCTAATCAGCACCGGGCGACCGATCTTCTCTGCTTCCCGCGCCAGCGTACCGATAACATCGTCCGCCTCCACGCCAGAAACAGCCAACAGTGGCAACCCCATCGCCTTTACCATCGCATGCAGAGGTTCAATCTGCGCACGCAGATCGTCCGGCATCGGTGGACGGTGAGACTTATAATGTTCGAATAATTCATCACGGAAGGTTTTACCCTTGGCGTCGAATACCACCGCTGCATGGGTTGGTTGATATTGCAGAATCAAGCTACGCAGCATGTTGAGGACACCGTACATCGCGCCCGTAGGTTCTCCTGCGCTGTTAGTCAGCGGTGGGAACGCGTGGTATGCGCGATACAGGTAAGATGAGCCATCTACAAGGATAAGTGGGTTTTCTGGGATCTGAACCATAATGTCCGTGCCTGTTTATCAGATTATGGATAAAGGATGCCACAGACAGGATGAAAACATGAGTTTTTCGCCGCATTTGTCGAAAAACTTTTGCAGATCTTCTGCTTTGCTCGCAAAGACAGCTGTGGATAACTTTGTGAATAAATAATTTTCAGCTCTTTAAATATAGCAAGGCAATTAATGCTCCATTTTATTTATACAACAATTTCAATTGGTTAAATAAACTCACGGCATTTTATTCCATTTTTACAGCTTATATCCTGATGTGGATAGATATTCTCTTTTTTTCTATTCAGGGAAGATCCATCATTTGGTTCGTTTTCTGATAAAATCAGCCCCTTGCGCCTCTTTCGCGCACTGTCTATGGCTAACCTTTTGAATAATTTAATTATGACGAGAATACTCGCTGCGATAACGCTGTTGCTGAGTATCGTATTGACCATATTGGTCACGATTTTTTGTTCTGTGCCGATCATCCTTGCCGGGGTTGTGAAACTCCTTTTGCCCATTCCTGTCGTCTGGCGCAAGGTTTCTGTCTTCTGTAATTTCATGATGTACTGCTGGTGTGAAGGTCTTGCGCTACTGCTGCACCTTAATCCACGGCTGAAGTGGGATGTTGAAGGACTGGAAGGTCTTAGCAAGAAAAACTGGTATCTGCTCATTTGTAATCATTACAGCTGGGCCGATATCGTTGTGCTTTGCGTTCTGTTCCGTAAGCACATCCCGATGAATAAATATTTCCTCAAGCAACAGCTGGCCTGGGTGCCCTTTATTGGCCTGGCTTGCTGGGCGCTGGATATGCCGTTTATGAAACGCTATTCACGTGGCTATCTGCTTCGCCATCCGGAACGCCGTGGTAAAGATGTCGAAACAACCCGTCGTTCCTGCGAGAAGTTTCGCGTACACCCGACAACCATTGTGAATTTTGTCGAAGGTTCGCGCTTTACCAAAGATAAACGTGAGCAAACCCGCTCACCCTATCAAAACCTGCTCCCACCCAAGGCGGCAGGTATTGCGATGGCATTAAACGTACTGGGGTCACAGTTCGATAAAATGTTGAACGTCACGTTATGCTATCCGGAAAACAGCAGTCGGCCTTTCTACGACATGCTGAGCGGTAAGCTAACGAGGATTGTCGTGCGGGTGAATCTGGAGCCAATCCATGAAGAGTTACACGGTGATTACGTGAACGATAAGGCATTCAAGCGCCGCTTTCAGCTGTGGTTGAATACGCTGTGGAGTGAGAAAGACGCGCAGCTCGACGCGATTAAAGCCGCAAATAAAAAAGCCGGTCAGTGACCGGCTTTTACTTTTACTTCTGACCGACCAGGTATTTCACGGTATCCGCATACTGTTGTACAAAGATATCCATGCTGCTGGTATCCATGCCCTGCGGGTTGACCTGATATTTGCCATTCACGAACATCGCCGGAACGCCCTGCAGCTGTAAATCAGCCGCTGCTTTTTCCTGCTGTGCCACGAGAGATTTCACTACGAAGCTGTTCCATGCCGCATCATAGTCTTCGCCTTTAATACCCGCATCGACAAACACTTTACGGATGTCAGCAACAGACTGAACGGTCTGCGTTTTCTGAACGCCTTCAAACAGCGGAACAGTAACCTGATCTTCAACACCCAGCGCCATAGCAACCGCCCATGCCTGCGTCAGATCTTTGCCCAACGGCCCGAGAAACTCGACGTGGTATTTGGTCATCTTGGTGCCTTCAGGCAGTTTTTTCTTCACGTTATCAGATACATGAAGCACTTCTTCAAACTGGTAGCAGTGCGGGCAGTAGAAGGAGAAGAACTCCAACACTTGCGGTTCACCCGCAACAGGCTTCTCCAGGGTGATGTATTGTTTACCATCCTGGAACTGCGCTGCAGATGCGCTAAAAGCTAAGACCATACCAGCCAGCGCCAGCCATATTTTTTTCATGTTCAAGTTTCTCCGATTAATACATTGGCGTTAATTGTAAGGGGGGCTCTTGCAGAATTTTTGCCTGCTCAATAAAGGTCGCGGTCTGACGATGCCAGTAATCTTCCCCGGTTAACCACGGGAAGTTTTTTGGGAACGCAGGGTCAGCCCAACGTCGAATCAGCCAGGCAAGATAATAAACTAAACGCATAGCGCGTAAAGGTTCTATCAGTCCGATTTCAGAGATGTCGAACTCACTAAACTCTTCATAAGCCTCGATAATGGTTTCTAGCTGCATGCGTTGTTCAGCTTTATCACCATTGAGGAGCATCCATAAATCCTGAATAGCCGGACCATTGCGGGCATCATCTAAATCGACAAACATCGGGCCATCGCGCCACAGAATATTACCGGCATGACAATCACCGTGCAGGCGTAACGTAGTAAAACGAGTATGCCAGCGTTCGGTAACCACCGCGATAAGCGCATCCGTTGCCTTCAGGAAAGCCGCTTTTTGCCCTGATGGGATAAGCTGTGCGTGTTCAAAAACTTTACGCGGCTCAGTCAGGTATTCTTCAAGGCCAATCGTCGGTCGGAAGGTAAAAGTACGCTTGCATCCGGTCTGGTGCATACGCCCGAGATAGCGCCCCACCGCCTCCATCTGATCGATGTTGTCGGCTTCAAACTGTCGTCCACCGACGCTGGGGAAGATCGCATAATGGAAACCCTGATGGCTTAACAGCGTTTGGCCGTTCAGTACCAACGGCGCAGCTACCGGGACTTCATCGCTTACCAGTTCCAGAGCAAACTGGTGCTCTTCCTGGATCTGATCGACAGACCAACGTTCAGGGCGATAAAACTTAACGACAAAGCGTCGACGGTCTTCGTCCTGGAATTGATAGACACGGTTTTCATAGCTGTTAAGAGGGGTAAGCCCGGAATCCACCCGGATCCCCTGCTCAAACAGTGCATCCATGATGGTATCCGGGTGTAGCGTCTGGAAATTAAAAGCGTTGTCGTTCATCCCATCATCCGGAAAATACTACGAATGATTCAGGATATCATTTCGCAGCGCTTTCGGTGGCGGCGATTACAAGCTTTTACTCTTTAATTACACCACGAGCGCGGAGTAGTGCGGTTTTAAAATCTTCTTCATAATCTTTCTGAATACCTGGGATGACAGCATCCTTCGCTGAGTCTCGCATTTTCAGGTGATAGATCAGAATGTCATCAGTTAAATCCGCCAGTTCGCCGTCAAAACCTGACTCTTGCGCCAGTTTCTGCAAAAATTGCATCAGGTTAAGATCGGGTTCCTTCTGCCAGGCAGGCTGGAGGAGTTCAATAACTTCATTCAGACGTTTACATTTCATGGTTGTGCTCCTTAGGCTCAATACAGATACGTTAGCAGGGTCAATCCCACATTAAAAGAGGCGATATCAGTGATTCTGGATAGTGCAATAACAGGGGTTGTGCTGGCTGGCGGTAAGGCCAGACGGATGGGTGGAACCGATAAAGGTCTGCTTGAACTGGACGGTAAACCTCTTTGGCGGCATGTGGCCGACATTCTCGCTTTGCAGGTCGAAACCGTGGTGGTTAATGCCAATCGCCACCGGGATATATACCAGCAAAGCGGCCTGAAAGTTATTCCCGACTCCTTGGCCGATTTCCCTGGCCCACTGGCCGGGATGCTATCGGTATTCCTGCAGCAAACGGGGGAGTGGTTTCTGTTTTGCCCGTGCGATATGCCCTATATTCCTCACAATCTGGTCGCTCGTTTAAAAGAACAGCGCAAAGCTGCACCGGTTGTCTGGGTGCATGATGGGGAAAGAGATCACCCAACCATTGCGTTGATGCACCGCTCGATGCAGCCTTTGCTGCAGGATTATCTTCAGTCCGGTGAACGACGTGTCATGGTCTTTATGCGTCTGGCTGGCGGCCATGCCGTCGATTTCAGCGATCATAAAGATGCATTCGTAAACGTGAACACCCCCGAAGAGCTTGCAAAATGGCAGGATAAATCATGATCCCATTACTCGCCATTGCGGCATGGAGCGGCACGGGAAAAACCACGCTGCTCAAAAAGTTGATCCCGGAGCTACGTGCCAGAGGTATACGTCCCGGATTGATTAAACATACTCATCACAATATGGATGTCGACAAGCCCGGTAAAGATAGCTATGAACTGCGTAAAGCCGGTGCAGCACAAACGCTGGTCGCCAGCCAGCAACGTTGGGCGTTAATGGTAGAAACACCGGAAGAGCCCGAACTGGATTTAGCATATCTGGTAAGCCGGATGGATGCAGCGACGTTGGATCTAGTGCTGGTTGAAGGGTTTAAGCATGAACCTGTCGCTAAGATCGTGCTTTTTCGCGACGGTTGCGGGCATAGTCCTGAAGAATTGGCGATAGACGAATATGTTATCGCGGTTGCCAGTGATGTTCCGCTGGCGGTAGATGTTCCATTGTTAGATATCAACGACATACAGCAACTTGCTGATTTTGTTACGCAATGGATAAGATGGTAACCGTGTTGTTATGATGTGCCTGATGCGCTGCGCTTATCAGGCCTACAAAATACGTTCAGCCCGGCCCCTGCAGGCCGGATAAGGCGGCACGCCGCATCCGGCGGTTTTCATCCCGCACAGACGCAAAAAAGCCCATCCGTCAGGATGGGCTTCTTCACTTTAATTAATGCCTGGCAGTTTATGGCGGGCGTCCTGCCCGCCACCCTCCGGGCCGTTGCTGCGCAACGTTCAAATCCGCTCCCGGCGGATTTGTCCTGGGCAGGAGAGCGCTCACCGACAGACAACAGATAAAACAAAAGGCCCAGTCTTTCGACTGAGCCTTTCGCTTTTATTTGATGCCTGGCAGTTCCCTACTCTCGCATGGGGAGACCCCACACTACCATCGGCGCTACGGCGTTTCACTTCTGAGT
>NZ_JAOWGX010000029.1:0-52728 GCF_030332915.1 Citrobacter sp. Cpo040
CTCAGAAGTGAAACGCCGTAGCGCCGATGGTAGTGTGGGGTCTCCCCATGCGAGAGTAGGGAACTGCCAGGCATCAAATTAGAAGTATGGCACTGACTTTCGAGGCAGTTCACTACTCGATAGAGAGTAGGACAAAAGCGAAAGCTTTTGAACGTTGCGAAGCAACGGCCCGAAGGGTGAATCACAAAGTGATTCATAAACTGCCAGGCATCAAATTGCAGTAAACCGGGATGAAGAATCCGGGTAGTGACAAAGAAATTCGGTGGAGCGGTAGTTCAGTTGGTTAGAATACCTGCCTGTCACGCAGGGGGTCGCGGGTTCGAGTCCCGTCCGTTCCGCCACTTATTAAGAGCCCTGAGCTAACGCTCAGGGCTTTTTCTTTGTCTGCAATTTAATTATTGCTGAATCCGCAAATATCCTCTGCATTTTTCACTCTTTTTCTATAAAGAGCTAAAGCTCATAATCCTCTCAGTTAACGAACATAGTGATTATAAAGAGGAATTCTATGACTATCCCTGCATTCGGTTTAGGTACTTTCCGCCTGAAAGACGACGTGGTTATCGCTTCTGTTAAAACGGCGCTTGAGCTAGGCTACCATGCTGTCGACACTGCACAAATCTATGATAATGAAGCGGCTGTTGGTCAGGCGATTGCCGAAAGTGGCGTACCGCGTAACGAGCTGTATATCACCACCAAGATCTGGATTGAAAATCTCAGCAAAGAAAAACTGATCCCAAGCCTGAAAGAAAGCCTGAAGAAGTTGCGTACAGATTATGTCGATCTGACGCTGATCCACTGGCCATCTCCAGGTGATGCGGTATCTGTTGAGGAATTCATGCAGGCGCTGCTCGAAGCAAAACAGCAGGGGCTGACTCGTGAAATTGGTATCTCAAACTTCACCATTCCGCTGATGGAAAAAGCCATTGCCGCAGTAGGTGCAGAGAATATCGCGACTAACCAGATTGAGCTTTCTCCGTATCTGCAGAGCCGTAAGGTGGTTGACTGGGCGAAAGCACACGGTATCCACATCACCTCTTACATGACGCTGGCTTACGGTAAAGCGCTGAAAGATGAAGTGATTGCGCACATTGCCGCTAAACATAACGCGACCCCGGCGCAGGTTATTCTGGCATGGGCAATGGGGGAAGGTTACTCCGTAATTCCTTCTTCTACCAAACGTGAAAACCTGGCAAGCAACCTGCTGGCGCTGGAGCTGCATCTGGATGCCGAAGATAAAAAAGCGATCGCGGCACTGGACTGCAACGATCGTCTGGTCAGCCCGGAAGGTCTGGCCCCTGATTGGGATTAATTGCCTGACCCTCTGTACCCATTAACCCTCTTTCACAGCTCCTTCGGGAGCTGTTCTTATATATTCACTTAAAAAGTCGATAAATGCCCGGATGCGCGTACTGACGGCACGATCGCTGTAATAAACTGCGCTAAAAGGCATCTCTACCGGCAGACGTTTATCTGCCAATAACTCCACCAGTTCACCCCGCGCGATCTCTTTATCTATCATATAATCTGAAAGACATGCGATGCCGTTGCCATTCAGGCAAAGCTGTTTTAGCGTTTCTCCACTGTTGGAAGAAATTCCGCACTCAACCTCATGCAGCTGTCCGTCGCTACAGGCAATCGGCCAGGTATTGAGTGAAACCGGTTCGGAAAATCCCAGACACAGATGCTGGTTTAACTCCTCGACGCTCTCTGGCTTGCCAAAACGGGCAATGTAGTCCGGTGAGGCAATAATCTTACGATAGCTGGTAAATAGCGGACGCGCACGTAGACTCGAGTCAGTCAGTGTACCCGCTCGTATAGCAACATCCACTTTTCGTTCAATAAGATTGATGAACGTTTCTGAGGAGACGAGAGACAACGTCATCTCGGGATACCGTTCCCGGAACGGCTTGATTAGCGGCATCAGGAAATGCAACATCACCGGTGTTGCTGCGTCGATGCGCAGCAGGCCGCGCGGAGTATTGCGCGACTCCATGATTTCAGTTTCTGCTGCAGCCATCTCTTGCAGTATCTGCTGCACCCGCCTGAAGTAGCGCTCTCCTTCTTCGGTCAGGCTTAGCTGTCGGGTCGTGCGATTAAGCAAACTGACGCCCAATTTCATCTCCAGCTTTTTTACTGCCCGGCTGACCGCAGAATTGGCTTGTCCAAGCTGTTCTGCCGCCCGGCTAAAGCTGCCGCTTTCCACTACCGCCACAAAAATTGCAAGTTCTTCGGAGGTTGCTTTCATTTTTGCACCTGACGCAAAATTATATTGAGATTTTGAATGTTTTTGTCATTAAAACATCCAGGCATACTGCGTGTCATCTGATTACTGATGTTACGGAGTTATTTATGCCTCTCGCTTTATTTGCACTAACAATAAGTGCCTTCGCTATAGGCACTACTGAGTTTGTGATTGTTGGTCTGGTGCCGACCATCGCTCAACAGCTGGCGATCTCGTTACCTTCAGCCGGGATGCTGGTTTCAATCTATGCGCTGGGTGTGGCAATTGGCGCGCCGGTACTGACCGCTCTGACCGGACGCCTGCCACGTAAACAGTTACTGGTTGCGCTGATGGTTCTGTTTACGGCGGGGAATTTGCTGGCATGGCAGGCACCCGGGTATATGACACTCATTGTTGCTCGTCTGCTGACTGGACTGGCACACGGCGTATTCTTCTCGATTGGTTCTACCATCGCGACAAGTCTGGTGCCAAAAGAGAAAGCGGCTTCCGCCATCGCCATTATGTTTGGTGGCTTAACGGTGGCGCTGGTCACTGGCGTGCCGCTGGGAACATTTATCGGTCAGCACTTTGGCTGGCGTGAGACTTTCCTCGCGGTATCAATGTTAGGCGTGATTGCACTGATCAGCAGCCAGTTACTTATCCCTGCCAACATTCCCGGTCGTGCAGCCGCCAGCATTCGCGACCAGGTGAAGGTACTGACTCATCCCCGTCTGTTGCTGATTTACGCCGTTACGGCACTGGGCTACGGCGGTGTATTCACGGCATTCACCTTCCTTGCACCGATGATGCAGGATCTGGCGGGATTCTCCCCGGCAGCAGTAAGCTGGATCTTACTGGGTTACGGTGTTTCAGTGGCTATCGGTAATATCTGGGGTGGTAAGCTGGCAGATAAGCATGGTGCGGTTCCTGCGCTGAAATTTATTTTCGCCGCGCTGTTTGTTCTGCTGATGGTCTTCCAACTGACGGCCTCCACGCAGTACGCCGCGCTGGCTACCATTCTGGTGATGGGGATCTTTGCCTTTGGTAACGTGCCGGGGTTGCAGGTCTACGTGGTACAGAAAGCGGAGCAATTTACGCCTAATGCTGTAGATGTGGCGTCAGGGTTAAACATTGCGGCGTTTAACATTGGGATTGCGCTGGGGTCAGTGATTGGCGGGCAAACGGTCGAGCATTATGGTTTAGCACAGACGCCGTGGATTGGCGCCCTCATTGTTCTGGTAGCTTTCCTGCTGATGGGTGTCAGCGGTCGTCTTGATAAACCCGTGCGTGTTGCTCTGGGGTAAATCATTGATGTAAGCGCCCACTTACAAAACAAACTGCAATTGTTCGTTGAAAGTGAGTGCTAAAATCCCTATAACAGAAGAACCAGTCCGGCTGCGGACTGGTTGACGTTACAGAGGTTTGAAAGTCTAAAGTGCGAAAAAACACCTATGCCATGCGTTATGTTGCCGGACAACCCGCCGAGCGGATTTTACCGCCGGGGTCGTTTGCGCATATTGGCCAGGCATTACCCGCAGGCGTTCCGTTAAGTAGTGAAGACCGCATTCGCGTGCTGGTATGGAATATTTTTAAACAGCAGCGCGCAGAATGGCAGTCGGTGCTGAAGAATTTTGGCAAAGATGCGCATCTGGTATTATTACAGGAAGCGCAAACCACGCCAGAACTGGTGCAGTTTGCGACCGCTAACTACCTTGCTGCCGATCAGGTTCCTGCCTTTGTGCTGCCTCAGCATCCCTCTGGCGTCATGACGCTCTCTGCTGCTCATCCTGTTTACTGTTGTCCATTGCGCGAGCGTGAGCCTATTTTACGGCTGGCGAAATCGGCTCTGGTAACGGTGTATCCGCTGCCTGACTCTCGATTATTAATGGTGGTGAATATCCACGCGGTTAACTTTAGCCTCGGCGTCGATGTTTATAGTAAGCAGTTACTTCCCATTGGCGATCAGATTGCTCATCACAGCGGTCCGGTTATTATGGCCGGTGATTTTAATGCCTGGAGCCGTCGACGGATGAATGCGCTGTACCGCTTTGCGCGTGAAATGTCGCTGCGCCAGGTACGTTTTACTGACGATCAGCGCCGACGCGCGTTTGGTCGCCCTCTCGATTTTGTGTTCTATCGTGGTCTGAACGTGAGTGAAGCCTCTGTGCTGGTCACCCGTGCATCCGATCACAACCCGCTACTCGTTGAATTCAGTCCCGGCAAACCTGAACAATAACGGTGTGTCAGGTCTGCCGTAGGGCAGGCCTGTGATGGTTGCCCTTCCTATTTCACAACAACCGAAGGACAACACAATGACAACACGCTCTCACCATGACAACGTTGAAAAACAGTTTGGCTCTCAGGCTAATGCCTATTTAACCAGTACGGTGCACGCCTCTGGCCGTGACTTGCAACGTCTGGGGGAAAGGTTATCGGCATTTCCGCAGGCCCGTGTGTTGGATATGGGATGTGGAGCGGGGCATGCCAGCTTTGTAGCCGCGCAACACGTAAAGCAGGTTGTGGCTTATGATTTATCGTCGCAGATGCTTGAGGTGGTCGCTGAGGCGGCAAATGACAGAGGCCTGGAGAATGTCGCCACACGCCAGGGTTATGCCGAAAGTCTGCCATTTGAAGATAGCGAATTTGACGTGGTGATTAGCCGCTATTCTGCGCATCACTGGCATGATGTCGGACGCGCGCTGCGGGAAGTGAACCGCGTTCTGAAGCCCGGTGGTGTATTAATTGTGATGGATGTGATGTCGCCAGGCCACCCAGTACGTGATATCTGGTTGCAAACCGTGGAGGCGTTACGCGATACCTCGCACGTTCGTAACTATTCCAGTGGAGAGTGGCTGTCGTTGATCAACGATGCCAATTTGATTGCCGATACTTTGTTAACCGATCGCCTGCCACTGGAGTTCAGTTCGTGGGTCGCGAGGATGCGCACGCCCGCGGCGTTGAGCGACGCGATTCGTGCATACCAACAAAGTGCTTCTGCAGACGTGAAAGCCTACTTTGCGTTACAGGAAGATGGCTCGTTTACCAGCGACACGATAATGGTTGAGGCACATAAAGCGAGATAAATAAAAAAGGCACTGGGGGGAATCCAGTGCCTTCATTTCTACAATGCTATCAGGAGTCCGGCATACCGTTGTTTTTCACAAACAACGTGAGCTGATCGCCTGGCTGTAGATTGTCCGTATCGCTGTTCCAGCGCATGACATCTTTGATGTTAACCCCGTGACGTTTGGCAATGCTCGACAGCGAGTCGCCTTTACGCACACGATAGGTGATGCTATCGCTGTTGTTCGCCAGACGCTGTGCGCTGGTACCCGCACCCACCGTCAGGTTTTGACCCACTTTCAGGGATGACCCGCGCAGGTTATTCCACTGCTTAAGGTCATTGGTGCTCACGCCAAGGCGTGACGCGACGCCAGAAAGCGTATCGCCAGAGCGAACTTTGTAGCTACGACTGTTCAGCGGCGTGTTATCCGCGACCAGCGTTGACTGCACGGCTGCAATTTCGCCTGAAGCCAGAGACTCACGCAGCTTCTCTGCATGCTTCTTTGGCACCATCACATATTGCGGGCCGCTGGCACCCAACGTGGAGCCTTTCACGCCTGCATTGAAGGTCTTCAGCTTGCTGACGGAAATACCCGCCATATCAGCAACCTGAGCCATCTCAACCGGGCTACTCAGGCGAACACGTGCCAACGCGCGGCTTTCGTCTGTTGTTGGCAGACGCACGCCATAGCGTTTGCTGTTTTTGAGTATATCGCTCAACGCCAGCATTTTAGGCACGTATAGCTTCGTTTCCTGAGGCAATGGCAACGACCAGAAGTCAGTGGGTTTACCACGAGCTTTGTTCGTTTTGATTGCCTTCATGACACGACCTTCACCGCTATTATAAGCAGCAACGGTCAGCAGCCAGTCGCCATCAAACATCTTGTTCAGACGCTGCATCATGTCCAGCGCGGCGGTGGTGGAAGCCACAACGTCGCGACGTGCATCATAACTGCGGGTCTGTTTTAAACCATAATTGCGCCCCGTGCTCGGAATGATCTGCCAAATACCTGCGGCATTGGCGCCAGACGTTGCGTGAGGATCAAAAGCGCTCTCCACTATGGGTAGTAGTACCAGTTCCATAGGCATGTTACGTTTCTTAACCTGCCCGGCTATCCAGTACATATACGGCTCTGCCCGTAAAGTTACATCGTGGAGATAGCTCTTATTGCGTAAATACTTCTGTTTCTGTTCGCGAATCCGGCTGTTTTCCGGAATTCCCATCTTTAGCTCGTCACCAATGAAAGCCCACAAATCTTGATCAGCAGCGATAGATGTTCCGTCGTCCATCCATCGCGCCTGACTTGTAAACTTTCCTGCTTCCCCTTGACCAGCTGCAGAAAGGCTCTGTGCGTGTTGTTGGACGTTACCAGTATTCTGGCACCCAACAAGCAGGACAGAGGCGAGTAATATCGCTTTTGCCTTCATGTGTGTGTCAATAGTTGCTTAAAAGACGACCGATCATAACGGCGAAGTTTTCAAAAGGCAACCCGGAATTGTCAGAACGTATCTTTCTTTGACCTTAACCAGGCAAAACGCTCTTCAGGTTGTTGCAATATTGTTTCTTTGTTGATTTCATTAATTAAATCAATATCTTCCGTTCTCAAAAAAAGATTATTTCGCCGCTCATTTTTCAGAATTACGGGTAGTGTCATTTGTTTTTTTACGCGTAACTCATTAACTTTACGATAATATTCATTTATGAACGAATCGTGCGGGAGAATGCTTAAGGCAAACTTCATGTTTGCTAATGTGTACTCATGTGCGCAACAAATTAATGTATCGTCAGGAAGTTCGTTTATTTTTTTAAGTGATTGATACATTTGAGTTGCTGTACCTTCGAAAAGTCGACCGCAACCGCCAGAAAAGAGCGTGTCACCACAAAATAAGTAAGGGTGGCTAAAGTAACAGATATGTCCTAAAGTGTGACCCGGAGTAGCAATTACCCTAAATTCATGCCCCAAAACGAGTGCAATATCGCCATCTTCAACTACGTGTGTCGTTCCCTTATCTTGCGTTTCAGCCGGTCCGTATACCACTATTTGTGGGAAATGTTGCAGGAGTTCTTTCACTCCACCCACGTGATCCTGATGGTGGTGGGTTAGCAGAATGGCTTCCGGCACCCAGTTATGCTCTGCAATGGCTTTCAAAACAGGAGCCGCTTCACCCGGGTCCACAATCAGACAATGCTGGTCATTATTTGACAGGACCCAGATGTAATTGTCCTGAAATGCAGGAATACTGTTAAGATTCATATATTACCTCTCAATGCGTAACGGAAGGTTGTGATGAAACCGGCAAGGATCCCTCAAACTGTCGTAGCGCCCGTTAGCTGGGATGATTTGCCCTGGGGCGAACACTATCGTGAGGCGCTGGAGCATCAGCTTAACCCGTGGTTTGCAAAAATGTACGGTTTTCATCTGCTTAAGGTTGGTAATTTAAGCGCAGAAATCGATTCTGAAGCGTGCGCGGTTTCTCATCAGGTAAATGTTTCTTTGCAGGGATCTCCCATGCAGGTGACGGCCGATCCTTTGCATCTTCCCTTTGCCGATAAGTCCGTGGATGTCTGTTTATTGGCCCATACGTTACCGTGGTGCTCCGATCCGCATCGCCTACTGCGTGAAGCCGATCGCGTGTTGATTGATGACGGCTGGTTGATTCTGAGCGGTTTTAACCCGGTAAGCTTGATGGGATTGCGTAAACTGGTGCCCGTATTGCGCAAGACATCGCCCTATAACAGTCGGATGTTTACCCTCATGCGTCAACTGGACTGGCTATCATTACTGAATTTTGAAGTGCTGCACTATAGTCGTTTTCATGTTCTGCCCTGGAACAAGAAGGGCGGGAAAATGTTGAGCGCCCATATCCCCGCGCTGGGCTGTTTACAGCTGGTGGTTGCGCGCAAGCGAACCATTCCGCTTACGCTCAACCCGATGAAACAAAATAAAAGCAAAACGCCTATCCGTCATGCCGTTGGCGCGACCCGGCAATACCGTAAACCGGACGCTTAAGCCTCAGTCTGATACCCAATATCATCCTGAGTCGGGCTCATGGCCGCGGTGCGCGCAAGCTCATCGCAGCGTTCGTTTTCCGGATGGCCCGCATGGCCTTTAACCCATTCCCATTTGATTTGATGCGGCCCCAGCGCGGCATCGAGACGTTTCCACAGATCGACGTTCTTCACCGGTTTTTTATCTGCTGTTTTCCAGCCGCGCTTCTTCCAGTTGTGGATCCACTGCGTAATGCCCTGGCGCACATACTGGCTGTCCGTGCTGAGTATCACTTCACACTGTTCTTTCAGGGCTTCCAGCGCAACGATTGCCGCCATTAGCTCCATGCGATTATTAGTGGTGAGGTTGTAGCCCTCGCTAAAGGTTTTTTCGCGCCCGCGATAGCGTAAAATCGCCCCATAACCACCAGGCCCTGGATTTCCCAGGCAAGAACCATCGGTGAAAATTTCTACCTGTTTAAGCATCTCTGGTAGACTTCCTGTTTTAGCAAATCGAAATCAAACGATAAGTCTGACATAAATGACCGTTATGAGCACTGGAATTACACGACAGATCGTCCTCGATACCGAAACCACCGGTATGAACCAGATTGGCGCCCACTATGAAGGCCACAAGATCATTGAGATCGGTGCGGTTGAAGTGGTGAACCGCCGCCTGACCGGCAATAACTTCCACGTTTACCTGAAGCCGGACCGGCTGGTGGACCCGGAAGCGTTCGGCGTACACGGAATCGCAGACGAATTCCTGCTCGATAAACCTACGTTTGCCGATGTAGCCGACGAGTTTCTCGACTACATTCGCGGCGCGGAGCTGGTCATTCATAACGCATCGTTCGATATCGGCTTTATGGATTACGAATTCGCGAAGCTCAAGCGTGATATTCCGAAGACGAATGAATTTTGCAAAATAACCGATAGCCTGGCGCTGGCGAGGAAAATGTTTCCTGGCAAGCGAAACAGCCTTGATGCGTTATGCTCGCGCTATGAGATAGACAACAGTAAACGAACCCTGCACGGCGCATTGCTCGATGCCCAGATTCTGGCCGACGTTTATCTGATGATGACCGGCGGGCAGACCACGATGGCGTTCTCAATGGAAGGCGACAGCCAGCAGCAGAATGACACGGGGATCCAGCGTATTGTGCGACAGTCCAGTAAACTACGCGTTGTTTTCGCCACTGATGAAGAGTTAGCGGCCCATGAGTCACGCCTTGACCTGGTGCAGAAGAAAGGCGGAAGTTGCCTCTGGCGGGCATAGTTTGTACGTTTACCGTATGAAAATGGCTATTCGGGTGATTTTTGCAGCAAACGATTAAAAACGTGAGAAAAAGCGTTGACGAGGCGCGAGGCAATCCGTAATATTCGCTTCGTTCCCAAGCGGAACACAACGCGGAGTGGTAGTTCAGTTGGTTAGAATACCTGCCTGTCACGCAGGGGGTCGCGGGTTCGAGTCCCGTCCATTCCGCCACTATTCAGAAAGCCTGAATCAGAAATGATTCAGGCTTTCGTCGTTTTAGCCCGCCAAAATAATATTCTCATTACCACGCTTTATCGACCGCGCCCGAGCTTTCGGGTGGGCAACACATCAGGTCATCCTTAACCCGACGGATATCCAGAAGGCGATTAACTCGCGAAGTGATTCATCACGCAGGCGAAGCGGGGTGAAAAGTTATCGCCAATAAGAACCGTTTCCTCATTCAGGTGCTTTAGCATATACAGCTTGTCGGCACGTTCGTAAGCGTCGAAGAAGAGATAGTCGACAGCGTCCGTTGCATCATCATCGGGGGATTTTTCCCGACCATCGGGAGTGAGCATAAAAACGCCTGCGGTATGGCCGAGTGGACGGGCATAGCGAAAAAACAGTTTTCGGTTAACAGCGAACTCGCCGTCGTCACTTTTGAGTTTCCCCTGGACTGACAATGAAAGGTGTCCGGAGTTGTAGCTGGTTATCAGCATTATTCCGTGGAGTTCCTTTTTTGTATTCTGGATGTCGAGTATCGACGTGAATTCCGAGGAGCAGGAAAAACTGATTTCTTGTTTTTTCGCATTCCCGGCGATAATAAAAAAAGCGATAGCCGCTAGCCCAAAAATGGCAATCACGACTGACCATAGTAAAGGAGAGTGATCGCTTTCCTGCTTCATATCATTCCTCATGATGGCGATACTGGCTGATGCAATGGTAATAACCGAGGTTTAGCCCGCATTCAGCGGCAAACGACCACTCAACCAGATTATGGTTGCTCGCCCAGGTATTGAGATACAGATCTTTTGGGTACGAACAGTTGGGGTTAATACCCACGGACTTGAAAATATCCAGCGCTTTTTTTTCGGTTATGGTGTCGGTGAGGGCGTTTCCTAATATATGCACACGGCATTGCTCGTAGTCGATAGTCCGCAGGATCGCCGCGTCCGTCATCGCGATTTCATTGGGTATCCATGTTAACCACGCTGTCGCCAGCACGGCGATGCCGGTAATTAACGTTGTTATCGTGACAGGCCACAGGTTTCGTTTCTTTTTCCTGGGCGTCAATGCAACATTGACTATTCTGGTGGGCGCTTGCGATTCCTCCAGTTGCTGAATATTGATACTGGCGTCGCTCATCCGAAATCCTATTCGCGGAATGGTGACGATCAGTTCTGCAGGATGGCCCGTAGACGTTATTGCTTTGCGCAGAAATGAAATGTGCTGATTGAGATTAGCATCCGTCGCTCTGGCGCCATTATGCTGGAAAACATTCCGCAGAATTTCATCGCGCGAGGATATCTCTTTACCATTTTGCAACAGATAGAGCAGTAATTGTGTTGCCACATTATTCAATGTGGCCATTTCACCAGATGCCAGGTCTTTTAGGGTATTTTTATGTGGTCTGAAAACTAAGCCTTCACCAATAATTACGGATTTAATTTTGTTTATTGGTATATGAGAAATCACTGATGTCTCCTTTAAAGCAGGATATCTCGCATTCGAGTGGGGGAAGCAATAGCATAACATAATTCATTTATAAAAAATGATTGCACCATAGATCGCTTTATTAATATTTATATAACAATCTCTTAATATATCTAATAGAATCCTCCAATCTCCTTCCTCTCTTTCACTATCTTATTGTCATTACTCGCTTTTGATGCCCAATTTCATTTTTACAAAACATTCATAAATACATTTTGCCTGTTCCTCTGGCTAAATAAAAAAATAGTTGATAGATAAAAACTCTATAAAAATTATAAATAATAGACATTAACACTGGTATTGGCGTGTTTTTTGGCTATTTTTTAGGTAAACGATCGCTCTACAGACAGTGTTACAACACGATTCCCTGAGTTTGATTAATACCGGATTTTTGCATTGTGTCATTTTTTCGTCGACTTAATATAAGCCCCGAAACAGCGTAAACAACTGTGGGCGGTATTTCGGATGGAATACCAATGAAGTTCAAAATACAGGGTGGCTTGAGATGGATTGTTTGCAAGGAAATGCGCTTCCGCCACCAGCAGATCAGGGTTTCCCTTGCATAAATTGTCTGTGGAAATAGATCGTCGGAATAACCAAAAAACAGATATAAGGTTAAGTAGTAATATGAAAATGAAAAACGTGGTTGTGGCTTGTGCGCTGATGGCGGGAATGACTTTTACTGCATCTTCTGCTTTCGCTGCAAAAAATGTTGAACCGACTAACGGTAAAATTCACTTCACTGGTTCTCTGGTTAATTCCGCATGCGGTCTGGCCCCAGAATCCAGCCCGGTGCAGGTTAATTTTGGTGAGATCCCAACTTCTCAGTTAAAAGACAACCAACGTGCTGGTGTTAAGCATGCCAAAATCGTTCTGCAGGGCTGCGATACAACTGTTGCGAAAACCGCCACAGTAACCTACACCCCGGCAACGATTGATACCGACAACAATGCGCTGGCTGCATTTACCTCGGGTACAGCAAAGGGCGCGGGCATCGGTATGATTGACAGTGGTAATCAGGACGTGAAATGGGGCGAAGCCGCATCTCAGGTCAACATTACCGATGGCGAAACCGACATTGATTTCGTTGCTTACCTGCAGGCCAACAACGCATCCGCAGCCGTAACCCCGGGTGACTTCGAATCTACCGTTAATTTCCAGATCGATTATCAGTAACGATCTGCTGCGGGCGCAATTATGCGCCTGCTTAACCCTTCCTGCGAATAACTGAAAGGAAATGCGGTGATGCCTGGATGGCGTATTTTACTGCTTTTTATCTTCATATCGCCTGCATGGGTTTTGGCTGACACCCATCGTCTTGTCAGTACGCCCGGCAAAATGCGCATGCGGGGAAATATTATTGAGGCTGCCTGTTATGTCGATCCACGCGACCGGTCGCTGCTGGTTGAATTTGATGACCTCTCAGCCAGAGATATTTCCGGAAAACCTGAAAAAGTATCTGCGCATGATTTCAGCATTCATTTGCTGGGATGTTCATTAGGGGATTCTCAACACCCTGGGAATCTGTTCCAACGCGCCAATATTACCTTTTCCGGCGCACCGGATAGTGACAATCCTGATTATCTGAGCGTGCAATCGGAAACTGAAAATTTAGCGATAGAAATATATGACGGCAAAGGCAAGCAAATTCATTTAGGTGAGCCATCACCGGATTATGCGCTTAACCCCGGGAAAAACACGCTCAATTTTACGGCTTATTTGATCTCCCGCGACGGAAGAATGACGTCTGGTGAATTTACTGCAGTCACGCATTTTGTTGTGAATTATCTCTGAGCTGCACAGCAATTCGGGTATCTGAAGGTTTGCGAACGAAAATGATCACGCTGAAAACAGATAAAAAACGTCTGGCGCTTTTAATTGCTCTGGTCTGTGCCTCTTCATGGGCTGAAGCGGATGAGTCTATTGAATTTAATACTGACGTCCTGGATGCCAGTGACAGACAAAATGTCGATTTACAGCGTTTTTCCGAAGGCAACTTTGTGACTCCCGGAGAATATCTGTTGGATGTTCGTATTAACAGCCAGGAGATCCCTCAGCAGTCGATCCGTTATATCGTTGATCCTGCCAACTCGCATAAATCCATGGCGTGCCTGACGCCGCAACAGCTCGAATTACTGGCGCTCAAAGAAGAGGCGCTGACCTATATTCATCCGATTAGCGCGACCTGCTATGACATTTCCCGCCTGCCGGGTGTGGTGCTGAATAATAGCGCAGGCGTACTGGACATTACCGTGCCTCAGGCATGGATGAAATATACCGATCCAGACTGGACGCCGCCGGAGCGCTGGGATAACGGTGTCGCGGGACTGATTTTCGACTACAGCGTTTCGGGCCAGGCCACACATTACGAACAAGGTGGCGATCATTACCGCTCACTGTCTGGTTATGGACAGACGGGCTTTAACCTCGGCGCGTGGCGCTTTCGTGGCCAGTATCAGGCCAATTATGCTTCGGATGAAAATCGTGGGCGTATCGACTGGGATCAGATCTATGCCTATCGCCCGTTACCGATGCAGGCTGCAAAACTGACTGTCGGTGAAATATATCTGAATTCCCAGGT
Source organism: Citrobacter sp. Cpo040 (assembly GCF_030332915.1). Classification (NCBI taxonomy): domain Bacteria; kingdom Pseudomonadati; phylum Pseudomonadota; class Gammaproteobacteria; order Enterobacterales; family Enterobacteriaceae; genus Citrobacter; species Citrobacter sp. Cpo040. The sequence continues at coordinate 13,826 of NZ_JAOWGX010000029.1, forward strand.
GTTTGATTCAGTGCGATTTACCGGGGCTAACCTCGCCAGCGACGAGCGCATGCTACCACCAAATTTGCAGGGCTACGCGCCCGAAGTGCACGGCATCGCCCGCAGTAATGCGAAGGTCACCGTCAGTCAGCAGGGGCGTGTTATCTATCAAACCACCGTTCCTGCGGGGCCATTTAATATTCAGGATCTACATGGCTCGGTACGCGGCACGCTGGATGTTCGCGTCGAAGAGCAGGATGGCAGTGTACAAACCTTTCAGGTCAATACGGCCGATATCCCTTATCTGACGCGCCCGGGCTATGTTCGTTACAACGCCGCCGTCGGTAAGCCATCGCGTTATAACCACGACGTCCAGGGACCTGCATTTTATAGCGGTGATTTTTCATGGGGGGTCAGCAATGCGTGGTCACTGTACGGTGGCGCGTTACTGACTGGCGATCGCTATAACGCCTGGTCGATGGGGATTGGGCGGGATTTGAGCTGGCTGGGCGCGCTGTCGGCTGATGCGACGCAATCCGTGAGCCGGGTGAAGCATCAGGCTGAACAAAAAGGGATGTCCTTTAAGCTCAGTTATGCCAAAACCTTTGATGAATACAACAGCGCCATCACCTTTGCCGGTTACCGTTTTTCACAGCGTAACTTCCGCACCTTCTCGCAGTTCCTCGACGAGCAGTATGAAAATAACAACAGCGCCGGCAACGAAAAAGAGATGTACACCATCACCGGTAACAAGACCTTTTTTGCTGACGACCCGCAATTAGCGACCACGCTGTACCTGACCTATACCCACCAGAATTACTGGGATCGTGGCTCTCAGGATCGTTACGGGATGTCGATGGGGCACAGCTTTTCGTTCGCAGGCATTCAGGGGATCAGCGCCAACCTTGCCGCTTACCGCTCTGAGTATCAGGGCAAACGGGACGACAGCCTTTCGCTGTCCATTTCGGTGCCATGGAGCGATGGCCGCTCAATGGATTATGAAGTGCAAAACAGCGGCAGCCAGACCAGTCAGATGGTTTCGTATTCCGATAACCGCGACCGTAACAATCCATGGCGACTGCGCGCAGGGGTTTCCGGTGAAGGGCACACCGCGTTTGATGGCTACTACAAGCATCGCAGCATGATGGCGGAACTGGAATCTAACGTCAGCTGGCAGCAATCACGCTATTTCTCCGTTGGCGGCACGATGCGCGGCGGCTTTACCGCAACGCGTCATGGCGCGGCGCTACACAACAGCCAGGCGTCGATGAATACCGCCAGGGTGATGGTTGATACCGACGGTGTGGCGAATGTACCGCTGAACGGCGAACAGGCGCACTCAAACCGCTTCGGTATTGCCGTCGTACCGGACGTCGTCAGCTATCACAGCTTTGATACCCGTATCGATGTGGACGCAATGGACGAGGACATTTCCGCGACCAAAGCCATCGTCACCAACACCCTGACGGAAGGCGCGATTGGTTATCAGCGCTTCGCTGTGGCGCAGGGGCAAAAAATGATGGCGCTGCTGCGCCTGAAAGATGGTTCGGTACCGCCGTTTGGTGCCGAAGTGTTTAACGCCAACGGTGTCAGCGTCGCCATGGTGATGGAAAACGGCATGGCCTGGATTGCGGGTGTGAATCCAGCCGAGCGTCTTTCTGTTGCCTGGGGCGGTCGCGCGCAGTGTCACTTACAGGTGCCGCAACAAATCAACCCGGAAGGTAACGTGCTGTTGCCTTGTGAATAATATCAATAACCTGAATGAATTTTGTCATGAAAAATCAAGCATTTTACTCCGTGCAGCGTTGGCTCAAACCCGTGGTCTGCGGTCTGCTTTTTATTGCAGAGATCAACGCCTCATGGGCGGGCATTGCACTTGACCGTACCCGTCTGATCATCACTGGTGATGCGCGATCTGTCAGCGCGAACTTAACCAACACCAGTCCGAGCATTCCGTTTCTGGCTCAGTCGTGGGTGGAAGACGCTAATGGAACAAAAATTACCTCGCCGTTGATGGTTTTACCGCCGCTGCAACGGATTAACGGCGGGCAAAAGGGCATTGCGCGTGTGACAAAAACCAGCGGTATTAACGCTCTGCCGCAGGATCGCGAAAGTCTGTTCTACCTGAATGTGCGTGAAATTCCGCCCAAGCCGGATAAGCCGAACGTGCTGCAACTGGCGATGCAGTCGCGCATCAAACTGTTCTACCGTCCGACCGCCATCGTGCCGGAAACACCGGGCGCCGTGTGGCAAAACCAACTGGTCTTTCATAAGCAGGGGCAGCGCTGGAGTGTGGATAACCCAACGCCGTACTTCGTTACCTTAATCGGCTTAAGCCGCAAGCCTGAAGCGCAGGGCGGCGACAGGCTGACTGACTTCCCTGGGATTATGGTTTCACCAAAGTCATCTCTCGATTTCAGCGTGGCCGACGGCAGCGTTAGCCAGTTCAGCATGATGTATGTGAACGATTTTGGCGGTCATCCCGAATTGAAATTCAGCTGCACAGGCAATGTGTGTAAAGCATTGCCGATGGAGCAACAGCCCCGGTAACAGGATTCGTAAATGAAAAAGATGCTTTGCGCTCTGCTGATGGCGGGCATGGCCTGCTCGGTTCAGGCCACAAGCGGTCGCCAGGATATGAGCAACGTGTCCGGCGAGTATGGCAACGTCCGCTTTCATGGTCGGGTGTTCGTTTCGCCGTGCGTGCTGGATATGGCCTCCCGCGATCAGACTATCGATCTTGGTGATATTTCCGCCAGCCGATTTCGCCAGGGCGGCGATCGCAGCGATCCGGTATTGGTCACGCTGTATCTGAATGGCTGTTTAAAGGGCTCCGGTCATACCTTAAGGGATTTCCCTGGGCAGACCAGTGAGATGCCTGAGCTTGCGCACAGCACGGTGGAGCGTGGTGTTTCGATGACGCTAATGGCTGAAGGCGCACCGGAAAACAGCGATTTGGGGCGTATTCGTGGCGATGTTCGCGGCGCGGGCATCCGACTACTGACTGAACGTAATCAGTTAATCCACCTGAACCAACCGCAACGCATGTGGATCCTCAAACCGGGCGATAACGCCATTCATTTTCTTGCCGCGCTGGAATCTTTTGGGCGAGAGGTGACCGCCGGAGAATTTAACGGTCTGGTCAGACTTAAGCTGGAGTATCTATGAGCGTATTACGTAAAACGCTGTTGTGGGTGGTGCTGGCTGGCTGTCCGTTGGCCGGGCAGGCATTTACACAGGGAGAAGGTGAGCCGGAAGGTGGGTCGCCGCATCAGTACGATATTGAACTGAGCTCGCTGGATGTCAGCAAAAACCACGTGGGTGGCAGAACGGAGCCGTTCCCATGGAATCTGGGCGGCTGGTATGTGGTGAATTTTTATTGCGAACAGGCTGACATCTCCCGAGCACCAATTTACTACACCACCACAACCACGATGCCGCCTTCAAATCAGGGGGCGAACCGTTTTCGGCTAAACGAGTATCTGGATGTGGAAGTTCAGGTGTGGGTTGCCGGGGGCTATAAAAAATATGTGCAGGCGCCTTTTACCAACGTTTCAAACCGCAACAGCAACAACAGCTGTAAAAAACGTAAGGGCTACACGCGAGCGACTAACGTTGAAAGTGGTTCAAAAGGGAAAGTGACGTTTATTGTCACTAAACCCATTATCAATGGCATCAATATCACTTCCCAGTCGCTGGTGGAGGTGGCCGGGCGCATGGGAAGCGCGGGACCTACGCCAACCACGGCGATTTCTCGCGTGGTGATTAAATCCGGGCTAATTACCGTCCCGGACAAATGCACCTTCAACCGGGGAGACAAAATCAGCATTGAGTTTGGCGATCTGCCTGGATCCGCTGCCCGGCTCAACGGCACTAACTACAGCAAGTCAGTCCCTATACATGTGGTCTGTGAAGGCGGGAGCTTCGATCAGGGTGCGCTGAACATTAATCTTGGTATACAAACGACCACGGCGTCAGGCACGGCGGGGTTTAACGGTAATCTCCTTGGCACGCTGAGCGGCGGACAAAAGCGCGACGATCTCGGCATTATGCTTAAAGACGAGAGTGGTGGCACCGTCGTGCCCAATCAATTCTACAACGTGAAGGGGTTTTACCAGAATCAGGGCGACTGGAATCTCACCGCCGCACCGGTGGCAAAGCCGGGCGTGGGAAGTGTGAAAGAAGGTGAATTTGAAGCCTCTGCCACCGTTGTCGCGCAGTTTCAGTAGGGGGATGTCATGAGATTCTCGGCGTTATTCGCGACCAGTATGTTACTGCTAGGTGGCATGGCGCAGGCCGACACCAAACTGGTCGGCGGCGATATGTATTTTCACGGCACCATCAGAGCCCTGGCCTGCAGCCTTGCACCGGGAGGCGACAAAATCGAGGTCGATTTCAAGCAAATCGCGACACAGGATCTCTATCTCTCGGGGCGCAGTAAGCCGGAAAAATTCAGCATCCAGTTACGCGACTGCAACCCGGAGGTTTTCCGTGGGATCTCGGTTACCTTCAGCGGTCGTGAGGATGCGGAGCTGACCGATCATCTGGCGCTGGATAGCAGTGAACAAGGCGGTGCGTCAGGGATCGGGATTGGGATGAGCGAAGAGGACGGCACGGCAATCCGCCTTGATGAGAGCACGTCAGTCAAAGAGATAACAGAAGGTTCGATGACGCTGAATTTCTTGGCGTGGGTCGCAGCGGAGCCATCGGCGATAAAAAATCAGTCTCTCGAATACGGTCCGTTCAGCGCCAGCGGGACCTGGACGTTGAACTACCAGTAGCATGATGAACGTACTGAATCGCATTGCGCCGCTGCCTGCGCAGAAATTATTGCTCGGTATTAGTCTGTTTTTCTGGTGTGGGGCCATGCATCTCTACTGGCCGAACAACGGCGGCAGCGGCCTGTCGTTGCCGCTTAATATTACGAGCTGGATCTACGCTGTTGTACTGGCTGCAAGCGTATTGATGCTGGTGCCTCGTCAACGCTGGCGCATCACTGTGCCCGCTGCGTGTTTTACAGTCGGGGCGTTCATCCTGACGTTGCTTTGCCTGCTAACGCCTGATGTCTGGCAGGCCGAGGCGCTGCTGGTCGCGGGAGCCTTACTGGGAGGCGTGATCGTCTATCTGGTGGCGGTGCAAATTCCGCTTGCGGCACGCTCCCTGACGGCACTGCTGGCCCTGCTATGGGGTGCAAGCGCCATCGAATGTCTGGCGTTTGTGTACCAGTACTGGCATTTGCCGGGCGTTGAGTACTGGGAGTTTGCCTGGCGACGCGGCACGCGGCCCTACGGGATTTTTCAGCAGGTCAATCTGCTGGCCAGCTTCACGGCCTGCGGCGTGCTGCTGTCAGTACTGCTCTTTTTACGGCTACGCGACGGGTATCGAATTGTCATTGGGATGGGCCTGGTAATGATGGGATTTGTACTGCATGAATCCCAGTCGCAAACCGGTTATCTGTCTGTGGCGGTCGGTGAAGCGCTGCTGCTGCTGGTTTTCCCGGCGCAGCGCCGTACGCTGCTGCTACTTCTCCTGCCGTTAGCGTTAGGTATGGCGACAGGCGCAGCCGCTCGCCATTTTTTGTCCGTTGCCACGGTAGATCATTTAACGACTTCTCAAGTGCGCTGGACGGTGCTGAAAACGTCACTGGCATTATTTGCCGAACGCCCGTGGACGGGGTGGGGCGTGGGCAGTTTTGCTGCTGTATTTCTCGAATGCGCGGGGCCATTGGGGCTGGGCAGCATTTCGCATCCGCACAACGAACTGGTGCTGTGGCTGGTGGAGGGCGGTCTGGTTGGGCTGGCGGGGGCACTCTGTTTTATAGCGGGAGGTTTATGGCTCTGGCTGCACGGTAATTGCTGGCGTCGTGCCTGCCTGGTGGCGGCACTGCCGGTAGTTATTCATATGTTGACGGAATACCCCGTCAGGCAGTCAACGCCACACTGGCTGCTGTTGATCCTGCTGCTTAGATGTGCAGACAACGCGCGAACGGGAATACGCCTGGCGCTTACGTCGACGTCGCTGATTCGCGCGGCAGGGTTTATCTCGTTACTGACCGTCGCGCCATTGCTGCATCTCACGCTGCACACGCAACAGCAATTGACGCTGGCGGAGAGGCAGTCAACGCAGTGGCAACTTGCCGAACCGCTCCCTGTCGGAGGCTGGCTTCTTACCAGTCGCTATCGGTTTGATGTCCAGATGGGGTATCTGCAACGGTATCAGCGTTCCCGGGACGCACGTTGGCTGGAGGAGGTTCGCCGCTGGGCGCCTGACTATGTGCGCGTTCACCCAGACCCTAATGTCTCCTTCACGCAAATCTTACTGGCGTTGCAACAGCGCGACCTGGTCGAGGCGCATCGTCTGGCGACGCGCTTTTGCCTGATATACCCAAACGATCGCCGTATCCCGTGGCTGCAGGATGCACGACGTCCTTTTAATAAAATAATGGAATGATATGAACAGATTCAGTGAACAGGCCCGTTATGTGCCAGAACTTCCCCGCAACGCCGAACTGCTGCGGATCACCGGGATCCGTTTGCAGCGCATTCATTTTTTTGATGACGCATCGCTGGATGTCTGTGAGGTGTTAAGCCAGGTACGCACACCGCTCCCACTGGATTTGTTTTTCAAGCACCTTTCCATCACGGCAAAACAGCAGCTTTTTCTATGGCAAATGCAGCGGGTGCTGGCCCTCTCTGGAAGCTATTCGCTGAATTTATCCGTCAGGATGCTGACTAGTCTGTCATGGATCACGCGTCTCACAAAGCAGGTGCATCAGGGGAGGATTGTTATTGAAATTCAGGATCCGGGCTCCATGATGCGCCTGGATAAGGCAGAGCAGCAGGCCGTATGCATTGCCGTAAAAACGCTGGTGCGTCACGGGTTTCGCGTGTGGCTGGATGATGTTTCGCCTGAGCTATTTTTTGTCTGGCGGCTGTCGGGCATCCGTTTCGATGCCATCAAAATTGAAAGTGGAATGTTTCATCAGTTCAGAACATCGGAGTGGCAGTTGAGGGTTCTGGTCAATCAATTTCGTGGGCTGGGTGAGCGGGTTGTCATTGAGGGAGTAGAAACGCCACAGGATTATGCCATTTGCCGTATGAGTGGCGCAGATGCTGTGCAGGGCTTTCTGTTTGAGCAGGAAATTTTACCGAAAAGCCTGAATCATTGCTGACTCAGGCTCTGACAATTACTCGCTCAGCGTCTGTGCGATATCTTTTTGCACCTGCTGGCGCTGTTCTGGGGTCAGCACTTTGTTCAGGTCAAAATAGTATTTTACGCGATAATAACGCGCCTGCTGTTCGATGTTGCTGAACGCAGAAAGCTGTTTCTGAACGGCAGCTTCATCCCATTTCCCGGACTTGATGACGTCAATCAACGCGCCGTCTTTAACATCTTTCACCGAAATCTGGCTTACGTTGGTTTCAAGCTGCTGGTGCAGTTTTTTAATCTGCGCCACCTGGTCGTTGGTCAGCTTAAGATGCTGAACGACCGGGTCCTGAGCTGGAGCAGGAACATTGGATACGTTTGCTGCAAGCGTACTAAAAGAAGCGCCCGCTAAGGTAGCCGCCAGCAAAGTCATGCGTAAGAAGTTCTTCATTATTGAAATCCTGATAAGGAAATTATCGACATTGTCTGCCACCCGCTGGTTACGAGTGATTATCCTTTGCAGAATACGATGCTCACCGCATGTCGCCACGCGAATTTGTTTTGCGGTTGGTTACGGAGTGAAACAATCCCGCCACAAGAAACGTAGTGCAGCGGGAGTGAAGGCGATAGTTATAGCGTAAACGGGTCGGCGTCCTGCCAGGCGGGAAACTTCTCGCGATACTCGCGCAGCGCTGAGAGTGACAGCTCGGCGTCAATGCGTGTGGCCTGATGCGGCTCGGCGGTGGCAATAATCTCACCCTGCGGATTAATCACCCGGCTGTCACCGCGATAATGGTGGCCGTTACCGTCTGTGCCCACGCGGTTACATCCTGCTACATAAGCCTGGTTCTCAATCGCCCGTGCGGCAAGCAGAAGCTGCCAGTGCAGCGAACGCGGCGCAGGCCAATTGGCAACATACAACGCCAGGTCGTAATCGTTGCGATTGCGCGACCATACCGGAAAACGCAGGTCATAACAGACCAACGGCAGAATGCGCCAGCCGCGCCATTCAACAATAACGCGCGCGTCACCCGCCTGGTAATGCTGATGCTCATCCGCCATGCGGAACAGATGGCGCTTGTCGTAGAAATGCACATTACCTTCGGGCTCAACCAGAAAAAAGCGGTTTACCGGGCCGCGTTCAGACTGGATAGCAGCGCTGCCAGCGATCAGGGAGTTAGTCTGTTGCGCCTTGGCGCGCATCCAACTGACGACCTCTTCCTGCGGCAACGATTTATTTGCCGCTTCCATGGCAAATCCACTGGTAAACATCTCGGGCAACACGATGACATCACGTCCGGCGACGGTTTCCAGTTGTCGGTCAAAATGGCGCAGGTTGGCCGGGCCATCCATCCAGATCAAGGGTTGTTGCAGCAGAGTAATTTTCAAACCAGGCACGATCGAGGCTCCTCGTTGAACAACATTTTGACACTGTAGCATGAGCATTAATGAAAATGTGGCAATAAAAAGCCCCGCATTAAGCGGGGCTAAACGTTGTGCGTATATCGTTATGCGGCTTCGACTTTACGCACTTTCTCTGGCAGCTTTACCGGCTGAGTCGCCAGCTCCTCGGGTTCAAAGTCATCCACGTTGATACTGCGCAGGCGGCTCGCTTCGGCTTTCACCAGAATCGCGGCTTCATCTTTATCAATCAGCCCTTTCGCCAGCGCATTGTGCGCCAGTTCGTCGAGACGGGTAAATGGCAGGTTTTTACCCAACTCTTTACAGATCCGCTGGTGGATAGGGTCGGCTGCAATGACATCCAGCAGCGCCTCTTCCAGCAAACCAACCGGGTTATGCTCGCTTGGCGTCAGATATTGACCGCGACCAATACGAGAACGAGTAGCACTCGGAACCTGCAAAATCTTCGCGACTTTATGGTCCAGCTTGTCAGACGGCGCGTCGTAGTGGCGACCGGTCGGGAAGATAACCACGTTCAGCAAGCCCGCGACCAGACGGTTCGGGAAGTTTTTCAGCAGATCGTCCATCGCCTGTTCCGCTTTGTACAACGCATCCTGAACGCCCCAGTGAACCAACGGCAGGTCCGCTTCATTACGGCCTTCATCGTCATAACGTTTCAGTACCGCAGAGGCCAGATACAGCTGGCTTAACACATCGCCCAGACGCGCGGAGATACGTTCACGGCGCTTCAGACTACCGCCCAGTACGGCCATGGACACATCTGAAAGCAGGGCCAGGTTGGCGCTCAAACGGTTCAGGTGCTGGTAGTAACGTTTGGTCGCATCGCCGGTTGGCGTGCTGCTGGTTAAGCCACGTGTTAGGCCAAGCCAGAAGCTGCGCACTTTGTTACTGCCAACGTGACCGATGTGTTTGAACAGCAGCTTGTCGAACGCATTCACATCGTTACTCTGTGCCGCAGCCATCTCTTCCAGAACATACGGATGGCAGCGAATCGCACCCTGACCGAAGATCATCATGCTACGGGTCAGAATGTTGGCACCTTCAACGGTAATGGCGATTGGCGCACCTTGATAAGCGCGGGCGAGGAAGTTGCTTTCGCCAAGCATAATGCCTTTACCACCAGTGATATCCATCGCATCGATGATTGACTGCTGCCCACGGTGGGTACAGTGATATTTCACGATAGCCGACAGCACCGCCGGTTTTTCACCCAGCATAATGCCGTAGGTAATCAGTGATGCCGCAGCGTCCATCACGTAGGCGTTACCGGCAATACGTGCCAACGGTTCTTCAATACCTTCCATCTTGCCGATGGAGATTTTGAACTGGCGACGAATGTGCGCATATGCGCCGGTGGCCATTGCGACTGATTTCACGCCGCCCGTCGAGTTAGACGGCAGGGTAATACCACGTCCCACAGACAGACATTCCACCAGCATGCGCCAGCCCTGACCGGCCATTTTCGGACCACCGATGATGTAATCAATCGGTACAAACACATCTTTACCGAGGGTCGGACCGTTCTGGAACGGCACGTTCAGCGGGAAGTGACGACGCCCAATTTGTACGCCCGGCGTTGAGGTTGGGATCAGCGCACAGGTAATGCCGAGATCTTCTTCACCACCCAGCAGTTTTTCCGGGTCAGAGAGTTTAAATGCCAGACCCAGTACCGTGGCGATAGGCGCCAGCGTAATATAACGTTTGTTCCAGGTCAGGCGCATACCCAGCACCTGTTGGCCCTGCCAGTCGCCCATACAAACCACGCCGGTATCAGGGATCGCCCCTGCGTCGGAGCCTGCTTCCGGGCTGGTCAGAGCAAAGCATGGGATCTCCTGACCGCGAGCCAGACGCGGCAGGTAATGATTTTTCTGCTCTTCGGTGCCGTAGTGTTGCAGCAGTTCGCCTGGGCCTAATGAGTTAGGTACGCCAACGGTGATCGCCAGGATCCCGGAAACGCCGGAGAGTTTCTGCAGAACGCGAGCCTGAGCATATGCTGAGAATTCCAGCCCGCCGTACTCTTTCTTAATGATCATCGCGAAGAAGCGGTGTTCTTTCAGATATGCCCACAGTTCCGGCGGCAGATCCGCGAGTTCGTGAGTGATCTGAAAATCGTTCGCCATGCGGCACGCTTCTTCCACTGGACCATCAATAAACGCCTGTTCTTCAGCGGTCAGATGCGGTTGAGGATAGTTATGCAGTTTTTTCCAGTCAGGCTTGCCCTGGAACAGGTCTCCTTCCCACCAGGTTGTACCGGCATCAATCGCTTCTTTCTCAGTACGCGACATCGGTGGCATGACTTTACGGAAGCCGCGGAACACCGGCGCAGAGATCATGGATTTGCGCATCGGCGTAAAGTTAAACGGCACGAGGATAATGGCCAGAGGAACCAGCAGCCAGACTGACCACAGGCCAGCCACGCCAAGCGCAGCCGTCCAGGCGAGCAAAATTAAGCTGCTGAGGAATAAGCTCACGCGGTGATAAAACAGAACGCTGAGCAGAACAACCGTAGCGATAATACTCAAAATCATCATAACGAAAAGCTCCCTTGCTTGTAGGAGGTCTGACCACTTGTGATGATATGTTTGTAGTGGATGTAAATTCTTTTAGCAATGTGTTTACAAAATAATTACAACAAAGCTCACATTGTTGCTGTTTTAACCGGCACAAAAAATCAAAAGCCGCCGCCATTCCTGTGGCTTGTACTTCTCGCTGGTAGCGCTATCCGGTACACTGCATCTTGTCATTTACATTCATGCTGAAGGATATCCTCATGTACCAGGATCTTATTCGTAACGAACTGAGCGAAGCGGCGGAAACGCTGGCTAATTTTCTTAAAGATGACGCCAATATTCACGCCATTCAGCGCGCGGCGGTCCTGTTGGCAGACAGCTTTAAAGCGGGCGGTAAGGTACTTTCTTGCGGTAACGGCGGTTCCCATTGCGACGCGATGCACTTTGCCGAAGAGCTGACCGGACGCTATCGTGAAAACCGTCCTGGTTACCCTGCTATCGCTATCTCTGACGTCAGCCATATCTCCTGCGTCAGCAACGATTTTGGTTACGATTATGTGTTCTCTCGCTACGTAGAAGCCGTGGGTCGTGAAGGTGATGTCCTGCTAGGCATCTCTACTTCGGGTAATTCCGGTAACGTAATTAAAGCGATTGCCGCAGCGCGTGAGAAAGGGATGAAAGTGATCACCCTGACCGGTAAAGATGGCGGAAAAATGGCGGGTAGCGCGGATATCGAAATTCGCGTGCCGCACTTTGGCTACGCTGACCGTATTCAGGAAATTCATATCAAAGTGATCCATATCCTGATCCAGCTGATCGAAAAAGAGATGGTTAAACCATAAGAAGACGATTGCCGGATGGTGGCTGAAGCCTTATCCGGCCTACATGAGCGCCACGTAGGCCTGATAAGCGCAGCGCCATCAGGCAGTTCACGGTTTTAAGGTAGGTGATGTATGTGCGAACTGCTCGGGATGAGCGCCAATGTGCCAACCGATATCTGCTTTAGCTTCACCGGACTGGTTCAGCGCGGCGGAGGGACCGGGCCGCACAAAGACGGCTGGGGTATTACGTTTTATGAAGGTAAGGGCTGCCGTACGTTTAAAGATCCGCAACCCAGCTTTAATTCGCCTATTGCCAAACTGGTACAAGACTACCCCATCAAATCCTGTTCCGTGATTGCCCATATTCGTCAGGCGAACCGTGGCGAAGTGGCGTTGGAAAATACCCATCCCTTTACCCGCGAATTGTGGGGACGCAACTGGACCTATGCTCATAATGGACAGCTCAGTGGCTATAAATCGCTGGAAACCGGAAATTTCCGTCCGGTCGGGGAAACCGACAGCGAAAAAGCTTTCTGCTGGCTGCTCCATAAGCTGACGGAGCGTTATCCGCGCACGCCTGGCAATATGACGGCAGTGTTTAAATACATCGCAATGCTGGCAGGAGAGCTGCGGGAGAAAGGCGTCTTCAACATGCTGTTGTCTGACGGACGCTATGTGATGGCCTTCTGTTCGACCAACCTGTTTTGGATCACGCGTCGTGCGCCGTTTGGCGTGGCGACATTGCTGGATCAGGACGTGGAAATCGATTTTAGCTCAGAGACCACACCCAATGATGTGGTCACCGTGATTGCCACTCAACCGTTAACCGGCAATGAAACCTGGCAAAAGATTATGCCAGGCGAGTGGGCATTATTTTGTCTCGGGGAGCGTGTAGTTTGATGCCAGTTGCGGCTGAACCACTTCGTGACTCAACGGCTTGCTGACGACGTAACGACCATCGACGACGGAAACGGTCGGTGGTTTACGTGTTTGTTCAAAGTAATCGTATCCCGGCTTTAACTGGGCCCAGAAATCTTTGTAATACGAGAACTTATGGCGTTGCATGTTGGCATCGGTCATGCGGAACGGGTAAATGCTAACCTGTACGCTGGACTGCCCGAACACCAGAGCACCGGTCACAAACTGGAAAATCTCATCAATGCCGTTGTCGGTCATTGCGTAGCAGCCGACGGAAACACAGGCACCGTGGATCATCAGGTACTTACCTTCATAACCGTGTGCGCGGTCGTAGGCGTTAGGGAAACCAATGTTAATCGCTTTATAGAAGCGGCTATCCGGTTTCAGCTGTCCACGCTGTACGCTGTAAAATCCTTCCGGACTTTTGAAATCACCCTGACGCTGTTTCGGCCCTAAGCCGCCGGAATAATTACAGATCTTATAACTGTCGAGCAATTGATACTGTTCGCCCATCTTGACGTACAGATCCAAGGTTCGCTCTTCTTTGAAGATCTGGATATAAACGGGGGAGCCCATTAATTGCTGCTTATATTCTTTGCTGACAGGCGTAGTCGGGCTGCTGCTGCTCAGCAAACCGGCAAATGAAACGCACGGCAATAAAAGCATCGCAAGAAAAAATGCGATTTTACGCATACTGCTTATTCCTTGATAAAACGATCACACACGCCAGGACGGCAAAAAGAATCCCCAAATCGGATAAATCTGGATCTGGAGCGCTCACATTAGCACCAAGAGAGTTTTTCGCAAGTCTCTCGTGCGGCGTTTACACTTTAGTTTTTCTTTATACGGAAAATTGCGCTTAAAGGCAGTCAGACACTGGCGTATTTTGCTGGTTACTGCGCTTCATTGGGTCTTATTCGTGCTGGATGGATAATGGGTCAGGAACGGCCCAGCATTAGGTACAACCATACTTCTCACAACATAAAAATACTGTATACTTAAACAGTGATGTGGGAGACAAACGATGCGTAAAATCATACATGTCGATATGGACTGCTTTTTCGCGGCGGTGGAAATGCGCGACAACCCCGCCCTGCGTGATATTCCCATTGCTATTGGTGGCAGTCGAGAACGTCGGGGGGTCATCAGCACGGCCAATTACCCGGCGCGCAAATTTGGCGTGCGTAGCGCAATGCCAACTGGGATGGCATTAAAGCTGTGTCCGCATCTCACTTTATTACCTGGTCGTTACGAGGCCTATAAAGAAGCCTCCCGCCAGATTCAGGCTATTTTCTCCCGCTATACCTCACTGATAGAACCACTTTCGCTGGATGAAGCCTATCTGGATGTGACCGACAGCACCCACTGCCACGGCTCAGCTACGCTGATCGCTCAGGAAATCCGCCAGACAATTTTTAACGAGTTACAGTTAACCGCCTCTGCCGGAATTGCGCCGGTAAAATTTCTGGCAAAAATAGCTTCCGATCTCAACAAACCCAATGGGCAATATGTGATTACCCCTGCCGATGTTCCTGAATTTCTCAGAACATTGCCGTTAGGCAAAATTCCCGGCGTTGGCAAAGTCTCCGCCGCTAAGCTGGAATCAATGGGATTACGTACCTGCGAAGATGTTCAAAAATACGACCTGGCAATGCTGCTCAAACGCTTCGGCAAGTTTGGTCGCGTGCTGTGGGAGCGCAGTCAGGGGATTGACGAACGGGACGTCAACAACGACAGGCTGCGTAAATCCGTCGGCGTCGAGCGTACGCTGGCGGAAGATATTCACGAGTGGTCGGAGTGTGAGGCGATAATTGAACGGCTCTATCCTGAGCTGGAACGGCGTCTGGCAAAGGTAAAGCCGGATCTGCTGATCGCTCGCCAGGGGATAAAACTCAAGTTTAATGATTTTCAGCAGACTACGCAGGAGCACGTCTGGCCGCGCTTAAATAAAGATGACTTAATTACGACAGCGCGCAAGACCTGGGACGAGCGTAGGGGAGGGCGAGGCGTCAGGCTGGTGGGATTACACGTCACGCTGCTGGATCCTCAATTGGAAAGACAGCTACTGTTGGGTCTGTGACTCAGAACAATTACCGGATGTCGGCGTAAACGCCTTATCCGGTCTACAAACCAGCGTGCAGGCCAGATGGCTGCGTAACAACTTTATCCGGCCTACAAACCAGCATGTAGGCCAGATAAACGTAGCGTCATCCGGCATTTAGCGCAGAATCTTACTTCGCCGGAATAGACTTCAGCAGTTCAGTCAGCAGCGTCCAGTAATGGCCGACGCTTTCGATATGAACCTGCTCATCCGGGGAGTGCGGACCGGTGATAGTTGGCCCGATGGAAACCATGTCCATATCTGGATACGGTTTCTTGAACAGACCACATTCCAGACCAGCGTGGATGATCTGGATATTCGGCGTTTTGTTGAACAGACGCTGATAAGTTTCACGAACCAGGTGCATAACCGGAGAGTTAGCATCCGGCTGCCAGCCTGGGTATCCGCCTTTTGCCTGGGTTTTCGCGCCAGCAAGTTTACCCAGTGAATCCAGCATGCTCACCACGTAGTCTTTACCGCTGTCGATCAGGGAACGGATCAGGCAGTGAATTTCAACGTTGTCGTCAGTCATGGTGACAACGCCGACGTTCAGAGAGGTCTCAACCACGCCTTTGGCGACGTCAGAGTTGCGGATTACGCCGTTCGGGGTGGCGTTCAGCAGACGCACAAAGCTGTCGCGAGACTGAGCGGTCAGCGCGGCTTTGTCTTGAGTTACGGCATCCAGCAGCAGAGCCAGGTTCTTCTCTTTGGCTTCCAGTTCGTTTTTCAGGATTTCCTGATAGGTGTTGACCAGCGCTTTTAACGCATCAACTTTATCTGCAGCCACGGCGAGGGTGGCAAAGGCTTCACGCGGAATCGCGTTACGCAGCGTACCGCCGTTGAAATCAACCAGACGCAGATCCAGCTCTTCAGCGTGGCCCGCCAGGAAGCGTACCAGCAGTTTGTTCGCGTTACCGAGACCCACGTGGATTTCGCCGCCGGAGTGACCGCCTTTCAGGCCTTTTAACGTCAGCTTAAAGCTCTGGAATCCGGCCGGGATTGCTTCACGGGACAGCGGCAGGTTAGAGGTAAAGTCGATACCGCCTGCGCAACCCATGTAGATCTCACCTTCTTCTTCTGAGTCGGTGTTGATCAGGATATCTGCCTGCAGCCAGTTAGCCTGCAGACCAAACGCGCCATCCATACCCGCTTCTTCGGTCATGGTCAGCAGCACTTCCAGCGGACCGTGTACCACGCTGTCATCAGCCAGAACGGCCAGCGCAGACGCCATACCGATGCCGTTATCCGCACCCAGCGTGGTGCCACGGGCTTTCACCCATTCGCCGTCAATATAAGGCTGGATAGGATCTTTAGTGAAGTCGTGCACGGTGTCGTTGTTTTTCTGAGGGACCATATCCAGGTGCGCCTGCAGAACGACCGGCTTGCGGTTTTCCATACCTGCGGTTGCGGGTTTGCGAATCAGGATATTACCGACTTGATCGCGCTCGACGTGGAAACCTTTCTCTTGGGCCCAGCTCAGAATGTGTTCAGCGAGCTGCTCTTCATGATAGGACGGATGAGGAATAGAACAGATTTTGGCAAAAATATCCCATAGCGGTTGCGGGGATAATTGAGACAGTTCAGACACGTTGAGTCTCCTTGGCGATGTCCTACAAAACTTGCTTGCAGGCCACGGGGTTAGCAGAATTAAAAACACCACAAGCCAGGCTTGCGCGATGCGATTGAGAATACCACTTTCTCCGCTGACGGCTAGCATAAAGCATGCAAAAAGAGGCGCGGATTCCGCGAAACACTGGTTTTTAGTGCGTCAGATCTCTATAATCTCGCGCAACCTATTTCCCCCTCGAACACTTTTTAAGCCGTAGATAAACAGGCTGGGACACTTCACATGAGCGAAAAATACGTCGTCACCTGGGACATGTTGCAGATCCATGCACGTAAACTGGCAAGCCGCCTGATGCCTTCTGAACAATGGAAAGGCATTATTGCCGTTAGCCGTGGTGGTCTGGTGCCGGGCGCATTGCTGGCGCGTGAATTGGGTATTCGTCATGTCGATACCGTATGCATCTCCAGCTACGATCACGACAACCAGCGCGAACTGAAAGTGCTGAAGCGTGCCGAAGGCGACGGTGAAGGTTTCATCGTAATCGATGACCTGGTTGACACCGGTGGTACCGCCGTTGCGATCCGCGAAATGTATCCTAAAGCGCATTTCGTCACTATCTTCGCTAAGCCGGCTGGTCGCCCGCTGGTGAATGATTATGTTGTTGATATCCCTCAGGATACCTGGATTGAGCAGCCGTGGGATATGGGCGTAGTGTTCGTCCCGCCGATCTCTGGTCGCTAATCTAAAAAGTTTTCAACGCCTGGCAACTGCCGGGCGTTGTTCTTTTTGTGCTGTGTCAGGTTACACTATGCCTTAGTGAGTACTCATGGAGGCTGCAATCATGTCACAGGCTAACCTCAGCGAAGTCCTGTTTAAACCCCGCTTCAAACACCCTGAAACGTCAACACTGGTTCGTCGTTTTAATCACGGCGCGCAGCCGCCCGTACAATCTGCCCTGGATGGCAAAACCATTCCGCACTGGTATCGCATGGTGAATCGCCTGATGTGGATCTGGCGCGGCGTCGACCCGCGCGAAATCCTTGAGGTGCAGGCACGTATCGTGATGAGCGAAGCCGAGCGTACAGATAAAGAACTCTACGATACGGTTATCGGCTATCGCGGTGGGAACTGGATCTATGAGTGGGCGAAGCAGGCGATGGACTGGCAACAGAAAGCGTCTATGGAAGAGGATCCGCAGGTGAGCGGACGCCACTGGCTGCATGCGTCTACGTTGTACAACATTGCCGCTTACCCACACCTGAAAGGCGATGAGCTGGCAGAGCAGGCACAGGCTTTGGCGAATCGCGCCTATGAAGAGGCCGCACAGCGATTGCCGGGCACGCTGCGTGAGATGGAGTTTCCCATCGCTGGCGGTGCGCCGATCACCGGCTTCTTACATATGCCAAAAGGTGACGGTCCGTTCCCGACGGTGCTGATGTGCGGTGGTCTCGATTCCATGCAAACGGATTACTACACCCTGTATGAGCGCTATTTTGCCCCACGGGGTATAGCCATGCTGACGCTGGATATGCCGTCGGTTGGTTTCTCGTCAAAATGGAAACTGACTCAGGATTCCAGCCTGCTGCATCAGCATGTATTAAAAGCGCTGCCTAATGTTCCCTGGGTGGATCACACCCGCGTGGCGGCCTTCGGTTTCCGCTTTGGCGCTAACGTAGCGGTACGTCTGGCGTATCTGGAATCATCGCGTCTGAAGGCGGTGGCCTGTCTGGGGCCAGTGGTTCATGCGCTGCTTAGCGACCCGCAGCGTCAGGCGAGCGTCCCGGAAATGTACCTTGATGTACTGGCTAGCCGCCTGGGGATGCATGACGCCTCCGATGAAGCGCTGCGCGTTGAGCTTAATCGCTATTCATTAAAAGTGCAGGGCCTGCTGGGGCGACGCTGCCCGACGCCAATGCTCTCGGGATTCTGGAAGAACGATCCGTTTAGCCCGGAAGAAGAGTCACGTTTAATCACATCTTCATCTTCAGACGGTAAGCTACTGGAGATCCCCTTCAACCCGGTGTATCGCAATTTTGACAAAGGGTTGCAGGAAATAACCAGTTGGATCAATCAGAGATTGTGTTAAAAGTTTGCTAAATTTTAGCGATTTGGTAAAACAGGTGCTTCACCTAAGGAGATCGTAATGACGTTACCGAGTGGGCATCCGAAAAGTAGATTGATCAAGAAATTCACCGCGCTTGGCCCGTATATCCGGGAAGGGCAGTGCGAAGATAATCGATTTTTTTTCGATTGTCTGGCTGTTTGCGTCAACGTGAAACCCGCCCCTGAGAAACGCGAGTTCTGGGGCTGGTGGATGGAACTGGAGGCGCAGGAAAAACGTTTCACGTACAGCTATCAGTTTGGTTTGTTTGATAAAGACGGTAACTGGACGGCGGTGCCGGTGAAAGAGACTGAAGTGGTAGAGCGACTGGAATACACCTTACGTGAATTCCATGAAAAATTACGTGGCTTGTTAACGACGCTGAATCTGGCGCTGGAACCTGCTGACGACTTTAAGGATGAACCGGTTAAGTTAACGGCATAATGAACAGTAAAATGCCGGATGGCGGCGCAACCCCATCCGGCATTTTTTATGCTATATCAGAACTGGTAGACCATACCGACAGCAACGATGTCATCATCGTTGATGCCCAGTTTATTATCGCTATCCAACTGGTTGATTTTATAATCAACAAACGCGGACATATTTTTGTTGAAATAATACGTTGCGCCCACGTCGATATAATTCACCAGGTCTTCATTGCCGACGCCTTCAATATCTTTCCCTTTAGAAAGCACATAACCCAGTGACGGACGCAGACCAAAGTCAAACTGGTACTGAACAACCGCTTCGAAGTTCTGTGTTTTATTGGCGAAGCCGCCGGAAATTGGCGTCATATTGCGTGTTTCAGAATAGAACGTCGCAATATAAATATCGTTAGCATCATATTTTAAGCCGGTTGCCCAGGCTTCAGCTTTATCACCCGTACCGCGAGTTTGCAGATTCTGCTGGTTGGTTCGATCGGAGTTGGTATAAGCGCCGCTCACCGCGAAATCGCTGCCGCCAAAGTCATAAGTAACAGAAGTACCAAAACCGTCGCCGTTCTGTTTTTTCACATCGCGATCCTGGTTTTTACCCTGGTATTGCAGGGTCAGATCCAGGCCATCCACGACGCCGAAGAAGTCGGTGTTACGGTAAGTTGCCAGACCGCTGGCGCGTTTGGTCATAAAGTTATCGGTCTGTGCGGAGGAGTCGCCACCAAATTCCGGGAACATATCGGTCCAGGCTTCCACGTCATACAGCGCGCCCAGGTTACGACCATAATCAAACGAGCCAAAATCTTTTAATTTCACACCGGCGAAGGCCAGACGTGTTTTTTGTTGGTTAGAGTCGCTTTCAGCTTTATTGCCGGCAAACTCTGCTTCCCAACGACCATAACCGGTTAGTTGATCGTTAATTTGCGTTTCGCCTTTAAAACCTAAACGGATATAGCTTTGGTCACCATCTTTGCTGTCATAATCCGTCATGTAATGCATGGCTTTTACTTTGCCGTACAAGTCCAGCTTATTACCATTCTTGTTATACACTTCCGCTGCCTGTACGGATGCTGATGCAACAATTCCCATCACCACTAATGCCAGAGTGCTCTTTTTCATTTTCATTCCTGATTAAAAGTACGCGCTAATATTCACTGGGTGTGATCCCCGTTAAAAGACAGGAGGGTTTTTAACGTCTGGCAATGAACGTTTTATGACAAAGTAAGAATATTTTTAAAAAAGGATGTTTTTTTGTTTCTGTAATAAATGCGTCAAAATCTGCCGCTACGCTTGCTGATCCTGCGCAATAAAATTTCATGCTTTGTGCGCTGGTTGTTGGCAACCGGGGCCAGTCCTGCTAAAACGTTCGTTTGATATCATTTTCCCCAATTTTGAATGGCAGAGAATCATGAGTGACAGCCAGACGCTGGTGGTAAAACTTGGCACCAGTGTGTTAACGGGCGGATCCCGCCGCCTGAACCGCGCCCACATCGTAGAGCTGGTTCGCCAGTGCGCGCAGCTCCATGCCGCAGGGCATCGTATTGTTATCGTTACCTCAGGCGCGATTGCCGCCGGACGTGAGCATCTTGGTTACCCGGAGCTCCCGGCAACGATAGCTTCGAAACAGCTGTTGGCGGCGGTCGGGCAGAGCCGACTGATTCAACTGTGGGAACAGCTGTTCTCGATTTACGGTATTCATATCGGGCAGATGCTGCTGACGCGTGCAGATATGGAAGACAGAGAGCGCTTCCTCAATGCCCGCGATACGCTCCGCGCGCTGCTGGATAACAACATTGTTCCTGTCATTAATGAGAATGACGCCGTAGCGACCGCTGAGATTAAAGTCGGCGATAACGACAACCTCTCCGCGCTGGCGGCAATTCTGGCCGGTGCCGATAAGCTGCTGTTGTTGACCGATCAGCAGGGGCTGTTCACCGCCGATCCACGCACTAACCCGCAGGCTGAGCTGATTAAAGACGTACACGGTATTGATGATGCGCTGCGCGCCATTGCCGGGGATAGCGTCTCGGGTCTGGGAACCGGCGGCATGGGAACAAAACTGCAGGCAGCCGATGTCGCGTGCCGCGCCGGGATCGACACCATTATTGCCGCAGGCAGCAAGCCGGGCGTAATTGGCGACGTGATGGAAGGCGTTTCCGTTGGGACGCGTTTTCATGCTCAAGCCTCTCCGCTGGAGAACCGTAAACGCTGGATCTTTGGCGCGCCGCCTGCCGGGGAGATTACCGTCGATGAGGGCGCGACCGCAGCAATTCTGGAACGCGGCAGCTCATTACTGCCAAAAGGCATTAAAAGCGTGACAGGTAACTTTTCTCGTGGTGAAGTGATCCGCATCTGCAATCTCGAAGGGCGCGATATTGCCCACGGCGTCACCCGCTATAACAGCGATGCGCTGCGCCGTATTGCCGGACATCACTCACAACAGATCGACACTATCCTGGGCTACGAATACGGTCCGGTTGCTGTCCATCGCGACGACATGATCACCCGTTAAGGAACAAGCATATGCTGGAACAAATGGGCATTGCTGCCAAAGCCGCGTCATACAAGCTGGCGCTGCTCTCCAGTCGCGAAAAAAATCGCGTACTGGAAACCATTGCTGATGAGCTGGAAGCGCAAACGGAAAGCATCCTCAGCGCGAACATACAAGATGTTGAGCAGGCGCGAGCCAACGGCCTGAGCGAAGCGATGCTCGACCGCCTGGCGCTGACGCCGGCGCGTCTGAAAGCGATTGCTGACGATGTGCGCCAGGTCTGTAATCTTGCCGACCCGGTAGGGCAGGTGATTGACGGCGGCCTGCTGGATAGCGGTCTGCGTCTGGAGCGTCGTCGCGTCCCGCTGGGCGTGATTGGCGTGATTTATGAAGCGCGTCCAAACGTCACCGTTGATGTTGCCTCACTGTGCCTGAAAACCGGCAATGCGGTGATTCTGCGCGGTGGGAAAGAGACCTACCGGACCAACGCCGCCACCGTGGCGGTTATCCAAAAGGCGCTGGAAGCCTGCGGTTTACCCGCGGCTGTCGTACAGTCAATTGATAACCCGGACCGCGCGCTGGTCGCCGAAATGCTGCGAATGGATAAGTACATCGATATGCTGATCCCTCGCGGTGGCGCGGGTCTGCATAAGCTGTGCCGTGAACAGTCGACCATCCCGGTCATCACCGGCGGTATTGGCGTATGCCATATTTATGTTGATGATACCGCGGAGATCGCCCCGGCCCTGAAGATTATCGTTAACGCTAAAACCCAGCGTCCAAGCACCTGTAACACTGTAGAAACTCTGCTGGTGCATCAGGATATTGCTGAGCGTTTCCTGCCTGCGTTAAGCCAAAAGATGGCGGATAGCGGTGTTACGCTGCACGGTGATGAAATCGTGATGCAGGTTCTGCATGGCCCTGCCAAACTGGTGCCACTAAAACCGGAAGAGCTGGATAACGAGTTTCTGTCTCTGGATCTGAACGTTGTGGTGGTCGAAAATATGGATGGTGCTATCGCCCATATTCGCGAACACGGTACCCAGCACTCGGACGCCATACTGACGCGCACGCTCAGCAACGCCAACCGTTTCGTGAATGAAGTGGACTCTTCTGCCGTGTATGTAAACGCCTCTACTCGTTTTACCGATGGCGGCCAGTTCGGACTGGGTGCGGAAGTGGCGGTGAGCACGCAAAAACTGCATGCACGTGGCCCAATGGGACTGGAAGCACTGACCACATATAAGTGGATTGGCTTCGGTGACGACACGGTTCGTGCGTAATTGAAACTGGGTGATGCAATAATAGCCATCTGATTTAAACAGCTATTAAGGCATCACCCAGTTAATTCTAACCTTCACCCCGCTGCCGCATTTTTTATCCTGCGTTTTTAACATCATCCGCACCAGTCTGGTTCTGACCTATGCATTCTCTGACGCCAGAAAGGCGGCGTATCACAGAATTTTCCCTGCCTGCATGAATTTTCCTGGTCTTCGTTTCACATATTGTTCCCATGGCCCGATCTATTAGAATCAATCTCATTTTTATGAGGAGTTGTTGCGTGAAATCGGATATTCACAAACTAAGCATTCCTGTTGTGCCGCTTGGCAACCCGTTTCCTCCCCGTCATTGTTCGCTGTGCCCAAAGGGAGCGGCGATTGATCGTGATAATCAATACAAATTAATAGACAAAAGAAGGCGGTTTAAAGCTGGGGAGATACTCGCTCGGCAGGATGAAACCGCGGATATGCTTTTTGTTATCCATGAGGGGTACTGCAAGTCCAGCGTGGAATGTGGCGATAACGTTTTTATCAGCCGCTTTTATGTTCCGGGAGATATCATGGCGCTGGATGCTGTCGAAGGGGGGAAGTACCTGACAA
This sequence comes from Citrobacter sp. Cpo040, assembly GCF_030332915.1. Lineage (NCBI taxonomy): Bacteria > Pseudomonadati > Pseudomonadota > Gammaproteobacteria > Enterobacterales > Enterobacteriaceae > Citrobacter > Citrobacter sp. Cpo040. The sequence goes on from NZ_JAOWGX010000029.1 coordinate 37,199, forward strand.
CTATCCAGGCCGCAACGGCTGCAGAGGTTTGCCACATTGATATTGCGCGGTTGTTCAAGGTAGCAGAGAAGGAGCCTTCGGTAGCTGCCGCAGTCATCAAGTTTCTCTGCAGGGACAATGGATTCATTGTTGAAAAACTGCGGCGCTATGCGAATAAACATGCTGAGGCCAGGATCGCGGCTTTCCTGGTGGAATTTTACGAGATGCATTTACGCATCGGCAGGCCAGAAACGACGCTTCGCTTGCCATTTTCTCGGGAGGAAATTGCCAGTTATCTCGATCTTAAAATTGAAACCGTTAGCCGCTCATTAAAATCACTTGAACAGCAGAATTTGATTACCTTACATAGGGTACGTACCGTAACAATTAATAGTTATCTTGGTTTAAAACGTTTTATCTAATTTTCTATTTAACGATAATCATTATCTCTTCTGATAAGCCAGGAATATTCATTTTATATGGAAAATTCCTGGTTTTAATTTTGTCAAATAATTATCAATTAGAATGTAGTTTCTGTAGGTGAATGATTTATTTATAAGAATATTCCCGTGCAAATGGATATATCATGAGAATTTTCTTGCGGCGTTAAAAATTTAGCATAATTGCAACAAATAATAAGCATTATAGAGAAACTATGAAGGTGTTAATTATCTTTATGTTTTGTAAGGGTTTTACTCTCGTGGTATTTGTATGATCTTTTTGATATTTATCAAAAACATAAAAAAGATGAATTGTTTGATTTGTCTTATTTATTTGGGTGATAGTTCTGAGTCATGGTGTTATTTAAGTAAATTAAACTTAGGAAACTTCTTATATTATCGTTTTAGTGGGAAAATTCTTAGTCTTTTTGTAATTTTTGCGTTTCAGGGTTTGTTGAGATGTTACTTAATTCAAATGATAATTTTTGGGCGCGGCAATTATGGCTCGCAATTAATGGAACCGCTGGAGTGACTTAATAATAAGACTCGGTGGTGAGTTTGTTCTTAGGAGAAGATAAAAATGAAAAAATTATTATTAGTGACCTCTCTGGCGTCTGTATTTGTTGCGGCAAATGCAATGGCAGATGTCACTGCTTCTGCAACGGCCTCGTGGGACGCGACGGCAACAAAAGATACCACCAGCATGTTGGTCGTCACTCCGCTAAACTCTTTGACTTTCCAGTATGCGGAAGGTCTGAATGGCTTCAACTCCCAGGATGGCGCGTTTGATGTGACTATTCAGGGCCAGGAAACGGCAACTGATTTTGAACTGACCGCTCAGATTATTAGCAATACTCTGACCAACGCCAGTGGCGATGCGTCTACCCTGAACGTAGGGGTGGCATGGAATGGCACCGCGTTGACTAATTCATCAGATACTGTCCTGGTAAATTCCAGCTCGACTTCTGGTCTTGAAAGCCTGATGGCTGATGGCGCTTACAACGGTGCTGACCGCGTCAGCGATCAATCCAACTTCAAATTCACCATTGCGTCTGCGACTTCTGATGGAAGCACGCCGGTAACGGATTACTCTGCACTGCCAGACGGCTATTGGACTGGTGATGTAAAAGTACAGTTCAATGCAACCTGGACGACTCCGTCCGCCTAAGAAATAAAATTTCGGGAGGAGAAATTCTCCCGAATTTATCAGGAATGGTGTCATGAATAAATATTTACCGGCAGCAATGTTGGTAGGGTTGGTAATCTCTTTTTCCAGCTGGGCAATTAACGTTGGTGATATCACGTCGATAATGACTTCTTCTGAGAGTTCATTATCGAAAGAAATTACTAATACGACAGACTCGGCTCGTTATGTCAGCGTATCGGTAAAAAAACTGTCATCACCTTTAGCGGGCGGAGTCGAAATAAAACCCGTTAATTCCGGGGAATTACTCTCTACGCCTGCCAATCTAATTCTGCCTGGTCAGGCAAAGGATGTTTTTCGCTTCTTTTATAAAGGGCCAGTTGATGATATCGAGCGTTATTATCGTCTGCAATGGATAGATGAGCCGGTCACCGAGAGCGCGGAAACCAGGGCCAATAAATTGGCTGTTGCGACAGCGTCAGCAGAAATTGGCACAATATTGGTCGTTGCGCCGCGAAAAGAGCGTTTTGAATATAACCGTAATGGTGATGTTATTAGCAATACTGGCAATGTTTCATTTCGAGTAATCGCCTATGGGGCTTGCAAAGATAATGCTCGCGATCAGGGGCGGGGCTGTCGTGAACGTTATTACATTATGCCAGGTACAAAAATAAAACTGCAGTTCACCGACATTAGTAATAGCCGCTCACGCATCGGTATCTGGCACGGTAAGCAGTTTATTACAGTGAAGTGATGGTCAATAGCAGCCATCTGTACGGGATAAATAAAAATACCGGATTGTAAGGATGCATATGACAACAACATATATTGTTGGCGGTAGCATTTGTCTTTTTCTTGCGCTGACACCAGGAACTTCACATGCAGCCCCAGTAAAAGTGGGTAATTACGTTATTCCCAGCGCTTTCGCCCGTTCACTGGAGCAGGGAATGACGGTGCCGGTATATATACGTTACAACGAGACTGATGAGAAAAGTCAGCAAAAAATTGCCGATGCGGTGATTTCGCTTGTTGATGGCAATATTACAGTTAAAGCACTGACTCTTGCTGAATTGCCCAATAATGCTGTGTTATCCGAGAAAACCCGCGCGTTAGTGGAAAAAATCCGTGATGTAAAGTTTCACGATAATACGAATATTGAACTGTCAGATGATGCTCGACTGCAACTTAATGTCTCATCATTTCACCTGGAGATGATTGTCAGCAAAGATGCGTTAACTGAAGCGATTGTCGCGCGTAGTAGCTTGCTTGGACCTTCCAGCGTTGAAACTCTGTCTAACGTCCTGAACTACAACTTTGGTACCTACTACAACGATTACCGAAATGGCAGCAGTACCCGCAGCTATCTGACGATGGACAATACAACATCGCTGCGGGAGCACCACATTAATGTTAACGGTTCGTTTTACGGCATCGGTGACAGCAATGGTACCAGTAAACTTTATCGTGCGATGTATGAGCGCGATTATGAAGGGTATCGACTGGCGCTGGGGATGCTTGATACATGGAATGTCCAGTCTATTGCCAGCCTGAATGCGCTGAATGGTGGGAAAATTTACGGTGTGAGCTACGGGAACAAAGGAAGTACGGTTGTTGAGAATACCGCACTTTCACTCACGCCGATTACCGTATTTTTGCCAGCCGCTGGTGAGGTTCATGTCTTCCGCGATGGACGTTTGCTCAGCGTGCAGAACTTTAATATGGGCAGCTATGAAATTGATACCAGTCGCTTTCCGTATGGTGTTTACGACGTCACGGTAGATATCGTGGTCAATGGGCGGACAATTAATAGTCGTGTCAGCCGGGTTAATAAGATCTTTGCTCGCCAACAAGCTGCCGGCATTCATCAGCTCTCATGGCAGTTTTTTGGTGGTTCGCTGGATTATGATCGGGTGAGCTATAAGCGTAACCACTATCAGGATTTGGGTAATGAGCAGACCTGGATTGCCGGGGGGGCGGCATCGGTGACGCTGACGATATTGTCGGGGCTGGGCCTGAAATCAACGATCTACGGTTTTGACAACAATGCGGTTAATGAAACGGATGTCACGCTGAATGTGAATGAATACGTCAGTATTGGCAATCAGATGTTGGTAGCGAACGATTCATCATGGCGAAACATCAGTAACATTAATCTCAATGTCCCTGAGGGATATGGTTCCCTTTGGGCATCTCGCGAAGACAGTAAAATTGGCGATCGCTTGCCTATGCAGGAGCGTGATAACTATTCCATTGGCGGAACTCTTAACCTCGGAAAGTTTATTCCTCATGGTGGTTCACTCACCGTTAGTCAGACGGAGAATCGTTACTCAGGCAATAAATACCGTAATCTGGATTACAACACGACTCTCTATTCGGGAAGGTATGCCACGATTGGGTTACGTGCAGGAATTCAGCGTTATTACTACAACAACCGAAATGACGATGGGCGACAGGAACGTTATGTCAGCCTGGACTTATCGTTGCCGTTGGCGACCTGGTTGAGCATGGGCGTCTCCCGAGATCGCTATGGCAGCACCCAGGGTAATCTCAGTGCACGAAAACAGTATGCTGAAGGGCCGATTAAATCGGTCGGATTATCGGCATCAACGCGTCTGAGTGGTGAACAGTATTACGACAATAATTATTCGGTAAACGGCAATCTAAGTTATGACACGAAATATAACGCTGGCACCGTATCGGTAACACGTTCTGCTGACAACTCCACCAATATGAACTTCTCTTCCCAAGGTTCTCTGGCATGGGCAGGTAAAGACTTCGGTCTGAGTAAAGAGAGACAGCGTTCTGGCGTTATCGTAAAAACAGATTTGACCGGCGAGGGGAAACTGGCTGCGAAGATTAATAACCGCAATTATCTTCTCAGCGGTAAATCAAATTTTATTGCGTTGCCGCCTTATGCTCAGTACAAGCTGGAGATCCTTAATGATAAAAATTCTGAAGACAGCTTCGATATTGTTTCAGGGCGCAAACAGGAACTGACGCTTTATCCGGGCAACGTTGGCGTTATCAACCCTGAAGTGAAAAGCATGGTCACCGTATTCGGTCGCATTCGTTATCCCGATGGACAGTTGGCTGCAAATACCGATATTCATAACCACATCGGTAAAACACGTACGGATGCAAAAGGTGAGTTTGCTATCGATATTGATAAAAAGTATCCGGTTATTACGTTAATTTCTGCCAATGGCGGGGTATGTGAAGCCGATCTGGATCTGGAAAAAGCACGCGGCGCGGCGTGGGTTGGCGATGTGAAATGTGCAACGCAAACCACGATGGCACAACGATAAGGTATTAATAATGAATAAATCTCTATCTCTTATTTTTGGGTGTGCCTTTGCCGTGTTATCCCCATCTGCCTGGGCGCTCTCGGCATCCACTCAGGCAGCAGTCAATAACAATTATTTGTTTATAGAAAACAATGTTGATAACGAATACTTTATTACCCCGTCCTCCCTCGATCCTCGAATTAGTGGGTCGAACACCTGGGTAAAATATGGAAACGACCAGGATAGCCTGGGATACATAGGTATCGTTGGCTGGGTGGCCAATACCACATATTACAAGGATATGTGGATTGATAATTCGCCAATCAGTGAACCATTTCGGGGGATTCGTTGTACCACTGGTGCTAATTGCCCTGCATCTGGCTACATTGCTGCCGAGCTAACCGATCAATTTGGTTTTTATCACACTAAAGCAACCGGATCCGGGATCGCCGGTGGATACTATGGTTTTGCATCGCTGACAGACTCGGCGTATGAATACTTCCGCAATATGTCGGTCGGAAGCGCAGAGACATATAACCTTAATTTTTGTCGAACCACGATTGACTATGATTATGCGGCTGGACAGCGTTGTAAAGACCAGAGCAGCGGTAATTGGTACATCAGACCTTATACATTAAATAAAATAGGTCATTTGTCTTTGGTTTCTACCAATGCATTTCAGGAGTTATGGGTTGCCAGTGATGGTACGCCGAGCATCACTAAAGACAGTGGTTATTGTGAGCTGGGTGTGGTCAGTCGTGAAGATGGCGTTATCTGTAAGATGATTTCATACAATTTAAATCAAACCAGCAACCTGACGGCTTCACTACGTATTCGTATGTATGCGGATAGCGGTTTGCTTGGTTTTACACCGGCAGCTGCCACAATTAAATATTCTGGTGATGGTCAATCCTGGACTAATTTTAGCTCGACGTCGATTTATTATAATGTTTTTAGTAATGGTGGCGAGTATGTCTATGTCTTTTTGTCGAAAACATTCCTGAAAAATATGGTGGACAGTGGCGTCAGTATCACCAACAGCCAACCATTTACATTTGCTTTTACAAATAGCGTGACGCCAGAGTCGGGGTATTACCAGTTTACTCCTTCGCTACAGCTCAATATTGTGCCAAAGGAATATGGGATCAGTATTATCTCATCGGATAACAGCACCTCGGCAAGCGGCAGCGGCACAATTGGCGAGACCGCTCCGATTGAAATGGATTACACCGTGACGGTCTCGGGGCCTCGTCAGGCTGATAGCATTACCGCACAAGTTATTGGGGAAAGTACGACGATAAACAATGTGCCTTACTGCCTGTTTACGTCTGCGCAAGGCGGGCTGTCCGTCCCAATTCCCGCCTTTCTGCAATACAACAGTGAGTCGGGGGGCGTGGTGCAAAAACGAAATAGCTGCAGTGAAGCGGCAATCAGCATGAGAGATGCGCAATGGCAACAGACGCCCTGGGACGCAAATAATACAGATGATGGAAGCTATTTTGCGACTGATTTGAAATTGCTTTTCCCAATGAATGATTCGCGTTCGATGTTGACCGTTTCTGGGGCGGATTGGGAAGGTATTGTCAGTGCCAGCGGAGAGATCAAAGTGACGGCGAATTGGGTGGGAGTCACGCCATGAATCGCTGCCATTTGGCACTTAGATGGGCATTTGTCTTTCTTTTTGGGCTGACTGCATGCTCCGCACAGGCCGTCTATCTGGAGTCGACTATTTATGAGATGCCATCGGATAAATCATTTATCAGTAAACGAATCTATAACGATAGCCAGAAACAGAACGTGTACAGTATTAGCGCAGTTAAAATAGATAAACCGGGACCGGGAGGTGAAAACAGAAGTGCTATTGCCGAAGGCGAACTTTTGTTTACTCCGCTCCGTTTTTCACTGGCACCGCAGGCAAGTGAGTTTTTTAAGATTTTCTATCGTGGCCCGCAGGATGATAAAGAACGCTATTACCGAATACTGTTTCGTGAAATGCCGATAACGCTGTTTACCGAGCGTAATCAAGGGAAAGGCGGACAGGCTCTCCCGGTGATCGCTATGGATACCATATTGGTCGTTCGTCCGAGGAAAATGAACCTGGCCTACACCATTGATGAGATAAACGGGACGTTGAAAAACACAGGGAATACTTTTTTCAAAATTATCGTACACCAGGGGTGTCACTCAACTGATGATGAAGCCACCATGCGTTATGTGTTACCGGGGGAAACCTGGCATAGTAGTGAGTTGAAAACAAAAAACCGGAAATTTATCGTAGCGTTGCAGAAATACCTACCCGTGGGTCAGGGTTGCTTAAAGCTTAATCATTAAGGGTGTTGGGTCTGAACCAATATGCCCTGATTATATATTGAACCTATACTGTCACTCGCTATAGAAAATGTAGCAATAAATTTAGAGTCGATGAAACAATATGTCGTGCATATTGCCGGAAATGTTTATGAATACAAGATCTACGACATCCTCTCTTAGTTTGCCGGTCAGTATAAACTACGGTAGTATGTTATTCTGTTGGTCACTGTAGTTATATGTTTTGTAAATTTTGTATTTATAGTTTTTTGTTTTGTAATGAAGTGAAAGTGAGTAAAGGGATTTGTACTGATTAAGAAATGGAGATTTTTCTTTTTCAATTTTTAAATGGAACTTACGGTGTGATGAGAATACTCATATGGATAACTGTGATTATAAATTCTGAATTTACGTGATATGGCTTATGGATAAAGTTATATCACGAATCGCCTTATGATTATTGGAGGTCGAAGGTGTTGTATATTCTCTCGTGAATAGAGCGAGGGACCTGCTATGCCATAAATTTAAGTTGGTGATAACTATGAATACGAAAAAAATTTTTCTGCTCAGTTATGATACTTTCCTTTTTTCAGGAATAAAAGCATGGTTACCAAATCTGGTATTGATCGATGCACGGACATTTATTTCTGGCACGCAGTCAGTTATGTCGCAATATCCGTCCTGCTTGCTGGTGATCGATAACCGGTTGCCATTATTATTGGTCAAAAAATGGCTTCAGAGAAACAGTACACAGTTCATCAACATACACTGTATTGTTCTGCGGATGTGCGAAACCCTGCCTGTTAATCGGGGATATGAAGAATATTCCTTTATCAATGGGGGGGAATTGTCGGAGCAGTTGATCGCTCAATTAAAAGAGAGTCTATTGGCACCTAACAAAGTTGTGGAAGTCAATAAAGATTCACCGATGTTTACTTTTAACTTGACTGAATTTGAAGAAGAAATGCTGTATTCATCATTCACAAAAGAAAAACTGCATGATTTCTGTATTGCTAATTCGCTAACAATTAAGTCAGTGTATCGATATCGGGATAAAATTACTGCTCGCCTCGGCTTTTCCAATTTTAATGAAACTGTTATCTTTTTAACCCGAAATAATTTATTAAATGAAAGCTCTATAATCAATAATAATGTGAATGGGGATGCAGTTTACACTGACGCATATGATGTTTCGGATACTAGTAGACTGAGTATGGCAATAAGGAATGAGGAGATCATTCCTTATTTTCAGCCCATCGTGAATATCAGGGGCGATGTTTGTGGTGTTGAGGTCTTGGCTCGTTGGCCACAGGGACATAACTATGCTATTTCTCAGCGAGAGTTTATTCCATTGGCTGAAAAAACTGGCTTAATCAATGAGTTAACTAGCTATTTAATGACCGCTGTTGCGCGCAATCTGGTCTCTGGAGGCGCAAGCATTAATAAAACTCTGTTCGTTTCTTTTAATGTCAGTCCGTCAGGTTTAAATAATCCCGTATTCTATTGGGAATGCCTTAATTTTATGGAGATAACGCAAGGTCTGCCGATAAAATTGATGATAGAGATAACAGAGAACCAGACGTTCACGATCACTCCTGCAATCAAAGAACTTATTCGTTCGTTACGAAATAAAGGTGTGTTGTTTGCTTTGGATGATTTTGGTACTGGATACGCTAATCTCTGCTATCTCAATGAGTTAGACCTGGATGTAATCAAAATTGATAAAAGCTTCATTAAGGAAATTAAAGAGGTTGATCAATATATCCCTATGCTCGAGTCAATTACTCACCTTTCAGGACTTCTGGGGTTACGTACGGTGGCCGAGGGCGTTGAAAATGACTATCAGCAACAATGGCTGGGAAAAAATAATGTTGACTATCTGCAGGGGTATCAGTTTCTACCGCCAGTGACATTTAATGATTTTATCCGGTATTACCAGCAGTCTGTAGATTTGTTTGAATCAGCGTCAGATTCACCTTTATCTACGTAATTCATTTTTGACACGGTTTTTACATATGAAGGGTAAAACCTTTAAACGAGTATGTGCTCTGAGCTGACATGACCTGCAGCATGATTTTTTCCTGAACACCAGGGGCAGACGCCTCTGGTATTGGCGTCTTTGCATCGCTGCCTGTCTGTCTGGTTAAGTAAAAAGTCCTACAGTGAAGTATGCACCGTTTGTTTATGTATCTTAAACGGGGTATTTATAGTGATATCAGCGTTAATCAAACAGGTACTGAGGTTAGCCCGTAGCCATGCGTCCTTTCCTGACAAAATTAAGAGTCTGGCTTCCACCACCACTCATCCTATTATTATTCCTCATCGCGGATGCGTTGACGGCGATCCCGCGTTTCACATTTGGCGCGGTGACTATCGTAATAAGTGCATTGTTGGCTAGCGTCAGTCTGGCGATGATACTGCATACCGCGTGGCAGATGCGGAAGAAACGTACGACGCTAAACCCACTGCATGCAGAGAAATCCACCACACTTGTTACTGGCGGATGTTATGCCTGGAGCCGCAATCCAATCTATCTTGGAATGAGTGGACTCCAGTTAGCTTTTGCTCTTTACGTCGGTAGCCTGATTGGAATATTGGCTGCACCGCTGTTTATGCTAGTGGTTGCCAGATTGCATATTGATTTTGAAGAGGAACAACTGCGAAAACATTTCGGGCTGGAATGGAAACGCTATGAGCAGCGTGTTCGCCGCTGGTTATAGAATTCCCTTGCCGCGTACAAGGAAGCCAGTGACGACACGATTCGTGCGTAATTGAATCCGGATGATGCAAAAATAGGCGTTTGATTCGCAAGGCCATTGACGCATCGCCCGGTTAGTTTTAACCTTCTACCCCGTGTTCACATTCGTGGGCATGTCCTTATCAGGGCCGATATAGCTCAGTTGGTAGAGCAGCGCATTCGTAATGCGAAGGTCGTAGGTTCGACTCCTATTATCGGCACCATCTCAACTTCCTCAAACGTCCGTATTAGTCCATAACTCATCTGATTTATAACGTTTTTTCTTCTTATAAGTCCATAGTAGTCCGTAACCATCCAGTAGAATCCGGTACTGAATGTGTATAGGATTGTGTATATGTTCCTGTTCGGTCCGGATTCCTATACACATGCCTTTAAACGATATGCAGATTCGCCACGCTAAGCCTGAAGCTAAAGCCTATACACTCGGAGATGGGCAAGGGCTGTCTTTGCTTATAGAACCTAATGGAAGCAAGAGCTGGCGGTTCCGTTATCGTTTTGCCGGTAAACCCAAAATGATCTCGCTTGGTGTTTATCCAACAATCACTCTTGCCGATGCGCGTTCCCGTCGTGACGATGCCCGAAAACTGGTCGCGGAAGGAAAAAATCCGAGTGAGGTTAGAAAAGAGCAGAAAATTGCTTTGCAAACGGAGTCCGAGAGCGCGTTTGAAAAGATAGCCACAGAGTGGCACCAAATGAAGTCTGCTAAATGGTCGGAAGGATATGCCTCTGACATCATGGAAGCGTTTCAGAACGATATTTTTCCTTACGTGGGTACGAGAGCAGTAGGCGAAATCAAACCGCTAGAACTGCTTAACGTGCTACGTAAAATCGAAAAGCGCGGTGCATTAGAAAAAATGCGCAAAGTTCGGCAGCGATGTTCAGAGGTTTTTCGCTATGCCATTGCTACAGGAAGGGCTGAGTTTAACCCAGCAGCGGATCTTTCTAGTGCCCTCGATGTACACCAATCAAATCACTTCCCGTTCCTAAAAGCTGATGAGATACCCGATTTTCTGCGCGCTTTGGATGGTTACACCGGAAGTCGGCTTGTCCTTATTGCTACGAAATTACTGATGATTACAGGTGTAAGAACCATCGAATTACGTGCGGCATTATGGTCAGAATTTGATCTAGATAACGCTATTTGGGAAATTCCAGCAGAAAGGATGAAAATGCGTAGGGCACACCTTGTGCCATTGTCTACTCAAGCGTTAGATTTACTCAATGAACTAAAGATCATGACAGGGAACTATTGCTATGTTTTTCCAGGGCGGAACGATCCGAACAAACCTATGAGCGAAGCTAGTATAAATCAGGTAATCAAACGTATCGGCTTTTCTGGCAAGCTCACAGGACATGGTTTCCGACACACGCTTTCGACTATTTTGCATGAAAAGGGGTATGAGTCCCAATGGATTGAAATGCAATTAGCTCATGTAGATAAAAATTGTATTCGAGGGACTTATAATCATGCTCAATATATAGAAAAACGTCGTTCAATGCTTCAATGGTACTCAAATTTTTTATTTAACTTAAAAGGATGATTTCATGGGTGAGTTTTCTAAGCTAGTGGGAGATTATGGTGAGGATATTGTGTCTCACTTCCTTAACATATTCGGATGGGAAAATCATGCGACAAATAAGTATGTTGACTGTCGCACCCGAAAACATGGAAAAAACACACATGGTATTGATGCATTATTCGTATATGACTCACCATTGGAATCAAAAACAATAGAGAATGTAATTGTATCATCAAAATATTCATCAAACCCGTACGCTAAAGTGAATTCAACATTCAAAGCTCATTTTGAAGATATTGCCACAGCTATTGAGTGTTATGCAAAATCTCAGCTAAAGAAAGATGTAAATCAACAGATTATATCTGCCGGGCGGTACAATGGATATAATAAAAATGATACGGGTGTTTTATTTTATATTAATAATGACACTAACCCAGAAAAACAAGATGTGATCAGTTTGATTAAATCATCACAAATTAGTAATGACATTAAATATAGAACCATCCATGTTGTCGACAATAAAAAAGCAGCCTTTTTATTTGAAAGTATTCATTATATAAAAAACAAATTTGGCGAAGATAAAGTCAATTTTTTTTACCCACCAACATCTCTAAATCTTACTATCAATACCAAGAGGTATTTTGGTAAGGTTTTTCCCGTGGAATATGTTTCTTCCCCGATAATTCCTTTTGTAATAACTAGGGGGAGTCAAGAGCAACCAATTATATGTATGGTTTCATCTGAGCCGTTTTCTGCAGACAGTTTGGAACATTTAATATCATGCACACGAAATCTAGTATCAGATATATCTAAAAACTTATTATTTGTTTTCAATAGTTACAATAAACTTAATGCTAAAGAGGATTTAGATAGAATAAAAATGTCTCTTGATAGAGATATAAATATAGAAATTGACTCTTATAATGCTGATTTTAGAGGGTGATAAAATGGACTCTATGATTCTGCCAAGTGGCGACAATTTGAAAACACTCTTATCTCAATCAAAGATAAGTAAAAGTGAAGTGAAGTCTATCCTACGCGGAAGGGGAGTATTTTGTTCCAGTGATGAGAAGAGTAATACAGTCCCTTTATTAATTAAAACACTTGTCAGTCCGTCAGAATATAATTTCCTACAAGAACGGATTAAAACTAAAGAACACAGTACGAAGATCAATATGAGGACTTTGAAATGGGACTCAGAAGAGTCATTGATTGATGCCGTAGGTGAAGAATTTAACTTATCTGATTTGATTGATGATCCTTTTTGTAATTACGAGATTACTGACATCTCTGACTTTTATGTAAAGGAACACGATGATTCCATCGCTTTAGACTTCACTATAAGGCGTATTGACCTCATGAGTGCTTGGCATGAAGCAGAACAGTATTTCTCAGGAAGGATAGAGTTAGAAAAAAATGGTGAAAAAGATGATGATGTCGAAGTTAATATCTCTCTTAATCATACATCTCAAGAAACAAAATTAATTGCAGATAAAATCTTGAGAAGGTTGAATGATCATTTAAAATCAGAAGGGCATATTAAGCAGGATTCTGAAATACTAAAAATTCAGTTTAATCATTTCAATAACGCCAAAAGAATACAGTTTCTTGAGAACATTTCAAAATCTCATGTTCAAAATGAATTCTTTTTCCAAAAAATTATAGATGTCGATTTCTACCCTGATGATACAACTGACTTTCCTGCTGATCTGAAATGGTTAGAAAAGAATATTGAAGAATTTAAACTTAAGGGTACTTTAGGCGAGTCAATATTTTTCAGAAATAAAAGTCTACATGCAAATCTGAAAATATCTAAACTTGTAGCAAGCTACACAATGCAAGATATTGGATACGATGCCGAGTGTAAGATATCGTATGAGTTTCCTGAATACTCTACAAAGAAAATAGAAACTGCAGAGCTTGTTATTGATTTTAAGGCTTTTAATGGAAAAGGTGCTACAGCATCCCAAATTAATCAAATAAAATCTAATATTATGAAAACCATTGAGGCTATAAAAGTTAAAGCCTATAGTTTATATAAGAATGTTGATGAGTAAGTCGATGTTTATTTAAAGTTAAATATTAAAGCCACTTTAAATGTGGCTTTGATTCATAGATGTTATATAAAAAGTAGTGTTTATACATTCCTTAGGAGATGTCTAAATTAATATACATTTAATCTCAATGCTAGCGCGCAATGCTCTCCCCGCCACGCCTGCCCGCTTCCTGGGGCGCTTTTAATGCAGGTGCATGAAGGGACTCAGGCCGCGCCAGTGCTGGTGCGGCGGGGTGTGGAAAATTCAGGGTTTTGCATGCAAAGCCATGCAGCGTAGGCATGCATGGCTATTTTTATTAAAAAGACGGGTATTTTCGGGTCGTTTTATGCGGATTTTTTGCGGGTCTGCGCGGCCTGTCTGCGCATGAAAATCTGACTCTGTTCAGGTGTATATTTTGCCCGGTTGTCGTCTCTCGATGCTCTGTCAGGCCGGAAACCGATGGTTGTCAGAATGTCGCGATCTTCCTCTGCATAATCAATATTTCCTCCGCGGGTTACATGAACGGACAGCGCCTCGCGAACACTGGCGGCCGCCCGGTCGAGAGCCCGTTCTCTGACGATGTCAGGTTGTTCGCAGAGATGCATTAATTCCGGTGCCAGAGCGGCGGCCAGCGCCTCGCCGCTTACCTGCATAAAGGCGTGGAGCTGACGACGGATACTGATACGCTGCACGACCTCATGTGACCGGATGTACTGCCCGGCCGACTGATTTACCGCCCATTTTTTCAGGTCAACATCATCACGCAGCGCCTGTGCCGCCTCCGGTTCATAACGGGTACAGGTCAGCTCCAGCTCTTTCAGCGCCATTTCAGCCCGCGCCAGTGCTGACTTGCTGTTCATCCAGTCCGATTTATTCTTCTGACAGGTTTCAAAGGCCTGTTCCAGTGGTGCTCGTGCCATTGTCTTTTCTCCTGAATCAGTGGCGCAGCGATGAGCGGGCGCAGTCCAGAATTCGGGGTGGTGTTTCTGGTGCTGTCTGTGGCGGTTCGGGTTTTTCTTCTGCCGGTGGGCGTATCACCTCGTCAATAGACTCGATGGTGCGAAAGGTCGTGGAGCAAAAGACATTCACGCACTGGAGGTAGCTCTGTTTGACGTTATCCGACAGGTAACGGCTGGTACGGACATGGGCTGCCTGTTTGCAGTACGGGCAGCGCATCATGGCTTATCCCCCTGCGTTTTTTTCTTCTGTGCCAGCTCTTTAGCCCGTGCCATTCTGAGAGCAGGGCTTTTGTAGAGTTTCATATCCACGCCGGTGAGTGCCGGACGGTAAAGCCCAATTTGTGAAATCACCGGCTCCTGCGCCATGTTGAATGTGTAGAACCTGCTTTGCGCCAGTACATTCTCACCCAACTCTTGAATGAGAACGTTGTGAGGGTGTTCTTCTCCCTTAATTTCGAGTTCACGCAGGCGTAACGCAAAAGCGCGTACCAGCGCCGGGGGAATCTCTTTCATGACCGCCGACCACTCATTCCGGGCATGGGCAGAAAGCGCCTCTGAATGGGCGCTGACGTATTCTTTTCCTGATGTACAGGCGGCCAGCATGGTACTGGCTTTATCATCGTTGAGCTCATCAATCATGGCGGTGAATTCCTCCGCCAGCTCCCGACCGGCCACTCGCTGACTGTGTTCGGCTTTCAGTTCCGGGGTCATCATGCCGCGCAGTTCGCGAAAACGGGTACGCCAGTTCTGTTCGGCTTCGGCACTTTCATTCAGGGCGTTCTGACGCTCTTTCTCGCTGCGGGTAATAGCCGCATCAATATCATTCAGTTTCAGCATGTTTTCCGTGTGCGCGGATTTGGCCTTGCTAAACGCATCAAGCGCATTATTTATCGTGGCTTCTGCGTTCTGGTTTGCTTTCTCGTTAAGGCTGTCCAGTGCGCTGTCAATGGCCGTACGGATGTTCTCATCCTGCGTGCTGCCGATGGTTTTCATTACTGCGGTAAACAAATCTGGTTTCATCGTCGGGTTCTCTCTGTGTTTTCAACCTGACGCCATTCTGCCGTCCCTCAGACAACAACTCGATTCATTGCCGTTGTAGCAGA
>NZ_JAOWGX010000030.1:0-27173 GCF_030332915.1 Citrobacter sp. Cpo040
GCATTCGACCAGATCGATAACGCGCCGGAAGAAAAAGCTCGTGGTATCACCATCAACACTTCTCACGTTGAATATGACACCCCGACTCGCCACTACGCACACGTAGACTGCCCGGGCCACGCCGACTATGTTAAAAACATGATCACCGGTGCTGCGCAGATGGACGGCGCGATCCTGGTTGTTGCTGCGACTGACGGCCCGATGCCGCAGACTCGTGAGCACATCCTGCTGGGTCGTCAGGTAGGCGTTCCGTACATCATCGTGTTCCTGAACAAATGCGACATGGTTGATGACGAAGAGCTGCTGGAACTGGTAGAAATGGAAGTTCGTGAACTTCTGTCTCAGTACGATTTCCCGGGCGACGACACTCCGATCGTTCGTGGTTCTGCTCTGAAAGCGCTGGAAGGCGAAGCAGAGTGGGAAGCGAAAATCATCGAACTGGCTGGCTTCCTGGATTCTTACATCCCAGAACCAGAGCGTGCGATTGACAAGCCGTTCCTGCTGCCTATCGAAGACGTATTCTCCATCTCCGGTCGTGGTACCGTTGTTACCGGTCGTGTAGAGCGCGGTATCATCAAAGTTGGTGAAGAAGTTGAAATCGTTGGTATCAAAGAGACTGCTAAGTCTACCTGTACTGGCGTTGAAATGTTCCGCAAACTGCTGGACGAAGGCCGTGCTGGTGAGAACGTTGGTGTTCTGCTGCGTGGTATCAAACGTGAAGAAATCGAACGTGGTCAGGTACTGGCTAAGCCGGGCTCTATCAAGCCGCACACCAAGTTCGAATCTGAAGTGTACATTCTGTCCAAAGACGAAGGCGGCCGTCATACTCCGTTCTTCAAAGGCTACCGTCCGCAGTTCTACTTCCGTACTACTGACGTGACTGGTACCATCGAACTGCCAGAAGGCGTAGAGATGGTAATGCCGGGCGACAACATCAAAATGGTTGTTACCCTGATCCACCCGATCGCGATGGACGACGGTCTGCGTTTCGCAATCCGTGAAGGCGGCCGTACTGTTGGTGCGGGCGTTGTTGCTAAAGTAATGAGCTAATTATTGATTAATTAGCTTTGAGCTTAAAAAGGGCGCTTCGGCGCCCTTTTTGCTACCTGCAATTTAGTCGTTGTCATATTTATTCGCATTTTTTATTCATTCTCCCGCCGCGTAAATCGCGTTGTGCTATTGTAATCATAACTATTCTCATTTACACTTTGCGCAGAAATTGAACGGGAGCGATCATGTACGTTTGTTTGTGTAATGCGATAAGTGATAAAAAAATACGTCAGGCTGTTCGCCAGTTTCATCCTCAGTCCTTTCAGCAATTACGTAAATTTATTCCTGTTGGAAATCAATGCGGTAAATGCATTCGTGCTGCCCGCGAGGTCATGCAGGATGAATTAACACAAATGCCAGAATTTAAAGAGATCGCCTAAGTCACACTCTTTTTTTTGACATCCCTGTAGCCCCATCTACGCTCTAAGAGTGGAAGCGGAGGGACTATAAAATGAAAGGTGATGTTAAAATCATAAATTATCTCAATAAACTATTGGGAAATGAGCTTGTCGCGATCAACCAGTATTTTCTCCATGCTCGTATGTTTAAAAACTGGGGACTGACTCGCCTCAATGATGTTGAGTACCATGAATCTATCGATGAGATGAAACACGCTGATAAATATATCGAGCGTATTTTATTCTTAGAAGGGATCCCGAACTTGCAGGATCTTGGCAAGTTGGGTATTGGCGAAGACGTTGAAGAGATGCTGCAATCCGATCTTCGACTCGAACTCGATGGTGCTAAAGACTTACGTGAAGCCATTGCCTATGCCGATAGCGTTCATGATTATGTCAGCCGGGATATGATGATTGAGATCCTGACTGAAGAAGAAGGGCATATTGACTGGCTCGAAACCGAGCTGGACCTGATTGCAAAACTTGGCTTACAAAATTATCTGCAATCGCAAATTAAAGTCAGTGACTAACCGCCCTGTATCATACTTACCAGGCCAATAACAAAACCCGCAGCCGCCAGATATGGCCCAAATGGCAGCGGGTTTTTTAGTACCTGTTTCCCGTAACGGACGCAGTAAATCCCGGTGAGGCAACATGCCATACCCGCGGCAAGTAAAACCAACAGTGGTAATGATTCCCAGCGATGCCATGCGCCTAGCGCAGCAAGAAATTTGACATCACCAAAGCCTAATCCTTCCTGTCGGCATATCAAACGATACCCCCAGTAGAACAAAGCAAATACCCCATAACCTGCTACAGCACCCCAAAGCGCGTCGGATAACTGTGCAGGTCTGCAGCATTGATGATAAATAAGACCGCCCCACAAAAGAGGGCAGGTAAATTTGTCGGGCAGCAACCCGGTACGTAGGTCATGGACGAAGAGCAGCCCTGATAGCGAAACATAAATCAACAGGAAGGGGAGGTCGATGTACATGGGCAAGCCTTATCTGGTAAAGAGTTTACCTTCAGGTAAACCCGGCGGCCCTACAAGCCCGGGATATGGGTTATGGATGCTCTCTTCCACGGAAAACGCGTTGCACCACAGGACATACAATCAGAGTGGAAGGAGCGCCGCATTTGTGAACGAGTGATTAATTTCTACGCGGCACTTGCTTAAGACTGAGATTTACGTATAATGCGCGGGCTTGTCTAATATTGACAGCGGTTCGATATGAGCCACCGGTACTGCGAAAGCAATACCAGACAATGTTCCCAATCGGGGAACTCTGTAAGAACGGTTACACTCTCCCATCAATCGTAATGGGTTTGAGGAGTAACTATTTCGTCTATAAAATAATTGGAGCTCTGGTCTCATGCAGAACCAAAGAATCCGTATCCGTTTGAAAGCGTTTGATCATCGTCTGATCGATCAATCAACCGCGGAAATCGTCGAGACTGCCAAGCGCACTGGTGCGCAGGTTCGTGGTCCGATCCCGCTGCCGACCCGCAAAGAGCGTTTCACCGTTCTGATCTCCCCGCACGTCAACAAAGACGCGCGTGATCAGTACGAGATCCGTACTCACAAGCGTCTGGTTGACATCGTTGAGCCAACTGAAAAAACCGTTGATGCTCTGATGCGTCTGGACCTGGCTGCCGGTGTAGACGTGCAGATCAGCCTGGGTTAATCAGGTCATCGAGCGATTGAGAGGTTGATACAATGATTGGTTTAGTCGGTAAAAAAGTGGGTATGACCCGCATCTTCACTGAAGATGGCGTATCTATCCCAGTAACCGTTATCGAAGTTGAAGCAAACCGCGTTACTCAGGTTAAAGATCTGGCTAACGATGGCTATCGCGCTGTTCAGGTTACCACCGGTGCTAAAAAAGCTAACCGCGTAACTAAGCCGGAAGCTGGCCACTTTGCTAAAGCTGGCGTAGAAGCTGGCCGCGGCCTGTGGGAATTCCGTCTGGCAGATGGTGAAGAATACACCGTTGGTCAGAACATTAGCGTTGAACTGTTTGCTGACGTTAAAAAAGTTGACGTAACCGGTACCTCTAAAGGTAAAGGTTTCGCTGGTACCGTTAAGCGCTGGAACTTCCGTACCCAGGACGCTACTCACGGTAACTCCTTGTCTCACCGCGTTCCGGGTTCTATCGGTCAGAACCAGACTCCGGGCAAAGTGTTCAAAGGCAAGAAAATGGCAGGTCAGCTGGGCAACGAACGTGTAACCGTTCAGAGCCTGGACGTAGTACGTGTTGACGCTGAGCGCAACCTGCTGCTGGTTAAAGGTGGTGTTCCGGGTGCGACCGGTTGCGACCTGATCGTTAAACCAGCTGTGAAGGCGTAAGGGGATAGCAATGGAATTAGTATTGAAAGACGCGCAGAGCGCGCTGACTGTTTCCGAAACTACCTTCGGTCGTGATTTCAACGAAGCGCTGGTTCACCAGGTTGTTGTTGCTTATGCAGCTGGTGCTCGTCAGGGTACTCGTGCTCAGAAGACTCGTGCTGAAGTAACTGGTTCAGGCAAAAAGCCGTGGCGCCAGAAAGGTACCGGCCGTGCGCGTTCAGGTTCTATCAAGAGCCCGATCTGGCGTTCAGGTGGCGTGACCTTCGCTGCTCGTCCACAGGACCACAGTCAAAAAGTTAACAAAAAGATGTACCGCGGCGCGCTGAAAAGCATTCTGTCCGAACTGGTACGTCAGGATCGTCTGATCGTTGTCGAATCATTCTCTGTAGAAGCGCCTAAAACTAAGCTGCTGGCACAGAAACTGAAAGACATGGCTCTGGAAGATGTGCTGATCATCACCGGTGAGCTGGACGAAAACCTGTTCCTGGCTGCGCGCAACCTGCACAAGGTTGACGTACGCGATGCAACTGGTATCGACCCGGTTAGCCTGATCGCCTTCGACAAAGTCGTAATGACTGCTGATGCTGTTAAGCAAGTTGAGGAGATGCTGGCATGATTCGTGAAGAACGTCTGCTGAAAGTGCTGCGCGCACCGCACGTTTCTGAAAAAGCGTCTACTGCGATGGAAAAAACTAACACCATCGTTCTCAAAGTTGCTAAAGACGCGACCAAAGCAGAAATCAAAGCTGCTGTGCAGAAACTGTTTGAAGTCGAAGTCGAAGTCGTTAACACCCTGGTAGTTAAAGGGAAAGTTAAACGTCACGGACAGCGTATCGGTCGTCGTAGCGACTGGAAAAAAGCTTACGTCACCCTGAAGGAAGGCCAGAATCTGGACTTCGTCGGCGGCGCTGAGTAAGTCGGAGGAGTAATACAATGGCAGTTGTTAAATGTAAACCGACATCTCCGGGTCGTCGCCACGTTGTTAAAGTGGTCAACCCAGAGCTGCACAAGGGCAAACCTTTTGCTCCGCTGGTTGAAAAAAACAGCAAATCCGGTGGTCGTAACAACAATGGCCGCATCACCACTCGTCACATCGGTGGTGGTCACAAGCAGGCTTATCGTATTGTTGACTTCAAACGCAACAAAGACGGTATCCCGGCAGTTGTTGAACGTCTTGAGTACGATCCGAACCGCTCCGCGAACATCGCGCTGGTTCTGTACAAAGACGGTGAACGCCGTTACATCCTGGCCCCTAAAGGCCTGAAAGCTGGCGACCAGATTCAGTCTGGCGTTGATGCTGCAATCAAAGCAGGTAACACCCTGCCGATGCGCAATATCCCGGTTGGTTCTACCGTTCATAACGTAGAAATGAAACCAGGTAAAGGCGGTCAGCTGGCACGTTCCGCTGGTACTTACGTTCAGATCGTTGCTCGTGATGGTGCTTATGTCACCCTGCGTCTGCGTTCTGGTGAAATGCGTAAAGTCGAAGCAGACTGCCGTGCAACTCTGGGCGAAGTTGGCAATGCTGAGCATATGCTGCGCGTTCTGGGTAAAGCAGGTGCTGCACGCTGGCGTGGTGTTCGTCCTACCGTTCGCGGTACTGCGATGAACCCAGTCGACCACCCACATGGTGGTGGTGAAGGTCGTAACTTTGGTAAGCACCCGGTAACTCCGTGGGGCGTTCAGACCAAAGGTAAGAAGACCCGCAGCAACAAGCGTACTGATAAATTCATCGTACGTCGCCGTAGCAAATAATTTTAGAGGATAAGCCATGCCACGTTCTCTCAAGAAAGGTCCTTTTATTGACCTGCACTTGCTGAAGAAGGTAGAGAAAGCGGTGGAAAGCGGAGACAAGAAGCCCCTGCGCACTTGGTCCCGTCGTTCAACGATCTTTCCTAACATGATCGGTTTGACCATCGCTGTCCATAATGGTCGTCAGCACGTTCCGGTATTTGTTTCCGACGAAATGGTCGGTCACAAACTGGGTGAATTCGCACCGACTCGTACTTATCGCGGCCACGCTGCTGATAAAAAAGCGAAGAAGAAATAAGGTAGGAGGAAGAGATGGAAACTTTAGCTCAACATCGCCATGCTCGTTCTTCTGCTCAGAAGGTTCGCCTTGTTGCAGACCTGATTCGCGGTAAGAAAGTGTCGCAGGCTCTGGATATTCTGACCTACACCAATAAGAAAGCGGCTGTACTGGTTAAGAAAGTCCTGGAATCTGCCATTGCTAACGCTGAACACAACGATGGCGCTGACATTGACGATCTGAAAGTTACGAAAATTTTCGTAGACGAAGGCCCGAGCATGAAGCGCATTATGCCGCGTGCAAAAGGTCGTGCAGATCGCATCCTGAAGCGCACCAGCCACATTACTGTGGTTGTGTCCGATCGCTGAGACTCTGGAGACTAGCAATGGGTCAGAAAGTACATCCTAATGGTATTCGCCTGGGTATTGTAAAACCATGGAACTCAACCTGGTTTGCGAACACCAAAGAATTCGCTGACAACCTGGACAGCGATTTTAAAGTACGTCAGTACCTGACTAAGGAACTGGCGAAAGCGTCTGTATCTCGTATCGTTATCGAGCGTCCGGCTAAGAGCATCCGTGTGACCATTCACACCGCTCGCCCGGGTATCGTTATCGGTAAGAAAGGCGAAGACGTAGAAAAACTGCGCAAAGTCGTAGCGGATATTGCTGGCGTTCCTGCTCAGATCAATATCGCCGAAGTGCGTAAGCCTGAACTGGACGCAAAATTGGTTGCTGACAGCATCACTTCTCAGCTGGAACGTCGTGTTATGTTCCGTCGTGCTATGAAGCGTGCTGTACAGAACGCAATGCGTCTGGGCGCTAAAGGTATCAAAGTTGAAGTTAGCGGCCGTCTGGGCGGCGCGGAAATCGC
Organism: Citrobacter sp. Cpo040; assembly: GCF_030332915.1. Classification (NCBI taxonomy): domain Bacteria; kingdom Pseudomonadati; phylum Pseudomonadota; class Gammaproteobacteria; order Enterobacterales; family Enterobacteriaceae; genus Citrobacter; species Citrobacter sp. Cpo040. The sequence continues at coordinate 6,697 of NZ_JAOWGX010000030.1, forward strand.
ACGTACCGAATGGTACCGCGAAGGTCGCGTACCTCTGCACACTCTGCGTGCTGACATCGACTACAACACCTCTGAAGCGCACACCACTTACGGTGTAATCGGCGTTAAAGTGTGGATCTTCAAAGGCGAGATCCTGGGTGGTATGGCTGCTGTTGAACAACCGGAAAAACCGGCTGCGCAACCTAAAAAGCAGCAGCGTAAAGGCCGTAAATAAGGAGCGTCGCTGATGTTACAACCAAAGCGTACAAAATTCCGTAAAATGCACAAAGGCCGTAACCGCGGTCTGGCTGCTGGCGCGGATGTTAGCTTCGGCAGCTTCGGTCTGAAAGCTGTTGGCCGTGGTCGTCTGACTGCCCGTCAGATCGAAGCAGCACGTCGTGCTATGACCCGTGCAGTTAAGCGTCAAGGTAAGATCTGGATCCGTGTATTCCCGGACAAACCGATCACTGAAAAGCCGCTGGCAGTGCGTATGGGTAAAGGTAAAGGTAACGTGGAGTATTGGGTTGCCTTGATTCAGCCGGGTAAAGTCCTGTATGAAATGGACGGCGTACCGGAAGAGCTGGCCCGTGAAGCATTCAAGCTGGCAGCAGCGAAACTGCCGATTAAAACCACCTTTGTAACTAAGACGGTGATGTAATGAAAGCAAAAGAGCTGCGTGAGAAGAGTGTTGAAGAGCTGAACACCGAGCTGCTGAATCTGCTGCGTGAGCAGTTCAACCTGCGTATGCAGGCTGCAAGTGGCCAGCTGCAACAGTCTCACCTGTTGAAGCAAGTGCGTCGTGACGTCGCACGCGTTAAGACTTTACTGACTGAGAAGGCGGGTGCGTAATGACCGATAAAATCCGTACTCTGCAAGGTCGCGTTGTTAGCGATAAAATGGAGAAATCCATCGTTGTTGCTATCGAACGTTTTGTGAAACACCCGATCTACGGTAAATTCATTAAGCGTACGACCAAACTGCACGTACATGACGAGAACAACGAATGCGGTACTGGTGACGTGGTTGAAATCCGCGAATGCCGTCCGCTGTCCAAGACTAAGTCCTGGACGCTGGTTCGCGTTGTAGAGAAAGCCGTTCTGTAATACAGTAGGCATTCTCAACGAATAAACGGCTCAGCGATGAGCCGTTTATTTTTTCTACCCATATCGTTGAAGCGGTGTTATAATGCCGCGCCCCCGATATGGGGCTTTTTTAACGACCTGATTTTCGGGTCTCAGTAGTAGTTGACATTAGCGGAGCACTAAAATGATCCAAGAACAGACTATGCTGAACGTCGCCGACAACTCCGGTGCACGTCGCGTAATGTGTATCAAGGTTCTGGGTGGCTCGCACCGTCGCTACGCAGGCGTCGGCGATATCATCAAGATCACCATCAAGGAAGCAATTCCGCGTGGTAAGGTCAAAAAAGGTGATGTGCTGAAGGCGGTAGTGGTGCGCACCAAGAAGGGTGTTCGTCGCCCGGACGGTTCTGTCATTCGCTTCGATGGTAATGCATGCGTTATTTTAAACAATAACAGCGAGCAACCTATCGGTACGCGTATTTTTGGGCCGGTAACTCGTGAACTTCGTAACGAGAAGTTCATGAAAATTATCTCTCTGGCACCAGAAGTACTCTAAGGAGCGAATCATGGCAGCGAAGATCCGTCGTGATGACGAAGTTATCGTGTTAACCGGTAAAGATAAAGGTAAACGCGGTAAAGTTAAGAATGTCCTGTCTTCCGGCAAGGTCATTGTTGAAGGTATCAACCTGGTTAAGAAACATCAGAAGCCGGTTCCGGCCCTGAACCAACCAGGCGGCATCGTAGAGAAAGAAGCAGCTATTCAGATCTCTAACCTTGCTATCTTCAACGCGGCAACCGGCAAGGCTGACCGTGTAGGCTTTAGATTCGAAGACGGCAAAAAAGTCCGTTTCTTCAAATCTAACAGCGAAACTATCAAGTAATTTGGAGTAGTACGATGGCGAAACTGCATGATTACTACAAAGACGAAGTAGTCGCTAAACTCATGACTGAGTTTAACTACAATTCTGTCATGCAAGTCCCTCGGGTCGAGAAGATCACCCTGAACATGGGTGTTGGTGAAGCGATCGCTGACAAGAAACTGCTGGATAACGCAGCAGCTGACCTGACAGCAATCTCCGGTCAAAAACCGCTGATCACCAAAGCACGCAAATCAGTTGCAGGCTTCAAAATCCGTCAGGGCTATCCGATCGGCTGTAAAGTAACTCTGCGTGGCGAACGCATGTGGGAGTTCTTTGAGCGCCTGATCACTATTGCTGTTCCACGTATCCGTGACTTCCGTGGCTTGTCCGCTAAGTCTTTCGACGGTCGTGGTAACTACAGCATGGGTGTCCGTGAGCAGATCATCTTCCCAGAAATCGACTACGATAAAGTCGACCGCGTGCGTGGTTTGGATATTACCATTACCACTACTGCGAAATCTGATGAAGAAGGCCGTGCTCTGCTGGCTGCCTTTGACTTCCCGTTCCGCAAGTAAGGTAGGGTTACTGAATGGCTAAGCAATCAATGAAAGCACGCGAAGTAAAGCGCGTAGCTTTAGCTGATAAGTACTTCGCAAAACGCGCTGAACTGAAAGCTATTATCTCTGATGTGAACGCGACCGACGAAGATCGTTGGAACGCAGTTCTCAAGCTGCAGTCTCTGCCGCGTGATTCCAGCCCGTCCCGTCAGCGTAACCGCTGCCGTCAAACAGGTCGTCCGCATGGCTATGTGGGCAAGTTCGGGTTGAGCCGTATCAAACTGCGTGAAGCCGCCATGCGCGGTGAAGTACCAGGCTTGAAAAAGGCTAGCTGGTAATTACCAATTGAATCACGGGAGTAAAGACAGATGAGCATGCAAGATCCGATCGCGGATATGCTGACCCGTATCCGTAACGGTCAGGCCGCGAATAAAGCTGCGGTCACCATGCCTTCCTCCAAGCTGAAAGTGGCAATTGCCAACGTGCTGAAGGAAGAAGGTTTTATTGAAGATTTTAAAGTTGAAGGCGACACCAAGCCGGAACTGGAACTTACTCTCAAGTATTTCCAGGGTAAAGCTGTTGTAGAAAGCATTCAGCGTGTCAGTCGCCCAGGTCTGCGCATTTATAAGCGTAAAGACGAGCTGCCGAAAGTTATGGCTGGCATGGGTATCGCAGTTGTTTCTACCTCTAAAGGTGTTATGACTGATCGTGCAGCGCGCCAGGCTGGTCTTGGTGGCGAAATTATCTGCTACGTAGCCTAATCGGAGGAAAAAATGTCTCGTGTTGCTAAAGCACCGGTCGTTATTCCTGCCGGCGTTGATGTAAAAATCAACGGTCAGGTTATTACGATCAAAGGTAAAAACGGCGAGCTGACTCGTACTCTCAACGATGCTGTTGCAGTAAATCATGCAGATAATGCACTGACCTTCGGTCCGCGTGATGGTTACGCAGATGGATGGGCTCAGGCTGGTACCGCGCGTGCCCTGCTGAATGCAATGGTTGTCGGTGTTACCGAAGGCTTCACTAAGAAGCTTCAGCTGGTTGGTGTAGGTTATCGTGCAGCGGTTAAAGGGAATGTAGTAAACCTGGCTTTAGGTTTCTCTCACCCAGTTGACCATCAGCTGCCTGCGGGAATCACTGCAGAATGTCCGTCTCAGACTGAAATCGTGCTGAAAGGCGCTGATAAACAGCTGATCGGTCAGGTTGCAGCAGATCTGCGCGCCTACCGTCGTCCTGAGCCTTATAAAGGCAAGGGTGTTCGTTACGCCGACGAAGTCGTGCGTACCAAAGAGGCTAAGAAGAAGTAAGGTAACACTATGGATAAGAAATCTGCTCGTATCCGTCGTGCGACCCGCGCACGCCGCAAGCTCCAGGAGCTGGGTGCAACTCGCCTGGTGGTACATCGTACCCCGCGTCATATTTACGCACAGGTAATTGCACCGAACGGTTCTGAAGTTCTGGTAGCTGCTTCTACTGTAGAAAAAGCTATCGCTGAACAATTGAAGTACACCGGTAACAAAGACGCTGCTGCAGCTGTAGGTAAAGCTGTTGCTGAACGCGCTCTGGAAAAAGGCATCAAAGATGTTTCTTTTGACCGTTCCGGGTTCCAATATCATGGTCGTGTCCAGGCACTGGCAGATGCTGCCCGTGAAGCTGGCCTTCAGTTCTAAGGTAGAGGTGTAAGATGGCTCACATCGAAAAACAAGCTGGCGAACTGCAGGAAAAGCTGATCGCGGTTAACCGCGTATCTAAAACCGTTAAAGGTGGTCGTATTTTCTCCTTCACAGCTCTGACTGTAGTTGGTGATGGTAACGGTCGCGTTGGTTTTGGTTACGGTAAAGCGCGTGAAGTTCCAGCAGCGATCCAGAAAGCGATGGAAAAAGCCCGTCGCAATATGATTAACGTCGCGCTGAACCACGGCACCCTGCAGCACCCGGTTAAGGGTACTCACACGGGTTCTCGTGTATTCATGCAGCCGGCTTCCGAAGGTACCGGTATCATCGCCGGTGGTGCAATGCGCGCCGTTCTGGAAGTCGCTGGAGTTCGTAACGTTCTGGCTAAAGCGTATGGTTCCACTAACCCGATTAACGTGGTTCGTGCAACTATCGATGGCCTGGAAAATATGAAATCTCCGGAAATGGTCGCTGCCAAGCGTGGTAAATCCGTTGAAGAAATTCTGGGGAAATAAACCATGGCAAAGACTATTAAAATTACTCAAACCCGCAGTGCAATCGGTCGTCTGCCGAAACACAAGGCAACGCTGCTTGGCCTGGGTCTGCGTCGTATTGGTCACACCGTAGAGCGCGAGGATACTCCTGCTGTTCGTGGTATGGTCAACGCGGTTTCCTTCATGGTTAAAGTTGAGGAGTAAGAGATGCGTTTAAATACTCTGTCTCCGGCCGAAGGCTCTAAAAAAGCGGCTCGCCGCCTGGGTCGTGGTATCGGTTCTGGCCTCGGTAAAACCGGTGGTCGTGGTCACAAAGGTCAGAAGTCTCGTTCTGGCGGTGGCGTACGTCGCGGTTTCGAGGGTGGTCAGATGCCTCTGTACCGTCGTCTGCCGAAATTCGGCTTCACTTCACGTAAAGCAGCGATTACAGCCGAAGTTCGTCTGTCTGACCTGGCTAAAGTTGAAGGCGGTGTTGTAGACCTGAACACGCTGAAAGCAGCTAACATTATCGGTATCCAGATCGAGTTCGCGAAAGTGATCCTGGCTGGTGAAGTCACTACTCCGGTAACTGTTCGTGGCCTGCGTGTTACTAAAGGCGCTCGTGCTGCTATCGAAGCTGCTGGCGGTAAAATCGAGGAATAAGTAGCAGATGGCTAAACAACCGGGATTAGATTTTCAAAGTGCCAAAGGTGGCTTAGGCGAGCTGAAACGCAGACTGCTGTTTGTAATCGGCGCGCTGATTGTGTTCCGTATTGGCTCTTTCATTCCGATCCCTGGTATTGATGCCGCTGTACTTGCCAAACTGCTTGAGCAACAGCGAGGCACCATCATTGAAATGTTTAACATGTTCTCTGGTGGTGCTCTCAGCCGTGCTTCTATCTTTGCTCTGGGGATCATGCCGTATATTTCGGCGTCGATCATTATCCAGCTGCTGACGGTGGTTCATCCAACGCTGGCAGAAATTAAGAAAGAAGGGGAGTCTGGTCGTCGTAAGATCAGCCAGTACACCCGCTACGGTACTCTGGTGCTGGCAATATTCCAGTCGATCGGTATTGCTACCGGTCTGCCGAATATGCCTGGTATGCAGGGCCTGGTGATGAACCCAGGCTTTGCATTCTATTTCACCGCTGTTGTAAGTCTGGTTACAGGGACGATGTTCCTGATGTGGTTGGGCGAACAGATTACTGAGCGTGGTATCGGCAACGGTATCTCAATCATTATCTTCGCCGGTATTGTCGCGGGACTCCCGCCAGCCATTGCCCATACTATCGAGCAAGCGCGTCAAGGCGACCTGCACTTCCTCGTGTTGCTGTTGGTTGCAGTATTAGTATTCGCAGTGACGTTCTTTGTTGTATTTGTTGAGCGTGGTCAACGCCGTATTGTGGTAAACTACGCGAAACGTCAGCAAGGTCGTCGTGTCTATGCTGCACAGAGCACACATTTACCGCTGAAAGTGAATATGGCGGGGGTAATCCCGGCAATCTTCGCTTCCAGTATTATTCTGTTCCCGGCGACCATCGCGTCATGGTTCGGGGGCGGGACTGGTTGGAACTGGCTGACAACAATTTCGCTGTATTTGCAGCCTGGGCAACCGCTTTATGTGTTACTCTATGCGTCTGCAATCATATTCTTCTGTTTCTTCTACACGGCGTTGGTTTTCAACCCGCGTGAAACAGCAGATAACCTGAAGAAGTCCGGTGCATTTGTACCAGGAATTCGTCCGGGAGAGCAAACGGCGAAGTATATCGATAAAGTAATGACCCGCCTGACTTTGGTTGGTGCGCTCTACATTACCTTTATCTGCCTGATCCCGGAGTTCATGCGTGATGCAATGAAAGTACCGTTCTACTTCGGTGGGACCTCACTGCTTATCGTTGTTGTCGTGATTATGGACTTTATGGCTCAAGTGCAAACTCTGATGATGTCAAGTCAGTACGAGTCTGCATTGAAGAAGGCGAATCTGAAAGGCTACGGCCGTTAACAGTCGCCCGAGAAGTTACGGAGAGTAAAAATGAAAGTTCGTGCTTCCGTCAAGAAATTATGCCGTAACTGCAAAATCGTTAAGCGTGATGGTGTCATCCGTGTGATTTGCAGTGCCGAGCCGAAGCATAAACAGCGCCAAGGCTGATTTATTCGCATATTTTTCTTGCAAAGTTGGGTTGAGCTGGCTAGATTAGCCAGCCAATCTTTTGTATGTCTGTGCGTTTCCATTTGAGTATCCTGAAAACGGGCTTTTCAGCATGGTGCGTACATATTAAATAGTAGGAGTGCATAGTGGCCCGTATAGCAGGCATTAACATTCCTGATCAGAAACATGCTGTGATCGCATTAACTTCGATCTACGGCGTCGGCAAGACCCGTTCTAAAGCCATTCTGGCTGCCGCGGGTATCGCTGAAGATGTTAAGATCAGTGAGCTGTCTGAAGAACAAATCGACACGCTGCGTGACGAAGTTGCCAAATTTGTCGTTGAAGGTGATCTGCGCCGTGAAGTTAGCATGAGCATCAAGCGCCTTATGGACCTTGGTTGCTATCGCGGTTTGCGTCATCGTCGTGGTCTCCCGGTTCGCGGTCAGCGTACCAAGACCAACGCACGTACCCGTAAGGGTCCGCGCAAACCGATCAAGAAATAATCGGGGTGATTGAATAATGGCAAAGGCACCAATTCGTGCACGTAAACGTGTAAGAAAACAAGTCTCTGACGGCGTGGCTCATATCCATGCTTCTTTTAACAACACCATCGTTACCATTACTGATCGTCAGGGTAACGCACTGGGTTGGGCAACAGCCGGTGGTTCCGGTTTCCGTGGTTCTCGCAAATCCACTCCGTTTGCAGCTCAGGTTGCAGCAGAGCGTTGCGCTGAAGCCGTAAAAGAATACGGTATCAAGAATCTGGAAGTTATGGTCAAAGGACCGGGTCCAGGTCGCGAATCTACTGTTCGTGCTCTGAACGCCGCTGGTTTCCGCATCACTAATATTACTGATGTGACTCCGATCCCTCATAACGGTTGTCGTCCGCCGAAAAAACGTCGCGTATAACGCTGTCGTTTCTAGGATTGTTGGAGAAAGAAAATGGCAAGATATTTGGGTCCTAAGCTCAAGCTGAGCCGTCGTGAGGGCACTGACTTATTCCTTAAGTCTGGCGTTCGCGCGATCGATACCAAGTGTAAAATTGAACAAGCTCCTGGCCAGCACGGTGCGCGTAAACCGCGTCTGTCTGACTATGGTGTGCAGTTGCGTGAAAAGCAAAAAGTTCGCCGTATCTACGGTGTGCTGGAGCGTCAGTTCCGTAACTACTACAAAGAAGCAGCACGTCTGAAAGGCAACACCGGTGAAAACCTGTTGGGTCTGCTGGAAGGTCGTCTGGACAACGTTGTATACCGTATGGGCTTCGGTGCCACTCGTGCAGAAGCACGTCAGCTGGTCAGCCATAAAGCAATTATGGTAAACGGTCGTGTTGTTAACATCGCTTCTTATCAGGTTAGTCCGAATGACGTTGTTAGCATTCGTGAGAAAGCGAAGAAGCAGTCTCGCGTGAAAGCCGCTCTGGAGCTGGCTGAGCAGCGTGAAAAGCCAACCTGGCTGGAAGTTGATGCTGGCAAGATGGAAGGTACGTTCAAGCGTAAGCCGGAGCGTTCTGATCTGTCTGCGGACATTAACGAACACCTGATCGTCGAGCTTTACTCCAAGTAAAGCTTAGTACCAAAGAGAGGACACAATGCAGGGTTCTGTGACAGAGTTTCTAAAACCGCGCCTGGTAGATATCGAGCAAGTGAGTTCGACGCACGCCAAGGTGACCCTTGAGCCTTTAGAGCGTGGCTTTGGCCATACTTTGGGTAACGCACTGCGCCGTATTCTGCTCTCATCGATGCCGGGTTGCGCGGTGACCGAGGTTGAGATTGATGGTGTACTACATGAGTACAGCACCAAAGAAGGCGTTCAGGAAGATATCCTGGAAATCCTGCTCAACCTGAAAGGGCTGGCGGTGAGAGTTCAGGGTAAAGATGACGTTATTCTTACCTTGAATAAATCTGGCATTGGCCCTGTGACTGCAGCCGACATTACCCATGATGGTGATGTCGAAATCGTCAAGCCACAGCACGTGATCTGCCACCTGACCGATGAGAATGCATCTATTAGCATGCGTATCAAAGTTCAGCGCGGTCGTGGTTATGTGCCGGCTTCTACCCGAATTCATTCGGAAGAAGATGAGCGCCCAATCGGCCGTCTGCTGGTCGACGCATGCTACAGCCCTGTAGAGCGTATTGCCTACAATGTTGAAGCAGCGCGTGTAGAACAGCGTACCGACCTGGACAAGCTGGTCATCGAAATGGAAACCAACGGCACAATCGATCCTGAAGAGGCGATTCGTCGTGCGGCAACCATTCTGGCTGAACAACTGGAAGCTTTCGTTGATTTACGTGATGTACGTCAGCCGGAAGTTAAAGAAGAGAAACCAGAATTCGATCCGATCCTGCTGCGCCCTGTTGACGATCTGGAATTGACTGTCCGCTCTGCTAACTGCCTCAAAGCAGAAGCTATCCACTATATCGGTGATCTGGTACAGCGTACTGAGGTTGAGCTTCTTAAGACGCCTAACCTTGGTAAAAAATCTCTTACCGAGATTAAAGACGTGCTGGCTTCCCGTGGACTGTCTCTGGGCATGCGCCTGGAAAACTGGCCACCGGCAAGCATCGCTGACGAGTAACCGGATCACAGGTTAAGGTTTTACTGAGAAGGATAAGGTCATGCGCCATCGTAAGAGTGGTCGTCAACTGAACCGCAACAGCAGCCATCGCCAGGCTATGTTCCGCAATATGGCAGGTTCACTGGTTCGTCATGAAATCATCAAGACGACTCTGCCGAAAGCGAAAGAGCTGCGTCGCGTAGTTGAGCCGCTGATTACTCTTGCCAAGACTGATAGCGTAGCTAATCGTCGTCTGGCATTCGCCCGTACTCGTGATAACGAGATCGTGGCAAAACTGTTTAACGAACTGGGCCCGCGTTTTGCGAGCCGCGCCGGTGGTTACACTCGCATTCTGAAGTGTGGTTTCCGTGCAGGCGACAACGCGCCGATGGCATACATCGAGCTGGTTGATCGTTCAGAGAAAACAGAAGCTGCTGCAGAGTAATCTGTAGTAACGTAAAAAAACCCGCCTCGGCGGGTTTTTTTATATCCGTCATATCCCCACTTATCTACAATATCTGTACTCTTTTTGTTCATCCCCTGGAGTGTTGTATGTGGTTACTTGACCAGTGGGCAGAGCGCCATATTATTGATGCACAGTCTAAAGGCGAGTTTGATGATTTACCGGGAACAGGCGAACCGCTGACTCTTGACGATGACTCCCATGTCCCGCCTGAACTCAGAGCCGGATACCGTTTATTAAAAAATGCAGGTTGCTTTCCTCCTGAGCTCGAGCAACGCAGAGAGGCAATACAGCTGCTTGAAATACTCGCGGGGATCCGCAAAGATGATCCTAGTTATCCGGAGGTGAGCCGAAGACTGTCGCTACTGGAACTTAAACTTCGGCAGGCTGGACTCAGCACCGAGTTTTTACGCGGTGACTACGCAGATAAGCTGCTAAAAAAGATCAACGACGAATAGCGGAGAGAGCATGTACCGAATTGGTGAAATAGCGAAACTGGCTGACGTTACGCCAGATACTATCCGCTACTATGAAAAGCAGCAGATGATGGAGCATGAAGTGCGTACTGAAGGCGGATTTCGCCTCTATACAGAAAGCGATCTTCAGCGCTTGAAGTTTATTCGTTATGCCCGGCAGCTTGGTTTCACTCTGGAGTCGATCCGTGAATTGCTTTCGATCCGGGTTGATCCCGAACACCATACCTGTCAGGAATCAAAAGGGATCGTCCAGGAAAGACTGCAAGAAGTCGAAGCCCGCATTGCTGAACTTCAGACGATGCAGCGGTCACTGCAGCGATTGAATGATGCATGCTGCGGCAAGGCACACAGCAGCGTGTACTGCTCTATTCTTGAAGCTCTTGAGCAAGGCGCCAGTGGAACAACATCAGGCTGTTGATTTCTTGAACTGCCAGGTCTACACTCGCGGCGTAAATTACTACAAACTGGAGATATTATGAGTCGTTATCAGCACACCAAAGGGCAGATAAAGGACAACGCCATTGAGGCGCTTCTGCATGACCCACTGTTCAGACAGCGCGTTGAGAAAAATAAGAAAGGGAAAGGAAGTTATCTGCGTAAAGGCAAACATGGCAATCGGGGTAACTGGGAGGCCAGTGGCAAGAAAGTAATTAACTTTTTTACCACTGGCCTTCTTGTTTCAGTGAGTGCTTAAGAGCGGTTATTCTGTTCTTTCAGCAGGTCACGAATTTCACTTAGCAATACTTCTTCTTTCGATGGAGCTGGCGGTGCTGCCGGCTCTTCCGCTTTTTTACGGTTCAGTTTGTTGATTAGTTTGATTGCCATAAAGATAGCAAACGCAACAATAATGAAATCGAATACATTCTGAATAAATACACCGTAATGCATGACCACGGCAGGGATGTCTCCCTGTGCATCACGTAGCGTTAAAGCAAACTGTTTAAAATCAATTCCACCAATTAACAGCCCCAGCGGCGGCATAATGATATCGGCAACCAGTGATGAAACAATCTTACCGAATGCCGCACCAATAATGACACCCACCGCCAAATCGACAACATTCCCGCGCATCGCGAATTCGCGAAACTCTTTAATAATGCTCATTTTATTCTCCCTATGCAGCTGACGTTTATAAGTTTAACAAATGTTTAGGCAATTTCCATTTATGTATTGCCGAAAGGAAAATTTATTAGACCATGAAAAATAAAGGGAAATAAAAAAGGCGCTGTATTAGCGCCCAAATTATTACAGGAAGAAAGGACTTGGCTGGAATAGTCGCTCGACGTCGGTAATAAACTTTTTATCTGTCAGGAACATAATTACGTGATCGCCCTGCTCAATGCGCAGGTTATCGTTGGCAATCATGACATCGTTACCACGTACAACGGCGCCAATAATGGTTCCGGGCGGAAGTTTAATTTCATCAATTGAACGCCCTACAACTCTCGACGTCGTTTCATCCCCGTGTGCGACGGCTTCAATGGCTTCCGCGACGCCACGGCGAAGTGAAGAAACGCCAACAATATCAGCTTTACGCACGTGGCTCAGCAGCGCGGAGATGGTCGCCTGCTGCGGTGAAATCGCAATATCGATCACGCTGCCTTGCACCAGATCGACGTATGCTCTGCGCTGGATCAACACCATTACTTTCTTGGCACCCATCCGTTTGGCAAGCATCGCCGACATGATATTTGCTTCATCATCGTTGGTCACTGCGATGAACAGATCGACCTGATCGATATGTTCTTCGGCCAGTAACTCTTGATCCGAAGCATCACCAAAAAAGACGATCGTATTTTGTAGTTTCTCTGCAAGTTCGGATGCGCGTTGTTGATTACGTTCGATCAGTTTGACGCTGTAATCTTTTTCCAGACGACGTGCCAGACCCGCACCGATATTACCACCACCCACTAACATAATGCGTTTGTACGGCTTTTCCAGACGCTGCAGTTCACTCATTACGGCGCGTATATGCTGTGATGCCGCAATAAAGAAGACTTCATCACCCGCTTCAACGATCGTAGAACCTTGCGGACGGATCGGTCGGTCATGACGGAAAATCGCCGCAACGCGGGTATCGATGTGCGGCATATGCTCACGCATTGTTGACAGCGCATTACCGATAAGCGGCCCGCCGTAATAGGCTTTTACTACTGCCAGACTGACTTTACCTTCGGCAAAATTCACCACCTGCAATGCGCCCGGATATTCAATCAGGCGATAAATGCTATCGATAACCAGTTGCTCAGGCGCAATCAGGTGATCGATTGGCACCGCATCGGATTGGAACAGCTTGTCGGCATCGCGAACGTAATCTGGTGAACGAATACGGGCGATGCGATTAGGCGTATTAAACAGTGAATAAGCTACCTGGCAGGCAACCATATTTGTTTCATCTGAGCTGGTTACGGCAACCAGCATATCGGCATCGTCGGCACCGGCTTCACGCAATACGCGGGGATGCGAACCATGCCCTTGCACGACACGGAGATCAAACTTGTCCTGCAGGCTGCGCAGGCGTTCACCATTGGTATCGACTACCGTGATATCGTTGTTCTCTCCGACCAGGTTTTCAGCCAGCGTACCGCCAACTTGCCCTGCGCCCAGAATGATAATTTTCATCAGTCGCGACCCGTTATCTCATCACTTTTTGATTAGCTTAGCGTAAAAGAAGCCATCGCCATCTTCCGCACCCGGTAAATTCTGACGTCCGGGTTTTTCCGGCGTACCGGTTTCGCTTAATACCGCATCCGGTGTGCGTGCCAGGAAGGCGGCAATTTGCTGCTGGTTCTCTTCTGGCAGGATAGAGCACGTTGCATACACTAGCGTGCCGCCAGATTTAAGATGTGACCAGGTTGCATTCAGGATCTCAGCCTGCAATTGGGCAAGTTCGGCAATATCCCGGTCGCGGCGCAGCCATTTGATATCCGGATGGCGACGGATCACCCCGGTAGCAGAACATGGAGCGTCCAGCAAAATACGGTCAAACTGTTGTTCACCGCACCACTGCTGTGGATAGCGGCCATCCCCCTGTTTTACGGTTGCCTTCATGCCCAGACGTTTCAGATTGTCGTAAACGCGCGATAAGCGTTTTTCATCCACATCGACGGCCATGACGTTAGCTAGCGGAGCAACTTCCAGAATGTGAGTGGTTTTACCGCCCGGCGCACAGCACAGGTCGAGGATCTGCTCACCGTCCTCCGGCAACAGATAATTTACGCATCCTTGAGCGGAAGCATCCTGAACGGTGACCCAACCTTCGTCAAAACCAGGGAGGGCGTGAACTGGAGCCGGTGTTTCCAGACGCACTGCATCCGGGTAGTCTGGATGCGGGAAACCTGTCAAACCCGCTTCGGTAAGCAGGTCTAGCCAGGCGTCGCGAGTATGGTGATTACGATTGACTCGTAGCCACATCGGCGGTCGCTGGTTATTGGCTTCAAGAATGGCTTCCCACTGCTGCGGATACGCACTCTTAATACGTTTCACCAGCCAGGAGGGGTGTAAGAAGCGCAAATCGCTTTGCGCAAACTCGGCCAGCAGTTCATCCTGACGGCGTTGAAACTGGCGCAGTACGCCGTTGATCAGCCCTTTCAGCTGTGGACGCTTAATAACGACCGCGCCTTCTACGGTCTCAGCCAACGCAGCGTGCGCTGGAATACGAGTATGCAACAGTTGATAGAAGCCCACCATGATCAGGTAGTGAACGGTGCGCTGTTTGCCCGTCATTGGACGTTCCATCAGTTGCTGGATCATCCACTCCAGTTGAGAGAGTGTACGCAATACGCCGAAGCAAAGTTCCTGTAACAGCGCTTTGTCTTTATCGGCAACTTTTTGCTGCATGGCGGGCAGCACGTTACTTAGTGATTGTCCTTTCTCGACAACCTGTTCGACGGCCTGGGCCGCCATACTGCGTAAATTAAGATGTTTTTTCATAAGCGCAAAAATAAAAATGCCCGGAGACACCGGGCTTAAAGAGATGAACCGTCAGGCCAGACGGTTTCCGGGCACGAACCACTCCCGGCGCGAATTAAGCAGATCCTGCGCGCTCATGGCTTTTTTACCGGCAGGCTGCAAAGAGATAAGATTCAGAATGCCGTCGCCTGTTGCGACCTGGATACCCTGCTTTGTCGCCTCTAGAATGGTGCCTGGCTCGGCCTGGGTGTTTACAGCAATAACCGAAGCTTGCCAGACTTTCACTGGCTGACCATCGATTTCAAGCCAGCTCATTGGCCAGGGGTTAAAGGCGCGGATGCAGCGTTCCAATTGAACAGCCGAAAGCGACCAGTCGATACGGGCCTCTTCTTTGCTGAGTTTTTCTGCATGCGTAACCAGTGATTCGTCTTGTACCACCGGTTTTATTGTGCCGGCAGCCAGCTGTTTTAGCGTTTCAATCAGCCCCTGAGGCCCCAGTTCTGCCAGCTTGTCATATAACGAACCGCTGGTATCTTCTGCCGTAATTGGGCAGGACAGCTTCAGCAGCATATCACCGGTGTCGAGGCCAACATCCATCTGCATGATGGTAACACCGGTTCCGGCGTCGCCTGCCCACAGTGAGCGCTGGATCGGTGCTGCACCCCGCCAGCGCGGAAGCAGGGAACCGTGAACGTTGATACAACCCAGGCGCGGCATTTCCAGTACGGCTTTTGGCAGGATCAGGCCATATGCCACCACCACCATCACGTCTGCGTGTAAATCAGCAACCAGTTGCTGGTTTTCCTGAGGGCGAAGAGAGACGGGTTGAAAGACCGGTATCCCTTTTTCTTCTGCCAGCACTTTTACCGGGCTGGGCATCAGCTTTTTACCGCGTCCCGCCGGGCGGTCCGGTTGGGTAAACACGCCAACGACGTTATGTCCAGAAGACAGCAGCGCGTCGAGATGACGCGCTGCAAAGTCAGGTGTACCCGCAAAAATAATACGTAGTGAGTCTGACACGTTGATCCTTGTCCTTAAGCTCGGGCGTTCAGGCGGTCGAGTTTTTCAACTTTCTGACGAATGCGTTGTTGCTTCAACGGAGACAGATAATCGATAAATAGTTTACCGACCAGGTGATCCATTTCATGTTGAATGCAGATAGCGAGCAGGCCATCGGCTTCCAGTTCAAAAGATTTGCCGTCGCGATCGAGCGCACGAATTTTTACTTTCTCTGCACGCGGTACTAACGCACGCTGTTCAGGAATAGACAGACAGCCTTCTTCAATGCCGGTTTCGCCGTCTTTTTCCAGCAGTTCTGGGTTAATGAGTACCAACTGCTCATCGCGATTTTCAGAGACATCAATAACAATGATGCGCTGATGAATATCGACCTGTGTTGCTGCCAGACCGATACCTTCTTCGGCGTACATCGTTTCGAACATATCATCAACGATACGCTGAATTTCTGCATTCACTTCTTCAACCGGTTTTGCGACTTTGCGAAGGCGCTCGTCCGGAATATGTAACACTTGCAAAACTGACATAGTTATCCAGAGTTGAGTTCAGGAGTTGAAAAGATTATTACCTCTATTCTAGACAAAACCCCCTCTGATTGACAGCATCAGTGACCAATCGCAAAGATTGCCAGGACTGCTTGTGGCAGGGGAACAGGGATGACCCAAATCGAAATTTGGCTACGTTTAGCGCAAGTGAATGAACTGTATGGTGATGAGATAGTGCGCGTTGCTCACTGGCTCAATACTCAACCGTGCATTAACAACGCGGTACTCTTGCAGGCAGGATTCTCTCCACGCCAGGCAAGACGCTTTTTAACCTTTTCAGATCTGACGCTGGAAAAAACGCTGCGCTGGCTTGAACAGCCTAACCACCATTTTGTGGTTGCCGACAGCGAGCATTATCCGCCACAGCTCCGTGCGATTGAGGATTATCCTGGGGTGCTTTTTGTTGCAGGAGCTCCCGCATGCCTCCACTCATTTCAAGTTGCCGTTGTCGGTAGTCGACAACATTCATGGTATGGCGAACGCTGGGGACGGTTGTTTTGTGAAAAGCTTGCTGCATGTGGGGTGACGATCACCAGCGGTCTGGCCCGGGGGATTGATGGCGTGGCGCACAATGCTGCGATAAACCGACAAGGCACAAGTATTGCGGTGCTGGGAAATGGACTTGAGACCATTCATCCACGGCAGCATATCCGTCTTGCGGAGCGACTTATTGAGGCTGGGGGCGCACTGGTGTCTGAGTTCCCATTAGATATGCTCCCTTTGCCGCGCAATTTTCCCCGACGAAATCGTATTATCAGTGGTCTAAGTAAAGGTGTACTGGTTGTCGAAGCTGCACAGCGTAGCGGGTCGCTGGTTACTGCTCGCTGTGCAATTGAACAAGGGCGGGAGGTGTTTGCTTTACCTGGGCCGATTGGGAGCCCGGGAAGTGAAGGCCCGCATTGGCTTATTCAGCAGGGAGCCATGCTTGTGACGACACCAGAGGAAATTCTTGAAAATTTGCAATATGGGCTGCAATGGTTGCCAGATGAACCTGAAAAATCAATTTATTCGCCAGATCACGAAGAGGTGGCATTGCCATTTCCGGAGCTCCTGGCTAACGTAGGAGATGAGGTAACACCTGTTGACGTCGTCGCTGAACGTGCCGGCCAACCTGTGCCAGAGGTAGTGGCTCAACTGCTCGAACTGGAGTTAGCAGGGTGGATCGCAGCTGTACCCGGCGGCTATGTCCGATTGAGGAGGGCATGCCATGTTCGACGTACTAATGTATTTGTTTGAGACATATATCCATAACGAAGCTGAGCTGCGTGTGGATCAGGACAAACTGGAACGGGATCTTACCGACGCTGGTTTTGATCGTGAAGACATTTACAACGCGTTACTTTGGCTGGAGAAGCTTGCTGACTATCAGGATGGTCTTGCTGAACCTATGCAGCTGGCATCGGACCCTCTTTCTATACGTATTTATACTGCGGAAGAGTGCGACCGACTGGATGCAAGCTGTAGAGGATTCCTGCTATTCCTGGAGCAGATTCAGGTGCTAAACCTCGAAACGCGAGAAATGGTTATTGAGCGCGTACTCGCGCTAGATACGGCAGAGTTCGATCTGGAAGACCTGAAGTGGGTGATTCTGATGGTGCTATTCAACATTCCAGGTTGTGAAAATGCCTATCAGCAAATGGAAGAATTACTCTTTGAAGTGAATGAAGGTATGCTGCATTAATCAATCTTCATTCAGTATGAGTTGTTATGGCTAAATCAGCACTGTTCACGGTGCGTAAAAACGAGCCCTGCCCACAATGCGGGGCTGAACTGGTTATTCGTTCCGGGAAACACGGTCCGTTTCTCGGTTGTTCACACTATCCAGAATGCGATTACATCCGTCCGCTGAAATCTTCCGCGGACGGACATGTTGTCAAAGTTCTGGAGGGTAAGCTTTGTCCTGCATGTGGCGCTGAGCTGGTGCTGAGACAGGGACGATTCGGTATGTTTATTGGATGCAGTGACTATCCTGCGTGCGATCACACCGAGCTCATCGACAAGCCTGATGAAACAGCAATAGTCTGTCCTCAATGCCAGACTGGTCATCTTGTCCAGCGGCGTTCCCGTTATGGCAAAACCTTTTACTCCTGCGATCGCTATCCGGAGTGCCAGTTTGTCATTAACTTCAAACCGTTAGCCGGAGAATGTCCTGAGTGTCATTATCCGCTTCTCATCGAAAAGAAAACCGCGCAGGGTGTGAAGCATTTCTGTGCCAGTAAACAATGTGGAAAGCCGATTTCGGCGGAATAAAAAAGTGAATAATAGCCTGCCCACAGACGCTATCGCTGCGGCGATAGCGGTTCTGAAACAAGAAAAAGTCATCGCCTATCCAACTGAAGCTGTATTTGGTGTCGGCTGCGACCCCGATAGCGAAACGGCTGTAACCCGTTTGTTGGCGCTAAAGCAACGTCCGGTCGATAAAGGGTTAATTTTAATCGCGTCAAACTTTGAACAACTTAAACCATATATCGACGATAGCATGCTCACCGATGCTCAACGTGACGCTGTTTTCGCCCGTTGGCCTGGTCCTGTTACCTTCGTTTTCCCAGCGCTTGCGACAACGCCACGCTGGTTGACCGGGCGCTTTGATTCTCTGGCTGTTCGCGTCACCGATCACCCGCTGGTGGTTGCGTTGTGCCAGGCTTATGGCAAACCGTTAGTTTCTACCAGTGCTAATTTGAGTGGCTTACCGCCTTGCAGAACGGTAGATGAAGTTCGCGCACAGTTCGGTACAGACTTTCCCGTGGTTGAAGGGGAGACCGGGGGGCGTTTGAATCCTTCGGAGATCCGTGATGCTCTGACAGGTGAACAGTTTCGACAGGGGTAATATGAAAGAAGCCTATGCTGTTTTTGGTAATCCGATAGCGCACAGTAAATCGCCCTTTATTCATCAGCAATTTGCAGAGCAGCTGAAGATTGATCACTCCTATGGGCGTGTACTGGCGCCTATCAATGATTTTGTGAATACGCTGAACGCTTTTTTTGCTGAGGGCGGGAAGGGGGCAAATGTCACCGTGCCTTTTAAAGAAGAGGCATTTGCACGTGCCGATGAACTAACGGAGCGGGCATCGCTTGCTGGAGCCGTCAATACCCTTAAACGGCTGGAGGATGGACGTTTACTGGGAGACAACACGGATGGTATCGGCTTGTTGAGCGATCTTGAGCGTTTATCTTTTATTCGTCCCGGATCGCGAGTTCTGTTGATTGGTGCGGGTGGTGCATCCCGTGGAGTTTTATTACCTCTTCTTTCTATGGATTGTGCGGTGACTATTGTTAACCGTACCGCTTCGCGCGCTGAAGAACTGGCACAAATCTTCTCCCATACCGGCAGCGTACAGGCGGTAGGAATGGACGAGCTTGATAATTACAGTTTTGATCTAATTATTAACGCGACATCCAGCGGAATTAGCGGTGAGATACCGGCTATTCCGACATCTCTTATTCACCCATCTGTCTATTGTTATGACATGTTTTATCAGAAAGGAGATACACCGTTCCTCTCCTGGTGTGCCGAACATGGGGCGAAACAATATGCTGATGGCCTGGGTATGCTGGTGGGGCAAGCAGCGCACGCCGTTTTACTCTGGCATGGGGTTTTGCCGCAGATTGAACCCGTCATTAAAAGCATGCAGCAGGAATTGTCGGCATGAATCAGGCGATCCAGTTTCCCGATCGAGAAGAATGGCGCACGGATGTCAACGCCGTTGTGTTTCCGGCGATGGTTCATGGTATGCAGTTAACATGTGCCATCTCTGGAGAGATGCTGGCGTCCCGCTTTGGCGGCGACACGCCTGAACAGTGGTTGGAAATCTTTCAACAGCATCGCTGGGATCTGGAAGAAGAAGCTGAAGGATTGATCCAGGCCCAGCAGGAAGATGCTCAAGGTTGGGTTTGGTTACTCTGACTTAAATATTCATCTTTCCACTTAACATAGTTGTTAGCTGAATATTGTAAGCCTGCTTTCTCTTCATCGCTTAATGGACGGATTTGTTTAACCGGGCTTCCCAGGTACAGATACCCGCTTTCCAGGCGTTTGTTTTGGGGAACCAGGCTCCCAGCCCCAATCATAACGTCGTCTTCTACGACTACGCCATCCAGCAGAATCGAACCCATGCCGACTAATACTCGGTTGCCAATGATGCAGCCGTGTAGCATGACCTTGTGACCGACCGTCACATCCTCACCCACGATCAATGGATTACCCTGCGGATTAGAAGTGGACTTATGTGTGACATGGAGAACGCTGCCGTCCTGAATGTTTGTACGGGCACCAATTTGTACATAGTTAACGTCGCCACGAATGGCGACCAGTGGCCAAATTCCGACATCATCAGCCAAACGGGCATCACCAATGACGACACTGCTGGTGTCGATCATTACGCGATTTCCGATCTGTGGGAAAAGATCCTTATAAGGACGCAGTACATCAGACATGTTTACCTCAACGAAAATAGAGCAGTAATGAAGACTTTGGTTGGATTATTGAGACTGTGCAAGTGGTTTAGCTATCAAAAATCAGCCAAATTGCGCAGGAATGTAGCGAAAGGAGTGAAAAACAAGCATTCAGAAAAAAAGATCCAAAAAATACTTGTGCTAAAAAATGGGATCCCTATAATGCGCCTCCATCGACACGGCGGATGTGAATCACTTCACGCAAACAGCCGGTTCGGTTGAAGAG
Organism: Citrobacter sp. Cpo040; assembly: GCF_030332915.1. NCBI lineage: Bacteria > Pseudomonadati > Pseudomonadota > Gammaproteobacteria > Enterobacterales > Enterobacteriaceae > Citrobacter > Citrobacter sp. Cpo040. The sequence continues at coordinate 27,118 of NZ_JAOWGX010000030.1, forward strand.
AAAAACCTGAAAATGAGGGTTGACTCTGAAAGAGGAAAGCGTAATATACGCCACCT
>NZ_JAOWGX010000031.1:0-5175 GCF_030332915.1 Citrobacter sp. Cpo040
GGGTGGATCAGGGTAACAACCATTTTGATGTTGTCGCCCGGCATTACCATCTCTACGCCTTCTGGCAGTTCGATGGTACCAGTCACGTCAGTAGTACGGAAGTAGAACTGCGGACGGTAGCCTTTGAAGAACGGAGTATGACGGCCGCCTTCGTCTTTGGACAGAATGTACACTTCAGATTCGAACTTGGTGTGCGGCTTGATAGAGCCCGGCTTAGCCAGTACCTGACCACGTTCGATTTCTTCACGTTTGATACCACGCAGCAGAACACCAACGTTCTCACCAGCACGGCCTTCGTCCAGCAGTTTGCGGAACATTTCAACGCCAGTACAGGTAGACTTAGCAGTCTCTTTGATACCAACGATTTCAACTTCTTCACCAACTTTGATGATACCGCGCTCTACACGACCGGTAACAACGGTACCACGACCGGAGATGGAGAATACGTCTTCGATAGGCAGCAGGAACGGCTTGTCAATCGCACGCTCTGGTTCTGGGATGTAAGAATCCAGGAAGCCAGCCAGTTCGATGATTTTCGCTTCCCACTCTGCTTCGCCTTCCAGCGCTTTCAGAGCAGAACCACGAACGATCGGAGTGTCGTCGCCCGGGAAATCGTACTGAGACAGAAGTTCACGAACTTCCATTTCTACCAGTTCCAGCAGCTCTTCGTCATCAACCATGTCGCATTTGTTCAGGAACACGATGATGTACGGAACGCCTACCTGACGACCCAGCAGGATGTGCTCACGAGTCTGCGGCATCGGGCCGTCAGTCGCAGCAACAACCAGGATCGCGCCGTCCATCTGCGCAGCACCGGTGATCATGTTTTTAACATAGTCGGCGTGGCCCGGGCAGTCTACGTGTGCGTAGTGGCGAGTCGGGGTGTCATATTCAACGTGAGAAGTGTTGATGGTGATACCACGAGCTTTTTCTTCCGGCGCGTTATCGATCTGGTCGAATGCGCGAGCAGCACCGCCGTAGGTTTTAGCCAGAACGGTAGTGATTGCAGCGGTCAGCGTTGTTTTACCATGGTCAACGTGGCCGATAGTACCGACGTTAACGTGCGGTTTAGTACGTTCAAATTTTTCTTTAGACATCGATTGTCCCTCTAAGACACGGATAAATCGGTGATATCACCACATCAACCAGGCAATATACCTGAGCTGTTGAATGCTTTTAAAAGTAAACAGAGAGAAACGGGAAGGAGAAGTGAAGTGGTGCTGATACCCAGAGTCGAACTGGGGACCTCACCCTTACCAAGGGTGCGCTCTACCAACTGAGCCATATCAGCACGTCTGGAGCGGGCAGCGGGAATCGAACCCGCATCATCAGCTTGGAAGGCTGAGGTAATAGCCATTATACGATGCCCGCATCCTGAAACTCGGCTACCCAGTTCTTTCTGCAACAAAAAAGAGATTTCTCTCTTTTCTGTTCGAGCTGATTAATTTTTTAATCAACTCAGGCGGCGATAACGCTGCCAGAAAGTGGTGGTGGGGGAAGGATTCGAACCTTCGAAGTCTGTGACGGCAGATTTACAGTCTGCTCCCTTTGGCCGCTCGGGAACCCCACCGGACTTGATGGTGCCGACTACCGGAATCGAACTGGTGACCTACTGATTACAAGTCAGTTGCTCTACCTACTGAGCTAAGTCGGCATCAAGTAGCGCGCATTTTATGGAGACACGCGCACTCATGCAACTAAAAAATTGCATAAAATGTTCTATCGCTCACATTTTGCACTATACGACCGATAAATAATCTATTTCCTCTTTGGATTGGACAAATTTCCAACGTCACGTGCCTCCTCTGGGAGGAATTTTGCTCCGGCAGGTACGCTTTGATAGAGAGAAAGCACATCTTTATACATCTGGAATACCCGTCACATTGCATTTCAGAGGATGATTTTTTCTTATTATTCCCCCCCATCTGGTGTTACCCTCCTGCCCATTGTCCAAATTAACTGAAATGTGCGTGCCATTGCGTACCGGGATGATTTCGTTTTTTACCGCAGACCTGATATAGCAATGACAGCCAGACCATGCGTATGAGTATAAAAGAGCAAGCGTTAACGTCGCCTTACCTACAGTTTGATCGCAACCAGTGGGCTGCGCTTCGTGATTCCGTGCCGATGACCCTGACCGAGGAAGAGATTGCTCGTCTTAAAGGCATTAACGAAGACTTATCGCTGGAAGAAGTTGCCGAGATTTATTTGCCTCTCTCGCGTTTGCTAAACTTTTACATCAGTTCGAACCTGCGACGTCAGGCCGTGCTGGAGCAATTTTTAGGCACGAATGGCGAGCGTATTCCTTATATTATTAGCATTGCTGGCAGCGTCGCCGTCGGTAAAAGTACGACTGCGCGTGTTTTGCAGGCTTTGCTCAGTCGCTGGCCCGAGCATCGCAAGGTTGAGTTGATTACTACCGATGGCTTTCTCCACCCTAACCAGGTATTGAAAGATCGTGGACTGATGAAGAAGAAAGGCTTCCCCCAGTCCTATGATATGCATCGCTTGGTTAAATTCGTTTCCGATCTGAAATCAGGCGTACCTAACGTCACGGCGCCGGTCTATTCCCATCTCATCTATGATGTGATCCCTGATGGCGACAAAACCGTTGCCCAGCCCGACATATTAATACTCGAAGGGCTAAATGTATTACAAAGCGGGATGGACTATCCTCACGATCCGCATCATGTATTTGTTTCTGACTTTGTCGACTTTTCTATTTATGTTGATGCGCCAGAAGAATTACTCCAGACGTGGTATATCAACCGTTTCCTGAAATTCCGTGAAGGGGCGTTTACCAACCCGGACTCTTATTTCCATAACTATGCAAAATTATCAGAAGATGAGGCTATCAACACCGCCACATCGTTATGGAAAGAGATTAACTGGCTGAATTTAAAACAAAATATATTACCAACGCGTGAGCGAGCAAGCTTAATCATGACGAAAAGTGCCAATCATGCCGTTGAGCAAGTCAGGTTGAGAAAATAAATAAAAAAGGGGAGCAACAGCTCCCCTTCTTATTACTCAGCGCTTCTTAGCGATATTTCTCCACCCATCCAGGGTTTGATCTCGCCATTTTGTTCAAGCAATAATGCACCTTGCGCGTCTATTCCGCGAGAGATGCCAAATATTTCTTTATCGCCAATAATAAGTTTGACCGGGCGGTCGATAAAGTTATCCAGTCTCTTCCAGCGAGACAGATACGGCGCTAAACCTTCGTGCTCAAAGAGCACTAACGCAGCACGCAACTCACGTATCAGTCGGGCAGCAAGGGTATTGCGATCAATGTTAATGCCCGCTTCCTGCAAGTTAATCCAGCCTTGATTAACCACATTTTCTTCAACCCGGCGCATGGACATATTAATACCCGCACCGATAACAATCTGCGCGGCATCCCCTGTCTTACCGGTCAGTTCAACCAGGATCCCTGCCAGCTTACGGTCGAGCAAATAGAGGTCGTTGGGCCATTTTACACGTACCTTCTCTGCGCCCAGATCGCGTAAAACCTCAGCCATGACGATACCAATAACCAGACTCAGGCCAATCGCGGCAGCCGGTCCTTGTTCCAGCCGCCAGAACATTGAAAGGTACAGGTTGGCACCAAACGGTGAAAACCATTTGCGACCACGGCGGCCGCGCCCGGCTTGCTGATATTCAGCGACACAGGCATCCCCTGACTCCAGTTGACCTATTCGGTCCATCAGGTACTGATTGGTTGAGTCGATAACCGGCAGGACTGTGATATTTCCACCATCCAGTTGAGAATGAATAAGTGAGGCATCTAATAGTTGGATAGGTTCCGGTAAGCTGTATCCTTTACCTGGAACAGTAAAGACATCAACCCCCCAGTCGCGTAACGTCTGGACATGCTTATTGATTGCGGCACGGCTCATTCCCAACTTTTCACCGAGCTGCTCACCAGAATGAAATTCGCCATCAGCGAGTAATGAAATAAGCGTCAGAGGGACGGTATTATCCTTCATGCAATGATCTCCACAGCATTCATTTCACCCTGCGGGCCAATAAATCGGACCTCTGGTTCGAGCCAGACATTAAATTTCTCACCGACTTTTTGACGTACATGATGTGCAAGTTGCACCACATCCTGACTCGTCGCATTATCTGCATTGATCAGCACCAGAGCCTGCTGTTGATGTACCGCTGCGCCACCAATGCGCATGCCTTTTAGCTGACACTGATCGATAAGCCAGCCGGCTGCCAGTTTCACAGAACCATCAGCCTGCGGGTAATGAGGTGCTGTTGGGAATTTTGCCAGGAGCTCCTGCGCAATCTCTGCGGTGACAACCGGGTTTTTAAAGAAGCTTCCTGCATTACCGTTTACTTTCGGATCGGGCAGTTTTGTCGTGCGCATATGGCAGACAGAATCAAAAACCTGCTGAGGCGTCACCGTTGTAGGATCCAGGCGCGTCAGATCGCCATAGGTCAGTACCGGATGCCACTGTTTAGACAAGCGTAAACCAACAGCAATAATTGCGAAGCGATCCTGGTATTCATGTTTGAAGATGCTGTCACGATAACCAAAGCGACATTCTGCTGCACCAACGCGCAGATGTTTGCCAGTCGACAGCTCAACGCAGTCTACGTATTCGCAGACGCGCTGTAGCTCTACGCCATAGGCACCAATATTCTGGATTGGCGATGAACCCACGCAGCCTGGGATAAGCGCCAGATTTTCCAGCCCAGGCATACCAAGCTGCAACGTATGCTGGACCAGATGATGCCAGTTTTCACCCGCACCTACGTGCAAATGCCACGCATCAGGTTGTTCTGTAATCTCAATACCCTTAATACGATTGACGATCACCGTACCCTGGAAGGCATCAAGAAACAGGACGTTGCTCCCTTCGCCCAGGATCAGTACTGGATGATGCGATGCATTGGCTGATTGCCAGGCATTCAGTAATTGTTGTTCATTTTCGGCGCAGACAAGTTCATTTGTTTGCTGATCGATACCGAAGGTGTTCCAGGCTTTAAGGGAGTGATTCATAGACGCTTTCCTGATGCAAAATCGCGCCTAGTTTACCGCATATACCGCAGGATGGCTTGTGTTATGGAGGCTCAGGATATTGCTTTGCACCCGATGGTGCGGTGTTGTGATGTGCCTGATGCGCTGCGCTTATCAGGCCTACAAAATACGTTCAGCCCGGC
>NZ_JAOWGX010000032.1:0-156463 GCF_030332915.1 Citrobacter sp. Cpo040
TCTGCTACAACGGCAATGAATCGAGTTGTTGTCTGAGGGACGGCAGAATGGCGTCAGGTTGAAAACACAGAGAGAACCCGACGATGAAACCAGATTTGTTTACCGCAGTAATGAAAACCATCGGCAGCACGCAGGATGAGAACATCCGTACGGCCATTGACAGCGCACTGGACAGCCTTAACGAGAAAGCAAACCAGAACGCAGAAGCCACGATAAATAATGCGCTTGATGCGTTTAGCAAGGCCAAATCCGCGCACACGGAAAACATGCTGAAACTGAATGATATTGATGCGGCTATTACCCGCAGCGAGAAAGAGCGTCAGAACGCCCTGAATGAAAGTGCCGAAGCCGAACAGAACTGGCGTACCCGTTTTCGCGAACTGCGCGGCATGATGACCCCGGAACTGAAAGCCGAACACAGTCAGCGAGTGGCCGGTCGGGAGCTGGCGGAGGAATTCACCGCCCTGATTGATGAACTCAACGATGATAAGGCCAGTACCATGCTGTCCGCCTGTACATCAGGAGATAAGTACGTCGGCACGCATTTTACGGTGTTCTCTGCCTACTCCCGGAATGAGTGGGCGACCGTGATGAAAGACATCCCTCCCTCACTGGTGCGCGCATTTGCGTTACGTCTGCGTGAACTCGAAATGAAAGGAGAAGAACACCCTCACAACGTTCTCATTCAGGAGCTGGGGGAGAATGTACTGGCGCAAAGCAGATACTACACATTCAACATGGCGCAGGAGCCGGTAATTTCAAAAATTGGGCTTCACCGTCCGGCTCTTACCGGCGTGGACATGAAGCTCTTTAAAAGCCCTGTTCTCCGAATGGCGCGGGCTAAAGAGCTGGCACAGAAGAAAAAATCGCGGGGGGTTAAGCCATGATGCGCTGTCCGTACTGCAAACAGGCTGCCCATGTCCGTACCAGCCGTTACCTGTCGGATAACGTCAAACAGAGCTACCTCCAGTGCGTGAATGTCTTTTGCTCCGCAACCTTTCGCACCACCGAGTCTATCGACGAGGTGATACGGCCACCGGCAGAAGAAAAGCCCGAACCGCCGCAGACAGTGCCAGAAACACCGCCCCGAATTCTGGACTGCGCCCGCTCATCGCTGCGCCACTGATTCAGGAGAAAAGACAATGGCACGAGCACTACTGGAACAGGCCTTTGAAACCTGTCAGAAGAATAAATCGGACTGGATGAGCAGCAAGTCAGCACTGGCGCGGGCTGAAATGGCGCTGAAAGAGCTGGAGCTGACCTGCACCCGTTATGAACCGGAGGCAGCACGGGCGCTGCGGGATGATATTGACCTGAAAAAATGGGCGGTAAATCAGTCGGCCGGGCAGTACATCCGGTCACATGAGGCCGTGCAGCGTATCAGTATCCGGCGTCAGCTCCACGCTTTTATGCAGGTAAGCGGCGACGCGCTGGCCGCCGCACTGGCACCGGAATTAATGCATCTCAGCGAACAACCTGACATCGTCAGAGAACGGGCTCTCGACCGGGCGGCCGCCAGTGTTCGCGAAGCGCTGTCCGTTCATGTAACCCGCGGAGGAAATATTGATTACGCAGAGGAAGATCGTGACATGCTGACAACCATCGGTTTCCGGCCTGACAGAGCATCGAGAGACGACAACCGGGCAAAATATACGCCTGAACAGAGTCAGATTTTCATACGCCGACAGGCCGCGCAGACCCGCAAAAAATCCGCATAAAACGCCCCGAAAATACCCGTCTTTTTAATAAAAATAGCCATGCATGCCTACGCTGCATGGCTTTGCATGCAAAAACCTGAATTTTCCACACCCCGGCGCACCAGCACTGGCGCGGCCTGAGCCCCTTTATGCACCTGCATTAAAAGCGCCCCAGGAAGCGGGCAGGCGTGGCGGGGAGAGCATTGCGCGCCAGCGCGTTTCAAACAATTAACCCACATAGCTCCATGCTTTAGATATAAAAGTCCTTTCAATTGGGATTAATCATATAAAAAGAAATTGCTCTTCAATGTCTTTTGCTTCTTCATACTCAGAAGCTGTAAGTATTTTTCTTTCATCCAGACGAATGACTTTTGCATCTTTTGAAAGAGTATCCAATGCACTGTGTTGCATTGCACAAATAATGTATTGCTTGTTTTCAGTAACCCCTCTAGCTATCGCCTCAACTATTTTATTATAGTTCTCGGTAGATTGTTCCTGTTGATTGGGGGTATCAATAACAAGAGGAGGAACCACCTCATGACCATATTCTGAAATATGCTCATATAAAGCCAAGTAATATCCTAAAACCGCTCGAGCATCTTCAGCGGCCCCTCCAACCTCATATATTTTGTTGTAATCGAGCGGGCTCTTTATAAGAGAAGCATCTATATTAACTCTTAATTTAGTTATGTACTTAAAGAATGTATTGGAGAAATCTTCTTTTATAGTATTTCTTTGTTCCTTCGTAATTAAATCCTTCTGAGTTTTTTTCAAACCCTTCTCTTTTAACTTTTGGCTTTCGAGAACAGCTGATTTTTTTTCAACGATAACGTCAATCTGCTTATCGACATTATTAGTCATAAACTCTGAAAACGCCTTCGAGTTACTTAATTCAAATGCTGACTGCGCATTTGATAATTTTTCTTTAAACCCCAATAGTATTCTATCTAAATTAGTCAAGTTATCTTGCAGGCGTAATTTTTCATTTAATAGCAAAGTAAATTGCTTTTCAGCTTTTTCTTTGTCAATAAGAATGCTACTTCTGTGAGCTATAGAGTTCTCATGGATTGTTCCACATGTAGGACATTCAACGCTTCCTTCATTCATGTTCTCTACAGAAAAAATATAATCTTTATCCAGTTCGCTAATTATGGATTCAGCAAGTTTTAATTGCGACTCAAGGTCAACCATCTCAATTTTTAAGTTTGCAGATTCATCTAGGTTACGTTTAATTAACTCTTCGTACTTTAATATCTCATCGGCTAAACTTTCAGAATCTGCAGTGTAATCTTGATGAGCGATATTATTTTTTAAAATAGTGACAGCATTCTTTAATTCATTAATATTACTTTCAACCTCATCCGCTTTCGCTTTAATTTCATATATATCTTCTTCAACAACAAAGTGTTCCTTCGAAATAAGACCGCTATGAAACGATATTACAGGTTGCGCCCACTTACTATATTGCTGTAGATTAGAAAAAGAATCCCATGGTTTCACCCATGTTCTTTTTTGGTCAATATAGAAAGGCAAAAAATAATACGAGGGAGGAGGAACCTCTAAATTAAAACTATTTTTTTTAGGTAATAGCACATCAAATTTCACTAACTCTGCGAATAACTCGGCAAAGGCACCAGTGATCTTATTATAAACCTTCAATAGCTGGCCAGGTTTGCGAAAGCTCATTTCATTTTTATAACGGTGAATAGAAATTGATTCACCATCAATACTAAAATTGATAATGGATGAGCAATCAAGTTCCTTCCAAACACTAGAAAATAAAGGTTCGCAGCCAAATGACCAGAAAATCATTTTAGCTAACGTCGATTTTCCGACACTATTACCATCATCAGCTGTTATTAGAGTCAGGTTCCTTCCGAACTCGAATTGCCTCGCGGATTTTGTTGAATGAGATATTATTGTTATTTTCTCTAAAACTAACTTTCTCATGTAATTTTGTCCTTAAATTCCTAATCAACAATTTATAGTTTTTTTCCATTATATTTCACTCGAAATAATTTCGTATATAATTGCTGCAATCAATGTTCTTTCTGTATCTAATATATATTTTGTTCTCTCTGGAATTTCAGCGCTGAGTCTCTGAAGAAAATCGTACGTTATGTTGTCGCCTATTTGGTTTCGGTTTTTAACAATAACCTCCTGGATACTCTTTTGAGCTTCCAGCATTGCTAGTGAAGGAGATAAAACACGTAAAGTATAAGCCTTAACCTCTTTTAATAGCCTACCCTTTTCTAAGCCATTAATAGTTAAGTCATTAATGACATATTTAGCGGTTTCAAGATCTACCCCTGAATTTTCTCCAGATATACCGTTTGTCACTACTTTATGTATGTCATCAAAGGTTAATGCCTTTTTAACAAGCACTTCATCCCATTTATCATAATCAAAAGTGTCTTTGCCTCGGATTCTAAGTGCATCCATTAAAACCCTATAAATGTCTTTTGGTTTTAATAAATGTTTAGGGAATACGACTTCGACACTATCAGTAATTCTTGTTATTGTGTGCTCATAATAACTTTGAAGTGGTATATCAGAGTAAACAAATCTAATTATTTCTTTTGGGAAGGCATCAAACTCATCAATCTCTTTATTTAGGTTGTTTGTAATTAATGATAAATCACCTGAGTTCAGTTCAGAAAGACCTAAAGCTCTCAACTTTAACCCATCTTTAGGAGAAAAATTGAAACCTATTGTGCTCACGAAATTTAATTCAGTCACCTTACTCAAATAACATTTTTTATGAACGGAAGAACATAGTTTTCCTAAAAGAGAGGGTTTTTCGCCATTTTTCCCTTTATCTCGCTTAGTCAAACTATTAATCGTATAGCTACCTGAAGAGTTAGCTTTCACTTGATTAAACGTAAACTTAACTTTTTCTTTATCAAGAGAGTCGGCAATGATTACATCTTCATGATATTCCATGAATACAGCGAAGTCTCTAGCATTTTTGTACGCTGAAAAAGCCTGACATAGAGCCCAATGATATTGGTATTCAAAACGGTCATATGAATCAGCACCAGCGGACTCTCGCTGAGGTGATGCAAGTGGGTTATCCATTTCAATTTCGCTTTCCATCACATTCCCTCGAACGTTTAATTCAATGCGTCACTCAAAAATATTATCAAGAAAAACTGGATTTGGAAGTAAAAAAATATCGTTTATCTATCCAACTCACATCATAACCACTAAAATTGTTAATTAAAAATCTAACTAACTGATATAAAAGAACTATGATTTATAAATCCGTGCAAACTCATATGGTGCGATCTGGTGTTTATGACAACTATCAAGATAATCAGCCCACCATTGCACCATGAGCCTACGCTCATCCAAGTGCTCGGATGTGTGAATATATGCAGCACGTACATTATTACGCTCTGAGTGGCTCAGTTGCCTCTCTATCGCGTCATCACTCCATAACCCCGACTCCCCCAACGCACCACGCGCCATAGTCCTAAACCCATGCCCACACACCTCGGTTTTCGTATCATAGCCCATCGCACGCAATGCGCTGTTTACCGTATTTTCACTCATAACCTTAGTTGCGTCATGATCACCCGGAAAAAGCAGCTCTTTATCACCACTAATCTGCTTTAACTGGTTTAATAAAATCATCGCCTGCCGACTAAGCGGAACGATATGTTCCTCTTTCATCTTCATGCCTCGGTACGAATAACGCACGCCTTTAATTTCTTCTCGTTTTGCAGGTATACGCCAAAGAGATTTATCGAAGTCGAATTCATCCCAACGCGCGAAACGTAACTCACTGGAACGCACAAAAGTTAGCAAGGAAAGCTCGACCGCGATCCGTGTCATTACACGACCACGATATGCAACAAGACGTTCAAGAAACTCAGGGAACCGGCTGGAGGGTAAAGCGGGGTAATGCCGCGCTTTGGTTGTCGATAGCGCACCAGCCATATCACTGGCTGGATTTGAGTCGATGTAATCGTTCTGTACGGCATAACGCATAATAGCCGTGACGCGCTGTTGAAGACGCTGCGCAACGTCATGCTTACCACTGGCATCAACTTTTTTAATCGGGGCTAACAGGTGGCTGGTTTTAAGCTGCCGAATGTCGGACGAACCGATATGAGGGAAGATATAAAGCTCAAGATAGCGTAGAACGCGTGATCGATGATCTTCACTCCAGCGCTTGTTACTGGCATGCCATTCACGAGCAATTGTTTCGAAAGTGTATGCCCCCGAATTCTCAGCCTGAGCTTCTTTCTGTTCGGCTTTTGGGTCAATGCCCTGCACTAAGAACTTTTTAGCCTCGTCACGCTTTGCTCTTGCTTGAGCAAGCGTCACAGTAGGCCAAACACCAAAAGCGAGGCGATCCTCTTTTTTGTCAGAGGGGCGTCTGTATTTCATGCGCCAGTATTTAGAACCCTTGGCCGAAACCTCAAGATACAAACCGCCGCCATCGGCCATTTTGTAGGTTTTGTCTTTTGGCTTTGCGGTCTCGACCTGTCTGGCGTTGAGCTTCATTTGGGGGCACATTTCTAATCGAAGTTAAGATGCCCCCAATTATGCCCCCAATGACATCCGGATTTCAACGGACAACCTCGGACGACTCAGGACGTAAAAATCGCTGCAAGTATTGATTTTAAAGGGATAATTGGACTTTCTCGGATGGTCTTGGAAGTACTAATGGTGCCGAAGGCCGGACTCGAACCGGCACGTATTTCTACGGTTGATTTTGAATCAACTGCGTCTACCGATTTCGCCACTCCGGCACGGAAGGGATGCGGAAAACGTTGTGGATTATACCTGTCATGCGCCACCATGCAAGCGCCAGCACGCGATAGTCTCGCTAAGTGTTGAAAAAAACAGCGTCATTGCGCTTCGATCGCCCACGCTCCCTCCTTGCTCCAGCTATTCTCATCTCTTACCTGAATTTTTCCGGAATTTACCTCGCAAAAAAATGCAACGTGACCCGCTCGGTTTACATTTGCTGCCGTTTACTATGAGATATCGTTACTGAATCACGTAATAGCGGTTACTCACCGCGCTCAGGACACCGTTATGCGTTTCTATCAGGTTGAACCCACGCTGGAGAACTACTGGCGCGGGATTATCCTTTTCGGCAAAAATGTGGCTTCCTACAAGTTTGCCCTCGCCCACGCGTTGTACGATCTCAAACCCGACGGCAGCGATCTGATCGTGCTTGAGGATCTGGCCGTACCATTCAGCGGCCATTTATGCCGTCATCTAAAACACGCACCAAAGCAGATCACTTCACGCAGCAGCCAATTTATTGCCGCCTGTACGCAATTTAATAACGGTGAAATTACACGCGATGAACTCACCGCCATCACCGTCCGCCAGGGGTTTAACAACGTGCTCGATGCCTTTCACAATGTGAATCAGGGTGAGATTGAGAAACGCTTTTTTATCGATGAGCGCAAAACGCATAAAGGCATCCGGATGACGGATAACTTTTACAACCTGGGTGAACGTCTGCAATACCGAAACTTCAGTTTTGAAACTGACGCACGCTGGAACCTGGTCGAGCAGGGCTGGGCAATGAATATCTCCAGCCACCTGATTAACATTGAATATGACGACGATGACCAAATGTTGTTTAGCAGGAACAGCGATCGACGGGTGGCGATCTCCAGTTGTCGGGATAGCCTGAATGGTTATCAGAAGGGGCGCTGCTTCTACTGTTTTGCCCCCATCAGCCTGCAAGCTGGCGATGACACTTTCGCTGATGTTGATCATTTTATTCCGTGGAAAGCACGGGGACAGGTGGCGAATATCGATGGCGTCTGGAATCTGGTCCTCGCCTGCAAGGAGTGTAACCGTGGTGGGAAAGGTAAATTTGCCCAACTTCCTTCGACCAGGCTACTCCAGCGCCTACGGGACCGAAATGAATACTTCATTAACAGCCATCTTCCGCTGCGCGAAACGTTGATTCGCCAGACCGGTGCAACCCAGGCGCAGAGAAACACATTTTTGAACGACAGCTGGAACGAGGCGATTAAAATACTCTTTCACCAGTGGGAACCCATTGCACAAGGAACGGATACATTCTGATGACCCTTGAATATTACCAGCGCCATGCGCAAGATTTTTTCAGCTCGACGGTTAATGTCGATATGGAGTCGCTTTATCAACCTTTTCTGCAACGCATCGCAGAAGGCGGGCGTATTCTGGATGCGGGTTGCGGCTCGGGGCGCGACAGCAAAGCATTTCTTGAGAAGGGGTATAGGGTCGAGGCTTTCGACGCCTCATCGGAAATGGTTAACCTTGCCAGCCAGCATGCCGGGCTGCGCGTCAGACAGATGACATTCAACGATATCGCCGATATTGAACACTATGATGGTATCTGGTGCTGCGCGTCGTTGCTGCATGTAAGTGCCGAAGAGTTACCGAGCGTAATGAGCAAACTCTCCCATGCGCTTAAAAAGGGCGGTACCTGGTATGTGTCGTTCAAATACGGTGAAACTGAACGAGTGAAAGACGGCCGCCACTTTACCGATCTCACCGAGCAAAGGCTGGAAAAGCTGATTGCACCGCTGACGGATATCACGCTACTCAGCAGTTGGACAACGCGCGATAAGCGTCCCGACCGTGACGAAATGTGGCTCAATGCGCTGCTGCAGAAAAGGCCTTAATCCCCCCTTCTGCGAAGCGTCCCGTTTCCTCATGCTCTACACTTCCAGTTCAACACCATACTGAGGGAAACACGATGTCGATGATAAAAAGCTACGCTGCAAAAGCGGCGGGCAGCGAACTCGAACTCTATGAATATGATGCGGGCGAGCTTAAGCCGGAAGATGTCGAAGTCCAGGTCGATTACTGCGGTATCTGCCATTCCGATTTGTCGATGATCGACAACGAATGGGGATTCTCTCAGTATCCGCTGGTTGCCGGGCATGAGGTGATTGGCCGTGTGGCAGCGCTCGGCAGCGCGGCACAGGATAAGGGCCTGAAGGTTGGTCAGCGCGTCGGCGTTGGCTGGACGGCACGCAGCTGCGGGCACTGCGATGCCTGTATCAGCGGTAATCAGATCAACTGCCTTGAAGGGTCTGTTCCCACAATTCTTAATCGCGGTGGCTTTGCCGAGAAGCTGCGGGCCGACTGGCAGTGGGTGATCCCGTTGCCGGAGAGCATCGATCTGGCGGCCGCTGGCCCATTACTGTGCGGCGGCATCACGGTGTTCAAACCGCTGCTGATGCACCATATCACCGCCACCAGCCGCGTCGGGGTGATCGGCATCGGCGGCCTGGGGCATATCGCTATTAAGCTGTTACATGCGATGGGTTGCGAAGTGACCGCGTTCAGCTCCAATCCGGCGAAAGAGCAGGAAGTGTTGGCGATGGGAGCGGATAAGGTGGTCAATAGCCGCGATCCGGATGCGCTAAAAGCGCTGGCGGGCCAGTTCGATCTCATCATTAATACGGTTAACGTCGATCTCGACTGGCAGCCCTATTTTGAAGCGCTGGCCTACGGCGGTAACTTCCATACCGTCGGCGCGGTGCTGAAGCCGCTGCCGGTTCCGGCGTTCACCTTAATTGCCGGCGATCGCAGCATCTCCGGTTCGGCAACAGGTACGCCGTTCGAGCTGCGCAAGCTGATGAAATTTGCCGGGCGCAGCAAGGTGTCGCCCACCACCGAACTGTACCCGATGTCGCAAATTAACGAAGCTATCCAGCACGTGCGTGACGGTAAGGCCCGCTACCGCGTAGTACTTAAAGCCGACTTCTGATCGTCTTTGCCGGGTGGCGTAAGCTTCCCGGCTATTCTCCCCGCTATTCCAGACAGGTTAAATTCTCCTCACAATCTCCGTAATTTAGCGGTGAAGAGTGCGTCACGGTTGCCTATACTCCAGGCAGGATAAATGGAGGAAATCTCAATGAGCGCACCCCTGCTAATTGCCCGCACGCCGGACACCGAACTGTTTTTACTGCCAGGTATGGCCAACCGTCACGGACTGATTACCGGCGCGACCGGGACCGGTAAAACCGTCACGCTACAGAAGCTGGCCGAATCGCTGTCCGAGATTGGCGTACCGGTATTTATGGCCGATGTGAAAGGTGACTTAACCGGCGTGGCCGAGGAAGGACAAGCCTCTGACAAGCTGCTCGCCCGCCTGAAAAATATCGGCATTACCGACTGGCAACCGCATGCTAATCCGGTCACCGTGTGGGATATCTTCGGCGAAAAAGGTCACCCCGTGCGGGCCACGGTATCAGACCTCGGTCCGCTGCTGCTGGCCCGTCTGCTGAACCTCAACGACGTGCAGTCAGGCGTGCTGGATATAATCTTCCGCATTGCCGATGACCAGGGTCTGTTGCTGCTCGATTTCAAAGACCTGCGGGCCATCACCCAGTACATTGGCGATAACGCTAAATCCTTCCAGAATCAGTACGGCAATATCAGTAGCGCCTCGGTCGGGGCGATCCAGCGCGGGCTGCTGTCGCTGGAGCAGCAGGGAGCGGCACACTTCTTTGGCGAACCGATGCTGGACATCAAAGACTGGATGCGTACCGACGCCAGCGGCAAAGGGATGATTAATATCCTCAGCGCCGAGAAGCTCTACCAGATGCCCAAACTGTACGCCGCCAGCCTGCTGTGGATGCTCTCCGAGCTGTATGAACAGCTGCCGGAAGCGGGCGATCTGGAGAAGCCAAAACTGGTGTTCTTCTTCGATGAAGCGCACCTGCTGTTCAACGATGCTCCGCAGGTGCTGCTGGATAAAATCGAACAGGTGATCCGCCTGATCCGCTCGAAAGGGATCGGCGTGTGGTTCGTCTCGCAAAACCCGTCGGATATTCCGGACAACGTGCTTGGTCAGTTGGGGAACCGCGTGCAGCACGCCCTGCGCGCATTCACCCCGAAAGATCAGAAAGCGGTGAAAAGCGCGGCGCAAACCATGCGCGCCAACCCGGCATTTGATACCGAAAAAGCCATTCAGGAGCTGGGAACCGGTGAGGCGCTGGTGTCGTTTCTGGACGCCAAAGGCAGCCCGTCGGTGGTTGAACGGGCGATGGTGATTGCGCCATGCTCACGGATGGGACCGGTGACGGACGACGAACGCAACGGGCTGATTAATCACTCTTCTCTGTACGGTAAATATGAAGAAGATATCGACCGCGAGTCCGCCTATGAACGTTTGCAGCAAGGCGTGCAGGCCAGTACCGAGCAGCAAAATACACCTCCCGCCAACGGTAAAGCTGTCGATGTGGACGGCGGTATTCTCGGTGGGTTGAAGGATATTCTGTTTGGCAGCACCGGACCGCGCGGCGGTAAGCGCGATGGCGTAGTGCAGAGCGTGGCGAAAAGCGCGGCGCGACAGGTTACCAATCAGATAATTCGCGGCATGTTGGGGAGTTTGATGGGCGGGAGAAAACGCTAGCCCCGTGTTACGTTGCCGAATGGCGGTGTAAACGCCTTATCCGGCCTACGGGTCCGGAGTAGGCCTGAAAAGCACAACGCTATCAGGCCTACGATTACTGTGATTACGACTTACGTAGCATTAGCCACAGGCTTATCAGGAAGAAGCTGGCGCTTGGCAGCAGCGCACCGATAATCGGCGGAATGCCGTACACCAGCGTCAGCGGGCCAAAGATTTGGTCCAGCACATAGAACACAAAGCCAAAGCTAATCCCTGTCACCACGCGCACGCCCATCGGGACGCTACGCAGCGGACCAAAGATAAACGACAGCGCCATCAGCATCATGACCGCTACAGACAGCGGCTGGAAGACTTTGCTCCACATATTGAGCTGATAGCGTCCGGCATCCTGGCCGCTCGACTTCAGGTACTTCACGTAGTTATGCAGACCGCTAATCGACAGCGCATCAGGATCCAACGCCACAACGCCGAGCTTGTCGGGTGTCAGGTTGGTTTTCCAGGTGCCGCTCACCGTTTGCGAGCCAGTGATTTGCTTCGGATCGGTCAGGTTGGATTCATCCACCTGCGACAAACGCCAGACCTTCTGTTCCGGGTCAAACGTCGCGCTCGCAGCGTAGCGTACAGACTGCAGACGGCGCTTGTCGTTAAACGAGTAGATGCTAATCCCGCCTAACTCTGCGTCGCCTTTCACCCGCTCGATGTAGACAAAGCTGTCACCGTCTTTCGCCCACAAACCCTGCTGGGTAGAGAGCAGCGAGCCGCCGTACATCTGCTGCGCACGGTAGTTACGCGCCATCTGTTCGCCTTGTGGCGCGACCCATTCGCCGATAGCCATCGTCAGCAGCACCAGCGGAATCGCGGTTTTCATCACCGACAACGCCACCTGCATACGGGTAAAGCCAGAAGCCTGCATCACCACCAGTTCACTGCGCTGGGCCAGCATGCCCAACCCCAGCAATGCCCCCAGCAGCGCCGCCATCGGGAAGAAGATCTGGATATCTTTAGGCGCACTGAGCAGGGTATACAGCCCGGCGCCCATCGCATCGTAGCTCCCCTGCCCGGCTTTTTTCAGCTGGTCAACGAACTTGATGATCCCGGAGAGCGACACCAGCATGAACAGCGTCATCATGATGGTGGTGAAAATGGTTTTACCGATATAGCGGTCAAGTACACCAAAAGGCTGCATTATACCGCTCCTTTACGCATAAAACGGGCACGCAAGCGGCGCATCGGCACCGTATCCCAGAGGTTAAGCACAATCGCCAGCGCCAGATACGCCAGGTTAACCGTCCACATCCAGAACACCGGATCCAGCTTACCTTTACCGCCGTTCGACTTCAGCGACGTCTGAACCAGGAAGAACAGCAAATAGAGCAGCATTGCTGGCAGCATCGACAGCACGCGCCCCTGACGCGGGTTCACCACGCTCAGCGGTACGACCATCAGCGCCATCATAAATACGGTGAATACTAACGTGATACGCCAGGTTAGCTCCGCGCGGGCACGATCGGTGTCGGTCGTCCACAGCGTACGCATGTTCATCTGGTCGGTATCATTTGGATCCAGCGCCACGGCCTGATGACCGATAATCGCCTGATAATCCTGGAAGTCGGTAATGCGGAAATCGCGCAGCAGCGCGGTACCTTCAAAGCGCGTCCCCTGGTTCAGCGTCACGACCTGAGAGCCATCACGCATCTGGGTAAGATGTCCGGAATCGGCTACGACGACCGAAGGACGAGCGTTGCCTTTCGGGCGGATTTGCGCGAGGAACACGTCTTTGAAATTGCTGCCGTCAACGCTTTCGATAAACAGCACCGAACTGCCGTTGGTCGCCTGCTGGAATTGCCCCTGAGCAAGCGCCGCCATACCGGGGTTCGCTTTCGCCTCCGCCAGAACTTCGTCCTGATGTCTGGAGGACCACGGCCCGGCCCACATCACGTTGACCGCCGCAATAATACTGGTAAACAGCGCCAGCACCATCGCCGCTTTCACGAGCACTGCCTTGCTCAGCCCGCAGGCGTGCATGACCGTAATTTCGCTTTCGGTATACAGTTTGCCCAGCGTCATCAACAGCCCGAGGAACAGGCTTAAGGGCAAGATAAGTTGCGCCATTTCTGGCACGCCCAGCCCCAGCAGCGAGAGCACCAGATTTGCCGGGATATCACCGTCAACAGCCGCACCAAGGATCCTGACCAACTTTTGACAAAAGAAGATCAAAAGCAGGATGAATAGGATCGCAAGTTGGCTTTTGAGCGTTTCCCGAACCAGATATCTTATGATTATCACTTTAAATACGCCCGTAAAAACCCGTCTTTTGCCGGAATTTAGCTTGTTTCATGGCTTAAACGTCATTTATTCTCTTGAGTCGTCGAAATCGTCGCTAAGATCATTATACTCAACGGATCCACCTCTCAGAAATTGTTCTGACGTGCCAATGCCGTAATAACGTTAAGATTAACACGAAGTCACCGCAACAGCGGGTATGAGTTACGAAAGCTTGCAATTCTATCCGTAGCCACCGCCGTTGTCTTTAAGATTCAGGAGCGTAGTGCATGGAGTTCAGTGTAAAAAGCGGTAGCCCGGAGAAACAGCGGAGTGCGTGCATCGTCGTGGGTGTCTTTGAACCACGCCGCCTCTCTCCGATTGCAGAGCAGCTCGACAAGATCAGCGACGGGTACATCAGCGCACTGCTGCGTCGCGGCGAACTGGAAGGCAAACCGGGTCAAACCCTGTTGCTGCACCATGTTCCTAACGTTCTGTCTGAGCGAATTCTCCTTATTGGGTGTGGCAAAGAGCGCGAACTTGATGAGCGCCAGTACAAGCAGGTCATTCAGAAAACCATCAATACCCTGAATGATACAGGCTCAATGGAAGCCGTCTGCTTTCTGACTGAGCTGCACGTCAAAGGGCGCAATAACTACTGGAAAGTGCGCCAGGCCGTTGAGACGGCACAGGAAACGCTGTACAGCTTTGATCAACTGAAGACCAACAAAAGCGAGCCACGTCGCCCGCTGCGTAAAATGGTCTTTAACGTGCCGACCCGCCGCGAACTGACCAGCGGTGAGCGTGCGATCCAACACGGTCTGGCGATCGCCGCCGGCATTAAAGCGGCAAAAGATCTTGGCAACATGCCGCCGAACATCTGTAACGCCGCCTACCTGGCCTCTCAGGCGCGCCAGCTGGCAGACAGCTACAGCAAAAATGTTGTGACCCGAGTGATCGGCGAGCAGCAAATGAAAGAGCTGGGCATGCACTCTTATCTGGCCGTCGGTCACGGCTCGCAGAACGAGTCGCTGATGTCGGTCATCGAGTACAAAGGCAATCCGTCCGAAGACGCGCGTCCGATTGTGTTGGTCGGTAAAGGGTTAACCTTTGACTCCGGCGGTATCTCCATCAAACCAGCCGAAGGCATGGATGAGATGAAATACGACATGTGCGGCGCGGCAGCGGTATACGGCGTGATGCGCATGGTGGCCGAGCTTCAGCTCCCCATCAACGTTGTCGGCGTGCTGGCGGGCTGTGAAAACATGCCGGGTGGCCGCGCGTATCGCCCAGGCGACGTGCTGACCACGATGTCTGGACAGACCGTTGAAGTGCTCAATACGGATGCCGAAGGCCGTCTGGTGCTGTGCGACGTGTTAACCTACGTCGAGCGCTTTGAGCCAGAAGCGGTGATTGACGTCGCGACCCTGACCGGCGCGTGCGTGATTGCGCTGGGCCATCACATCACCGGCCTGATGTCGAACCACAACCCGCTGGCGCATGAGCTGATCGGTGCGTCCGAGCAGGCTGGTGACCGCGCGTGGCGTTTGCCGCTGGGTGATGAATACCAGGAGCAGTTAGAGTCCAACTTTGCGGATATGGCGAACATCGGCGGACGCCCTGGCGGTGCCATTACCGCGGGCTGCTTCCTGTCACGTTTTACCCGTAAGTACAACTGGGCGCACCTGGATATCGCTGGTACAGCATGGCGTTCAGGGAAAGCCAAAGGCGCAACCGGTCGTCCGGTCGCGCTGCTGTCGCAGTTCCTGCTCAATCGTGCCGGTTTTAACGGCGAAGAGTGATGTAAAACGCCGGGTGGCGGCTTCGCCTTACCCGGCCTACAACGTCACTCAACCGTAGGCCGGGTAAGCGTAGCGCCACCCGGCTTTGCATTTAAATCCACAACAAGAAGCCCCATATCATGAGAAACGCAACGTTCTATATTCTGGACAATGATAACACCGTCGATGGCTTAAGCGCCGTTGAACAACTGGTGTGTGAAATTGCCGCAGAACGTTGGCGTGCTGGCAAGCGCGTGCTGATCGCCTGTGAAAACGAAAAGCAGGCTCTTCGACTGGATGAAGCTCTGTGGGCTAGACCGGCAGAAAGTTTTGTTCCGCATAATCTGGCGGGAGAAGGCCCCAGAGGCGGCGCGCCGGTAGAGATTGCCTGGCCGGAGAAACGCAATAGCAGCCCGCGCGACCTGCTCATCAGTTTGCGCGTTGGCTTTGCAGATTTTGCCACCGCTTTCACAGAAGTGATAGACTTCGTTCCTTACGAAGATTCTTTGAAACAATCGGCACGCGATCGCTACAAAGCTTACCGCGTGGCTGGTTTTAACCTGAATACGGCAACCTGGAAATAATGGAAAAGACATACAACCCACAAGATATCGAACAGCCGCTTTACGAGCACTGGGAAAAGCAGGGCTATTTCAAACCTAACGGCGATGAAAGCAAAGAGTCCTTCTGCATCATGATCCCGCCGCCGAACGTCACCGGCAGTTTGCATATGGGTCATGCTTTCCAGCAAACCATCATGGATACCATGATTCGCTACCAGCGCATGCAGGGTAAAAACACCCTGTGGCAGGCCGGTACCGACCACGCGGGTATCGCTACCCAGATGGTGGTTGAGCGTAAGATTGCCGCTGAAGAAGGTAAAACCCGTCACGACTACGGTCGCGAAGCGTTTATCGACAAAATTTGGCAGTGGAAAGCGGAATCCGGCGGCACCATTACCCGTCAGATGCGCCGTCTCGGCAACTCCGTTGACTGGGAGCGCGAGCGCTTCACTATGGACGAAGGTCTTTCCAATGCCGTGAAAGAAGTCTTTGTCCGCCTGTACAAAGAAGATCTGATCTACCGTGGCAAGCGTCTGGTCAACTGGGACCCGAAACTGCGCACCGCTATTTCTGATCTGGAAGTGGAAAACCGCGAGTCTAAAGGCTCCATGTGGCACATCCGCTATCCGCTGGCTGACGGCGCGAAAACCGCAGACGGTAAAGATTACCTGGTCGTCGCCACCACCCGTCCGGAAACCGTACTGGGTGATACCGGCGTAGCCGTTAACCCGGAAGATCCGCGCTACAAAGATCTGATCGGCAAATTCGTTGTCCTGCCGCTGGTTAACCGTCGCATTCCGATCGTCGGCGATGAACACGCCGACATGGAAAAAGGCACCGGCTGCGTGAAGATCACCCCGGCGCACGACTTTAACGACTACGAAGTCGGGAAACGTCACGGCCTGCCGATGATCAACATTCTGACCTTTGACGGCGACATCCGCGAAACCGCGGAAGTGTACGACACCAAAGGCGAAGAGTCCGACGTTTACTCCAATGAAATCCCGGCTGAGTTCCAGAAGCTGGAACGTTTTGCTGCGCGTAAAGCGGTGGTTGCCGCCGTTGATGCCCTGGGCCTGCTGGAAGAAATTAAACCGCACGACCTGACCGTACCTTACGGCGACCGTGGCGGCGTGGTTATCGAACCGATGCTGACCGACCAGTGGTACGTCCGTGCCGACGTGCTGGCAAAACCGGCGGTTGAAGCGGTTGAGAATGGCGACATCCAGTTCGTACCGAAGCAGTACGAAAACATGTACTTCTCCTGGATGCGCGATATTCAGGACTGGTGTATTTCCCGTCAGCTGTGGTGGGGTCACCGTATCCCGGCATGGTATGACAACGACGGCAATGTCTACGTTGGCCGCACCGAAGACGAAGTGCGTCAGGAAAACAACCTCGGCGCCGACGTTGCACTGCGCCAGGACGAAGACGTTCTCGATACCTGGTTCTCTTCTGCACTGTGGACCTTCTCTACGCTGGGCTGGCCGGAAAACACCGATGCGCTGCGTCAGTTCCACCCAACCAGCGTGATGGTTTCCGGCTTCGACATTATCTTCTTCTGGATTGCCCGCATGATCATGATGACCATGCACTTCATCAAAGATGAAAACGGCAAGCCGCAGGTTCCGTTCAAGACCGTCTACATGACCGGTCTTATCCGTGACGACGAAGGCCAGAAGATGTCCAAATCCAAGGGCAACGTGATTGACCCGCTGGATATGGTCGACGGTATCTCTCTGGCAGAACTGCTGGAGAAACGTACCGGCAACATGATGCAGCCGCAGCTGGCTGAGAAAATTGCCAAGCGTACCGAGAAGCAGTTCCCGGACGGCATCGAGCCGCACGGCACCGACGCCCTGCGTTTCACCCTGGCAGCGCTGGCCTCTACCGGTCGCGATATCAACTGGGACATGAAGCGTCTGGAAGGTTACCGTAACTTCTGTAACAAGCTGTGGAACGCCAGCCGCTTCGTACTGATGAATACCGAAGATCAGGATTGCGGCTTCAACGGCGGCGAAATGACTCTGTCTCTGGCAGACCGCTGGATCCTCGCTGAATTCAACCAGACCATCAAAGCGTACCGCGAAGCACTGGATAACTTCCGCTTCGATATCGCCGCGGGCATTCTGTACGAGTTCACCTGGAACCAGTTCTGCGACTGGTATCTGGAGCTGACCAAGCCGGTCATGAACGGTGGTTCCGAATCTGAACTGCGCGGCACCCGCAATACGCTGGTCACCGTGCTGGAAGGTCTGCTGCGCCTGGCGCACCCAATCATTCCGTTCATCACCGAAACCATCTGGCAGCGCGTGAAAGTGATTTGTGGCAACACTGCAGATACCATCATGCTGCAGCCGTTCCCGGAATATAACGCAGCGCAGGTTGATGAAGCGGCGCTGGCCGATACCGAATGGCTGAAGCAGGCGATCGTCGCCGTACGTAACATCCGTGCGGAAATGAACATCGCCCCGGGCAAACCGCTGGAGCTGCTGCTGCGTAGTTGCAGCACTGATGCGATGCGTCGTGTGAACGACAACCGCAGCTTCCTGCTGAACCTGGCACGTCTGGAAAGCATTACCGTGCTGCCAGCCGATGACAAAGGTCCGGTCTCCGTGACCAAAATCATCGACGGCGCCGAACTGCTGATCCCGATGGCTGGCCTCATCAACAAAGAAGATGAGCTGGCACGTCTGGCGAAAGAAGTGGCGAAAATCGAAGGCGAGATTGCCCGTATCGAAGGCAAACTTTCCAACGAAGGTTTCGTTGCCCGCGCACCGGAAGCAGTCATCGCCAAAGAGCGTGAGAAGCTGGACGGTTACGCAGAAGCTAAAGCGAAGCTGATTGAACAGCAGGCGGTCATCGCCGCGCTGTAATTGCCTATGCCGGATAGCGCTGAGCTTATCCGGCAAACGGGCACCGTCAACGTAGGTCGGATAAGCGTAGCGCATCCGACACCGCAGACGATAAAAGCCGGAGCGTGCTCCGGCTTTTTTTGTATCAGATGAACGGAAAGTAGGTCATCACTCCACGTGAAAGCCACATTGCCGGACCCGATTCCAACGTATTATCGTCGTTGGTCAGTTCCAGCGAATCCAAATCACCCTGTACATGGGAATTACTGGCCAGCCAGCTGACAAGCCACATTTTCATCCACGGATAAGCCAGCCCAAACGTGATGCCCGAAATAAACATCACCAGTACAAAACGCCAGACCAGGCCATGCGCAGTAACCGAAGAATGAAAGCGAATTTTTCCCTCAGCCAGCGCCAGGTTATTCATGAACAGATTACGTAGCGTGGTGTACAAATAGCTTCCGACTACAATAACCCCGGCGAAATAGAGAAAGTAGCACGCCATTATTCTGCTGTGATGCTCCAGGATAAATTCGTCGTCGGCCACGCCTAACACCGCCAGCATCACCATTTGCAGAAAAATGGGGGCAATCAGCCAGGCAATCACAACAACAAACGGCAGCAGCACCAGCACGGCTTTAATACACCCCAGCACACACTCTTTCATATTGACGTTAATAGAAAAGCGATGAATACCAAAATTCCCGCCATTACCCACTAGCTGCATCCATTTTGCATAGGTAATACCGTT
Source organism: Citrobacter sp. Cpo040 (assembly GCF_030332915.1). Taxonomy (NCBI): domain Bacteria; kingdom Pseudomonadati; phylum Pseudomonadota; class Gammaproteobacteria; order Enterobacterales; family Enterobacteriaceae; genus Citrobacter; species Citrobacter sp. Cpo040. The sequence goes on from NZ_JAOWGX010000032.1 coordinate 19,298, forward strand.
GGTGATACCTATCCCCACAATACCAACCAGTGCAATAAGGACTATTCTAAAGAGCGAACCCACGCTACCATTTAACCATCCAGTAGCAAGACCAAGAAGATAAACCACACCCCAGACCACCAGAGACAGCACTACCGGCACTACCAGCATAAAAAGCCACGCCTGTAATTTTGAGCAGCCAAAACCAAAACGCACGCCGTTAAGCGACGTCATCATTGCCTGGTACTGCAAGCTTTTTATGGCCATTAATGGAAGAGCTGCTACCAGTAAGCCAATCAAAGTAAAACCGATGAGAGGGTTGTCGTTGGCGATAAAACTCACGCTGACGCCATAAATTACCATGATCAATAAAAAGCTTACAAATATCGCGCTACCTGTCGCCTTATAGGTAAAAGGTTGGCCGTTGAGAGTCATATTTTCGTAAATATAACGCCGACATTTCACCACCGCCCACGGTGTATAAATCCCGAGAGTAATACAACACAACAAAAAATTGACGATGCAAATAATAAAATACTGCCACCCTTTACCGGTAAAAATAAAAGTGTGGAGTTGATTTTCCTGACCACGAACAAAATCATTCATGAACAACATCCCTAATATACATTCCATTAATATAAAAAATAAAAACCAGTATTTAATTACTGGTTCGGTTACAATACTATCTTTAATTACCTAATGTATTTTATTTTTTTCTGATTCAGGAACGTCTTGCACCCAACAGAAGAGAGTGGTATTAAATAAATATATAATTGTATTTTTAGAATTGAGTCATATTATGAATGTTGTGCTTCCATCCACGCTAACCCTGCGTCGAATCACCGAAACAGACAATCCAGCCATCGCCGCCGTAATCCGCAAAGTTTCCGCTGAATACGGGCTTACCGCCGATAAGGGCTATACCGTTGCCGACCCTAATCTGGACGAACTGTTCCAGGTTTACAGCCAGCCAAGCGCGGCCTACTGGGTGGTTGAGCAAAACGGTGAAGTCGTGGGCGGCGGTGGCGTTGCGCCGTTAGGATGTAGCGAACCGGACATTTGCGAGCTGCAAAAGATGTACTTCCTGTCGAGCGCGCGCGGTCAGGGGCTGGCGAAAAAACTGGCGCTGATGGCGCTCGAACATGCCCGCGAGCAGGGGTTTAAGCAGTGCTATCTGGAAACCACAGCGTTTCTGACCGAGGCAATCCGTCTGTATGAGCATTTAGGCTTTGAGCATATCAGCGAAGCGCTGGGCTGTACCGGGCACGTGGATTGTGAAGTGCGGATGTTAAAGCCCCTCTGACCTTACGCCGAGAGGCTTTAGCCGCGTTACTGCATCTCGGCTGAAAGCATCAGTCGAATTACGCCTGCCGCGCGAGCGGTTGGCAGCTTCAGCACCTGCGACCAGAGATCCTGCACAATCTCACAGGCAATCTTCTCTTTGCCGATCGCTTTAGTCGGATCGGCCATGATCTGAATATCCGGCCCATAGCGCTGTACTAGCCCAGGACTTATTGCTTGCAGATCCTGCAACGCCAGCTGTTTCTCTTCTGCCGTGACCGTATGTTTTTTCGGGCCGTGAGAGGCATACATCATGCTCATGTCACTCGCTATACGACGATCCATGATCTCACGCGGAACCAGACGTGCCGGATTAATCCCACCTTTTACCGCCGGAAACAGAAAGCGGAAGCATTCGTCATCACCGATTTTGGCTACAGCTGCGATCTGCTCAAGGTTAATTTTCATATATTCAATGACATTGGCATCTGGCGCCTGCTGCAATCTTGCCATTTGCAACTGAAGAATTTGCGGCTGTATCGCGTCGATAACCTGCTGTTCGCTGCTCCCTGCTTTCTTCATCTGCGCTGCCTGGCTGATAATTTTTTGTGTCAGCTCAGGTTCCTGCTCCTTAATTACCTGAAACGCCGGATTGGAGAGCATCGCTTTTTCAAACTGCTGCTCTTCGGTCAGACCATAATCCGGGCTTTCGCGTGGGATCAGGTAGTGCACATCAAACAGATTCCACGCGATAATCGCCACCACAAAGACCACCGCGCCGGAGACCTTGCCCAGCCAGCCTTTTTTGCGAAACATGCCGACGACGATAGCAATCACCGCCCCGATATAACCTGCCAACAATACGTGTGCCCAGTTCATTAACCATCCTTATGCCAAATCATCTCTGTTACGGGGATATATTTCCCCTTCGTGTGTTTTGATTATTACGGCAGCAGCGAGCGATTTCCAGCCACCAGATTTTGCTAACAGAAACAGGAAGGATTAAACCGCGCGGCAATGGACACCGCGCGTCAAAGAAAGGAATTAAGCTGGCACACCACTGTGAAAACGGAATTCATCGTCAGGAGAGGTGATCAACGCGGCTTCTACTTCGCCAAAAAACCGCACCCGGCTACTGATATCATCGGCTGAAACCTGCTGCGCCAGCGCCAGGTAATCCTGATAGTGCCGCGCCTCGGATCGCAGCAGCGACAGATAAAACGCCTGCAAATCGTCATCCAGATACGGTGCCAGCGCGGCGAACCGTTCACAGGAACGCGCCTCAATATAAGCCCCGCAAATCAGTTTATCGATTAACGTCAGCGGCTCGTGGGTGCGTACCTCTTTGAGCATGCCTTTAGCGTAACGGCTGGCGGTAATCTTAATATAGGGAATGTTGCGGCTCATCATCGCCTCACGCACCTGCCAGAAGTGATGCAGCTCTTCTTTGATCAGCAAAACCATGCTGTCGATAAGCTTGCGTCCCCACGGGTCGTCGGTTTGCGGCATCACGCTTTTGCTTATCTGTTTATTCAGCGCGATAAAATCCGGCTCATCCCCTTCTCTGAAAGCAAACGCTTCATAGGGTTTCAGCCAGTCCAGCAGCGCCTGCGATCCCTGTTTATCCGCGACATACTTACGCACCAGCAGCATCGCCGTTTGCGCAGCTTTCAGCTCACAGACGAGGTGATCGGTCAATAACAGTGGGAGATTCGCCGGGTCTCGCGCTTTATCAAGCCAGGCCTGGGGCGTTTTACAGTGCAGGAAGTTGCGGATCGGGGAGAGTATTTGCAGGTAATCCATACGTTGTCCTTGGCCTGCGGCAGCCTGGGCTACCGCAGGTCAGTTGATGACTTAGTGACGCACGCCGTCATCATCTTCGTCGACGAGGTCTTCATCGTCGCCGTCTTCACTTTCTTCGCCGTTCGGGTCTTCAAAATAGGTGCCCCAACCGTCGTATTCCACATCATATTTTTCGGCCAGGTTCATCAGTTGCTCAACCTGAGCATCGATCAACTCCGCATTCAGTGCACATTCGCTCAGAATGTCACAGCAAATAACCGTGTCGCCTTCTTCCACTTCCAGCTCTTCCGGCTCGGTCACTTCATAACCCAGCTTGAAGGCTTCTACTGCCGCTTTTTCCAGGGTTTCGAAGTCATCCGCGGAAAGGTGATGCTCAATGGTGTACAGCGCGTCTGGATCGCTGCCATCTTCGAGTAACTCTTCAATAATCAAGCGCGTTTCTTCACGCTGTTCTTCCAGTAGTTCCGGGTTTGCCATGGCTCGTTCCTCATAATGTCCTGCCGATACTCTTATTGTCACATACCGCTGTCATTGCCTCCACCTTTCCAGGAAAGATTTGTTAAACAAGGTTGCAAATGAATAAACATACATATAAATTGAATTTTAATTCAATAAATGGCCTAAGCCATGTGAGGGAACCATGTCTGCGTTTTATCAGAAACATTTTTTGAAACTGCTTGATTTCACCTCTGCTGAACTCACGTCACTGCTTCAGCTCGCCGCACAGCTGAAGGCGGATAAGAAAAACGGCACTGAAGTCGCAAAGCTCACCGGTAAAAACATCGCGCTCATCTTCGAAAAAGACTCAACCCGTACCCGTTGCTCTTTCGAAGTTGCCGCATACGATCAGGGCGCGCGCGTGACATACCTCGGGCCAAGCGGCAGCCAGATTGGCCATAAAGAGTCGATCAAAGACACGGCCCGCGTGCTCGGCCGCATGTACGACGGTATTCAGTATCGGGGCCACGGCCAGGAGATTGTCGAGACGCTGGCGGAATATGCCGGAGTTCCGGTGTGGAACGGATTAACCAACGAGTTTCATCCCACTCAGCTGCTGGCGGATCTGTTAACTATGCAGGAACACCTGCCGGGTAAAGCGTTTAATGAGATGACGCTGGTCTACACCGGCGATGCCCGTAACAATATGGGCAATTCCATGCTGGAAGCCGCCGCGTTAACCGGGCTGGATCTGCGCCTGGTCGCGCCGCAGGCCTGCTGGCCAGAGGAAAGTCTGGTTGCGGAGTGCAAAGCGCTGGCACAGAAAAACGGCGGCAATATTACGCTGACCGAAGATGTCGCCACGGGCGTGAAAGACGCGGACTTCATCTATACCGACGTCTGGGTATCAATGGGCGAAGCAAAAGAGAAGTGGGCCGAACGTATTGCGCTGCTGCGTAAGTACCAGGTTAATAGCGCGATGATGGCGTTGACCGGCAATCCGCAGGTGAAATTCCTGCACTGCCTGCCCGCGTTTCATGACGATCAAACCACGCTTGGCAAACAAATGGCGCATGAATATGGTCTGCACGGCGGTATGGAAGTGACGGATGAGGTTTTTGAATCATCCGCCAGCATCGTATTTGATCAGGCGGAAAACCGGATGCACACCATCAAAGCGGTGATGGTGGCGACATTAGCGAAGTAAGGGCATGGATGAAAAGAATGCCGGATGGCGATGCTAAGCATCTTATCCGGCCTACAACCACGCTCCCGTAGGCCGGGCAAGGCGAAGCCGCCCCCGGCAAATACGCTTATGCCACGCGCATTTTCACCACGGCTTTGCGTACCAGCGCTGGAGCACCGACCGCGCACAGCGGTTTATGCACTTCGCCCGGATAGAACACCACGAAATCACCTTCGTTCAGCACCACCGTTTTCTCCTGTCCCCCTTCCGGCAGGAAAGCGATATCTTTATCCGCCAGCCAGTCAGTTTCCGGCGCGCCCGCAGGCTGCGTGCTGAAGGTCATGCCTTCCTGACCTTTGAGCAGGATCTGAATATCCAGATAGCGCGCGTGATACTCAGCGCGGCGCTGTGCAAACGGCTCCGTCATATCTTCAGCAATCAGATAAAACAGGCGATCGCCGTCGATGTCGTGCTTACCCTTTTCCGTCGCATCCGTCACATGCGCTTTAATGTGTTCAATCGCCTGACGCAGCTCTTCCGGCAGCCAGGCATCCAGGTTGTGAATATTGCCGACAATCATCTTAAACCCCTTAATTAAAACATCGTTTCATTTTAGTTGTTATACGAAAAAACGGTCTGCCATACTACTGCTATTTGCCGATATTTTGCGTCAACGCATGTTTATCTCATTGTTGCTGTTTGGCATTCAGGGTGAATGAATATTCATGAGAATCGTTTGCGATGAATAATTTGTGAATTTTTCGCTTGATCCCATAACGGAGCTGAGTATAATCGCGGACAATTTGCCGGGAGGATGTATGGTTCAGTGTGTACGACATTTTGTCTTACCGCGTCTGAAAAAGGACGCTGGCCTGCCGTTTTTCTTTCCGTTGATCACCCATTCCGAGCCCCTCAATTGAGGGGCTTTTTTTTTGCCCAGGCGTCAGGAGATAAACATGGCTAACCCGCTCTATCAAAAACACATCATTTCCATAAACGACCTCAGCCGCGATGACCTCAATCTGGTCCTCGCAACAGCGGCGAAATTAAAAGCTAACCCACAGCCGGAGCTGTTAAAGCATAAGGTTATCGCCAGCTGCTTCTTTGAAGCCTCAACCCGCACCCGTTTATCCTTTGAAACCTCCATGCACCGCCTGGGCGCCAGCGTGGTGGGTTTCTCTGACAGCAGCAATACCTCTCTGGGCAAAAAAGGTGAAACGCTGGCCGACACTATTTCCGTCATCAGCACCTATGTCGACGCCATCGTAATGCGCCATCCGCAGGAAGGCGCCGCGCGCCTGGCTACGGAGTTCTCCGGTAACGTTCCGGTACTGAACGCAGGCGACGGCTCCAACCAACATCCCACCCAAACGCTGCTGGATCTGTTCACCATTCAGGAAACTCAGGGTCGCCTGGACAATCTGCACATCGCCATGGTGGGTGACCTGAAATATGGCCGCACCGTCCATTCCCTGACCCAGGCGCTGGCGAAGTTCGAAGGTAACCGTTTCTACTTCATCGCCCCGGACGCGTTGGCGATGCCGCAATACATTCTGGATATGTTGAATGAAAAAGGTATCGCCTGGAGCCTCCACGGCACTATTGAAGAGGTGATGGCGGAGGTCGATATCCTCTATATGACCCGCGTACAAAAAGAGCGTCTGGACCCGTCCGAATACGCCAACGTGAAAGCGCAGTTTGTTCTGCGCGCCAGCGATCTGAACGGCGCCAGAGCAAACATGAAGGTACTGCATCCGCTGCCGCGTATTGATGAGATCACCACCGACGTCGACAAGACGCCGCACGCCTGGTATTTCCAGCAGGCTGGCAACGGCATCTTCGCCCGCCAGGCGTTACTGGCACTGGTACTGAATAGCGAACTGGCACTGTAAGGGAGAAAAAGAGATGACACACGATAACAAACTGCAGGTTGAAGCCATCAAACGTGGCACCGTGATTGACCATATTCCCGCACAGGTTGGTTTTAAGCTGCTGACGCTGTTCAAACTGACGGAAACCGACCAGCGTATCACCATCGGTCTGAACCTGCCGTCAGGCGAGATGGGCCGTAAGGACCTGATTAAAATTGAAAACACGTTCCTGACCGATGAGCAGGTAAACCAGCTCTCCCTGTACGCCCCGCAGGCAACGGTAAACCGCATTGACGATTACGACGTGGTGGGTAAATCTCGTCCGAGCCTGCCTGAGCGTATCGACAATGTACTGGTTTGCCCGAACAGCAACTGTATCAGCCATGCTGAGCCGGTTTCCTCCAGTTTTGCAGTGAAAAAGCGTGCTGATGACATCGCACTCAAATGCAAATACTGTGAAAAAGAGTTTTCGCATTATGTGGTGCTGGCCAACTAATTGGGGTTGGTTATGAGATCCCGGCTCCCTATAATGAGCGGGAACATTCTACTACCGCTGTAATTCAGGAGAAATCATGAGCAAGACTATCGCGACGGAAAATGCACCAGCAGCAATCGGCCCATACGTTCAGGGCGTTGATCTGGGTAGCATGGTAATCACTTCCGGTCAGATCCCGGTCGATCCGAAAACCGGTGCCGTAGCGGAAGACGTGTCCGCTCAGGCACGTCAGTCGCTGGAAAACGTAAAAGCTATCGTTGAAGCAGCAGGCCTGAAAGTGGGCGACATCGTAAAAACGACCGTCTTCGTAAAAGACCTGAACGATTTCGCAACTGTAAACGCGACCTACGAAGCGTTCTTCACCGAACACAACGCGACCTTCCCTGCGCGTTCTTGCGTAGAAGTTGCCCGTCTGCCGAAAGACGTGAAAATCGAGATTGAAGCGATCGCCGTTCGTCGCTAAGTCTTATTAGAGAGCCCTGCTCTGGCAGGGTTCCTTAAGTATTGCAGCCTATAACTGAAAAAATCAATTCTCTTCCATTATACTTTAAGGTAATGGTTTCATTTTCGATTATCCCCACTCCCCAATTATATAATTCCATTTCCCCTTTCTGCTGTAAGTCTATATTCTCTGAGAAACAGGTTTGTCCTAAAACCCAGTTCAACCTTGAACTATAAACATTAAATTTAATATCATCATCACTATCATTTTTCATCTTTTCCAATGTATAAACTATCTTATTGTGAATATTAAAACTAACAATATTGTTATATCTTTCAACTGAATTAATAGAAAAAACACAGATAAACATTATAATTAGTAAAAAAAATATTTTTAGAGTAGTTCGTCTTATAAAAGTGTTCATTGATCATGTCCCCATAAAAAAGAATAGCCAGATGAACCAATGAGCGCTTTATTTTTTTCCTGACACTTAATTACCCCCCATTTCTCTGCGACCAAGGATATATCATTTTCATGTGCAATTTTACGGTAAACGTACCGGTAAGGCTGAAATGGATCGTGTAGAGGAGTGTTCATTTCCCTTACAATAATATTCCCAGACGATTTCTCCAAATAAACATATAAACCATGCCAAGATAAATTCTTTGCATAGTGGGTATTTGAATCATCGTTACGGCACCATTGTACAACCAGAAGATAGTGACTTTCACGCACGGGTAACCAGCAAACCGAAATAATATACAGCATATAACAAAAGGCACAAACTAAAGCGAAAGTGAGTATTTTTTCCATGTAAAATAAAGTGCTATGCTCAGTCATGCCATTTTACCTCTGACTCAATGGCACCAAAAATATTGTACTCTCTGGCCAGACACTCCTGATGAAACCTCCCCATAAAAGTATCACTCACAGGAACGACACTACCTAAACGAACGCCAGAATTTGCGACACTTACATTCCAGTTATACCTGTCAAAAAACTTAAACTGAAATGTCAAATTATAACTACATAATCTACTACCATTGCTCATCTTATTTTTATATTTATCTTCGGTAATTTGCACCCGACCTTTACCCCAGTATTGATAACCTCCCATAGCATAAAACAAGTCTGGATCGCTAGAAATAAAATCATCAGTATTAACATGCGCAGAAGTAAACTCATGTTGACCTGGCGGTAATGTTTTACAAAAACTCTTTGCCTCATTCAATAATTGTACATAATTATCCCTTAACTGGGCTGATTTTCCCATTATATCAGTTAAGTTAATATGTATGTCTTCACCCGTATTTTGCAAATAATGCAGTAAATTTTCTCGTGAAAAAGGATAGCGATACTTTAAATATAAGCTCCCATCAATCAACTGCTCCAGGTAATATTTATAATAATAAAATTGATCTGAAAAATGCCCCGCACTACACCATTCACCACTTCCAACATCAACACTATATTCAGGTTCCTCTCTCCCCAATATATAACCGATCATAATACTTCCTAAGAATAATTAACATGACAAGATGTTAACATTTATAATCTAGCATATTCTGTTGGAAGACACTGGCAATGCCATAATTCAGAAAATATTTAGCTGTATTGGGTGAAACACAAAAAAAAACGGGCATGGAAGCCCGGAATGAATTTAGGTTGGCCCGGTAAGCGCGAGCGCCACCGGGCATTTATCACATCACACCAAACAGTTTCGGCAGGAACAGCGAAATCGCCGGAATGTACGTCACGAGCATCAGCACCAGGAATAGCACAAGGTAGAATGGCAACATCGCCTTCACCACCTGCTCTATTTTCTGTTTACTCACCGCACTGGCCACAAACAGCACCGACCCTACCGGCGGCGTAATCAGGCCGATCCCTAAGTTCACCAGCATGATCATACCAAAATGAACCGGATCAATGCCGAGCGCGTTGGTCACCGGCAGCAGAACCGGCGTCAGAATAAGGATCAGCGGTGCCATATCCATCAGCGTACCGATCAGCAGCAGCATGATGTTAATACACATCAGGATGACGTATTTGTTGTCCGAGATGCTGGTGAAGGCTTCAGTGATACGCATCGGCAACTGCATATAGGTCATGACGGCACCGAACGCGGCGGCAAAGCCTATCAGGATCATGACGATAGTGACCGTTTTCACCGTGCGGAACATCAGCTTCGGCAGCTCAGACCATTTATAGTCACGATAGATAAACATGGTGACAAAGAAGGCCCACAGGCAGGCAATTGCCGCAGACTCCGTTGCGGTAAAGATACCTGACAGGATACCGCCCATGATGATCACAACGGTCATCAGGCCCCACAGCGTATCAACGAAAATCTTCAGCGCCTGGCGAAACGGTACACGCTCTCCTTTTGGATAACCGCGCTTGTGCGCGAACGCCACACACATCACCATCAGGCTGAGGCTTAACAGCAGCCCCGGCAGGATCCCGGCGATGAACAGCGCGGCAATCGACACCGTGCCACCGGTTGCCAGCGAGTAGATAACCGAGTTATGGCTGGGCGGCGTAAGAATCGCCTGTACCGAACCGCTGGCCGTTACCGCTGCGGCAAAGTCACGCGGATAACCTTTTTTATCCATCTCCGGGATCATTACCGAACCGATGGACGCGGTATCCGCCACGGACGATCCGGAAATAGCACCAAAAAAGGTTGATGCCACAATATTTACCAGCGACAGTCCGCCGCGGATAAAACCAACAAAAATATAGGCAAAGTTCACCAGTCGCCGCGCAATTCCCCCTTCGGCCATAATAGCCCCGGCCAGAATAAAGAATGGGATCGCCAGCAGCGAAAACTTATTCACCCCACTGGTCAGTTGGATCATTACCGCTTCCAGTGGAATATCTATGTACCAGGCCCCAATGATGGCGCTAATGCCAACTGCGTACGCTACCGGTACCCCAATCGCCAGCATAATGCCGAGCGTAAAGACGAGAATAAATGCATCCATCTGCTTTCCTTTCTGAAATGGGGGCGGTAACTAGCTGGTCGATCCCAGCATGACAACGGGACGTTGGTACTGCGGACCACGGAAAATCTTTTCAGCGATAAACAGCAGCGTTATGGCAGAGCCTATCGGCAACGGAAGATAGTTTTGCCCGGCGCTTAAAAGCGGGAATTCCGCCACGGGCTGGTCCCACAGTTCAAGACAGAGATTGGTTCCGTACCACAGAATGAACAGACTTATCGCCACCAACATAACGTCAGCGATTACCGAGCAATAACGGCGGGAAGCATCCCCCAGACGGTCAATCACCATGCTCACCGCGATATGCGAGCCTGCACGATAGCTCACCGCCGCGCCAATAAAGGTGAATGTCACCATACAGAGAATAGCGACGGGTTCAGGCCATGACAGGGCGTTATTCAGAACATAACGCGCGAATATGCCAATGGGGATAATGGCGACCATGACCAATAATGCGATACCGGCAATCCACATTGACACCCGATAAAGAAAATCCATTACCGATGAATAGCATTCACCCATAATTATCACCTCGAATTAATCAAAAGATTCAGGCGGAGGGTTGATATCCTCCACCTGATGAATTACTTCACATCCTGAATACGTTTGATCAAATCCTGGTGGTCTTTACCATAATTATCCCGCACTGACTGCGTGGCTTTATAGAAATAATCCGTATCAATATCGTGAAACTGAACGCCGTTGGCTTTCATGGTCTCCAGTGATTTCGCATTATAATCCTGCCAAAGTTTTCGTTGCTCTATCTGTGCTTCCTTGGCGAGTTTAATAATGAGATCCTGATCTTCTTTTTTCAACTTATCCCATTTAGCTTTCGAAAACAGAAAAAGCTCAGGAATAATAAAGTGTTTGCTCCAGGTATAGTTTTTCACGACCGGCAAATAGTTATGCGCAACAAACGTTGGCGGGTTATTTTCCGTGCCATCAATAACGCCGGTCTGCATGCCGCTAAATACTTCACTGACGCCCATGACAACGGAGTTAGCGCCCATCGCTTTCAGGGTATCCAGCGCTATCGGACTTCCTTGAACACGGATTTTCATACCGTGTAAATCTTCCGGTTTCACCACCGGATTTTTAGTGATCAGGTTACGCGTGCCGGCATCCATCCAGCCGAGAAACACCAGCCGCGATTTGGTATTGGCCGTCAGACGATCGCCAATTTCCTGCCCGATCATGCCGTCGAGAACCTTATGCAGATGGTCCTCATCACGGAAAATATATGGCAGGGTAAACACGTTAATTTCAGGGAGAATGGCGGCAACAGGCGTCATTGAGACACGAATAATATCGATAGCGCCTAATTGCGCCTGTTCAATCATCTGTTTTTCATCGCCTAACACGCCACCAGGAAATGTTTTAATCTCCAGACGGCCGTCGGTCGCAGCGCTAAGTTTTTCCCCCATATGTTTCACTGCGACAACGTTCGGGTAATCAGCCGGATGCACATCTGCGGCGCGAAAAGTTTGTGCCAGCGTTGCATGACTCGCCAGGAATACAGACGCGCCAATACACAGACTTAACAGGTTTTTTGTCAGTTTCATTTGTCCTTCTCCAGAAGTTCATAATATCCATTAACAGGAATAGCTTGCAGAGCAAATGACTGCCGGAATTAAAAACGGGCAGCGAGAAACTTTCTTAACGACGTTACCTGCGCAGACTAACTGGTGTAACAATTTATTTCGATGACTGCGTTCACAAAAAATCGCAGACGCTTAAAATTTTTAGCACACTGTTTCATTTTTGCAATGCAGATCGTTTTATTGATAAAAAAACAACGCAAGGAAGGCGATTTGATACTAATAACACCCGTTAGCATTTCAATAAAAATAAAACACTAATGTTGCGAGGTAATATCTTCGAATGAAAATGAGGAATGCAGGATGGTATTAACACCATCCTGCTGAGGCGTTTGATGTTTACTGCCAGCCGTAGCGACGGCTATAAAAACCTTTCACTAATTGAGTCAATGTCATGTAACCCGCCAGAATCGCAATCAGCCACGGGAAGTAGCTCAGCGGCAATGCCTGCAATTGCAGATAGCTGGCCAGCGGCGAGAACGGTAATGCAATGCCGACAACCATCACCACCAGCGTCATCAACATCAGCGGCCACGCGGCGCGGCTCTGGATGAACGGCACACGACGGGTACGGATCATATGCACAATCAACGTTTGCGACAGCAGGCCCACCACGAACCAGCCAGACTGGAACAACGTCTGATGTTCAGGCGTATTGGCATGGAAGACGAACCACATCAGGCAAAAGGTCAGAATGTCAAAGATCGAGCTGATCGGTCCAAAGAAGATCATAAAGCGGCCCAATTCGCTGGGATTCCAGCGCTGCGGCTTTTTGATCTGCTCTTCGTCGACGTTATCAAACGGAATCGCCACCTGGGATACATCGTACAGCAGGTTCTGAATCAGTAAGTGCAGCGGTAACATCGGCAGGAACGGTAAGAAGGCGCTCGCCACCAGTACGCTAAACACGTTACCGAAGTTTGAACTGGCCGTCATTTTGATGTACTTCAGCATGTTAGAGAAGGTACGGCGTCCTTCAATCACCCCTTCTTCCAGCACCATCAGGCTCTTTTCCAGCAGGATGATATCCGCCGCTTCACGTGCAATATCAACCGCGCCGTCAACGGAGATACCAATGTCCGCCGCGCGCAGCGCCGGGGCATCGTTTATACCATCGCCCATAAAGCCGACCACATGGCCTTCGCGCTTGAGCAGCGTGACAATGCGCTCTTTGTGCATTGGCGTCAGACGGGCAAACAGAGTGGTGCGCTGAGCAAGCCGAGCCAGCTCATCATCGCTTAACCCTTCAATGCTGCTACCGATAACCACATCGCCCGCATCCAGGCCCACTTCATGACACACTTTTGCCGCCACCAATTCGCTATCGCCAGTGAGGATTTTCACCGTAATGCCGCTGGCTTTCAGCGCTTTAAGCGCAGGTGCGGTGGTCTCTTTCGGCGGATCGAGGAACGCAATATAGCCTTCGAGGATCAGATCTGATTCATCAATACGCTGGTAATCACCTTCACGCGCTGGCAGGTATTTCGTCGCCACAGCCACCACACGCAGCCCCTGGCGGTTCAGCGTGTCCGTAACGCGTTTCACCCGACGCAGCATGTTGTCATCTAACGGGACTATCTCACCGTTGTGACGCACCTGGGTACACACGCTGAGGATCTCCTGTAGCGCCCCTTTACAGACCAACTGGTGCACATCGGTTTCTTCTGCCACCACTACCGACATGCGGCGACGTTCAAAATCAAACGGGATCTCATCGATTTTCTGCCAGCGAGTCGAGAGCTGGCGGGCTGATTCTTCGTCCACACCTTCCAGCACCGCCGTATCCAGCAGATTCTTCAGCCCGGTCTGATAATGGCTGTTCAGCCACGCAGAATGCAGGACATGTTCGCTGGGTTTACCAGAGATATCCGTATGATTCTCAAGTACAATTTTATCCTGAGTCAGGGTGCCGGTTTTATCGGTGCACAGAATATCCATCGCGCCAAAGTTCTGGATAGCGTCGAGGTGTTTAACGATAACCTTTTGTTTTGACAGCTTCACCGCCCCACGCGCCAGCGTTGAGGTGACGATCATCGGCAGCATTTCCGGTGTCAGTCCCACCGCCACAGACAGGGCAAACAGCGCCGCTTCCCACCAGTCTCCTTTGGTGTAGCCGTTGATGATAAGCACGATGGGCGCCATCACCAGCATAAAGCGGATCAGCAGCATGCTGACGCGGCTGATCCCTTTCTGGAAGGCATTCTGCTCGCTTTCCTGCTCGCTGACGCGACCGGCCAGTTGCCCGAACCAGGTATTGGCTCCGGTTGAAATCACGATGGCCTGCGCCGTGCCGCTCACCACGTTGGTGCCCATAAAGCACAGGGTATCGCATTCCAGCGGGTTGCTTTGCTGCGGATCGCGACTGGTTGCCACTTTCTCCACCGGCAGCGATTCACCGGTCAGCGCAGCCTGGGCCACGAACAGGTCACGAGCCTGCACCACGCGCAGATCGGCTGGGATCATATCCCCTGCCGCCAGCTTGATAATATCGCCTGGAACCAACTGGTCGATCGGCAGTTCAACCCAGCCGTTCTCCCCTTTCTCGTTGATGACGCGCAGCACCGTGGCGGTGTTGCTGACCATCGCTTTCAGCGCATCAGCCGCTTTGGTGGAACGCGCCTCTTGCACAAAATTCAGCAGCGTAGAGATGACGACCATCAGGGCGATAACGCCAGCGGCAAACAGATCTTCGGTGGCATAGGAAATCGCCCCGAGAATGGTCAGCAGTATATTAAACGGATTGCGGTAGCAGACCCACAGATGCACCCACCAGGGCGACGGCTTCTGCGCCGGCAACTGGTTCTCGCCATGTATTTCGCGGGCGTTCTCGACTTCTGCGGCGTTTAAGCCTTCCGGATGAGCGCCGAACGTTTTCCACAGCGCGTCTTCGTCCATCAGCGCCATTTTCAGGCAATGTTCGCTTAGCGATGGCGGGATCGGCGTGCTGGCAACGGTCTGAGCATTCGGCAATGGATCACGATGCACCAGACGATGCGGTAAATGGCGGTTTAGCCGGGCAAACAGCTGGCGGGTCATATTTTTGAACATAGGCAGTCCCTCTGCACCTGTATAAACAGGCGCAGTAAATCCTTCAGGCGTGGCAAAGCCTTGCCTGGTGGCAATATTAAAATCACAACAGGGACGTCAGAACGTCACTGTCTTACTGCTCCGGTAAGACAGTGAAAGACAGGCTTACCGGAAAGGGTTGTTTCTCCATCTCGGGAGAGGGGTGGGATCGGGATCCATATAGCCTCCGGTAAGTGAATGATTTGCGTCGCGGATTATACGCAGAAAACCATAAGGTTTGTGGCAATTATGGCGGTATGATAAACCATGGAAACTAAACCAAACGTATACCAGACTTTGCCCATTGCGCCGCGCTTGAGTAAAGTTATTCTCTATTTGGCATAACTTCACACGCAACACGGGAAAACAGGATGCAAAATCGGCTGACCATTAAAGACATCGCCCGCTTAAGCGGTGTGGGAAAATCAACCGTTTCCCGTGTGCTCAACAATGAAAGCGGCGTGAGTGAACGCACCCGCGAACGCGTTGAGGCGGTGATGAATCAGCACGGTTTTTCCCCTTCCCGCTCCGCACGCGCCATGCGCGGACAAAGCGACAAGG
Source organism: Citrobacter sp. Cpo040 (assembly GCF_030332915.1). NCBI lineage: Bacteria > Pseudomonadati > Pseudomonadota > Gammaproteobacteria > Enterobacterales > Enterobacteriaceae > Citrobacter > Citrobacter sp. Cpo040. The sequence continues at coordinate 35,024 of NZ_JAOWGX010000032.1, forward strand.
TGGTGGCGATTATCGTCACGCGCCTGGATTCTCTTTCAGAAAATCTCGCCGTGCAGACCATGCTGCCCGCCTTTTATGAACAGGGCTACGATCCGATCATGATGGAAAGCCAGTTCTCGCCCGAGCTGGTTGAAGAACATCTCGGCATGCTCAGACGCCGCAACATTGATGGCGTGGTGCTGTTTGGTTTTACCGGCATTACTGAAGCCATGCTCGCCTCCTGGCAGGATTCTCTGGTGCTTCTGGCAAGAGATGCCAAAGGCTTTGCCTCCGTCTGCTATGACGATGAGGGTGCCATTCGTACCCTGATGCAGCGTTTATACGAACGCGAGCATCGCCATATTAGCTTTCTTGGTGTTCCGCATAGCGATGTGACCACTGGTAAACGCCGCCATGAGGCCTACCTGGCATTCTGTAAAAAACACAAACTACATCCTGTGGCCGCGCTGCCGGGTCTGGCCATGAAGCAGGGCTATGAGCAGGCCGCCAACGTCATCACCCCGGAAACCACCGCCTTAGTCTGTGCGACGGATACCCTTGCCCTTGGGGTCAGCAAATATCTGCAGGAGCAGCGGATTGAGAACCTGCAGTTGGCAAGCGTGGGCAGCACGCCGCTGATGAAATTCCTCCATCCGGAAATTATCACCGTCGATCCAGGATACGCCGAAGCCGGGCGACAAGCGGCCTCGCAGCTGATCGAACAGATCAACGGCCGTAGCGAACCACGACAAATCGTTATTCATTCCACCCTCTCCTGATCGCTTTCTGAGCATTAATTTGTGATCTTCGCTGCGTTTCGGGAACGTTCCCATTTTTAAATATTCATCGAAGATATACTCTGGCGCCAACAACGAGAGAGTTGCCGAATGACGACGCAACAGCGTCTTTTCCGGTCTACGGGGAACACACACCATCATGAGCAAAATAAAACAAGCAGACATCGACCGGCTAATTGAGCTGGTTGGCGGGCGCGACAATATCGCTACGGTGAGTCACTGCATTACTCGCCTGCGTTTTGTCCTGAGTCAGCCTGCAAACGCGAGGCCGAAAGAGATCGAATTGTTGCCAATGGTCAAAGGCTGCTTCACCAACGCCGGGCAGTTTCAGGTGGTAATTGGCACCGAGGTGGGCGATTACTACAAAGCGCTGTTGGCGACAACCGGTCAGGCCAGCGCCGACAAAGAGCAGGCAAAGAAAGCGGCGCGGCAGAATATGAAATGGCACGAGCAGTTGATTTCTCACTTCGCGGAGATCTTCTTCCCTCTGCTGCCAGCACTGATTAGCGGCGGCCTGATCTTAGGTTTCCGTAACGTGATCGGCGATCTGCCCATGAGTAACGGGCAGACGCTGGCGCAGATGCATCCTTCGCTGAAAACCCTCTATGACTTCCTGTGGCTGATTGGCGAAGCGATCTTCTTCTATTTGCCGGTCGGGATTTGTTGGTCGGCGGTCAAGAAAATGGGCGGTACGCCGATCCTCGGTATTGTGCTGGGCGTGACCCTGGTTTCTCCGCAACTGATGAACGCCTATTTGCTCGGTCAGCAGGTGCCGGACGTGTGGAACTTCGGCCTGTTCAGTATTGAGAAAGTGGGCTACCAGGCGCAGGTCATTCCGGCACTGTTGGCCGGGCTGGCGCTCGGATTTATTGAAACACGTATGAAGCGTATCGTCCCGGATTACCTGTATCTGGTGATCGTCCCGGTGTGCTCGCTGATCCTTGCGGTATTCCTTGCGCACGCCTTTATCGGTCCATTTGGCCGCATGATCGGCGACGGTGTCGCGTTTGCGGTCCGTCATCTGCTGACCGGCAGTTTTGCTCCGATTGGCGCGGCGCTGTTCGGCTTCCTGTACGCCCCGCTGGTGATCACCGGTGTGCATCAGACCACGCTGGCTATCGACATGCAGATGATTCAGAGCATGGGCGGTACGCCGGTATGGCCACTGATCGCCCTGTCGAATATCGCTCAGGCCTCTGCGGTGGTCGGGATCATTATCTCCAGTCGCAAACACAACGAACGTGAAATTTCCGTTCCTGCCGCGATCTCCGCCTATCTCGGGGTAACTGAACCAGCGATGTACGGGATCAACCTGAAATACCGCTTCCCAATGCTGTGCGCGATGATCGGCTCCGGTCTCGCCGGACTGCTGTGCGGCCTGAACGGTGTGCTGGCGAACGGGATTGGCGTCGGCGGTTTGCCGGGCATCCTCTCCATCCAGCCGACTTACTGGCAGGTCTTTGGCATGGCGATGGTCATTGCGATTGTCATCCCAATGGTACTGACCTCATTCGTTTACCAGCGTAAACACCGTCTGGGCACATTACAGATTGTCTAACTTTTCTTCGGGGCGCAGTTGCGCCCCAGCGTATTTCCAGGAAACAACCATGAATATTCCCCACTGGTGGCAAAACGGCGTTATCTATCAGGTTTACCCCAAGAGTTTTCAGGACACCACCGGCAGCGGCACCGGAGATTTACGCGGCGTGACGCAGCGCCTCGACTATCTGCAAAAGCTGGGCGTTGATGCCATCTGGCTGACGCCGTTCTATATTTCACCGCAGGTTGATAACGGTTACGACGTCGCAGACTACACGTCTGTCGATCCGGCCTACGGCACTCTGGCAGACTTTGACGAAATGGTGGTGCAGGCGAAAGCACGCGGCATCCGTATTATTCTCGACATGGTGTTTAACCACACCTCAACCCAGCACGCCTGGTTTCGTGAAGCGCTGGATAAAGACAGCCCGTATCGTCAGTTTTATTTCTGGCGCGACGGCACGCCAGACTGCCCGCCAAATAACTGGCGCTCCAAGTTTGGCGGCAACGCCTGGGGCTGGCACGCCGAAAGCGAGCAGTACTATCTACACCTCTTTGCTCCGGAACAAGCCGACCTGAACTGGGAAAACCCGGCGGTCCGCGCCGAGTTAAAGAAAGTGTGCGAGTTCTGGGCCGATCGCGGCGTGGACGGACTGCGCCTCGACGTGGTGAATCTTATCTCTAAAGATCAGGACTTCCCGAACGACCCCGACGGCGATGGACGCCGTTTTTATACCGACGGCCCACGAGCGCATGAATTTTTGCGTGAGATGAACCGCGATGTTTTTACCCCACGCAACCTGATGACGGTCGGCGAAATGTCTTCCACTACGCTTGAACATTGCCAGCAGTACGCCGCACAAGATGGTAGTGAACTGTCGATGACCTTTAACTTCCACCACCTGAAAGTAGATTACCCCAACGGTGAGAAGTGGACGTTAGCAAAACCCGATTATCTGGCGCTAAAAGCCCTGTTCCACCACTGGCAGCAGGGCATGCACAATCAGGCATGGAACGCGCTGTTCTGGTGTAACCACGATCAGCCACGCATCGTGTCGCGTTTTGGCGATGAAGGTAAATACCGCGTTCCGTCGGCCAAAATGCTGGCGATGGTGCTGCATGGCATGCAGGGCACACCCTACATCTACCAGGGTGAAGAGATTGGCATGACCAACCCGCACTTCCGCCAGATTACCGATTATCGCGATGTGGAAAGCCATAACATGTTTGCCGAGTTGAACGGCCAGGGACGCGATGCGCAAGAACTGCTGGCGATCCTCGCCAGTAAATCACGCGATAACAGCCGCACGCCGATGCAATGGGATAGCAGCAAACACGCGGGCTTCACCCGCGGCGAGCCATGGATCAATCTGTGTGACAACGCGGCAGACATCAACGTGGCGGCAGCACTGAACGATACCGACTCGGTGTTCTACACCTATCAGAAGCTGATCGCCTTGCGCAAAGCGGAGCCGGTTATCACCTGGGGCGACTACCAGGATCTGCTACCGGACAGCCCGAATCTGTGGTGCTATCAACGAGAGTGGCAAGGGCAGCGGCTGCTGGTCATTGCCAATCTAAGCGATACCTTCCAGAACTGGCAGCCATCCCAGACCGACGGAAACTGGCAGGTGCTGATGCACAACTATGCCGAGGTTGCCAGCCAACCTGGGGACATGACACTGCGTCCTTTTGAGGCCGTCTGGTGGTTGCAAAAATAGCTTGCAATTATGTTCAGGCCCGGTACGCATAGCGCTACCGGGCGTTGCTACATACGCTTAGCTTAGCTTCCTGTTTTTGTTGAATAATTAATCAGAATTTTCTGCCCACAATTTACAATCGCTGTACTGCCCGTCATCTGTACGCTCCGATTTTTACTTTGCGCTACATCAAATAAATCGTAAACATCCTTGATGCAAATCACTACATATAGAACTTAAAATGCACGCCGACCCAATATGTTGTATTAATCGACTACAATTGCTACAACTACAGTGCACCGTTTAACGGTGGAATTGTGGATAAAGTGGGTCAGGATTGCGGGAAGTCATTGGCCAGATAGATGAATAAAGCCATGGCCGCTTCTCCAACCTCTGTGGATAACCTGTTCTTATAAATATGGAGTGATCATGACACCGCATGTGATGAAACGAGATGGCTGTAAAGTGCCGTTTAAATCAGAGCGCATCAAAGAAGCCATTCTGCGTGCAGCTAAAGCAGCGGGAGTCGATGACGCAGATTACTGTGCCACCGTCGCAGAAGTCGTTAGTAGCCAGATGAATGAGCGCAGCCAGGTCGATATCAACGAGATCCAGACAGCGGTAGAAAACCAGCTGATGTCTGGTCCGTACAAACAACTCGCCCGTGCGTACATCGAATATCGCCACGACCGTGATATACAGCGTGAAAAACGTGGCCGTCTGAACCAGGAAATTCGTGGTCTGGTTGAGCAAACCAACTCTGCTCTGCTGAACGAAAACGCCAACAAAGACAGCAAAGTGATCCCGACCCAGCGCGACCTGCTGGCCGGTATCGTCGCCAAACACTATGCGCGTCAACACCTGTTGCCGCGTGATGTCGTCCAGGCGCACGAGCGTGGTGATATTCACTATCACGATCTCGACTACTCTCCGTTCTTCCCAATGTTTAACTGCATGCTGATCGACCTGAAAGGTATGCTGACGCAGGGCTTTAAGATGGGTAACGCGGAGATTGAGCCGCCAAAATCCATCTCCACCGCGACGGCCGTCACCGCGCAAATTATCGCGCAGGTTGCCAGCCATATTTATGGCGGTACCACCATTAACCGTATTGACGAAGTTCTCGCACCGTTCGTGACCGAGAGCTTTAATAAGCATCGCAAAACCGCTGAAGAGTGGCAGATCCCAGATGCCGACGGTTATGCGCATTCCCGTACCGAGAAAGAGTGCTACGACGCATTCCAGTCCCTTGAGTATGAAGTGAATACCCTGCATACCGCCAACGGTCAGACGCCGTTCGTCACCTTCGGTTTCGGCCTGGGAACCAGCTGGGAATCGCGTTTGATCCAGCAGTCCATTTTGCGTAACCGCATTGCTGGCCTGGGTAAAAATCGTAAAACCGCCGTGTTCCCGAAACTGGTGTTTGCGATTCGTGACGGTCTGAACCACAAGTTTGGCGATCCGAACTATGACATCAAGCAGCTGGCGCTGGAGTGCGCGAGCAAGCGTATGTATCCGGATATCCTGAACTACGATCAGGTGGTTAAAGTGACCGGCTCCTTCAAAACGCCGATGGGCTGCCGCAGCTTCCTGGGCGTATGGGAAAACGAGAACGGCGAACAGGTCCACGATGGCCGTAACAACCTCGGCGTTATCAGCCTTAACCTGCCTCGTATCGCGCTGGAAGCTCATGGCGATGAAACCACCTTCTGGAAACTGCTCGACGACCGTCTGATCCTGGCGCGTAAAGCGCTGATGACCCGCATTGCGCGTCTGGAAGGCGTGAAGGCCCGCGTTGCACCAATCCTGTATATGGAAGGGGCCTGCGGCGTGCGTCTGAAAGCAGACGATGACGTGTCAGAAATCTTTAAAAACGGCCGCGCGTCGATTTCTCTGGGTTACATCGGCATTCACGAAACCATCAACGCGCTGTTTGGCGACAAACACTTGTACGACAGCGAGCAGCTTCGCGCTAAAGCTATCGCCATTGTGGAACGTCTGCGTCAGGCGGTCGATCAGTGGAAAGACGAAACCGGCTACGGCTTTAGTCTGTACAGTACACCAAGTGAAAACCTGTGCGATCGTTTCTGCCGTCTGGATACCGCCGAGTTTGGCGTGGTGCCGGGTGTTACCGACAAAGGTTACTACACCAACAGTTTCCACCTCGACGTGGAGAAAAAGGTTAACCCGTACGACAAGATCGATTTTGAAGCGCCGTACCCGCCGCTGGCGAATGGAGGTTTCATTTGCTACGGCGAGTACCCGAACATTCAGCACAACCTGAAAGCACTGGAAGACGTCTGGGATTACAGCTATCAGCACGTGCCGTATTACGGGACCAACACGCCAATCGATGAATGCTACGAGTGCGGCTTTACCGGTGAGTTCGAGTGCACCAGCAAAGGCTTTACCTGCCCGAAATGTGGTAACCACGACGCCGCGCGCGTGTCGGTCACTCGCCGCGTATGCGGTTATTTAGGCAGCCCGGACGCTCGTCCGTTTAACGCCGGTAAGCAGGAAGAAGTGAAGCGCCGCGTTAAGCATTTAGGTAATGGGCAGATAGGTTAATTTCGACAGTATTATTGCCCGGCAATGCGATGCTTTTCGGGCCATTTTTTCCGCAACGCAATTCACGTCTTAGCAAGGCAGCAAATGAGTGGGTCCCGGGGAGCTTACATAAGTAAGTGACTCGGGCGCACGAATGCAGCTAACGCAGCTATGGCGCGAATTGATAAGCGGATGAGAAGCAAAAATGAGGTTTCATCAATATTACCCCGTCGATATCGTTAACGGCCCAGGAACCCGCTGCACCCTGTTTGTGTCGGGATGCGTGCACGAATGCCCCGGTTGCTATAACAAAAGCACCTGGCGACTCAATTCTGGCCAGCCGTTTACCAAAGAGATGGAAGACAAGATCATTGCCGATCTGAACGACACGCGGATCCCTCGCCAGGGTATTTCGCTGTCCGGCGGCGATCCGCTGCATCCGCAAAACGTGCCGGATATTCTGCAACTGGTACAGCGTATTCACGCTGAGTGTCCGGGAAAAGATATCTGGGTGTGGACCGGCTACAAGCTTGATGAACTCAACGCCGCACAGATGCAGGTGGTGGATCTCATCAACGTGCTGGTCGATGGCAAATTTGTGCAGGATCTTAAAGACCCGGCGCTGATCTGGCGCGGCAGCAGCAACCAGGTTGTACATCATTTGCGTTAATCGCTAAAGCCGTTTGTTTGCATCGTGATAAACGGCTGAATGTTCTCGCTTACCTACCGCGACAACAAACACGACCACAACCTCATCCCGAACCTGGTACACCAGACGGTACCCGGACGATTTAAGCTTAATTTTATAGCAGTCAGGAAGACCATTTAAACGGGCAGAGTCAATTCTGGGGTTCAACAACACGTCGGCCAACTTCTTCTTAAACTGAGTCTTCACCGTATCACCCAGTTTATGCCACTCTTTTAAGGCTCTCGGGTCGAATTCCAGCTCATAAGTCATCCAGACTAACCTTGATTCCCTTTTGCGGGCTGGCAAGCCTTTCCCGGACTGTCTGAATGAGTGCATCTTCACTGTCGCTAAGGGTGACGGTTTTCACCGGCATGCGCCCCGTTTCCGCGACGTACTGAAACAGTAATCGCACAGCTTCCGTTGGAGTAATATTCAGTTTTTCCAGCACGGCATAAGCCTCATTTTTGAGTTTGTCATCCAGACGGACGTTCAGCGTGGCCATTATGCCTCCAGTAAAATCGAATGTGTAATGCAGTTTAGCATTACATTCGCATTACATCGAATTCTGGATAACGCTTCTCAAAAACGGCTCACACACTCCATCGCAACCGCTTTGAACTCGGTGAAATGACGGCACGCGCAGAGCCGCGTCATCGCGCGTTCGCGCAGGAAGGTGACGAAGATATCGTAGATGGCCATCGCTTCTTCGTATTCACTCTTACTGATGGCGAGCAAGAAGATCACGTGGGCCGTTTCATCGCCCCAGGCGATACCCTGTGGGGCGAGGATGGTGTAGACCACCGTTTTCTTTGCCAGCAGACCAAGGGCGTGCGGCAAGGCAATGCTATCACCCAGCATGGTGCTGACGATGGCCTCACGCTCAACCACCGAATCAAGAAACTCTGCGTCGACAAAACCTTCATCCTGCAACTGACGACATAATGTTTTGAACAACGTTTGTTGATCCATTGGCTCGTCAACCACACGAAAATGGGCGGCATCGAAGAATTTGTTCAACATCCACGGACGGGTTCTGTCGACCAGCACCAGTTTGCCAATTTGCTCCAGTTGATAATCGGTAGGGAATGGCGCAATCATCACCACCGGCTTATCTTTTTCACCGATCCGCGCGGTAGAGATGACAAAATCTTCGCTGATGCTTTCCCGCTGTTCGTAGTCGCGCAGCGTTACGGTATCGACGATCTCTATCTGCGGATACTTACGCGCCAGCACCGCCTCAATCATCCGCGCCATCGCATTTCCGGCATCGCATACCAGCAGAACCTTCGGCTGTCTCTGGTAACCGATGTTGTAACTACGCTCCAGCCCAACACCGATATGCAGCACGAGGAAGCCAATCTCATTTTCACTGATGGTGTACGGCGTATATTTTCCCCATCCCGAGACGGCGGCCAGCGTCATGTCCCACGCCATGGGGTAGTGCTGTTTAATATTTTCCAGCAGCGGATTGGGGATCATTATCTGGTAACGCACCCGGGTGATCATCGTCTTAATATGCGTCAGCAGGTCAGCATGCAACTGTTTGTCATTCAACAGGTTGTAGTTGTACTGGGTGTTGATAAAACGCAGGATGTAATTGACCAACGCTTCGTCATCATCCGCATTGATAGCACTGGGCGCGATCTCCTGAACCTGGCGGGCAGCAATATGCACCTGTAGCCAGTTTTCTTCGGAAACGGAAAGCGGTTTGTCTGCCAGGCGGTGCAGTACCGCCGCGATTTCCCGCGTGGCCAGGCACACCGATTGATCGGCTTCTTCTGCGGCAAAATCCGGGAGTGGATATCCTTCGCTAATCCGCCGTACCGCCACCGCGCAGTACAAGCGTAAAAACAGCTCGCCCTCATCGGTCAGACGAATATGGAAACGGGCAAAAATATCCTGCAAAACAGGTTGCAACTGTTCAGGGAGCCCCGCATTCAGCGCTTCTTGCGTCACTAACGGGTGCTGCGGATCCTGCTGCGCCAGCGTCCACAGCAGATCGGTCAAACAGGCGCGGATCGCCATTTCGCTGCCGAACAGCTTCATGCCGTGACGGGGACGAGTTTCCAGCGTCAGATGATAACGTTGCAGATGCTCGCGCACCTCAGCCATATCGTTTTGCAGCGTCGCTCGGCTGATAAACCATTCATCAGCTAAATCTTCCAGCTTCAGTGAGAAAGCCGATGTCAGAAAACGTACCACCAGCCAGTGTATCCGTTCCTGGCTGGTGCGTGGGATGCGCAGCAACGTATTGGGCTGCTGCGTTTGCAGGGTGTGAAAGCTTGCCGGGTCGTCAATTTTGAGCTGATATCCATTACCCCGGCTGAGGACAAACTGTGCGCCATACTGGGTGAGCAGCGCGTTTAGCGCGGTGATATCCGCCCGTACGGTGCGTGTGGAAACCGACAACCGCTGCGCCAGCTCGTCCTGTGGAAGCGCTTCGTTTTGCAACATGGCAAACAGCTGTGCTAAACGTTGGTTGGGGAATCGCACGTCAGTTTCCTCATCAGTCAGTTAGCCTACGCAGGCCCGGGTCATCGCCATCAGTTGGCGTACGTCGTCCGGACGAGTGTTACCACTCACCTTATCAATAATCGAACTATAGATGTGAGGAATGATTTTACTCACTCCGGCATCGAGGGCAATTTGCAGGATTTCAGTGAAATTATCCAGATCGATACCGCCGGTTGGCTCCAGCCAGAAGTCATGACGGGCGCAGGCCTGCGCGACCGCAATGTACTCGTCACGACATTTCAGGCCGCCCATCGGGAAGTATTTAATTGAGCTACCGCCCATGTCTTTGAGCAGCGCAATCGCGGTTTCTACCGACACAATACCGTCCGGCGACTGGCTGCTTAGCGGACCAGTGGAGATTTTCACCCTGCCCGGCGTGCCGGTTGGCGAGACCAGACCGTTGACCACTGTCTCCTGCTGGCCCAGCAGCGCGCGACTGGTAGCCACGCCGGTAAAAACCTGATTGACATGCTGTGGCTGCACCTGACGGGAGATTTCACTCACCATCGCCGACTGGTTAGGATCGCCCGCCCCCAGCCCCACGGAGAGCGCATTGTCGATAAGGGCCGCGTATTCACGCATATCCGCTACCGCGCTTGCGACATCCGGGTAATTTTTTGACAACACGCCAACCAGCACGTGTCCTTCCGCCGCCGCATAAATGTCCCGGGCATTTTCTTTGGAGCCTGCCAGCACGTTCAGGCAGACGCGGTCACGATAAAAGTTAGGGGTCAGTTTCATGCTTCTTTCTCCTGCGAAATCACTTCACCAATTCGACGGGCCACAATCTCCAGCTGCGCACGATCGACGCTGCGCACATCGGCTTCGATAATGCCTTCATTGGCTTTGTAACCACGGAAGTAAATCGCGTACTCCCCCTGTTTCAGCGCATCGACCAGTTCCCCCGTGGCGATCCCGGTGACCGCTTCATCAAACTTAATTTCCGTGCGCGCGATGTCGCGCCCTGCACTATCCCACACCACGCGGGCGCTCACGCCGTTAAGCTGGTTCAAGGCATTAATGAACGGCGTCATTTTCTCGACCATCTCCGCGCCGCTCTCTTTCTGCGCGTTCAGATACAGTTCGATGGCGCAGGTCAGGCCAAGAATTCCCTCTTTGCCCACCTTCATCGCCCGGCCAATCCCAGCCGTCTGGCGCTTCACCCACTCAACGTATTGGGTTTTACCAATCACCAGACCACTGGTTGGTCCTTCTATCGCCTTGGCGCCGCTATAAATCACCAGATCTGCACCAACCCGGTAGTAGCACTGCAAATCCTCTTCCGCCGCCGCGTCCACGATCAGCGGCAGATTATGCGTACGCGCCACCACCGCAGCCTGCTCCACGCTGAGCATACTTTTCTGGACGCAGTGGTGAGATTTGATATACAGAATGGCCGCCGTACGCGGTGTAATGGCCGCCGCCAACTGTGCCGCGGAACATTCGTTGGCATAACCGGCTTCCACTAACTTGCCGCCGCCAAGCGCTACCATGGTGCCCACCGGTGCGCCAAAGTTGACGTTGTGACCTCTGGGCAGCACGATTTCGTTGTTCTCGATGGGCGTGACGTGCAGGTTCTCCAGCAGCCAGTCGCTGTCTTTAACCAATACGCCAGCCACCGACAGGGCAATCCCGGCCGAGGCGCAAGAGACAACCGTTGCCCCCTCCACTTCCAGCAATTTCGCGATGTAGTCGCCAGTTTTATTGACCAGGTCTTTCATCTCGAAATAGTGGTTCATCCCCGCCATCGCGGCTTCAACCACTTCTGGTCGCGGCGTGGAAACGCCGAGCGCCGTCATGCGGCCGGAGGTATTAATCACCTGTTTTAAATCGTATTTCTCAAAAATCGAAGGCATGTTCCGCGCTCCCTTGTTCGGTCATATAGCCCTTGCCCGCACGTATTGCGGCAAGCGGCACCAGCAGTTGTTCAGCCTGCAGGCTGTCGTTTTCTGCATCTACCAGCACGGTTGGCTGGCGCTTAAGCGTAAAGAGGGTTAAATCGGCGTCCAGACCGACCTGCAGCCGCCCCTTCTGTTTCAGGCGCAGACCATCGGCGGCATTGGCGGTAACGCATTCAATGACCTGCGGAAGCGACATCCCAATGGCGAGGAATTTCGACATCACATTCGCCAGGGAATGCACCGGGCCGCTGATACGGTTACGACAGTAAATATCGGAGCTGATGGTGTGCGGCAAAATACCCAGTTCGATAGCGCGTTTTGCCACCGCAAAGCTCAGGCTGGCGGTGCCATGCCCAACGTCCAGACGCACGCCGCGTGAAATCGCCCGCGTCACTGACACCCGCAGCTCGCCTTGCGGCGTCAGAATGCGATTCGGCTTACCGTTGTAACAGTGGGTAATGATGTCACCTGCGCTCAGGCGCTCGGCGATCTCATCCAGGTCCGGCGGGTTGTTGCCGATGTGCACCATCAGCGGCAGATCACCGTTCTGCGCTTGCATCGCTTTGGCGCGATCCAGCGGCGTGATGCCATTTTCACCGACTACGCTGCTGCTCATACGTGCCTTCAGACCGACGATAAAATCAGGGTGGCGTTTCACCGCCTCTCGCACCGCATCAGCGTCAATATTGGCCATGTTGGCCAGCTCATTCTGGGCGATAAGCCCAACGCGGGAGATATTCAGCAACGCGTACACTTCGGTGGCAGCTTCCCGGGTCAGGGTGTAAAAATCGTCGATGTCATCCGCCCCGGTGCTGCCCGCATCCACTACGGTAGTGACGCCGGTCGCAATACCAACGCTATCCGGCTGGTCGTGGTAAATCGGGGATTTCGGGTAGCAATGAACGTGGGAGTCAATCCAGCCTGCGCTGACGTAGCACTCACCGCCCAGCTCGATGGTTTTCAGCGCCGGGCCATCAACGTCGCCCAACGCCGCGATCTTGCCGTCTTTGAGCGCAATATCGCTCACCGTATCGTCAACGAGGCGCGCACGGCGCAGGAGTAAATCAAACATGTCTCTCTCTCCTGTTGAAATGGGGGCGGTCGTGTAGGCCTGATAAGCGCAGCGCCATCAGGCGTCATTGCCGGATGGCGGCTGCGCCTTATCCGGCCTACAACGACACACCATCAACTAATGGCAATCGGGAAGATGGACCCGAGGATCATTGCGCCGAGGATCGCCCCGCCGGTAATCGGTTTTTGCCACAGGTAAAACAGCAGCGCGCCTGCCAGAGAACCGATTCCGATAGGAATCGAAGCCGTCATCGCGCTGAGGATAATCAACGGCCCGAGGAAGCGTCCGGAGGCGTTACCGGCCCCCATCATGACGTCCGCACCGTAGGTCGAGTCGCTCTGGTTGATGGTGAACTTACGCGCCAGAATGATGATGTAGCCAATCGCCAGACCAATCACCAGACCGGTGACCAGCGAGGCGGCGAAGTTGGCGACCGGGAAGATAATGCCCGCGCCCAGCAGCAGCGCCGGAACACCTAACCCAACCCCGGTCTGAATCGCCCCGCCGATATCCAAAATCCCCACCAGCGAACCTTCAATGATGCGGGCAAACAGGAAGCTTGCGCCAAATGCCGCCACTGCTCCGTAGGAGCCGGTATCCATTCCCGCCTTCAGCATCGCCACAAAAGCCACTTCGTTAAATGCGCCAATACCGTACAGGTAGTACATGTGTGTTCCGGCAAACACGCCAGAGGAGAGCAGGCCCACAAAGATCGGGAACGACCAGTCAGCGAACCAAAAACCTTTATTCTGTTCCATGATGACCTCCGTTATTTGCCGCTGAGCGAGTTGTGGATAAGTTCGAGCCAGTTAGGCACGGTCAGATGGAAGGATTCGATCATCTTCATGTCGAAGCCACGGAAGAAGCCGCTCAGGACAAACAGCGCGACGATAGCCACCATCATCACTTTAGTGACGTGGTTCCAGCCGCTCTCTTCAACACCTTTGCCGATCAGAATGCCGAGAACCAGACCCGGAACGGCGTTACCCATGATCAGCTGCGCCGCGCCGCCAAAAACGGTGGCCCAGAAGCCAGATTTCTTACCGGCGTCGATCGCCGCCAGCCAGAAGATTACTGGCATCACGGTGTTAACCAGCAGGTTAGCCGCGGGCACCAGCACCTTGACGGCGGTAACCTGCAACGCTTCCGGTACGGATGATGCGGTGAGGTTCAGGAAGGTCACCACGATCATCCCGATAACGCCGCAGGCAATTGCCATGCGTTTGGGGTCGTGCAGCGTTTCACCGACGTTGCGATTTTTAATCATCAGCGCGGCGGCGCCCCAGTTGGGGATGATGCGATGGTCGACGTCCTGCGTGAACGCCCCCGCCGCAACAGAGGAAGCCCAGGCGTTAAAGAAGAAGCCCAGGCCGAACGAGAAGTGAGAAGCCGGATCCCCTTCGCAGGAATTCAGTTCTCCCAGAGTACGAAACGCGCCCATCCCTTGAGTGGTCGGCGCATGAAACATGCGTGCAGCCCCAGCGCCGACACCAACGCCAACCAACGCGCCGATAATGAGCGATTTTATTAATATTATCAGGAACATAATTATGCCTTTTAATAGAATCAGCGTTGCGTAACGAAATCCACCTTGTCGAGATTGATGGCAGTCACGTTGACGGTCACGTCCAGCTCCACGCTGAAAGTGCGTCTTTCCCGGCGCAAAAAGAGGAATAAAAACGCCTCTTTACGCACCGATTCACGCGCTTGAACAACCTGCACATCCTGTGGCTCAATACGCAGTAATATATGCGGCGACGCTTTCATCACCGCAGCCTGAACGTGGTTCAGGGCATCGGCAAAGGCGCGAGCTTTGGTCTCGCCCTTACCCGTGACTCTCACCGTGGTGGTGAATTGCTCTTTCATGCTTAAGCGCCGTATTTCTTTTGCCACGCCTGCACCAGGCGCTCGCCGAGCTCTTCTTTGTCCATAAAGCCGAATCCCAGTACGTTGCACCCTTCGTTGATGGCGGTTACCCCTTCATCGACCGATCGCATGCCGTATTTCGCCTTGTAGCCGTATTTGGTCTGCGCGGTAATCGCACCCGCACCACCGCTGCCGCAAAACGAGATACCAAAGGTGGCGTTTTCCGCTTTCATCACGTCACCCAGCTTCATATCTGCTGCAACGCCCGGCACCACAACGGCACGGCCACCCGCTTTCTCTACGCCTGCCGCCACTTTCTGGCCTTTACCCAGACGATCGCCAATCACTACGGTAATCTGTTCCATCTTTTGCTCCTTAAAGGTTGTCTTTCGCGACTTCGAAGTGCACCGACAGCAGCCAGGCCTCTTCCTCAGGAAGATTGCCAAACTCGGCGACCACGTCGCGGGCAAGCGCCATTGATTCGGCAGATATTTCATCAAACAAGCTGGCATCGACCTCTGGTAAGGGTTCACCCGTTACCGAGCGGTGCGCCATGGCGCGAACATGCGACGTCAGCATCTGTTCCTGTACGGCGTTGGGAATAATGTTGCGTTCACGCAGCAAGGCATACACCTGCGCCAGCATGCGGTCGGCCAGTTCCACCGATTCCCCCATGTCATTCATTACAGCTCCGTTATTCACTCGTCTTACCCCGTTAATGTCTCTGAGGATAAATTAGCAACGGAGGTTATGAGTTTGTAGCGAGTTGTTTTCCACTTCGAAGTGGAAAGGTGTGCAGCGATAGTGATCTGTGCCGCAAAAAAAGCTGGAACCACGATTTATCACTGGAAGAATGTGATTGAGATCGCAAGAGCGAGCAGAAAAATGGAAGGAAGTGCGAACAATGAATGGGCGATAAAAATGAAAAAATGTGATGGGGATAGCGTTTACTTATGGGACGTGCAGTAGCGGGGTGTTGTATCCGACCTACGGGTATGCAGGCCGGATAGCGCAGATTAGCGGAACTTCTTGTGGTTTTCGTTGCGCGTGGTTTTCAGCTCTTCCGCAACGGCTTTCGCCTCTTTAACTTTACCTTCGTTCGCCAGCTTCAACGCACCGTCGATCTGACCGATCAGCGTGTCAAAGCCGTGGCGGAAATCCTTCATCTCCGGGCTGTCCGGGGATTTGTTTTCCAGCTTCGGCGGCGTTCCCTTTTGCGCGTCCAGCGCAGCTGCACGCATTTTGGTTAACGCATCTTTCAGTTCAGTCGCATTATCCGTTTTTTCGACGATTTTCAGGTTGTCGTTGAGGATCCCCATATCGTCTTCAAGATCGGCTGCAAACGCAGAAGAACCAAGAACCAGCGTTGAAGCTGCGACGATCGCTAACAGGTGTTTACGCATTGCTCACTTCCTTTTTTATTATTCAAAAATAAACAAACGCCAGATACCCTCAATAATTCACGCCACAGCTTGAAGTATGACGGGTATTATTGCCCGGCGATCTTCATCTCCGGCAACAGGACCGAACCACACTGAATATTACTGCGCGTTTCAATATCGTTGCCGACGGTGACGATATTACGCCACATCTCTTTTAAGTTACCGGCGATGGTAATTTCACTCACCGGGTACTGAATTTCACCGTTTTCGACCCAGAAGCCCGCCGCGCCGCGCGAGTAATCGCCGGTAATGCCGCTTACGCCCTGTCCCATCAGCTCGGTAACCACAAGACCTGTGCCCATCTCTTTGAGCAACTGCTCGAAGCTTAGACCCTGTCCCGGAATTCGCCAGTTGTGGATCCCGCCTGCATGACCGGTGCTCTTAAGCCCCAGCTTACGTGCAGAATAATTGGTCAGCAGCCACTGAGTCAGCACACCGTCTTTAATAATGTCGCGGCGTTTGGTCCGTACGCCTTCGCTGTCGAACGGTGAAGACGCCAGCCCTTTCAGCAGGTGAGGATGTTCTTCAATGGTCAGCCATTCCGGCAGAATTTGCTTGCCCAGCGAGTCGAGCAGGAAGGTGGATTTGCGGTACACCGAGCCGCCCGCAATGGCGCCAACCAGGTGTCCGAACAGTCCGGTCGCCACTTCATTGGCGAAAATCACCGGCGCTTTCATGGTGGACAGCTTACGCGGAGACAGGCGAGATAAGGTACGGCGAGCGCAGTCTGCCCCCACCCACTCCGGCGTTTGCAGATCGCCCATCGCCCGGCCAATGGTGTAAGCGTAATCACGCTCCATATCACCATTTTCTTCTGCGATTACGCAACTGGAAAGGGAATGGCGCGTGGAGCAGTAGCCCTGCAGCATACCGTGGCTGTTGCCAAACACTTTGATACCATAGTGGCTGTTAAAGCTGCCGCCTTCGGTGTTGGTGATGCGTTTGTCGGCCTGCAACGCCGCCTGTTCAGCGCGGGCAGCCAGTTCGATAGCTTCGTCAGGGGAAACTTCCGCCGGGTGGAACAGGTCCAGATCGGGCGCATCAAAGGCCAGCAGTTCTTTATCTGCCACGCCCGCGCACGGGTCCGGCGAAGTGTAACGTGCAATGTCCAGCGCGGCCTGCACGGTGCGTGCAATCGCCTGCGGGCTTAAATCGGTGGACGATGCGCTGCCCTTACGGTTCTGGTGGTAAACCGTAATCCCCAGTGCACCATCGCTATTGAATTCGACGTTCTCCACTTCACCATAACGGGTGCTGACGCTAATACCCGTGGTCTTGCTCACAGCGACTTCCGCGCCATCCGACTTACCTGATGCTAATTCCAGTGCCGTCGAGACTGCTTCTTCCAGAATCTTACGCTGCGCTTCAACTTGTGAGATTACTTTCATCGCAAATGCCATAATGTAGAGAGAGTTTCTCTGAAGTCTAACAGAGAACCGTTTTTCAGTGCGCATCTTAACTGGTAACATTAGCCTCTTTTTTTAAGGAGCCTGACATGACTAAGCAGCCCGAAGACTGGCTCGACGACGTTCCCGGTGATGACATCGAAGACGAAGACGATGAAATTATCTGGGTCAGTAAAAGTGAAATAAAACGTGACGCCGAGGAGTTAAAACACCTGGGTGTGGAACTGGTAAAACTGGGGAAAAACGCGCTGGATAAAATCCCGCTCGATGCGGATTTACGTGCCGCGATTGAGCTGGCCCAGCGTATTAAGATGGAAGGTCGCCGTCGTCAGCTGCAGCTGATTGGCAAAATGTTGCGCCAGCGCGATGTTGATCCTATCCGTCAGGCATTGGACAAGCTGAAAAACCGTCACAACCAACAGGTCGTTGTCTTCCATAAGCTGGAGCAACTGCGTGACCGTATGGTTGACGGTAGCGATGAAGCTATCGAAGAAGTGATGAACCTGTGGCCTGACGCCGACCGTCAGCAACTGCGTTCGCTGGTGCGTAACGCTAGGAAAGAAAAAGCGGGCAACAAGCCGCCAAAATCTTCCCGCCAGATCTTCCAGTATCTGCGTGAACTGGCGGAAAACGAGGCCTAACCTCTTCGTCCGCCGAAAGTGCCGGATGGCGGTGCAAATACCTTATCCGGCCTACGATCCGTTGTAGGCCCGGTAAGCGTAGCGCCACCGGGCATTTTTTTACTCTTCTTCTGCCTGAGCTTTCTTCGCCAGACCATCCAGCAGTTTTTGATGGATGCCGCCAAACCCGCCGTTGCTCATCACCAGAATGTGATCGCCAGGCTGTGCGGTTTTCACCACCATATCTGCCAGTGCATCCACATCGCCGCTCCAGTGTGCCGGCTGAACGCAGGCTTCAGCGACTTCTGCTACCTGCCACGGAATGTGCGGGGGTTGCAGCAGGAACACTTCGTCTGCACGCCCTAACGACGGCGCTAGGTCATCTTTGCACAAACCCATTTTCATGGTGTTCGAGCGAGGTTCCAGCACCGCGATGATGCGCGCCGTGCCGCCCACTTTACCGCGCAGTGCCGCAAGCGTTGCCAGAATGGCCGTTGGGTGATGGGCAAAATCGTCATACACCGTCACGCCATTGGCTTCACCGCGCAGCTCAAGACGGCGACGAGCGTTGATGAACGAGCCCAATGCATTGGCCGCATCCGCAGGCACGACGCCAACATGACGCGCGGCTGCAATCGCCATCAGGCCGTTGTGCATGTTGTGCTCGCCCACCAGGCCCCACTTCACTTCGCCGACTTTTTCACCGTCCAGCCACACTTCCCACTCGGAGGCATCGGTGGTCAGCTTTTTCGCCTGCCAGTGACCTTGTTCGCCCACCAGCTCTTGTTCGCTCCAGCAGCCCATCGCCATCGTCTGTTTCAGATTGATGTCGTTTTCCGGGTAGATGATGCGTCCCTGGCCCGGCACGATACGCACCAGATGGTGGAACTGTTTCTGAATAGCTTTAAGATCGTCAAAGATATCCGCGTGATCGAACTCAAGATTATTGAGGATCAGCGTGCGCGGGCAGTAATGTACGAATTTAGAACGCTTGTCGAAGAACGCACAGTCGTACTCATCCGCTTCAATCACGAAGAAGTCGCTCTCGCCGAGGCGCGCGGAAACCTCAAAGTTGCCCGGAACGCCGCCGATCACAAAGCCAGGTTTATAGCCGCAGGCTTCGAGGATCCAGGTCGCCATCCCGGCGGTGGTGGTTTTACCGTGCGTACCCGCAACCGCCAGTACCCAGCGATCGCGCAAGACAAAGTCATGCAGCCACTGCGGGCCAGACATGTATGGAATGTTCTTTTCCAGCACCGCTTCCACGCACGGATTACCACGGGTCATGGCATTGCCGATGATCACCAGGTCCGGCTGCGGGTCGAGCTGGCTGGCATCGTAACCCTGAATCAGATCAATGCCTTGCTTCTCAAGTAAGGTACTCATCGGCGGATACACATTGGCGTCCGAACCGGTTACTTCATGACCGAGCGAGCGCGCCAGCATCGCCAGACCGCCCATGAAAGTGCCACAAATTCCCAAAATATGAATGCGCATACGTCACTATCCTTTTTTAATCTGGGGGCCATTTTACGCACATGTCCGGCAAGTGAGAAACGCATTTCAGGATATTCCGCAGTTTGCTGGCGCGATTCACCTAAGCGCCGCAATGGAAATATTTGTTAATATTGTTGCGGTCGCTTTACTCCACATAAATTGCAGGGAAAGTGTTATGAAAACGTTAGGTGAATTTATTGTCGAAAAGCAGCACGAGTTTTCTCATGCTACCGGTGAACTCACTGCTTTGTTGTCGGCAATAAAGCTGGGCGCCAAGATCATCCACCGCGATATCAATAAGGCCGGTCTGGTCGATATCCTGGGTGCCAGCGGTGCTGAGAACGTGCAGGGAGAGGTTCAGCAAAAACTCGATCTGTTCGCGAACGAAAAACTGAAAGCTGCACTGAAGGCGCGCGACATTGTGGCGGGCATTGCCTCAGAAGAAGAAGATGAAATCGTCGTCTTTGAAGGCTGTGAACACGCTAAATACGTTGTGCTAATGGATCCGCTGGATGGCTCATCCAACATCGATGTTAACGTCTCTGTCGGTACGATTTTCTCTATTTATCGCCGCGTAACCCCAGTCGGCACACCGGTTACGGAAGAGGATTTCCTGCAGCCGGGCAATAAGCAGGTTGCTGCAGGTTACGTTGTTTATGGTTCTTCCACCATGCTGGTGTATACCACCGGCTGTGGCGTACATGCCTTCACCTACGATCCTTCTCTGGGCGTATTCTGCCTCAGCCAGGAACGTATGCGCTTCCCGGCGAAAGGCAGCACGTACTCCATTAACGAAGGTAACTACATCAAATTCCCGAACGGCGTGAAGAAGTACATTAAATTCTGCCAGGAAGAAGATAAGCCAACCCAGCGCCCGTATACCTCGCGCTACATTGGCTCTCTGGTTGCGGATTTCCATCGCAATCTGCTGAAAGGCGGGATCTACCTGTACCCAAGCACCGCCAGCCACCCGCAAGGGAAACTGCGTCTGCTGTATGAATGCAACCCGATGGCCTTCCTGGCCGAGCAGGCGGGCGGCAAAGCCAGCGATGGCAAAGAACGCATTCTGGATATCACCCCAGAAAGTCTGCACCAGCGCCGTTCCTTCTTCGTGGGTAACGACCATATGGTTGAAGATGTAGAACGCTTTATCCGCGAGTTCCCGGACGCGTAATTATTATTCATCGCACGGACGTAGGCCGGATAAAACGCGTAGCGTTGCCATCCGGCCTACAAAATCCATCGTCTGCTTACGCTTTCTGTAGCTTAAATACGGCCATTGCTTCGATTAGCGCTGAAGACTGCTCTTCCAGCGAGCGGGTAGCCGCTGAAGACTGCTGTACCAGCGCCGCGTTTTGCTGCGCCGTTTCATCCATCTGAATCACCGCGATATTCACCTGCTCTATGCCGCGACTCTGTTCCTGGGACGCACTGGCAATTTCACGCATCAGTTTGGTCATACGCATAACCTCGGTCGCGATTTCATCCATGGTTTCGCCCGCCTGCTGCGCCAGTTCACTGCCTTCCCCCACATGGGTGTGCGAATCGCTGATTAGCGTACGGATCTCTTTGGCCGCCTCGGCGCTGCGGCTGGCCAGATTACGCACTTCACCAGCCACAACCGCAAAGCCCCGCCCCTGCTCACCAGCCCGCGCCGCTTCAACGGAAGCATTGAGCGCCAGAATATTGGTCTGGAAAGCAATGCCATCAATCACGCTGAGGATGTCGGCGATTCGGCTGGAACTGCCTGAAATATCGCGCATTTTCTCGATCACATAGCATACCATTTCACTACCGCGATCGGCGGTATCCGACACCGATTTTGCCAGCTGGTGCGCCTGTTCCGCGTTCTGCGCATTCTGTTTCACCGTCGCCGTGAGTTCTTCCATGCTGGCGGCGGTCTGCTCCAGCGAAGTGGCTGTCGATTCAGTGCGTTGCGCCAGGTGCTGGTTGCCGGCCGTCAGTTCACGACTGCCAATATCAATTTGCGAGCTGGCATCGCGTACGCGCTGTACCGAGTCGCCCAGCGCATGGCGCATGTCATCCATTGCCGCGTTCAGGCGGTTGAATTCGGCGCTGGCCGACAACGCGGTAACCGGCGACAAATCCCCCGTTGCCAGACGTTCCAGTTGCTCAACCATGTTATCCAACGGTTTGAGAAACTTATTTCGCAGCATAAACCAAATGACCACCAGCAATGCGATAGCAGCCAACATTGCAGCGCTCATAATACCGTGATAAATCAACGAAGTAATGACATGGGTAGACGCATATAGCCCCATGCCACCGGTCAGTAACAGAAGGAACGTCAGCAGAGACAATAACACCAACAAACTTGATCGAATTGAAAGGGATTTTGGCATCGTTATATTTCCGGTTGTAGGGTTAAAACAGACCTGTACAGAACCTATCGACTACAACCGGAAAAAGTTTAGGTATTTAAATGTTTTGTGCAAAATCAGGATGTTACTTTGGTGTTGCCGCCGTACCCACTCGGGTAACCGGCGAGCTTTGACGATTTTCCCAAAGCACCGTCAGACCGCGTTGTAACGCTATAAAAATAAACAATAAAATGCCAATCGCGATCTTCGTCCACCAGGAACTTAATGTGCCGTCAAAATTAATGTAGGTCTGGATCAGCCCCTGAATAGCGACGCCAAACAACGTCCCTAACACTGTACCGACCCCACCGCTGAGCAGCGTTCCACCAATCACAACTGAGGCTATCGCATCCAGTTCGACGCCAACGCCCGCCAGCGCATAGCCCGCCTGGGTGTAAATGGAAAAGACAATGCCGGCAAGCGTCGCAAGCCCGGTAGACAGCATATAAATGCGGATGGTGGTGCTGCGGGTTGAGATGCCCATCAGGTTGGCAGAAGTGGCGTTGCCGCCAATCGCGTAAACCTGATTACCAAAGCGCGTACGGTGCGCCAGGAATATGCCGATGACGACAACCGCCAGCATCAGCAATCCCATCGCGCTCAGGCGACCACCGCCGGGAATTTTCCATGCCAGGCTTGAGAGCATGTCATAAACCGGATGGTTAATTGGGATGGATTCTTCTGAGACCAGATAGCTGACGCCGCGCAGGAAGAACATTCCCGCCAGAGTGATAATAAATGCCGGGATCTTCAGCGCATCAATCAGTAACCCCATAAACGCACCAAACGCGCAGCCCATCAGCAAAACCAAAGGGAACGCCAGCAGCGGAGAAATGCCCCAATAGCCAATGGCCTTTGCCAGAAATACGCCGGTAAAGGCGATCACCGAGCCAACGGAAAGGTCGATCCCGCCAGAGAGGATCACGAAGGTCATGCCTACGGCAATAATGCCCAGAAAGGCGTTATCGGTCAGGATATTGCAAATGACCCGGGTGGAAGCAAAAGCGGGAAACTGCGTCAGGCAGTAGAGATAACCCAGCACAAACACGCCGAGGGTGATCATCAGCGGTAAATTACGTTTTATCATGACCACGCACTCCTTTTATCAGGCTGATAAAGCGTTGTGACTGCACGACCAGCACACACAACACCACCACGGCTTTGACCACCTGATTCAGTTCCGGCTGGAAGCCCGACAGCAGAATCCCGGTATTCATGCCCTGAATAATCAAGGCGCCTACCACCGACAGCAGCAGGTTAAAGCGCCCGCCCATCAGCGATCCGCCGCCGATAACCACCGCCAGGATGGCATCCAGCTCCAGCCATAATCCGGCGTTATTGGCATCTGCCCCGCGAATGTCCGCCGTGACGATAATGCCAGCGATAGCCGCGCACAGGCCGCTCAGCACATAGGTGAGCATCACGATAATGCGGGTGTTCACCCCGGCGTTTTTTGCCGCACGAATGTTGATACCCACCGCTTCGATAAACATACCCAGCGCCGTTTTCCGCGTCAGCAGCCAGAACACCACCAGCGTGAGCAGTGCAATAATTACCGGCGTAGGGAACAGTAAGAGCGAGCCGCTGCCAAACCATGACAGTTCGGGCGAGTTAAAGGTGACGATCTGCCCGGAAGTGATAAGCTGCGCCACCCCGCGCCCGGCCACCATCAGGATTAGCGTGGCGACAAACGGTTGGATCTTGAGGATGGCCACCAGAATCCCGTTCCACAGCCCAGCCAGAATGCCGGAGCCTAAGGCGGCAAGCAGCACTACCGGCAGACTGTGCCCGGCCACCGTCATCGCCGCGGTAGTGGCGCCAGCAATAGCCATGACGGCCCCCACGGAAAGGTCGATGCCACCGGTTGCAATCACCAGCGTCATACCAATCGCCAATAGCGCCACGGGCGCGGCACGGTTGAGAATATCAATCGGGCTACCGAACAGCCGACCATCCTGCAAAATCACCTGGTAGAAATGCGGGGCGACCAGGCTATCCACCAGCAGCACCAGCAGTAACGCCACCAGCTGTGGCATCCCCTTTGGCCAACGGAACCGCCGTTTAGACGGATTGGATTGAGGGAGAGATTGAGGCATCACCATAGTCTCCTTAGGCCGCAATGGCATTCATGATCGCCGGTACGGACAGTTCAGCCAGGGGGATCTCGGCCACCTGTTTGCGATCGCGCATAATAATGACCCGATCGGCATAGCCCACTAACTCTTCCAGTTCGGATGAAATGACCAGCAGCGCCAGACCATCCGCGCACAGCGTTTCGATCAGGCGGATGATCTCCGCATGCGCGCCAACGTCGATCCCACGCGTGGGTTCATCGAGGATCAGGAACTGCGGTTTGGTCAGTAACCAGCGCGAGAGCAATACTTTTTGCTGATTGCCGCCGGAGAGAAATTCGATCGGTTGCTCAGCGTTCGGAGTACGAATACCAAGCTGGCGGATAAAACGCTCGGCAATCTCGTTTTGCTCTTTCCGGGGAATAGGCCGCAGCCAGCCGCGCTGCGCCTGCAATGCCAGAATGATGTTTTCCCGCACCGAAGCGGCAGCAATAATGCCATCCGTTTTGCGATCCTCCGGACAGAAACCGATCCCCAGACACGAAGCCTGATGTGGCGATCGCAAGGTCTGCGGTTTGCCTTTAATCAGCGCACTTCCGCTGTCTGCGGGTTTAATACCGAAGATCACCTCCGCCGTTTCCGTTCGCCCGGACCCCAGTAGTCCGGCGAGACCGACGATCTCACCGGGACGCACCTGTAGATCAAATGGCGCGATGGTGCCTTTTTTGCCAAAGCCGCTGAATGCCGCCACCGGTTTATCACTCAGCAACGTGCGGCCCGCACGCTGTAGTGCATGGGTATCCAGTTCACGGCCCAGCATCATTTTGACCAGTTCGATCTGAGGCAGTTCTCGGGTTTCACGGCAGCCAACGAAGCCGCCGTTCCGCAGGACGGTAATGCGATCGCTGACCTGATAAACCTGATCGAGAAAGTGGGTGACGAAGATCAGACTAACGCCCCGATCGCGCAGATGTCGCATCAGGCCAAACAGCATTTCAACTTCCTGGGTATCAAGGCTGGCGGTCGGCTCATCGAGGATCAGCACTTTCGCGGAGAGATCGATCGCCCGACAGATGGCGACGATTTGTTGCATCGCCACGGAAAAGCGGTTCAGCGGCTCGCGCACGTCGAGGGAAAAACCGTATGACGCCATCAGCTCCGTCGCACGTTTTTCCATCTGCTTGCGCTGGAGCAGGCCAAAGCGCCGCGGTTCACGACCAATAAATAAGTTATCGGCAACCGACATATTGGGCAGGAGGTTCACTTCCTGGTACACGGTGCCAATCCCCAGTTGTTGGGCATGGGCGGTGTTTTTGGGGGTGATCGGTTGGCCTTCGAGCCAGATAGTGCCGCGATCGGCATGGTAAACGCCGGTCAGCGCTTTGATGAGCGTCGATTTGCCGGCTCCGTTTTCTCCCAGCAGCGCCATAATCTCGCCACGACGCAAGCTGAAATCCACGTTATCCAACGCTTTGACGCCGGGAAAGAATTTGCTTAATCCTTCGGTGCGGAGGATTTCCTGATGTTGGTCGGTGGTCATGGTTCCCCCTGCATCACGCCGGATGGCGCTACGCTTATCCGGCCTACAAAAGAGCGTAATGTAGGCCGGGCAAGCGCAGCGCCCCCGGCATTTTCATGAAGGCTTAGTAGCCCATGTTTTTCTTCTTCTCTAACTCTTCTTTCGCCGTATCCGGCAGATAGAGGATCGACTTGGTAATGGTCAGCTTCTCAGGCATCGTGCCGTCTTTTTTGAATTTCTCCAGCGCGTCGAATGCCGGGCCGGCCATATTCGGCGTCAGTTCGACGCTGGCGTTGGCTTCGCCGTCAATCATCGCTTTGTAGATATCCGGTACGCCATCGATAGAACCGGTGAGAATATCTTTGCCAGGTTTCAGGCCCGCTTCTTTGATCGCCTGAATCGCACCGATCACCATGTCATCGTTGTGGGCGTAAACCATACAGATGTTCTTGCCGTTGTTTTCCGCTTTGATAAAGCTCTCCATCACTTCTTTCCCTTTACTGCGGGTGAAGTCACCGGACTGAGAGCGAATAATTTTGATGTTTGGCGCATTAGCGATAGCTTCAGCAAAGCCTTTCTTACGATCGATCGCCACGCTGGCCCCAACGGTCCCTTGCAGCTCAACGACGTTACACGGCTTGCCATCCACTTGTTTAATCAGCCAGTCGCCGATCAATTTACCTTCCAGCACGTTGTCGGCGGTGACGGTGGTCATATAGAGAGATTTGTCTTTTACATCGATGGAACGATCGAGCAAAAAGACCGGAATGTCGGCATCTTTAGCTTCTTTTAACACCGGCTCCCAACCCGTTGCCACGACCGGCGCAATAAAGATGGCGTCGACGCCCTGCGCAACAAATGAGCGGACTGCTTTAATCTGGTTTTCCTGCTTTTGCTGGCCATCAGCGATTTTCAGCGTAATTCCCCGCTTTTCGGCCTCGCTTTTCGCGACATTGGTTTCTGCGGCGCGCCAGCCGGATTCAGAGCCAACCTGCGAAAATCCTACGGTTAAAGGGGCTGCCATTGCCATAGACGACATGGCTGCCGAAACTGCTGTGACTAAAAGTAAGCGCTTCCACATAAGTGCGTCCTCGTAGGGTGATTATTGTTGGTTAATTAACCGTTGCGAAAAAACTATAGACAATTGAGCATGTAACGGATTGCGTTACATCACACTTCAAAAAAGTAAATAAAACGTTAATCACAACTTTGTAATCGCTTTCATCTCACTATGAAAAATGCGGCTGAAGATATGGATTTTTCTGTCACGAGAGAGAGGTAAAAAGAAGAAAATGCACGCAGAGAAAGCGAAAACAAGCGGAGACATTCCGCGCGAGTTGGCTATAATACCCGCCACTTGTTTGCCATAGCTTATTTAAAGGAAACAGACATGAGCTTACTCAACGTCCCTGCCGGTAAAGACCTGCCGGAAGATATCTACGTTGTTATCGAGATCCCTGCGAACGCAGATCCGATCAAATACGAAGTTGACAAAGAGAGCGGCGCCCTGTTCGTTGACCGCTTCATGTCCACCGCGATGTTCTATCCGTGCAACTACGGTTACATCAACCACACCCTGTCTCTGGACGGTGACCCGGTAGACGTTCTGGTCCCGACTCCGTACCCGCTGGAGCCAGGTTCAGTGATCCGTTGCCGTCCGGTTGGCGTACTGAAAATGACCGACGAATCCGGTGAAGATGCAAAACTGGTTGCGGTACCGCACACCAAGCTGAGCAAAGAATACGATCACATCAAAGATGTGACCGACCTGCCGGAACTGCTGAAAGCGCAGATCACCCACTTCTTCGAACACTACAAAGATCTCGAAGCGGGCAAATGGGTGAAAGTTGACGGTTGGGACAACGCTGAAGCTGCTAAAGCTGAAATCGTTGCTTCCTTCGAGCGCGCGAAGAAGTAAGTTCGCGTTAGCTTAAAGCCCTGAACGCCAGCCCCTGGTTAGTAAGGGTTTTTTAATTTCTACTTTCTTTTCCCCCTCCCCTTCGCTGTTTTCTTTTTGACCTACCAGATTGGGTAGTCACATTTCATTTATCTTAATTGCGAATGAGATTAGATCTCATTATCATTCTCAGCATGTAAATAAATGTGAATAAAAGTCAATGAACCTCCACAATGTGAAGTCCCTGAAACGCTATTCCTGCGTGGCTCTCGCCACAGCACTGTTATTTACCAGCCTGTCCAGCGTGGCGCAGACGCTACCTGAGCAAGATTTTCTGACCCGCGACGTTGGCAACGGCGTGTATGAACTGGCGGTTGATAGCCAGCAGAATGCGCTTTTTGCTGCCTCGTCGCCGTCGTTTGATAAAGATAAAACCAGCGGGCTTATCTATAAACTCGATCTGGAGAAGCTCACCACGACTGAAGTTATCGAAACCAGCCGTCGTGCCTTTGCCACTGCCCTGGATGCAGAAAACCAGGTGCTCTATGTCGGCAACACGCTGGAGGGTTCGGTCACGCTCATTGATACCCGCAGCGGTAAAGAGCTGGCGATACTGCAACTGAGCGAAGCC
Organism: Citrobacter sp. Cpo040; assembly: GCF_030332915.1. Taxonomy (NCBI): domain Bacteria; kingdom Pseudomonadati; phylum Pseudomonadota; class Gammaproteobacteria; order Enterobacterales; family Enterobacteriaceae; genus Citrobacter; species Citrobacter sp. Cpo040. Next base: position 63,092 of record NZ_JAOWGX010000032.1, read on the forward strand.
AAAAACCCGAAAGAAATTGTCCATACCCGCGAAATGGTGCTCGATAAACAGCATCACCGCCTGTACGTTTCCGGCGTGGCTGAAAAGGGCATTGTCTGGGTGGTGGATACGCAAAAGCGCGAGAAAATCGCCACCCTTGAAAACATGGGCCAGTATCCGACCGGTATGGCCGTAGATGCCAATAAGAACCGCCTGTATGTCGTAAATGGCCGCAACGAACTTATTACGCTGGATACAACTAACCATCAAATTATTAACCGCTTTAGTATTGAGCCAGGCAAAAAACATTTTTTCCTGAATATTGCTTTGGATGCAAAAAATAATCGCGCATTCCTGACCGATCCTGATTTAGCGGATGTACTGGTTGTTGATATTAATACCGGTAAGGTTATTGCCCCCATTAAGGTTATCAACTCCCTGGCAGTGATATATAACGAAAAGCGCCAGGAAGTGTATATCACCCACCGTAATGCAAAGCGCATCAGCATTGTGGACAGCAAGACTTATCAGGTAAAACAAAGCATTGAAACCAATGCGTTACCTAACAGCCTGGCGCTCTCGTCTGATGCCAACACCCTGTATGTCAGCGTCAAACAGCCGGAAAAAATGACCGGTGTGAAGCCCGACTATGTGCTGAAAATCGACCTCTCCAAATATTAATAATTAAAAACGCTTCTGACACTTTGCAGCTTTTCTGGGCTGCAAGGTGATGCTTTTATTTTTTACTTTTCAGGTGTCTATATTATGAAAACGCGTCAACTTATTACGCTGACAGGGATCGTTGCATTCTCAGGCGGTGTTATTTTCCCCACTCAGGCAGAAGACCTCACCGAAACCTCACGCAATAGCGAAGATGAAATGGTGATCACCGCATCCGGGTTCTCGCAACAAAAGCGCGAAGCGCCGGCCACCATTTCCGTTATCGATCGTAAAACGCTGGATATTCAGCCGGACCGTAGCATTGGTGAAGCGATTAAAAACCTTCCTGGCGTCTCGGTCACCAACAGCAGCGGTATGAACGCTGGCAGCATTATGATCCGCGGCATGGACCCGTCCTATACCGCGTTTATGGTCAACAGCGTCAAACAAAATACCGGTGAATCTCGCCCTTACGGACATGACATCGGTACTGAAGCCAACTTCTTACCGCCGATGGAGGCCATTGAGCGTATCGAAGTTATCCGCGGGCCCATGTCCTCGCTGTACGGATCAGATGCCATCGGCGGTGTGGTCAACGTGATTACCAAAAAACCGTATGGCGCAAAAGAGTGGACGACGGCAATTGCCGCCAATACCTGGCTTCAGGAGCACCAGTATTTGGGTAATACCAGCCAGACGAATCTGTTTACCATGGGGCCGATTGTGCCCGATGTTCTCGGCCTTAGCGTAGCGGCCGACTGGCTCGACCGTCGCGATGACGATCGCAATAACTATTTCGGCAAACACAACCGTAAATCCGTTGATATGACGCTGGGCCTGGCCGCTAGCGAAAATAACCTGTTCGACCTCAATGTGGTCACCGGTGAGCAGGAGAAAAACCGTACCCAGAAGCGCGGCGCGCCGTGGTCATGGCTGTTCGATCGTAACGCCGCCACCTTAACGCATACCGGCTGGTATGCCGACGACACCATTGCAACGACCAACTACATAAACTATGAAAAAGGCCGTTCGAAGTACGTTTATGACGGCCAGTCGCCGCAGTATGTACAGATGGAGAACTACGTCGCTAATTCGCAAACCACCTTCACGCTCGACAACCATAAACTGACCGTTGGGGCGAATTTCACCCGCGAAGAGCTGAATGACCGCTTTGATGTGGCCAACAAAACGCTGCCCGGATCTGAGCCAGTGACAAAAATCAGCCGTAACGGTTGGGCATTGTTTGCTGAAGACGGCTGGAGCATTGACGACTTCATCCTGACCACATCAGCGCGTATGGACCAGGATGATAACTTTGGCACACATATTACGCCGAAAATGTACGGTAACTGGGCCTTCAGCAATGACTGGGCGCTGAAGGGCGGCGTTTCCGCAGGTTATAAAAAACCTGAGCTGCGTGCGACATCCAGCGACTTTGTTACCCCATACGGCTCGACCGTACCTTATCCCTTCCTGACCGTCGGTAACGACGATCTGAAACCAGAACAAAGCGTTAACTCTGAGCTGGGCCTCTACTGGACGGGGAATGCGCTGTCACTGGATAGCACCGTCTTCTATACGCAGTTCAAAGACAAAATTGCTGAACAAACCATTTGCGAAACTACATCGACGAATCAGTGCTCCGTGAATGGCTACAAGGCGGACTCCGTCAGTAAATACTTCAACGTCAGCAAGGCGGACGTGTACGGCATAGAACTGAATGCCGACTGGCAGATTAGCGCCGATGTAAAAGCCAACGCTAACTACACCTGGAACCATAGCGAACAGAAAAGCGGCGTAAACAAAGGCTACGCGCTCAACGATTATCCGCGCCATATGGCGAACCTGTCGCTGAACTGGGCGGCAACGCAGAGTCTGGACGTATGGAGTACGGTGAATTACCGCAGCAGTAACCGCAACAGCGGCAATAACTATAAGTACGATGACTACACGATGGTCGACGTAGGCGTACGTTATAAGCTCAATAAGCACACGCAGCTGATGGCAGGGATCTACAACGTGCTGGATGAAGATCCGAAACTGACGACTGCATGGAATGAATCCGCGCAGGTGGAAGGCCGCCGCTATAACCTCGGCGCGCGCGTGGAGTTTTAAGCCTTTAATAAACAACGCCACCCGAAGGCGGCGTTGTTTATTCTGGTAGGCGATATATCAGTACTGGTCTCTGTCTAACCAGTTACCGCTTTCAATCAGCGTTAAGCCATCAACCGGACGTTGGTACACGTACATCCATGCACTTCCGTACGGCGTTTGAATTAACTGGCGTGCGTATTCACCGCCGCGGGTACGCAGAGCGTCAAGCTCTGCCAGCGTGGCGTTATCAATACGATAAACTTCCCCGTGTACTGTTCCATTTCCCGGAACCGCGCCTGGATAGTGGCCCAGGCTGTACAACTGGTAGTTATCGATACTGAAATTTCCCAGCAACAGGGCATTGGTCATCCAGTGGCTGTTGCCTTGTTTGGTTCGTAAACTGCCGTAGACAAATATTCGCATTGCTAAAACTCGAACTGATAGAGCAAATCAAGTGCCTGATCTACGCCAGACACTGCTTCCAGATATAGCTTAGGCATCAGACGATAACGTAGCGTGAGTGTCGCTAAGGAGTCAAATATACCCACACCATATTTCACCTGCAGACCTGGCAGTACGTATCCGCTGACAACCACCTGAGATGAGTCGCCCACCCCTTGCGTGTCCAGTGCCAGATTGCTTACGCCAAATGTCTCCCCGATTTTACCCACAACCTGACCACTTTGTGCAACCCCCAGACCAATAAGCATTGAAGTCATCGCTGCACTATCGCTCTGTTCGCTATCCAGCCCTTGTCCACGTAGCAGGTAGGAAAGCGCCATTTGCTGCGACATTGCCGGGTCGGAGAAGATCTCCGCCTTCGGTTCATCGGCGGTACCGGTGACGCGAACGCCAGCGATCACGTCGTCTTCGGTGGCATCTGGGTTACGAATCGCTTCGATGTTGAGCAACGGCTGATCCGGCGGACCGGAGAACAACAGCTCGCCCTTACGCACAATCAGATCCTGACCATAGGCGTGGAAGCGACCGCTCGGGATATTAATTTGCCCGTTAAGCCCCAGACCTTGCTTATCCTGCACCACTTTCAGATCGCCCGTCAGACGCGCTTTCAGACCAAAGGCGTCAAGACGCACGTTGTTACCGACGTGGATGTTCAGGTTGCTGTTGATCGGAATGCCGGCGGTCTGCGGTTTCTCTGGCTGCAGGTTGTTGTTAAGCATAACCATATCGCTGGAAACCCCAACCGCACTTTCCGGCAGGTCATGTACCACGATACGCGCCCACGGCACATCCACGTTGCCATCGAGAGTAAACAGGCTCGGCGTGGCTTCAAAGACCACGTCCGGCGATACGTCGAGGCGGACCATCGGCGGTACGGTAATACGTACCCTGCTGCCTTTAGCCGCAACGCGCGCCCGCCAGTTGTCTATCTGACTCCAGTCGGCATTGCCGCTCAGGTTAATTTCGCCCTGCTGCGTACGCACCACGCCCGCCAGCGTTGAGCGTGTTCCGGTGAAGTTAACGGCTAACTGGCTTGGCTGCATGTCAAACGGCATGAAGTTACCGTCAATATCCAGACCACTCAGTTGCAGCTGTCCAAGCAACTGCGGGCTTTGCACATCGCCGCCCAGCCGCAGGTTGGCGTTGATCATCCCTGCCGCTTTTTCACCGCGCGAGAAGATGGGGTTCACCATCGCCAGATTGAAGTTGCGAATATTGACGTTACCGCCCAGATTACGACGCCCTTGCGGGTCCGTTACCTGCACCTGCCCGTCAAACTGCCCGTTGTTGGTCAGACGAATCAGCCAGCCCAACTCGGCACGGTTATTGTGCAGGTCGGCGGTCAGATTCAGCGTTTCAAACGCCACGGGGAGCGGGGCATCATTCACGCTTTGCGTGACCTTCACGTTACGTCCGCTCAGGGTGACCTGCCCCTGTGGCAGCCCCTCTTTGGTAGTGTCCCAGCTCACATCAGCTTTGCCGGTGAACACACCGCTGGCCTGGGTTGTCTCCGGCATAAACGGTTTTAGCATCGCCAGGTCGAAGCGGTTAAGATTCACCACCGCGCGACCTTCTGCACCGGCATCAATGGTTTGTGGTACGCACAGCTCCGCATTCGGGTTGTTCCAGCAGTGCGGTCCGATACTAATTTTCTGTTCCTGATTACGATAATCCAGCGCGATAGCCCGGTTGAGCGACCACGGACCGACCGGCGTCTGGAAGCGGGTATTGCTTAACTCCCCTTTCCAGCGCTGTTCTTTGCGATCAAAGCTCCCGGCAAGATCCAGTTGCCCGGAAACCGGCTCACCCTGAATGCGTAACTGCAGCTCATGCTGCTTTTCACTGCCTTTGGCGTTGAGCGTCACCAGACCAATATTCACGTCAGGTTGTACAATCCGCTCTACGCGAACGTTGAGATTACCGGCGATTTGCTCGGCCGATTTCACATCGCCTTCGACGCGCACCTGAGCAACGGAAAGTTCCTGCCAGCGCAGACCACGGGCGGTAATATCTGCCAGCAGCTGTGGTGCTTCAACCGTACCGCGAACTTTTACCAGCCCTTTCGCCGTACCGCCCAGCCCCGGCAGCGCGTTATCCAGGCTTGGGGCATCAATCGTCGCGTCGAGGTTGAGGTCTTTAACCCCCAGCTCGCCTTTTACGTCCGCACTGTTACGTCCCAGTTCCAGATGCAGGCCCGGAATCGTCCACTGCAGGTAGCTGTTCCCCTTCAGCGAACCGTTCACATTGACCTTGTTCTGCTTCACGTTGCCGGTCAGCTTCAGCTCCGGAACCTCCATCTGCCAGCTTCCGCCGTACAGACTGCCGCGCGTTTTCACCAGGCCATTCAGTTTTGACGGCCAGTCCGGGATCGCTTTCGCGGTATTGATACCATCCAGCGTTAGCTCCCCGCGCCAGCTGATCGCCTGCTGCCAGTCCACCAGCGCTTTCAGCTCGGTTTTCCCTTCCAGCGCCGCAACGCTGAGTTTGTCGAGATTGATCTGCTGCTCGTTGCCTTTGGCGTCCAGCGTGATAGTAGCTGGAGGAATATCCTGACCTTTCACGGCGGTACGCATCGACAGCGTATAGTCGGTCATCTTGCCGGTCAGTTTGAGCTTGATGTCATCGGCCTGGAACTGTTTCTCACCGGTAAACGGCCAGTAAACCTGCTTACTCACCACCTCAATGTTGAGCGGCAATCCGGCTTCTGCCAGGCGCGTCTGCGCACGCAGGTCCATATCTACCGGACCAGACAGATTGACGCCGACTTCCAGCTGTTCGCGCAGCGCGCCGCCAACCTTCAGCTTCACCTTTTCGCCTTTTAATGGATCGACGTTCAGCGTGCTGTTGAGGGTAATATCCACCGGCCATGTGTTGGTGAGCTGCGCCGTACCGCTGGCTTTTACCGTTCCCTGATTCGAGTCGATATCCAGCGCGTCGAGCTTCATGTTGCCGTCAATGCTGCTCACTTTCAGCAGCATACTATGTACTGTTAAATCCGTATCCCCGGTCACGCGCAGCTGCTCGCCGCGAAACTCTTCAATATTGAGATTGAGCGGCAGATGGACATCTGTCATTTCCGGCAGTACCGGCTTTGAGAACAGATCTTTTAGCGTTTCACCGAGCGGTTTTTCATCCGGCTGCGGGTTTTGAATCTTCGGTTCGACAACCTCTTCCTGTGCCACTTCCGCCACTTTAGGCAGAGCAATCAGCAGCCCCTGTAATGACGTTGGCTTCAACGTCAGCGTTTTTTCCTGCCAGTTCAGGCCAGAGGTAAAATCCAGCACTGAAACTGTGGTGTCGTCAATTTTGATATTGATGTTATTCAGCGCCACACGCGAAAGCGTGATCGGATAAGGTGTGGAAAGGTTAAGCGGACCGCTATCCTCTTCCTCAACCGGTGCTGAAGGCGGCATCTTTTTGCTGTCGATCGCCACGTTGATGTTTTTCAGCGACAGATCGTTGACGCACAGGCTACTATCCCAAAGACACTCCAGCCCGACGGCCAGATGCACTTCACCGGCATTCACCGCCACGCCAGGCTGGTCGTAGCGAATATTTTTCAGTGATAGATCCCGCCAGCCGCCGGTGACCTGACCAATTTCCAGACCTGGAACCCACCGATTAGCTGCTTTGAAGATCAGATGCAGGCCCGAGGTGGTACCGACGAGGAACGCCACCGAGCCTAACAACAGCAGGATAAAAACCAGCACGCCGAGGCTTATCTTCTTCCATAAACTCATAATTCAGGCCCCAGACCGATGTAAAACTGTAAACCATGTTCATCTTTGTCGCCGACCGGGACGGCAAAGTCGAGCTTGATAGGTCCAACCGGCGATTGCCAGCGTACGCCGACCCCGGCACCGGTTTTGAAATCGCTTCGGCGAATATCGCTGACCGCTTCACCGCTATCGACAAACATCGCCCCCCACCATTTACCGGTCACGTTGTACTGGTACTCCAGCGAGCCGGTTGCCAGCTTGGAGGCCCCTTTCAGCTTGCCGTCGCTGCCTTCCGGCGAAATAGATTTGTATTTGTAGCCGCGAATACTGCGATCGCCCCCGGCGAAGAAACGCAGGTCCGGCGGCACTTTGTCGAAGTCTCCAGTTTCAATCCAGCCGAGATTACCGCGCATCACAAAGCGATGCCTGTCGTACAGCGTGCGGATCCAGACGTTTTGCGCCTGGAAGACGGAGAAATCAACATCTGAACCCCAGGCGGTGTTCGAGTAATCAATAGAGTAGCGCTGGGAATCGCCCCAGACAGGCATCAGGCCGCCGCGTGAACGCGTCCGGCTGATCATCACGCCCGGATAGAGCAGCATAGTGGTGTTGGTGACGTTACCCTGCGTAAAGTGGTCGAGGCTCCAGCGCAGGTTAATCGCGCGCTGCCAGCCGCTGGAGAGGTCCCAGTAACGGGAAACCGCAAGCGTTGTGGAGTCCTGCTCGGTGTCATTTAAATCAGTACGCTTAAAGCCGCCCTGTACCAGGTAATACTGTTCCAGCGGGTTCTTTAACAGCGGCATTTTATAGCTGAAATCAAGCACCTGCTCTGGCGCCGAGATACTGGCGCTGGTCGTCAGGCTGTGCCCGTAGGAGTTCATCCACGGTTTTTTCCACGAGGTCTTCACCCGTGGCCCGACGTCAGTTGAATAACCGACCCCGGTTTCGATAGTGTTTTCGGTTCGCGGTGAGACCACGCCTTTCAGCGGCAGCACCTTGGTTTTGCGGGCTTTATCAAATTCTGGCGCGACAACCACAGAATTAAACCATCCGGTCGCCGACAGACGACGGTTCAGTTCGCCCAGATCTTTCGACTCGTACTCTTCACCTTCTTTAAAGGGCACCAGATTTTGCAGATACTCATCGCGAATTTGCGAGCCTTCAAAGGTGACATGCCCAAAGCGATAGCGTTCGCCGCTGTTGTAATCGATATCCCAGAACGCCTGGCGGCGCTCAAGCGCTATCCCGAGCTGGCTTTTATTAAATTCACTGTCGAAATAACCTTTACGCAGCGCCACGCTGGTGAGTGACTTTTTGAAGTTGTCATAGTCCCCCTGATTCAGCACGGTGCCGATTGCCGGGCGCGTTTTCAGCAGATCCAGATAATCTTTATCCGTACGCGCGCCACCGCGCAAAATCACCTCAGTGCCACCAATCAGCACCGGCTCGCCGGGGGTCACTTTGGCAATCAGCACCTGGCGGCCTTTTGCCGGCGGTGGACGCAGCTCAAAATCGATGGTCGGCTCAAAGTAGCCCAGCGCTTTTAGCCCTTCGCGGATGGCATCATCAACGCGCGCACGAAAGCGTCGGTCTGGAGTGACTTCATCACTTTGAATCGTGGACAGCTGCGCACGGACGTTTTTCTCCAGCGGTCCTGATAATCCTTCGACCTGTAAGCGAACATTCGCGGCGGCGGCGGAGCCACTTAAGCACAGTAATCCCACCCAACATAACTGACGGATATGTGGCACATTTTCTCCTGAATATCCTTTTTTCCCACCCCTGGAAAAAAATACTATGCCGTTCCTCGGCTTAACAAAAAATCAACAATAAGAGTTGAAAAACAGACGACAACCCAAATATTTCTTATGTTTAACTCTAGACGTATTCACGCCGTTTATTGTGGGCAAAGACGCGTCTCGTTACAACCTTAACCCAAATGACTGATTTCGGGAGAACGGCCATGAGTTTATTTGATAGAAAGCATCTTGTTACTCAAGCAGATGCGCTACCTGGACGCAACACCCCGATGCCAGTGGCAACGCTGCATGCGGTTAACCAACATTCGATGACCAACGTGCCCGACGGGATGGAGATAGCTTATTTCGCCATGGGATGTTTCTGGGGCGTTGAGCGTTTATTTTGGTCATTGCCAGGGGTCTACAGCACAGCGGCCGGGTACACCGGCGGCTACACCCCAAACCCAACCTATCGTGAAGTGTGTTCTGGCGATACCGGGCATGCCGAAGCGGTACGCATCGTCTATGACCCGCATGTTATCAGCTACGAACAACTGCTGCAGGTGTTCTGGGAAAATCACGACCCGGCTCAAGGCATGCGTCAGGGGAACGACCAGGGCACGCAGTATCGCTCCGCCATTTACCCGTTAACGCCGGAACAAACCGCCGCCGCACAGGCCAGCCTTGAACGTTTTCAGGCAGCAATGACCGCCGCAGGCGACGAGCGCACCATTACCACGGAAATCACTACGGCAACCCCGTTCTATTATGCCGAGGACGATCACCAGCAGTATCTGCACAAAAATCCTTACGGATATTGTGGCATTGGTGGTATTGGTGTTTGCCTGCCCCCACAAGGATAATTTCCCCCTCTGGCGACTTTACAGTACCTTACGCTATACTAGCTTCTGAATTTACCGGCTCACTTCCACGAGCCGGTTTTCAATGAATATTCCATTGGATTTATACTCTAAGGATTTCGAGTTGCAGGCAGGCGGCAAACTCGTGAATCCCCAGGAGCATAGAGAACTATGTGACTGGGGTGAATGAGTGCAGCTAACGCACCTGCAGCTTGAAAGACGACGAGTATCAACTTCTCCCTTCCGAGGATCTGACCCGAACGGTCGGATAAGATATGTTAAACAGTATTTTAGTCATTCTCTGCCTGATCGCCGTGAGTGCGTTTTTCTCGATATCCGAGATCTCGCTTGCTGCATCACGCAAAATAAAACTTAAACTGCTTGCCGATGAAGGCAACGTAAACGCACAACGTGTTTTGAAGATGCAGGAAAACCCCGGCATGTTTTTTACCGTCGTGCAAATTGGCCTTAACGCGGTCGCCATTCTCGGCGGTATCGTCGGTGATGCAGCATTCTCTCCGGCGTTTTACAGCCTTTTCTCGAAGTACTTCGCTCCAGAGCTGTCCGAACAGTTAAGCTTTATTCTGTCGTTCTCGCTGGTTACTGGCCTGTTCATCCTGTTCGCGGATTTAACCCCGAAACGCATCGGTATGATTGCGCCAGAAGCTGTGGCTTTGCGTATCATCAACCCGATGCGCTTCTGCCTGCTGGTCTTCCGCCCGCTGGTGTGGTTCTTTAACGGTCTGGCAAACAACATTTTCCGTCTGTTTAAGATCCCAATGGTGCGTAAAGACGACATCACCTCGGACGACATTTACGCCGTGGTCGAAGCGGGTGCGCTGGCGGGTGTTCTGCGCAAGCAGGAGCATGAGCTGATTGAAAATGTATTCGAACTGGAATCCCGTACCGTCCCGTCTTCAATGACCTCGCGCGAGAATATTATCTGGTTCGATCTCCATGAAGATGAGCAAAGCCTGAAGAACAAGGTGGCGGAACATCCGCACTCCAAATTCCTGGTGTGTAACGAAGATATCGACCACATCATTGGTTATGTTGATTCAAAGGATCTCCTCAACCGCGTACTGGCGAACCAAAGCATGGCGCTGAACAGCGGCGTACAGATCCGCAATACGCTGATCGTCCCGGACACGCTGACGCTCTCTGAAGCGCTGGAAAGCTTCAAGACCGCAGGCGAAGACTTTGCCGTCATCATGAACGAGTACGCGCTGGTGGTGGGGATTATCACCCTCAACGACGTTATGACGACGCTGATGGGCGATCTGGTAGGTCAGGGTCTGGAAGAGCAGATTGTGGCACGTGATGAAAACTCATGGTTAGTCGACGGCGGTACGCCGATTGATGACGTGATGCGCGTGCTGGATATCGACGAGTTCCCGCAGTCCGGCAACTATGAAACCATTGGTGGTTTTATGATGTTTATGCTGCGTAAAATCCCGAAACGCACCGACTCGGTGAAGTATTCAGGCTACAAATTTGAAGTGGTGGATATCGATAACTACAAGATCGATCAGCTGCTGGTGACGCGTCTGGACAGCAAACCTACCGTTCTGGTACCAAAACTGCCAGATGCAAAAGAAGAGGCCAAGGCGTCTTAACGCCTTACAGAAACATCAACGGCTCCCATCAGGAGCCGTTTTTTTTACTACTGCATAGCACTTTGATCAAGCCATCTCAGTTTGCAGACGCAAGACCTGACGGTTAACTTCGGACATCACGGAAAAATGCAGTTTGTCCTTCACTTTTGGGATAAGAATTTTACCCTTATCAAATTCAAAAGCGCCTACATCCTTGATATATAACCGTCCACGAAACAGGATCTTCACGTACTTCGCCACCTGCAGCGGGTTGTATCGTTGGAAAATTTTCATTGTTGTCTCCTGCTGAGCATTACGCCTTTGCGGTACCACAATCGGTCCGACAATCCTCAGGCGCAAATTTTAATGCCCTATGACTATAGACTATCTCGTTGATGTTTCCAGCGTGTATAAGTTTATTTACCTTCAAGTTACAATTATTCAGAATTATCTTTTCAACGCTTCGCTGTCTTCAGTATAAGCCTTCATTTTTCGCAGGATTTGTGCGCCCGTCCGCAAACTGGCATCGCGCTTGCGGGAAAAAGCATCATTCGCACATATGATTAAATTCCAGACCCAAGTGGTCGGATCACCTGCAAAATAAAAGAAAGAAGGAAAACCTATGACCTTACGAAAACTGCTGGCGCTGTCGTGCCTGCTACTGCCGATGATTGCCTCCGCACATAAGTTTGAGACTGACCAGCGCGTACCGCCGGTGGGGATCGCCGATCGTGGCGAACTGATTCTCGATAACGATAAGTTTAGCTACAAAAGCTGGAATAGCGCGCAGTTGCCAGGCAAAGTGCGAATTGTGCAACACATTGCCGGACGCAACTCCGCCAAAGAGAAAAATGCGACGCTGATCGAGGCAATCAAAGCCGCCAACCTGCCGCACGACAAATACCAGACCACTACTATTGTCAACACGGATGACGCCATTCCCGGTTCCGGTATGTTTGTGCGCAGCAGTCTGGAGAGCAATAAGAAGCTCTACCCGTGGTCGCAATTCATTGTCGACAGCAATGGCATTGCGCGTAAAGCCTGGCAACTGGATGAAGAGAGCTCCGCTATCGCCGTACTCGACAAGGACGGACGCGTGCAGTGGGCAAAAGATGGCGCATTAACGCAGGAAGAGGTGCAGCAGGTAATTGCCCTGCTGCACAAATTACTCAGTAAATAGAGACGCGGAAGCCGGGGTTGAGGAACGATTCACGTGGGGTGTAATCCAGAGGTTTCCCCTGCCAGTCGTGAACGTGCGCTCCGGCTGCGGCTGCAACGGCATGGCCAGCGGCGGTGTCCCACACGTTGGTTGGCCCAAAACGCGGATACAGCTGTGCGTGCCCTTCCGCCACCAGGCAGAACTTCAGCGATGAGCCAATCGACGTGGTCTGGTGCTCACCCAACTGTTGCAGATATTCTTTTAACTCATTGTCGGCATGCGAGCGGCTAATGACCACCAGCGGCGGACGCGCGTCACGAACCTGAATTTGTTTGCGTACGCCGCACTCTTCTTTCCACGCTTTACCTTCTGCTGCGCTGTACATCACTTTCATTACCGGCGCGTAAACCACGCCCAGAACCGGCTTTCCTTTCTCGATCAGCGCAATATTGACGGTAAATTCACCGTTACGCTTAATGAACTCTTTGGTCCCGTCCAGCGGGTCCACCAGCCAGTAGCGCTGCCAATGCTGGCGAACATCCCAGCCAGGAGGCGCCTCTTCAGACAGAACCGGAATATCCGGCGTCAGCGCCAGTAATCCTTCGAGGATCACCGTATGTGCGGCGATATCTGCCGCCGTGACCGGAGAATCATCCTGCTTGCTGGTAATCTCCATCGGTTTGATTCCATCGTAGACCTGCATAATGGCATCGCCCGCGTTCCGTGCAAGCTGGCATACATGTTCTAGCATTCTCCACCTCGTTTCTGTCAGTGGTGTTAACTCGTTGTTTTACTTATACCCGATCGTCAGGGGATCCGCCAACTGTGATAGCGTCTGCGGTTTTAAACGCTATATTCATGTCATGATTCACAGTTCTGTAAGCAAGAAGATTTATATACATTTTCTTTTGTGGCTTAGATCTTAAAAGGATGCCCCTGATGATTAAGTTTAGTGCAACGCTTCTGGCAACGCTGATTGCAGCCAGCGTCAATGCCGCGACCGTCGATCTGCGTATAATGGAAACCACTGATTTACATAGCAATATTATGGATTTCGATTATTACAAAGATACACCGACAGAAAAATTCGGTCTGGTACGTACGGCAAGTCTGATCAACGCTGCGCGTGGTGAAGTCAAAAACAGCGTGCTGGTTGATAATGGCGATCTGATTCAGGGCAGCCCGCTCGGGGATTACATGGCGGCCAAGGGGCTGAAAGCGGGCGAAACTCACCCGGTATATAAGGCGCTGAATACCCTGGATTACGCGGTGGGTAACCTCGGCAACCATGAATTCAACTACGGTCTGGAGTATCTGCACAACGCGCTAGCCGGAGCGAAGTTCCCTTACGTTAACGCCAATATCATCGACGTGAAGACCAAAAAGCCGCTGTTTACGCCTTACTTGATCAAAGACACTGAAGTGGTCGACAAGGAAGGGAACAAGCAGACGCTGAAGATTGGCTATATCGGCTTTGTTCCACCGCAGATTATGACCTGGGATAAAGCCAACCTCAGCGGCAAAGTCACGGTGAACGACATTACGGAAACTGCACGCAAATACGTTCCGGAAATGAGAGAAAAAGGCGCCGATGTTGTGGTGGTGGTTGCTCACTCCGGGCTTTCTGCCGACCCATATCAAACGATGGCGGAAAACTCCGTTTATTACCTCAGCGAAGTACCGGGCGTGGATGCCATTATGTTTGGTCACGCTCACGCCGTCTTCCCGGGTAAAGACTTTGCCAATATTAAAGGCGCAGATATCACAAAAGGTACGCTGAATGGGGTTCCTGCGGTGATGCCGGGTATGTGGGGCGATCACCTGGGCGTGGTGGATTTAGTGTTGAATAACGACAGCGGTAAATGGCAGGTCACTCAGGCGAAAGCCGAGGCTCGCCCGATCTATGACGCCGCAGCCAAAAAATCACTGGCAGCAGAAGACAAAAAAATCGTTGAGATCCTGAAAGCCGATCACGACGCCACGCGTGAGTTTGTCAGCAAACCGATCGGTAAATCCGCCGACAACATGTACAGCTATCTGGCGCTGGTACAGGATGACCCGACCGTACAGGTGGTGAACAACGCGCAGAAAGCCTATGTGGAACACTTTATTCAGGGCGATCCGGATCTGGCAAAACTGCCGGTACTTTCCGCCGCCGCGCCGTTTAAGGTCGGTGGACGCAAGAACGATCCGGCAAGCTTCGTAGAAGTCGAAAAAGGTCAGTTAACCTTCCGTAACGCCGCTGATTTGTATCTCTATCCCAACACTCTGGTGGTGGTGAAAGCCAGCGGTAAAGAGGTGAAAGAGTGGCTGGAATGTTCCGCCGGGCAGTTCAATCAGATTGATATCCACAGCAGCAAACCACAGTCGTTGATTAACTGGGATGGCTTCCGTACCTATAATTTCGACGTGATTGACGGCGTGAATTATCAGATTGATGTTTCACAACCCGCCCGCTACGACGGTGAATGTCAGACCATTAACCCGAAAGCGGAACGTATTAAAAATCTGACCTTTAACGGCAAACCAATCGATCCGAATGCCACCTTCCTCGTCGCGACCAACAACTACCGCGCCTACGGCGGTAAGTTTGCCGGAACCGGCGACAGCCACATCGCGTTTGCTTCTCCGGATGAAAACCGCTCGGTGCTGGCCGCGTGGATTGGTGCTGAGACGAAGCGTGCCGGTGAAATTCACCCGGCGGCAGATAACAACTGGCGTCTGGCGCCAATTCATAGCGATACACCACTGGATATTCGCTTTGAAACATCACCGTCTGACAAAGCCGCGGCATTTATTAAAGAGAAAGGCCAGTATCCGCTGAAGAAAGTCGCGACCGATGACATCGGTTTCGCTATTTATCAGCTGGATTTAAGTAAGTAATTTTCGTGCCGGATGCGGCGCAATAGCGTCTTATCCGGCCTACAAAACTACGCAGCCCGTTCGTCCCGCTGCGCTAAAACTTGCGGCAAATTCAGTTCTATCCAGTCCGCCAGCGCGGCGACTTTATCGCTCACCTGCTCACCCAACGGCGTCAGGCTATACTCCACGTGCGGCGGTACCACCGGATACGACACCCGATTGATAAACCCGTCATGCTCTAACGCTTGCAGGGATTGCGCCAGCATCTTTTCACTGACCCCGCCCATCTTACGGCGCAAATCGCTGAAACGGTGCGTACCGTCGCGCAGCGCCACCAGAATCAACACGCCCCAGCGGCTGGTGACGTGTTTTAACACCTCACGGGAGGGACACTGTTCGGCAAACAAGTTGCCATCGCGTAACTGCTGGGAGAGCGTCGAAGCTGTCATTTTCATACTAACCTTTTTGTGCGTACTTACTAAAAGTAAGTTTAGGTGTTAGCGTGATTAAACACAAGACCAATACCAAGGAGTCACCCCATGATCGCAATTACCGGCGCCACCGGCCAACTGGGCCAACACGTTATTGAATCTCTGCTGAAAACCGTTCCTGCCAGCCAGATTGTGGCAATTGTGCGTAATCCCGCTAAAGCGACGGCGCTTAGCCAGCAGGGCATTACCGTTCGTCAGGCGGATTACAGCGATGAAGCCGCCTTGACGGCTGCCTTACAGGGTATCGACAAGCTACTGCTGATCTCCTCCAGCGAAGTGGGACAACGTGCCCCGCAGCATCGTAACGTGATTAACGCAGCGAAAGCCGCGCACGTGAAATTCATCGCCTACACCAGCCTGCTGCACGCCGACACCTCCCCGCTGGGGCTGGCTGATGAGCATGTGGCAACCGAGAAGATGCTGGCTGAATCCGGTATCGCGTACGCACTGCTGCGTAACGGCTGGTACACCGAAAACTATCTCGCCAGCGCACCAGCGGCACTGGAACATGGCGTGTTTATCGGGGCAGCAGGTGAAGGCAAAATCGCCTCAGCGACTCGCGCCGACTATGCCGCCGCTGCGGCGCGCGTCATCAGTGAAGACGGTCACGCCGGTAAAACCTATGAGCTGGCGGGCGACGCAGGTTGGACCCTGAGCCAGTTGGCTGCCGAGCTGGCAAAACAGAGTGGTAAAAAAGTGGTGTATCAGAACCTGAGCGAAGCTGATTTTGCCGCCGCGCTAAAAGGTGTGGGCCTGCCTGCCGGACTGGCGGACATGCTGGCTGACTCAGACACAGGTGCCTCCAAAGGCGGTCTGTTCGACGATAGCCATACGCTGAGCAATCTGATTGGTCGCCCGACCACCTCGTTGGCTGACAGCGTCAAAGGCATCGTGTAAGTGTTAAAAATTAGTTAATTGTGGTGGCATCCCCGCGCATCCTCTCTGATAATGACAGGATGATGCGTGGGGAGAGAAAACGTGCAAGGTGTACCTGAGCAGTTTATTGATGAGAAAGACAGCGCCCGCTTTCGCCATCTGGCGCAGGTGCCGGGCGTTGAGCTGTATCATGCACACATCTCGCGTTACGCTTTCGAGCCGCACACCCATGAAGCGTTTGGCATTGGCGCGATAGAAGCCGGAGCCGAACGTTTTCGTTATCGCGGCACGCAGTATGTTGCCCCCGCCCATTCCGTCGTCACCATGAATCCCGATGAGCTGCATACCGGCGAAGCCGAAACCGCCGACGGCTGGCGCTATCGGATGATTTACCTTGAACCCGACCTTCTGGAAGAGGTCACCGGGATCCGCCACTGGTGGTTTCATGACGTAACGCGTCACGATCCGCTGCGCTCGCGCCAGATCTGCTCGCTGATCCACGGCCTGTGGAACACGGAGGATCCGCTGGCGCAAAAAGGACTCCTACTCGATCTGATCGACACGTTCCAGCCGCTGGCCCGCCATGCGCCGGTATTGCCGGAGGGGGCGCATCGCTTTGAACGGGTACGCGAGTATCTGCATGATAATTATATGCATCCGGTCACGCTCGACGAGCTGGCGCGGGTTGCATCGCTGAGTCCCTGGCATTTTCAGCGCCAGTTTAAGTCTCATTTCCACGTCACGCCGCACCAGATGCTGATGGCGATCCGGCTGTGGCGAGCCAAAGGTTTTCTCACTTACGGTATGCCCGCCGCAGAGGTCGCCGCCGCAACCGGCCTCACCGACCAGTCGCATCTCACCCGCGCGTTTACCCATCGCTACGGCATTACGCCGGTACGTTATCAGAAACAAGTCGTCCGGCGTTGATCAGCAATCTCATACAATACGGCAGCATTTTTCCTGCCTACACTCGACTTATTGTTAAACGATGTGGATGTCCAAAATGATTAGCGGTGTGTTGTATGCCCTGTTGGCCGGGCTGATGTGGGGATTAATTTTTGTTGGACCGCTGATCGTACCGGAATACCCGGCGGTATTGCAGTCGATGGGGCGTTATCTGGCGCTGGGGCTGATCGCATTGCCGATTGCCTGGCTGGGACGTGCGCGCCTGCGTCAACTCGTGCGGAAAGACTGGGTAACTGCGCTGACGCTAACAATGATGGGGAATCTGATTTATTACGTTTGCCTGGCAAGCGCCATCCAGCGCACCGGCGCACCGGTCTCCACAATGATTATTGGTACATTGCCGGTGGTGATCCCGGTCTTCGCTAATCTGCTCTACAGCCAGCGTGACGGCAAATTATCATGGTGGCGTCTGTCGCCTGCGCTGGTGTTGATTGGTATAGGGCTGCTGTGCGTGAATATCTCGGAGCTGAATCAGGGGTTACCAGACTTTAGCGGCTGGCGTTATGGTTCCGGCATCGCGCTGGCGCTTGTCTCGGTGGTGTGTTGGGCGTGGTATGCGCTGCGTAATGCCCGCTGGCTGCGCGAGAATCCGGATAAGCACCCGATGATGTGGGCGACGGCCCAGGCATTGGTGACGCTGCCTGTTTCTCTGCTCGGTTATATTGCCGCCTGCCTGTGGCTGAACGGGCAAACGCCGGACTTCGCTCTGCCCTTCGGTCCCCGTCCGGGTGTGTTTATCGGCCTGATGATAGCCATTGCGGTCTTGTGTTCGTGGGTTGGCGCACTGTGCTGGAACGTCGCCAGCCAAAAATTGCCGACGGTTATCCTCGGCCCGTTGATTGTCTTCGAAACGCTGGCCGGTTTGTTGTACACCTTTATTCTGCGTCAGGAATTTCCACCTCTGCTGACGGTTAGCGGAATAGCACTGCTGATGGTTGGGGTGGTGACAGCCGTCAGAGCCAAGCCGCAGAAACCGAGCGTCGTGGTGGTTTCACAATCATAATGTGCCGGATGGCGCTGCTTATCCGGCCTACAAGGACTGTACGATCTCATGTAGGCCGGATCAGGCGTTTACGCCGCCATCCGGCGCGACACTTTAAACACCGCTACCGTCTGGTTCAACCGCGCGGCCTGCTCTTCAAGCGCGGCAGCGGCGGAAGCGGACTCTTCTACCAGCGAGGCGTTTTGCTGCGTGACGCGATCCATTTCGGCAACCGCCAGGCCTACCTGATCGATACCCCGACTTTGTTCATCAGAAGCTGAGGCAATCTCCCCCATGATGTCGGTCACGCGGGTCACGGCGCTAACTATTTCCGCCATCGTTTCTCCCGCTTCATGCACCAGCGCCGTACCGGCATTGACCCGATTCCCTGAGTCATCAATCAGCGCTTTGATCTCCTTCGCCGCCTGAGCGCTACGCTGCGCCAGCGTCCGAACCTCGCCTGCGACCACGGCAAATCCGCGCCCCTGCTCGCCCGCACGCGCCGCTTCCACCGCCGCGTTTAGCGCAAGGATATTGGTCTGGAAGGCAATACCGTCGATAACATTGGTAATTTGCGCGATTTTGCTGGAACTGGTGGCGATTTCATCCATCGTACGCACCACGCTATCGACAACGGTTCCGCCTTTTTGCGCCGTCTGTGAAGCATTTTTTGCCAGACTGGTCGCCTGACGCGCGTTATCTGCGTTCTGTCTCACGGTTGCGGTAAGTTGTTCCATGCTGGCTGCGGTCTCTTCCAGAGAGGCAGCCTGCTGCTCGGTACGTGAAGAGAGATCGTTACTGCCTGCGGCGATTTCACCCGCGCCGGTATAGATGGTATCAGCCCCGTCACGCACCACGCTGACCGTATTCGCCAGCGCCTGCTGCATGTCACGGACGTTGCTTGCCAGCAGCGCCATTTCATTACTGCCGTCGGCGCTGATGGGGTGCGTCAAATCGCCTGCGGCAATGTGGCGAATATGTCCCATCACCTCGTGGAGCGGCTTGAGCAGCACTCGCTGCATCGCCAGCCAACTGGCGATAATCACGGTGACGACAATCAGCATCACCGCGGACAGCAGCCAGATTATCTTCTGGTAATCACTCTCATTGTCCTGCACTCCGGCAGTGGCCAGCGCCGTTTGCGCGCTACGCCATTGCCGATAAACTTCCTGCATGGCCGTTTGCTTTTGCTCGGCATTCTGCTTGAACATCTCTTCCAGCTTTCCTTCAGCCAGCAGCGCGTTCATTTTTGCCAGCGTCGCAGAATAGATGCCGTACTGCTCTTCCAGTCGATCGGCCAGATGCTCATCCAGCCCCGGCGTTTCCGGCAGAGCGTAGTATTTATCGTAATGCTCTTTCGATTCGGCCAACAGGCGATTTGCCGTGTTCACCAGCTCCTGCAACTGACCGCCGTTAATATCGCTGGCCATCGTTCCCTGTAAACGCAGCATGCCCCGGTTGAGCGTGACGCGAGCCTGGTTCAGGCTAATCCACGCATCGGTAAACTCGGCCACGTTCTGGCTGGAAAGTTGAGACACGTTAAAGTTCTGTTTATCGTTATTGAGTGCGCCAATAAAGACGCCTGCGGAGATGAGCTGCATTGCGCCCAGCGCGAGTAGCACGGTGATAAGTAAGGTTATCACTTTGATTCGTTTGAACATCTGTTGCCTTTTATTATGCAGGTATTGTCTGAGGTCTAACTATCGGCAGCGGCGTGCGCTTATTTAATCCTGTCGTGCGGATTTTTTCGCCGTATCTCTCCTTTCCAATAAGATTCAGCATCTTAACGAGATAAGAAATTTTCGTGACGTCCATCACAAAATACCCCACCCCGAAAGGGTTATATCCTTCGCCATAAGTTGCATTTAAAATACACCTTATATTATTGAGAATGAGGTAACGGCAATGTCTTATCGCGATCAACCTTTAGGTGAACTGGCGCTCTCTATTCCTCGCGCTTCGGCCCTGTTTCGTAAATACGATATGGATTACTGCTGCGGCGGTAAGCAAACGCTGGCACGCGCTGCCGCGCGTAAAGAGCTGGATTTAGACGTTATTGAGGCGCAGCTCGCGCAGCTGGCTGAACAGCCGCTGGAGAAAGACTGGCGTACCGTGGCTCTGGCTGAAATCATCGACCATATCATCGTGCGTTATCACGACAGACACCGCGAACAGCTGCCGGAGCTGATCCTGCAGGCCACTAAAGTTGAACGCGTTCACGCAGACAAACCGAACGTACCGCGCGGTCTGGCGAAAAACCTGACCATGCTGCATGAAGAGCTGTCCAGCCACATGATGAAGGAAGAGCAGATCCTGTTCCCGATGATTAAACAGGGCATGGGTAGCCAGGCGATGGGGCCAATCAGCGTGATGGAAAGCGAACATGACGATGCGGGTGAACTAGTAGAAGTGATCAAACACATCACCCATAACGTCACGCCGCCACCAGAGGCCTGCACCACCTGGAAAGCCATGTATAACGGCATTAACGAGATGATCGACGACCTGATGGAACACATCAGCCTGGAAAACAATGTGTTGTTCCCGCGTGCCCTCGCAGGTGAATAAAAAAGCCCGGTAGCGCTAGCGCTTACCGGGCCTACAACGACCTCGAACGTAGGCCTGATAAGGCGAAGCCGCATCAGGCAATCCCGCCAGCATAGTGCCGGATGCGGCGTAAACGCCTTATCCGGCCTACATCTCACGTCTTAGCGATTAACGCACGCCTGCCATACGTTTCTTACCGATAAACAACCAGCCCAGACCCAGCGCGATGAACCACAGCGGCGTCACGATCAGCGCCTGACGGGTATCATCTTCCAGCGTCAGCAGTACCAGTACGAAGACGAAAAACGCCATACATACCCAGCACATCAGCTTGCCTAACGGCATCTTGTAGATTGATTTTTCATGCAGGTGAGGACGTTGCTTGCGGTACACCAGGTACGAGCAAAGAATGATGGTCCAGACGAACATGAACAGAATCGCCGATACAGTGGTGATCATGGTGAAGGCGCCAATCACGCTCGGGTTCACGTACAGCATCACCACGCCGCCCAGCAGACAGATACAGGAGAAGGTTAAACCCTTCGCTGGAACTGCGCGTTTAGACAGCTTGGCAAACGCTTTAGGCGCCACGCCTTCCTGGGCCAGACCGAACAGCATACGGCTGGTAGAGAACACGCCGCTGTTTGCAGAAGAGGCAGCTGAAGTCAGTACAACAAAGTTGATCAGGCTCGCCGCAGCAGGCAGACCAACCAGCACAAACAGTTCAACGAATGGGCTCTTGGTTGGCACTACCGAGCTCCACGGCGTAACGGACATAATCACGATCAGCGCGAACACGTAGAACATGATGATACGGATTGGAATCGAGTTAATGGCGCGCGGCAGAGATTTCTCCGGGTCCTTGGTTTCCGCTGCGGTCGTACCCACCAGCTCAATACCCACAAATGCGAACACCGCTATCTGGAAGCCGGCAAAGAAGCCGCTCAGACCTTTCGGGAACCAGCCACCGTCATTCCACAAGTGCGTGAACGATGCCTGAACGCCGGTTGGCGACTGGAAGTGCGTCAGCACCATCACCAGACCGACGACAATCAGGCCGATAATAGCAACGATTTTGATCATCGCAAACCAGAACTCCATCTCACCAAACATTTTTACGGTGGCGAGGTTGAGGCTCAGCAGCAGCACGATCACCGCCAGCGAGGCGACCCAGTCTGACAGTTCGGGGAACCAGAATTGCGCATACGCGGTAATGGCGACAACGTCTGCCATCCCGGTAACGACCCAGCAAAACCAGTAGGTCCAACCGGTAAAATACCCGGCCCATGGCCCGAGCAGGTCAGAGGCAAAATCACTAAACGATTTGTACTCCAGATTCGAGAGCAGCAATTCACCCATTGCACGCATCACGAAAAACAGCATAAAACCGATGATCATATACACAAAGATGATCGACGGTCCGGCGAGACTGATGGTTTTACCGGAGCCCATAAACAGGCCAGTACCGATAGCGCCACCAATAGCAATAAGTTGAATATGACGGTTTGTGAGATTGCGCCGTAGCGACTGTTCAGACGACGCCTCTTCAGCGGTGTCGACTTTTACCTGATCTACCATGTTTTTTCTTCCTGTACCTGTCTGTGTTGTTCAGGCTCTACGGCCTTTAGTGTGTCTATGATACGACGATCCTGTTATCAGGACTCATCGATATTAGGTAAGAATTGGCGGGATGAATACTAAGATTTAGATATAATGTTAATTTAATGTTTAAAGTGAGTGTCATATCACTCTGATAGCGCGAATCAGCTCACAAAAATACACGCTGACGGGGCATTTGCAAGATAAAATATCGACAACGACGTAACTATAGCTTTTCACGCTATTTTTTTGCTCCCCCCGGCCTCGGGGGGAACAGAAGTCACTGCTTACAGGATCTCAAGCAGCTCAACTTCGAACACCAGCGTGCTGAACGGAGGAATGGACGCGCCAGCGCCACGCTCGCCGTAAGCCAGTTCCTGAGGAATAGTCAGTTCCCATTTGGAACCTACCGGCATCAGGGTCAGCGCTTCAATCCAGCCTGGGATTACGCCGTTAACCGGGAATTCAGCCGGTTCGCCACGTGCGACAGAGCTGTCAAACACGGTACCGTCGATCAGCTTACCGGTGTAGTGCACGCGAACGCGGTCAGTACGTGCCGGAATAGCACCTTCACCCTGGGTCAGAACACGGAACTGCAAACCGGATTCAGTGCTGTTCACACCGTCTTTCTCACGGTTTTCTTCCAGATATTTGACGCCATCAGCCGCCATAGCCTGGAAACGCTCGCGACGAACTGCATCAGCACGTTCGTGGATTTCACGCAGTGCGCGATGCACAACATCAACCGGCACTGCCGGGTGCTTACCTTCCAGCGCGTCAGCGATACCCGCTACCAGCGCTTCAGGCAACAGTCCTTCCAGTCCGGATTCGCTCAGCTGTTGTCCTACCTGCAAACCAATGCCGTAGCTTGCTTGCGCTTCGATAGTGTCAAAAGTCGGGTTAGCCATCATATTTCCTTTCATCGGATGTAAAGTAGCGGGCAGCATATCAGCCATGCCGCATCCGGTAAAACTTTGTCTCGGGAACAGATGACAAATCGCGAGGAAACATAAACAATAGGAATATCCCGCGTTGACGTCACGAAAGCGGGTAATATGACGAACATCATAGCGTTAGCCATCTATACTCTATGATCGAGGAACGAGACGCGGAGCAGGAGGAAAGCCATGCCCGGGCGCTTTGAATTAAAACCAACCCTGGCGAAAATCTGGCATGCACCGGACAATTTTCGCATTATGGACCCGCTACCACCTATGCACCGCCGCGGCATTATTATTGCTGCTATTGTGTTGGTGATAGGTTTCCTGCTCCCTTCCAGTGACACCAGCGATACCCCTGTGGTGACGCGTACTGCCCAGCTGGATTTACAGTCACAATCGCAGCCACCGACCGAGGCTCAGTTGCAGGCACAGCTTGTCCCGCCGCAAAATGATCCCGGCCAGGTCGCTCCGGTTGCGCCAGAGCCAATCCAGGAAGGCGAACCTGATGCGCAGCCTCAGGTCCAGCAATCTCAGCCGCAGACACAACCTTTCCAACAGGATAGCGGAATTGACCAGCAGTGGCGCTCCTACCGCGTAGACTCAGGTAAAACGCTGGCGCAGGTATTCCGTGACCATAACCTCCCGCCAACCGATGTGTATGCGATGGCACAGGTTGAAGGCGCCGGAAAACCACTGAGCAATCTGAAAGACGGTCAGATGATACAGATCAGGCAGAATGCCAATGGCGTAGTGACAGGATTAACCATTGATACCGGAAATGGCCAGCAGGTCCTGTTTACCCGCCAGCCTAACGGCAGTTTTATTCGCGCCCGTTAAGCGCTGTGACCCCGCGATTCCAGGCCTGATAAGCGATAACGCCATCAGGCATCAAGGTGAAACGTCAGCGTTTCACCTTGTTCACCCACCAGATCCCCGAACACACCAGCACCAGCGCTACCGCATATTTCCATTCGAGAATGTTTTCACCGAGGAATATTGCCGACAGCACTGCACCCGAAACCGGGATCAGGAAGTTAAACGGCGCAATCATCCCCACACGATTATGTTTGAGCAGAATACTCCACAAGGCGAAAGCGACCGAAGAGAGTAACGTCAGGTAGCCGAGAATCGCCACCGAAGACGCACCGTGTACGGTTAGCGTGCCGCCAAAAGCGTAGCCGCCGATAACCAACGCCAGGCCGCCACCGCCCAACTGGTACCCTGTCATTACCGTCGGGTCCACCGTCTGAGAAATACGTTTTCCATATAGCGTGGCAGCAGAGAGAATAAAGGCTGCCATCACTACTGAGCCGTCGCCTAACAGGCTGAAGCTAAAATCCATTCCACTGCTAAAGTTCACCACCATTACGCCGGTAAAGCCCAGAATACAGCCCAGCGCTTTGTTGTAGCTCAGTTTGTCGTTATGGTAGATAAAATGGGCCAGCAGCACGCTGAAGAAGGTCCCGGTCGCATTCATGATGGACCCTTTCACTCCCGTCGTGAACGCCAGGCCAATGTAGAAGAAGATGTATTGCAGCGAGGTTTGCGTTAGCCCCAACAGCGTGAGTTGGCCGTACTGACGCGGGCTTAACCGGCCAATCGGTTTACGCTGCGCTACCGCCAGCAGTAGCAGCAATAATCCCGCAAACAGAAAGCGATATCCGGCAAAGACAATCTTTGAGGGAATGTCATCCGTGGCAATCTGGAAGATCTCATATCCGCTTTTGATCGCCGGATAGGCGCTCCCCCACAGCAGGCAGCAGAACGCCGCGCTCAGGTAGACAATATTTTTACGCGCAAACAGAGGTTGGTGCGTTGGTTCCATTCCATCACCACTTTGAAATAATGTTTTATTTTTGTGATTATCCCGAAAAGGATAAAGAATAGCCAGAGAGAAAAGCGGGGGAACAGAAAAGCAAAACGCCGGCACAGGGCCGGCGCTTTTACGCGGTCATCAGAATAAAAACTTATTCTGCAACTACGTTTACAGTCAGCTTAGCAAACACTTCGCTGTGAACCTGGAAGCTCACTTCGTGCTCGCCAGTGGTACGCAGAACGCCGTTCGGCAGACGAACTTCGCTCTTAGCTACTTCAACGCCAGCTGCAGTTACAGCGTCAGCGATGTCGCGAGTACCGATGGAACCGAACAGTTTACCTTCGTCGCCAGCTTTAGACGCGATGGTTACGGTTTCCAGTGCGTTGATTTTCTCAGCACGAGCTTCAGCAGCGGACAGAACGTCAGCCAGTTTAGCTTCCAGTTCAGCGCGACGCGCTTCGAAAAATTCAACGTTTTTCTTGGTAGCAGGAACAGCTTTACCCTGTGGTACCAGGAAGTTACGAGCATAGCCCGCTTTAACGTTAACCTGATCACCCAGGCTACCCAGGTTTGCTACTTTATCAAGCAGAATAACTTGCATTACCTTATCCTCTCAAAGTCGTATTAATGGACCGTGACCGATTACTGATGACGATCAGTGTACGGCAGCAGGGACAGGTAGCGAGCGCGTTTGATAGCGCGAGCCAGCTGACGCTGGTATTTTGCACGGGTACCGGTGATACGGCTTGGGACAATCTTACCGCTTTCGGTGATGTAGTTTTTCAGCGTAGCGATATCTTTATAGTCGATCTCTTGAACGCCTTCCGCGGTGAAACGGCAGAACTTGCGACGACGGAAATAACGTGCCATATGGCTAGTCTCCAGAATCTATCAATTCAATCTGCTCGGCATGCAGAACCATTTTGCTCAGGCCGTTCTTTGCCTTGTGGCAAGAGATGAACCCCTGAACGGTCACTGCGCTACCGACCGTTATACTGTGAGTAATGGCCTGGTTTTCGTGTCCGCTAATAATAACGGGCATTTGGCACCACGCCTGCCGGTGAAACCCGGCTTCCTCCTGCACAGAACGATGCTCAAGCACGAACTGGCAATGAGGAATTCCTGATGGACTGACCTTTCGAAGGGGGGCCCTGCACACAGTGCCGGACAACGCCAGACGGTTGGTCATCAGAAATTACTCTTCAGAATCCCCAGCTTCAGCATCATCTGCGGTTTCGTTAGCGAAATCATCGCGACGTTCACGACGCTCGTCTTTCGCTTTAACCATCGGAGATGCTTCGGTAACAGCGTGTTTAGTACGCATAACCATGCTGCGGATAACGGCATCGTTGAAGCGGAAGGTAGTTTCCAGCTCATCGATCACTTCCTGCGGCGCTTCAACGTTCATCAGAACGTAGTGAGCTTTGTGCAGTTTGTTGATCGGGTAAGCCAGCTGACGGCGGCCCCAGTCTTCCAGACGGTGGATCGTGCCTTCTGCACCAGTGATGGCAGCAGTGTAGCGTTCGATCATACCCGGAACCTGTTCGCTCTGGTCAGGATGGACCATAAAAACGATTTCGTAATGACGCATCGAATTGCTCCTTACGGATTATTCAGCCTCCTGTCTGGGTCAGCCGAGGCCCATGGAGGCAAGGAACGTGTTAAAGGTCGGCTGAAAAATGACGCGTCATAATACTGGGGTCAGCAGGTAAACTCAAGGTGCTTGTACGATTATTTATCATGTTGCCATTAATACATATCCAGCAGCATTTTGATGCTGATACAAATGGAGACAATGACAATCATGGGTCGGATGACTTTCTTACCGCGCGTCAGTACGACTGTCGCACCAAGACGTGCGCCAAGGGATTGCCCTGCAAACATCACCAAACCCAGCGACCAGATCATTTTACCGCCGAAAATGAAGAACAAAATTGAGGCGATGTTCGACGCCAGGTTAATAAAATTCGAGTGGATTTGCGCTTTATCAATACTGTATCCCCACAGCAGAATATAGCTGAGGGTATAAAAGGAACCTGCCCCAGCCCCGAGAAAGCCATCATAAAAACCAATACATCCCCCACCGATCAACGAGAAGAGAAACAGGGATACCTGCTGCTTTCTTTTCGGTTCGCTAAGGTTTGGCGCAAAAATAAAGTAAATGGCGACTGCGATAATCAGGATTGGGAGCAGTTTCTTCAGCAGTTCCGGTTCAATGAACTGGATAAGCGTCGTTCCCAGCGCAGAACCGATAAAGGCAGATAAAAACACATACTTGTGCTCCTGCACGTTGATATGTCCTCGGCGTAAAAAGTAAATTCCGGAGGTCAGCGAGCTACCCAGAGCCTGAATTTTATTGGTTGCCAGCGCATTAGCCGGGGGTAAACCAGAAATTAAGAGTGCGCCAATAGAGAGAAATCCACCACCACCCGACACCACGTTAATAAAGCCAGCCACCAGCGCGACCATAAACATAACCACGAAATAGCTGAAATCCATGAATGAAGTATCCATAAGTTTTTGCCTTATTATCATAAAGTTATATTAATTATCCGGCTCACTATAAACGGCGTACTCACCCGATTAAATTGACTATTTAGTAAGAGCTTATGCGCGAAAGGCAGGTATTTTTTCACCGCAGCGGTATACACCAGCAGACTGTTAATTAAAGAAAAGATGGCTATGCGGTAATTTTTTGAACAACTGCATCAGAAATGGTCGCTATCGACTGCGCTGGTAGCGGTTAAAATTACATCAGAAGTTAATCACTCACAGGAGAGAGGCAACCAGAGACCGCAGTCGAGGAGGTACATATGCGAGCCCGTGTTTTGACCCTTCTGGCTGTGCTTTTGCTCAGTGCAAATGCAACGGCAGCCATCAAAATTGATAACCATCAGGCCAGGAACATGGATGATGTGCAGAGCTTAGGCGTCATTTACATAAATCATAACTTCGCCACTGAAAGTGAAGCCACTCAGGCCCTGAATGAAGAGACCGATGCGCAAGGCGCAACCTACTACCACGTGATCCTCACCAGGGAACCCGGTAGTAACGGAAATATGCACGCCAGTGCAGATATTTATCGTTAACACCAGAAATAACCAACGAGAACATTGCCACAGTTTGACTTGCCCCCTTCACTGGGGGCTTTTTTTGCGCATCAGGTAAATGAGAATTATTTTTCTTTGTATCTTATCCTGGTCATCATTTACTGATTAAATAAAGCATTACCGAACTGATTCTCTGGAGCGAAACCATGTTTGCACGCTATGCGACGCTGAATCGCATACCAAAAGGCGTTTGGGTGCTGGGCGGCGTGAGTCTGCTCATGGATGTCTCCTCCGAAATGATCCATAGCCTGCTGCCGTTGTTTATGGCAACCACGCTGGGAGCCAGCGTCATTATCATTGGCCTGATTGAAGGATTAGCTGAAGCCACCGCGCTCATCATTAAGGTTTTTTCCGGCGTCCTCAGTGATTATCTGGGAAAGCGCAAAGGGCTGGCGATGCTCGGTTATGGTTTGGGGGCACTAAGTAAGCCCCTGTTCGCGATGGCGGGCTCATCAGGCATGGTATTCAGCGCTCGCATGATTGATCGTGTGGGTAAAGGTATTCGCGGCGCCCCCAGGGATGCGTTAGTCGCAGATGTCACCCCGTCCGAGATCCGCGGTGCCGCCTATGGTCTGCGCCAGTCTTTGGATACCATTGGCGCATTTCTGGGCCCCCTGCTCGCCGTCGGGCTAATGCTGCTATGGAACAACGATTTTCACACTATCTTCTGGGTTGCCGTCATCCCTGGAGTACTCTCTATCACCCTGCTATGGTTTGGCCTGAGTGAACCGAAAACCCCCGTCACTGATAAACGCACCAATCCATTACGACGGGAAAACCTGAAAAAGCTGAGTGCAGCTTACTGGTGGGTCGTGGGACTGGGCGCGCTCTTCACGCTCGCCCGCTTTAGCGAAGCGTTTCTCGTGTTGCGCGCATATCAAATGGATATCCCACTGTTTGCCATTCCGCTGGTGATGGTCGCCATGAATCTGGTCTACAGTCTGTCGGCTTATCCTTTTGGTAAAATGTCTGACAGCATGAACCACACCCGCATGTTACAGGCGGGCCTGCTGGTCCTGATCGCGGCGGATATCACTCTGGCGATGAGTCACCACTGGAGCACGTTGCTGATAGGCGTGGGACTGTGGGGGATTCATATGGGCATGACGCAAGGGTTGCTGGCTGCCATGATTGCGCATACCGCGCCAGCAGAGCTACGCGGTACGGCCTTCGGTATGTTTAATCTGATCAGTGGCATCGCCCTACTGGTAGCCAGTACCGGCGCGGGCATTCTGTGGGAAACGATGGGCGCAGCCTCGACGTTTTACGCTGGTGCTGTCATTTGTGCGATAGTTTTAGCAGGAATGCGATTTACACCAGCGGCTTACCAGCAACGCTGAAAATTGCCCCGAACAGATCGGTGACGCACATCCGTAGATGCACGTTGTCCGGGGCAAAGACGTTACTTCTGCCCGTAGTAGGCGTTTGGGCCGTGCTTACGCATGAAGTGTTTATTCATCAGATAACTGTCGATGGGGCTAAGAGCCGGATTAATGCCACGCGCAATCCATGCCATTTTTGCCACCTCTTCCATCACCACCGCGTTATGTACCGCGTCATGAGCATCTTTGCCCCAGGCAAACGGGCCATGCTGGTACACCACTACGCCTGGCGTATGCAAAGGTTCCACCTCCCCCAGCGTTTCAACAATCACCCTGCCGGTATTCAGCTCATACTCATCCTGAACTTCCGCTTCAGTTAACGCCCGGGTGCAGGGGATATCACCAAAGAAGTAGTCCGCATGCGTCGTGCCTAGCGCAGGAATTGCCAGACCTGCCTGCGCCCATGCCGTCGCGTGGGTTGAGTGGGTATGCACCACGCCGCCAAGAGAGGAATAGCGACGATACAGCGCCAGATGGGTGGCGGTATCGGAAGAAGGACGATAGCGTCCTTCCACCACGTTGCCGTGCAGATCCACAACTACCATGTCGTCCACTGTCATTGTCTGGTAGTCGACGCCGCTGGGCTTAATCACCACCATCCCGCGTTCGCGGTCGATAGCGCTGACATTACCCCAGGTAAACGTCACCAGCCCGTAGCGCGGCAGATCCATATTAGCCTCAAAAACCTGCTGTTTGAGTTTTTGCATTACACCGCCTCCACCAGACCGGCGCTGGCCATACGCGCTTTCACCCAGTCGCGCGCCTTCGCCACTTCACGAGCCGGATCGTCCGACGTTTCACTCCACATCTCAATCAGGTATGGCCCGCAATAGCCACTCTGTTTGAGCGTTTCGAAACAACGTTCAAAATCGACAACCCCTTCACCAAACGGCACATTTTTGAATACGCCGGGTTTAGTATCTTTCACGTGTACGGCAACGATATGACCCATTCCCGCCTGCAGCTCCATCTGCACATCGTTGTCCCACGCCGACAAATTGCCGATATCGGGATACAGCTGGAACCACGGATTGTTGAGATAGTGAGCGTATCCCAGCGCCTTACTGATCGAATTCATCAGTGGATAATCCATGATTTCCATCGCCAGCGTCACCTGTGCACGGCTCGCCATCTCTACGCTTTCTTTCAGCCCATCGCGAAACCGACGACGCGTTTCGTTATTGGCCTGCTGGTAATAAACGTCGTAACCCGCCAGTTGAATAACGCGAATACCGATATCCTGCGCAAACTGAATGGCTTTACGCATGATCTCCAGCCCCTGTTCGCGTACCGCATCATCTTCACTACCAAGCGGGAAACGACGATGAGCGCTCAGGCACATGGACGGTACCCGTATCCCTGTCTCAGCGATAGCGGCCACCAGCGCCAGTCGCTGCTCGCGGTTCCAGTCAAGACGCGCCAGGCGAGCGTCGGTTTCATCAACCGACATTTCGACAAAGTCAAAGCCCAGTTCCTTCGCCAGCTGCAAACGCTCCAGCCAGCACTCCCCGCCGGGGAGTGCTTTTTCATAAATACCGAGCGGGACCTGTTTCGACAACATAGTCGCTCCTTATCCCCACAGCTGGGCGATAGAACGTTTGAACTGACGGGCCGCTTCCACCGGAGAAGCGGCATCGCGAATGCTGCGACCGGCAATAAAGACGTGAATCGGAATTCCCTGGAACAGCGGCAGATCTTCCAACGCCAGACCGCCGGTGACGGTGACTTTAAAGCCCATCTCGGACAGGCGTTTGATCGCGCTGATATCCGCCTCTCCCCATGCCACACCCGCTGCCTGCGCATCACGGCTGCGGTGATACACAACTTGCCCAATGCCCGCGTCACGCCACTCTTGCGCCTGCTCCCAGGTCCAGTAACCCGTCAGTTCAATCTGTACATCACCGTTAAATTCTTTCGCCACCTCCAGTGCCCCCTTGGTGGTGTTGATATCCGCACAGCAGATGACGGTGACCCAGTCAGCGTTGGCTTCGAAACACATGCGAGAGAGGATTTTTCCCGCATCGGCAATTTTGGCGTCCGCCAGCACAATTTTATGCGGGTAAAGCGCCTTCAGATCGCGTACGGCGCGCACGCCCTCTGCCACGCAAAGAATAGTGCCCACCTCAATGATATCGACCTCTTCGGCAATCAGACGCGTCGTTTCATACGCGGAAGACATTGATTGGTTATCCAGCGCAACCTGCAACATAGGTAATGACATTTTGGTATCCTTTTAAACAGCCGCCGCAGTGGCGTTATCAATTAAATCCAACACTTCCTGCGCGGTGCGGCAGGCGCGTAAACGGTCAAAATTGGCTTCGTCATCAAAGAGATTCACGATCTGCATGATGCCCACTTCCTGATGCGTGTTGGCGTCAACTGCCGCCATCGTTATCAGAATATCGACCGGGTCGTTATCTTCGTGGTTAAACACCAGCGGCGTTTTCAGCGTCACCAGCGCAAAACCGGTTTTCTTAACCCCTTCCTCCGGACGGCCGTGCGGCATTGCCAGGCCTGGCGCAATCACAAAGTACGGGCCAAACTGCTCAACGCCATCAAGGATGGCCTGGTAGTAGCGTGGTTCAACCACATCGGCCTTAACCAACAGATCCACACCAAGCTTTACCGCTTCCTGCCAGGTACTGGCCTCGGCTTGCAAAAGGATGGAATTATTGTCTGCCAGCGAGTCACGTAATTTCATATGCCGCCCCTTACTTCACGTCCTGCGGGAAATGCGCTTTGATCACTTCCAGCAGTTTTGGTCCAAAATCGGCAGGAGACAGCATGTTGCGTACGCCAACGACATATTTATTGCCAGAAACGGTAATCTCACCGGCGATATGCGTAGAAGCGATGATGATATCCGCACCGCTCAGTTCACTTTTGTATTCACCCACGGCGCAGCTGTTTACCGTATGGTCAATATTTGACTGGGTTAAAAACTGGTCCACTTTCATTTTCATGATCATGGAACTGCCCTGCCCATTGCCACACACAGCCAGAATACGTACGGTCATAATCGGAACTCCTTATTAAGCAGAGTGTTCTGCCAGTTGTTTTTCTGCGTCTTCCTCAGCGCGCAACGTGCGTCCTGCGAAAAACATATAAGCCAGTGCAATCAAAATAATGACGGCCATAAACACGATGCCGATGGAGGCAAAGCCTTGCATCATCGGCGGTGCCAGAATTGACCAGTCCGCCATGCCCATCCAGGCGCTCATACCGGTGAGTTTCACCGCCCAAACGCAGCCGAAGATTTCGATCATCCCCATCACCAGGCAAATCTTGAGCGCCGCGCGCCAGCCGCCAAAGTGGTTAGCAAATACGCCGATAGTGGCGTTCGAGAAGAACATCGGGATAAAGCCTGGGATAATCAGGATGGAAGAGCCGCAGGCAACCAGAATACCTACTGCAATCAGTTGGCCGATGGTGCCCCACATAAAGCCCCAGACCACCGCGTTGGGGGCAAAGCTGTAAATCGCTGCGCAGTCGATAGCCAACACCGCGCCGGGGATCAGACGTTGAGAGATACCGTTGAACGCTTCTGAAAGTTCAGCAACGAACATACGTACGCCCTGGGTGATGATGAAGATAGCGACAGCAAACGAAAAACCGGTTTGCAGGATATAGACCGTCCAGTGGGTTTTACCCGCCATCGCCTGAACCACATCTATGCCGAAAGAGAGCAGGATCGCCCCGAAAAAGATGGTCATCACAATCGCGGTGGAAACGATGTTGTCATGGAAGATATTCAGCCAGCCTGGCAGCTTGAGATCTTCTACGCTCTCCT
The DNA here is from genome assembly GCF_030332915.1 of Citrobacter sp. Cpo040. Lineage (NCBI taxonomy): Bacteria > Pseudomonadati > Pseudomonadota > Gammaproteobacteria > Enterobacterales > Enterobacteriaceae > Citrobacter > Citrobacter sp. Cpo040. Next base: position 96,721 of record NZ_JAOWGX010000032.1, read on the forward strand.
CTTTCTTACCCAGATACGGCGCGACTTTGTAAGCAATCCATGAGGCGAACTGCTGCTGGTGACCGATGGAAAAACCGCAGCCGTCGGTCACTTCCTGCGTCGGTTTGTACATCATATTGGAGGTAATCCCCCAGTAGAGCGACACCAGCACCGCGGTACAGATGATGGTGGTCCACATCGGGTAACCAAAGATGTAGAAAGAGACAGCAATCAGCCCCGCCTGCTGGAACATGATGTGCCCAGTCAGCATGATGGTTCGAATACCGGTAATACGCCGTAGCAGTACGTAACAAATGTTCAGCGCCAGCGCTAACAGTACGGCGTACCCTACCCAACTGTAGGCATCACCCATTCGTTCGATGGTTGCCATCATGGAGGCATAGGTATCGGAGATCGCGCCATTGATACCGTAAACCTCAGACATCTTCGCCACCACCGGTTTAAACGTGCTGGTCAGAATGCCCGACCCTGCCTGCAATAACATAAAACCGATAATCGTTTTGATCGTGCCTTTGATAATGACGCTGACACTTTTACGCAACAGGATATAGCCGAGGCAGGTCACAATACCCAACAGCAACGGTGCATTGGTCATGACCTGATTAAAAAAGACGGTAAAGATGTTGTAGAGGATCTCCATAACGATCTCCAGTAGACGAAGTTGCTGAACATTCATTACAGATGCCCAGGATGTTGTGCCCTCACTCTAATTTTCAAAAGTAATCACAACAAGATTGAATTTGATTAAATGTGATGAAGTACGCAAATAATTCTCTTACTTGCAGAGTGGATTTACTTCAAATTCATACACGCCAAAATAAATTCATTTAAAACAATAAAATACAAAAATACATTTCATATAAACCATCTTGTCACGTTGTAATTTGTTCACATTTTCCCATTCAACACCAAAAATCAGCGCATTGCCTTCTTGAGAAAATGATGTCAGTATCAATCAAAACAAATCATCATTTGATTCAACTTGAACAAACATGAAGGTAATTGCGATGAGTAAAGTAAAAAGCATCACGCGTGAATCATGGATTCTGAGCACATTCCCGGAGTGGGGAAGCTGGCTCAATGAAGAGATCGAGCAGGAACAGGTCGCACCCGGCACTTTCGCTATGTGGTGGCTTGGCTGTACCGGAATTTGGCTAAAGTCTGAAGGCGGAACTAACGTCTGCGTCGATTTCTGGTGCGGTACGGGTAAACAGAGTCACGGTAACCCGCTGATGAAAACCGGTCACCAGATGCAACGCATGGCGGGCGTGAAGAAACTGCAGCCAAACCTGCGCACCACACCGTTTGTTCTTGATCCGTTTGCCATTCGTCAGATCGATGCGGTGCTGGCCACGCACGATCATAACGATCACATCGACGTAAATGTTGCGGCAGCCGTCATGCAGAACTGTGCCGACGACGTGCCGTTTATTGGACCGCAGACTTGTGTGGATCTGTGGATCGGTTGGGATGTACCAAAAGAGCGCTGCATCGTGGTAAAACCTGGCGATGTAGTGAAAGTGAAAGATATTGAAATTCACGCGCTTGATGCGTTTGATCGTACGGCATTGATCACGCTTCCTGCCGATCAAAAAGCGGCAGGTGTGCTGCCGGATGGTATGGATGCCCGTGCCGTAAACTATCTGTTCAAAACGCCGGGCGGTACGCTTTATCACAGCGGTGATTCACACTACTCCAACTACTATGCAAAGCATGGCAATGAGCACCAGATCGACGTCGCGCTCGGATCCTACGGCGAGAACCCACGGGGTATTACGGACAAAATGACCAGTTCCGACATGCTGCGTATGGCGGAGGCCCTGAATACAAAAGTGGTGATCCCTTTCCATCACGATATCTGGTCAAACTTCCAGGCCGATCCTCAGGAGATCCGCGTACTGTGGGAGATGAAAAAGGATCGGCTGAAGTATGGCTTTAAGCCTTTTATCTGGCAGGTGGGTGGCAAGTTTACCTGGCCGCTGGACAAAGATAACTTTGAATATCACTATCCGCGCGGCTTTGACGACTGCTTCACGATTGAACCGGATTTACCGTTTAAATCGTTCTTGTGATCCACACAAAATGCCGGGCCATCCCGGCATTTTTTCCCATTTACTTTAGTATTTCCAGGCTATTTCAAATATCATCTTTTCAAATCAATTTGTATCGGAATAGCTCATGACTGAAGCACAAAGACATCAAATATTGCTGGATATGCTGGCGCAGTTGGGCTTTGTTACCGTTGAGAACGTGATTGAGCGTCTGGGGATTTCACCCGCCACAGCACGCCGGGATATCAACAAACTCGATGAAAGCGGCAAACTCAAGAAAGTCCGCAACGGCGCAGAAGCTATTACCCAGCAGAGACCGCGCTGGACGCCAATGAATCTGCACCAGGCACAGAACCACGATGAAAAAGTTCGCATTGCCAAGGCGGCATCCCAGCTTGTGAATGCGGGTGAAAGCGTGGTGATCAACTGCGGATCGACCGCCTTTCTGCTGGGTCGCGAAATGTGCGGCAAGCCGGTGCAGATCATCACTAATTATCTGCCGCTGGCAAACTATCTGATCGACCAGGAGCATGACAGCGTGATCATCATGGGAGGGCAATATAACAAAAGCCAATCCATCACGCTTAGCCCGCAAGGCAGTGAAAATAGCCTGTATGCCGGGCACTGGATGTTCACCAGTGGCAAAGGGTTGACCGCAGATGGACTGTATAAAACCGATATGCTCACCGCGATGGCGGAGCAGAAGATGCTTAACGTGGTGGGCAAACTGGTGGTGTTGGTCGATAGCAGTAAGGTCGGTGAACGCGCGGGGATGCTGTTCAGCCGCGCCGATCAAATCGACATGCTGATTACCGGCAAAAATGCGAACCCTGAGATCCTGCAACAGCTCGAAGCTCAGGGCGTGAGCATTATGCGCGTTTAAAGGTGCTGGCGGAAAAACGTCACCGTCGCAGCCAGCGCTTCTGGCGTGATGCGATGTCGTACGCCCGCTTCCCACAGGCAGGTCAGATTGTTGTCCAAACCTGCCTGAATCAGCGCTTGCTGTAAGCGGAAAGTTTCAACAGCCGGTACAACATCATCATCCTGTCCATGCCACAGCAGCAACGGCCTGTCAGCGAGGCGTGGTAACTGATGCGTAACATCCCATTCGGCAAGCGGGGCGATAACGGCATCAAATTCCGCCTGTTGCTCTGGGGTCTGAACCAGTAAAGGGGGAAACAGCGTCTGCGCAAGCCGGGTAAAATAGCCTGAACCCATCAGGCTGGCTACACATTTAACCTCAGGATGGCGCGCCATTATGCCCAATGCTGTCATTCCCCCCATCGACGCCCCACCGACGGCAAGCCGCTCATCTGAAAGCCAATTTTCCGCCACCAGCGCCGCACGTAACGTCGTAAACTCCTGCATATTTTGCTGCAAAATATGCCAGAAGCGATGCATCCGCACCTGGGCATCGCTTTTGAAGCGAGCGCCATGGTCTGGCGCATCTGGCATGACGACCCGGAACCCGGCCTGAGCCAGAGCAACGGCAAAATAGCTGTAAACCAGGCTTGAAGAGGTAAACCCGTGATAGAAGATAATACAAGGGAGTGAACATTCGCGTTTGCCAGCCGGAACGGCGTGCAGGACAGGGATACCCGCCAACTGTCGTGTTTCAATTTCGATCATTTGTCGCCTCTTTCTTTCTGGTATGCCATGCAGCAATACTTAACGCAAGCGAATGTGTTCGGCAATGATTCATAATGTTGAGAACTGGGTTACGCTTTCGCAACATTTTCATTCGAAAATCGCGTGAGAGATAACAATTCGGGAACATTCCCCTAAAGGGAAATTAATAAGGCACTACACTATGGCTATCAGGAAACGAGATAGAGTTATGCGTCGGTTTGCCTCTTTGTTGTTGGTTATGTTTTTAAGCGCCTGTAGTGTGCTACAGGGAACGCCACAACCCGCACCGCCAGTTGCCGACCACCCGCAGGAGATCCGCCGTGACCAAAGTAATGGGTTACAGCGATTAGGGACGGTTAGCGCGCTGGTAAGAGGCTCTCCGGATGATGCGCTGGCAGAGATCCGTGCCAAAGCCGCCGCGGCTAAAGCTGATTACTACGTGGTTTTATTAGTGGATGAAACTATCGTGACAGGCCAATGGTATTCACAGGCTATTTTGTATCGTAAATAACATTGGGTTGAAATTTAGTCAGCTTTACATTGCTTTGCGCCCCTATGCGTTTACCTGTGCACAATAAACCAACAGCAGGAAGCTTGAGGTTTATTATCGCGATGGAATGCCCTGCCGTGTGTAGGGGTACGAATAATGGAGCTGACGATGAAACAATCACTTGCCTTATCCTCACTGCTGCTTTCTGCCGGACTGGTAGGTACTACGGCGCAGTCTGCCGAATTCGCCAGTGCTGACTGTGTTACTGGCCTGAACGAAATTGGCCAGATATCTGTCAGTAACATTGCAGGAAATCCGCAGGATGTAGAACGTGTTGTCGCGTTAAAAGCGGATGAACAAGGTGCCTCATGGTATCGGATCATTCAAATGTACGAAGATCAGCAGCCCGACAACTGGCGCGTACAGGCCATACTCTATGCTTAACACATTGCCAGATGGCGTAAACTTATCTGAGCTACAGTGAACTGTAGACATGATAAGACGCGAAAGCGTCGCCATCAGGCATATTATTACCGTAATCCCCCCGTTGCCCGCAGAAGCAAATCATTCAGCACCTGCTCAGACAATCGTAGTCCCCCCCGCGTATCAAGCATCATTTGGCACCAGGCCTGCGCCACTGGTGGAGAGGCATAGCGCAACATCTGCGCTCCGCAACCAAGCTGGAAAAGCTGCTGCGTAATCTCCCGCCCCAATGCCTCGCTGGGTTTACGTAAACGCTGCTGGAGCTGACGTACCATTCGATCGTAATGTCGGTCTTGCCCTTTGACTTCCGCAAAGGCTTCACTGAGCATCTCGTATATGCCGGGTTGTTTGGTCAGTACCCGCAATACATCAAGGCACATAATGTTACCAGAGCCTTCCCAGATACTGTTTACCGGCATTTCACGATACAAACGCGGCAGCTCGCTCTCCTCGCAATAGCCAATCCCACCCAGCACTTCCATCGCCTCTGCCACAAATGGCATACCGCTTTTGCAAACGGAGAATTTCGCTGCTGGCGTGAACAACCTGGCCCACAGCGCTTCTTTAGCATCAGCACGGCGGTCCCAGGCCCGCGCCAGTCGAAACAGTAACGCCGTTTGACCTTCCAGTTGGAGCGCCATCCGACCTAACACTTGACGCATCATCGGCTGTTCAATCAATGGCTTGCCAAAAACCTGTCGCTGGTGAGCATGGTAAATCGCGACGGAAAAAGCACGCCGCATCATACCGTGACTACCGAGCGCACAGTCAAAACGCGTCATCCCCCCCATTTTCAGGATATGGCGTATACCTTCCCCTTCTTCACCCAATAGCCAGCCAATCGCATCGTGGAATTCAACCTCGCAGCTGGCGTTGGAGCGGTTGCCTAACTTATCTTTCAATCTCTCAAGACGGATAGCATTACGCTGCCCGTCAGGTAAAAATCGCGGCACAAAAAAGCAGGATAATCCCCCCTTAGCCTGGGCCAGCACTAAATGGGCATCGCTTTGCGGCACGGAGAAAAACCACTTATGTCCCACCAGCAGATACGAGCCGTCAGCAAGACGTTCTGCCTGAGTGGTATTGCTCAGCACATCTGAACCACCCTGCTTCTCGGTCATGCCCATACCGATAAGCAGCCCACGCTTTTGCCCACCGGGCAGCAAATGCGAGTCATAACGGTCGCTTAGCAGCGGCGTAAGCCAGTCGTGAAAGGGGGCGGGTAACATTTGAAGTAACAGCGGCGTGGCGGCAAAAGTCATGGTCACCGGACACAACGTGCCAGCTTCAACCTGCGCATGCAGCATGAAACGCGCCGCCCGGGCAACAAATGTTCCCTGCCTCACATCTTCTTCCCAGGCCAGATTATGTACGCGGTTGGCGCACAATCCCTGCATCAGCAAATGCCAGGCAGGATGAAAACGCACATCATCCAGCCGCTGCCCCTGCGGGTCGTAGCGCAACAGTTCAGGTGGAAAAGCATTGGCCAGACGGCCCAGTTCGAGCGACTCGGCAGTCCCTAGCTGCTGACCAATACTGGCGAGAAGATCGCTGTCCCAACCAGCGCCTTCGCGGATAACCGCTTCGCACAGCGCGCCATCGGACAAATATAAGTTACTGTTATTGAGCGGTACAGGTTGGTTAAAAACGGTATGCGTTTGCCAGTGCATTGTGTCTCCCTCCGTCAATGGCCGTCGCTTTAAGTATGGTCAGCCAGACAAGAGAGTGCCTGGGATTCAGGTCACAAAAAAGCCATCCCGAGGGATGGCTTAAGAGACATAGAGAATGAATTAGCCGCGCTGGCGGACGGCTTCAAACAGGCAGATGCCCGTCGCAACTGAAACGTTCAATGACGAAACGCTCCCTGCCATCGGGATGCTGATCAGTTCGTCACAGTGTTCACGGGTCAGACGGCGCATACCTTCACCCTCTGCGCCCATCACCAGCGCCAGACGACCGGTCATTTTGCTCTGATAGAGAGTATGGTCGGCTTCACCTGCGGTTCCGACGATCCAGATATTCTCTTCCTGCAGCATACGCATGGTGCGCGCCAGGTTGGTCACGCGGATCAGCGGTACGCTTTCTGCCGCACCACAGGCCACTTTTTTCGCCGTCGCATTCAACTGTGCGGAACGATCCTTCGGTACGATTACAGCATGTACGCCAGCGGCATCGGCGCTACGCAGGCATGCGCCCAGGTTATGCGGATCGGTGACGCCATCGAGGATCAAAAAGAACGGCTGATCGAGCGTAGCAATCAGATCCGGCAGATCGTTTTCCTGATACTGACGGCCCGGCTTCACGCGAGCAATAATCCCCTGATGTACCGCACCCTCGCTTTTCTCATCCAGAAACTGACGGTTAGCCAGCTGAATGACAACACCCTGTGCTTCCAGTGCGTGGATCAGCGGCAGCAGGCGTTTATCTTCACGACCTTTGAGAATAAAGACGTCCTGGAAGCGCTCAGGCGCACGTTCCAGCAGGGCCTGCACCGCATGGATGCCGTAAATCATTTCACTCATGAATGTACTCGTTAATAGTTTATGCGTAACGCCGGGCAACGCGAAGGTTGCCCGACTTACAGTCTATGGCTGTTATTGTGCGACTTTCTTTTTCGCCGCACGTTTAGCTTTAGTGGCGGCAGCAATTTTAAGCGTTTTTGCCGAGGGCTTTTTCGCTTTTTTATCGCCTTTCTTCTCAGCCGCATTCTTATCCGCCTGAGGTTTGGCTCTGCCTTTCTTCTCGCCGCGGAAAGCGCTGTCCGGCTCGAAATTCACCTTTTTGCCCATCTGACGACGTTTACCGGTATTTTTACCCGCATCGCCTTTTTTGGCTTTTTCGCGGGCGGTTTTACCTTCATTACGCGGCGCACGTTCGCTGGAGATCAAGCTGAAGTCGATCTTACGCTCGTCCATGTTGACTGCTTCCACGCGAACTTCCACGCGATCGCCCAGGCGATACATCTGGCCGCTGGATTCCCCCGTCAGGCGCTGCCCAACCTGGTCGAAACGATAGTAGTCGTTATCCAGAGAGGAGACATGCACCAGACCGTCGATAAACAGTTCATCAAGACGGACAAAGAAACCAAATCCGGTCACGCTGGCAATCACGCCTTTGAAGACATTACCCACCTGGTCCAGCATAAAGTCGCACTTCAGCCAGTCAGAGACATCACGCGTGGCTTCATCAGCACGGCGCTCGGCCATCGAACAGTGCTGACCCAGTTGCAGCATCTCTTCCATCGAATAATGGTAGCCACCGGTTTCCGTGGTGTTGCCCTTATGGCCCTGCTCCTGCGCCAGCAGATACTTAATCGCCCGGTGCAAGGAGAGATCCGGGTAACGACGAATCGGTGAAGTAAAGTGTGCATAAGATTGCAGCGCCAGGCCAAAGTGACCACGGTTTTCCGGATCGTAAATCGCCTGCTTCATCGAACGCAGCAGCATGGTTTGCAGCATTTCTGCGTCAGGACGGTCAGCAATCGACTCCAGCAGTTCAGCGTAATCACGCGGCTCAGGTTTGTTGCCACCAGGCAGCTCCAGCCCCAGCTCTGACAGGACGGAACGGAACGAGTTAATCGCTTCGGTCGTCGGCTTATCGTGAATACGGAACAGCGCTGGCTCTTTGGCTTTCTCAACGAATCGTGCCGCGGAGATGTTCGCCATGATCATGCACTCTTCAATCAGCTTGTGCGCGTCGTTACGCTGCGTCTGCTCGATACGCTCAATACGGCGTTCAGCATTGAAGATAAACTTCGCCTCTTCACTTTCAAACGAGATACCGCCACGCTCTTCACGGGCCTTATCCAGCACTTTGTAGAGGTTATGCAGCTCTTCAATGTGTTTAACCAGCGGTGCGTACTGCTCACGCAGCTCCTGGTCGCCTTGCAGCATATGCCAGACCTTGGTGTAGGTCAGACGTGCGTGGGAACTCATGACCGCTTCGTAGAATTTAAAGCCAGTTAAGCGGCCTTTCGACGAAATGGTCATTTCACAGACCATACACAACCGGTCCACCTGCGGGTTGAGTGAACACAATCCGTTAGACAGCACTTCCGGCAGCATCGGAACTACCTGCGACGGGAAGTAAACGGATGTGCCACGGCTACGCGCTTCCTGGTCCAGCGGAGTCGGCGGGCGAACGTAATAGCTTACGTCAGCAATCGCCACCCATAAACGCCAACCACCGCCGCGTTTCTTCTCGCAGTAGACCGCATCGTCGAAGTCGCGCGCATCTTCGCCATCGATAGTCACCAGCGGCAGGGAGCGCAGATCGACACGTCCTGCTTTCGCCTCTTCCGGCACTTCTTCTTTCAGCCCGGCGACCTGTTTCTCAACCGCCTGCGGCCAGATATATGGGATTTCATGAGTACGCAGGGCCATATCAACGGCCATGCTGGTTCCCATGTTGTCACCCAGCACTTCAACAATTTTACCCACCGCTTTAGTGCGGCGAGTTGGACGCTGGGTCAGTTCAACGACAACCACAAAGCCCATACGAGCGCCCATTACCTCTTCCGGCGGGATCAGAATATCGAAGCTCAGGCGGCTGTCGTCTGGGACGACAAATCCAACACCAGCGTCGGTGAAGTAGCGGCCGACAATCTGGCTGGTTTTCGGCACCAGTACGCGCACAATACGCGCTTCGCGGCGACCTTTACGGTCCGCGCCCAACGGCTGCGCCAGCACCTGATCGCCATGAATGCAGGTTTTCATTTGCTCGCTGGACAGATACAGGTCATCTTTGCGGCCTTCAACGCGCAGAAAGCCGTAGCCATCACGGTGGCCAATAACGGTACCTTTCAGCAGGTCGAGACGCTCCGGCAGCGCATAGCATTGGCGACGGGTGAAGACCAGTTGTCCGTCACGCTCCATCGCGCGCAGGCGACGACGCAGCGCTTCTTGCTGCTCTTCACCTTCAATATTGAGTTCAGCGGCCAGCTCATCGCGGTTGGCCGGCTTTTCACGTTTAGTTAAATGTTCGAGGATAAATTCCCGGCTCGGGATAGGATTCGCGTATTTTTCTGCTTCGCGTTCCTGGAAAGGATCTTGTGACATGTCGGTTCCTCCGTCATCATCGCTGCTGGCGGGAGTCGTTACTCCACCAGCAATAATTTATAAAGCGGTTGATTCTTTTCAACCAAATCAGCAAGTGTGTAGTTGTCCAGTTCCGTGAGAAAACTTTGCACTGCTTTAGAAAGCGCCTGTTTGAGTCGACAGGCCGGGGTAATGTGGCAAAACTCGCTGCTACAGTTGACCAACGATAAGGGTTCCAGCTCGCGAACTACATCACCAATACCAATATCCTTAGCGGGTTTACCCAGGCGGATACCGCCATTTTTTCCTCGAATAGCAGTAACAAAGCCCGCCCGGCTAAGTTGATTGATTATTTTGACCATATGATTACGGGACACGCCGTAGACTTCTGTCACCTCAGAAATACTGGTCATACGTCCTTCGGGAAGTGACGCCATGTAGATTAGCGCACGTAATCCGTAATCGGTGAAACTTGTTAACTGCACATCAACCTCAGGAAAAGGGATAAAACGGATAAACCTGGTAGTATTAATTACATTGATGATAAACCAGCCACCAGCCAGGTCGCTAATTTATTTCAGTTCGGGAAGGAAAAAAGCGAGGAACTTACGTGATTTTAAGCCGGATTCTGATGCAAAGCACCTTATCCGGCCTAAATTAGTGCAAGCGCAGCGCCGTTTGACGCTACGCTATAACCAGAATTATGCGTCGAACGGGTCGCGCAGGATCATGGTTTCAGTACGGTCTGGGCCAGTTGAGATAATATCAATCGGCACACCGGTCAGTTCTTCAATACGCTTGATGTAGTTCAGCGCTGCCTGCGGCAGACCGCTACGTTCCTTCACGCCGAAGGTGGATTCAGACCAACCCGGCATGGTTTCGTAAATCGGCTCGATACCTTTCCAGTCGTCAGCTGCCAGCGGAGTAGTCGTTACTTCGCGGCCATCCGGCATACGGTAAGCAACACAGATTTTCACCTCTTTCAAACCGTCCAGTACGTCCAGTTTGGTCAGGCAGAAGCCAGACAGGGAGTTAATCTGTACTGCACGGCGTACAGCAACGGAATCCAGCCAACCGGTACGACGACGACGACCGGTGGTCGCGCCATACTCGTTACCTTGTTTGCACAGGAACTCGCCAACGTCATCAAACAGCTCAGTCGGGAACGGACCCGCACCTACACGAGTAGAGTAAGCTTTGATGATACCCAGAACGTAGTCCACATAACGTGGGCCCAGGCCGGAGCCGGTTGCCACGCCACCTGCGGTGGTGTTGGAGGACGTTACGTACGGATAGGTACCGTGGTCGATATCCAGCAGCGTACCCTGCGCACCTTCAAACATGACGAAATCGCCACGCTTACGCGCCTGGTCCAGCAGATCGGAAACATCAACAACCATTGAGGTCAGGATGTCGGCGATAGCCATCACATCATCCAGCACTTTCTGGTAGTCAACTGCTTCAACTTTATAGAAATTCACCAGCTGGAAGTTGTGATATTCCATCACTTCTTTCAGTTTTTCAGCGAAAGTTGCTTTATCAAACAGATCGCCAACACGCAGACCGCGACGAGCTACTTTGTCTTCATAAGCCGGACCGATACCACGACCGGTAGTACCGATCGCTTTCTCGCCACGCGCTTTCTCACGAGCGTTATCCAACGCAACGTGATAATCAAGGATCAGCGGACAAGCTTCAGACAGCAGCAGGCGCTCGCGAACCGGGATACCACGATCTTCCAGTCCTTTCATTTCTTTCATCAGCGCGGACGGAGACAGAACAACACCGTTACCGATGATGCTGATTACGTTTTCGCGAAGAATGCCTGATGGAATAAGATGGAGGACGGTTTTTTCACCGTTGATTACGAGAGTATGGCCTGCGTTGTGACCACCCTGGTAGCGCACAACATATTTAGCCCGTTCAGTCAGAAGATCGACGATCTTCCCTTTACCTTCGTCACCCCATTGGGTGCCCAGTACGACGACGTTGTTACCCATTTTTCAAAATCACCGTTTGCTTAAAAATGGATTCTACCACCGCTTTTTCAGATATACAGCACTTTTTGCATGCGAAAATCCGCAAATTAGTCTACTTATTGATCAGCCAATCGTTTTCCTCAACATGTAGTAGACCACAACGCCCGCAACCACAAGACCTCCACCAAAACGACGCAAAATATTTTCGGGAAGTTGCGCCATTGCAGAGATCATTTTCTTCCATGCGCTGGGATAAAGCATCGGACCCAGCCCTTCCAGCACCAAAACCAGCGCGAGCGCCAGCAAAATTGTTGAATTCATCCATCGCCCTTATATAAAAAGAAAACCACCGCATCCCTGGAGATGCCGGTGGTTTTGCTGCTTTAAAACCGCTGGAACGCGATTAGCGTGTCGCGGTATTTGGTGTCTTCATGTAGCGGAAGAAATCGCTGTCTGGGCTCATGACCATTACGTCCTGATTCCCTTCAAAGCTCTTCTCGTAAGCACGCAGGCTACGGATGAAGGCGTAGAAGTCCGGATCCTGACTGAACGCATCGGCAAACAGCTTAGCGGCTTCTGCATCGCCTTCACCGCGCATAATACGGCCCTGACGCTCAGATTCTGCCAGCGTTTTAGTGACTTCATAGTCAGCCGTTGCACGCAGTTTTTCCGCCTCTTCCTGGCCTTGTGAACGATGGCGACGCGCTACCGCTTCACGCTCAGCGCGCATACGGTTGTAGATAGCCTCGGACACTTCAGCAGGCAGGTTGATTTGCTTAATACGCACGTCAACAACTTCGATGCCCAATGCCGCCATACTGTTCGGGTTGATGACCGGTACTTTACCGTTCGTTTCAGCCTGAACACGTTCAGCCGCTTCGGCAATCGCGCTATCTGCTGCCGGAGTCGCCACTTCGTCTTCCGTGCCAGCAGAACCGGAGTTCAGCGCGTCACGAACTTCCAGGGTCAGACGACCGCGGGAATCGGTAACGATGTCCTTCACGTCCAGACGACCAATTTCAGAACGCAGACGGTCAGAGAACTTACGTTTCAGCAGGACTTCCGCCTGAGAAACATCGCCACCGCCCGTTGCCAGGTAGTAACGGCTAAAGTCACTGATGCGCCACTTGATGTAGGAGTCAACGATCAGGTCTTTCTTCTCTTTGGTAACAAAGCGATCTGCCTGGTTGTCCATGGTCTGAATACGCGCATCCAGCATCTTCACAGATTCAATAAACGGAATCTTGAAGTGCAGGCCAGGTGCTACGACCAGCGGCTTGTTTTCATCGTCACGCAGAACTTTACCAAAGCGCAGAGTAATACCGCGCTCGCCTTCTTTGACCACAAAGACAGACATGAACAGAACTACCAGAACGATGATGATAATCGCAATAACTGACTTACGCATCGTTATTCCCCCTGACGCTGGTAGTCGTTACGCTGCGCATTCGCGCGGCGTTGGTCCATAATATCGCCCTGACTGGTGGACGATGTGTTGCTTGCTCCAGTGCTGGAAGTCGTTGCTGGCGGCAGACGCAGCAGGTTTGAACTGCTGTCAGTCTTTGCTGCTGGCGCACTACCACCTTTCAGCATTTGATCCAGCGGCAGAACCATCAAATTGCTGCCTTTATCGTTAACCAGGACTTTGCGGGTATTGCTCAGCACTTTTTCCATGGTTTCGATATACAGACGCTCGCGGGTAATTTGCGGTGCGGCTTTATATTCCGGCAGAATTTTTGCGAAGCGAGCCACTTCACCCTGTGCTTCCAGGATTGTCTGAGTCTTATACGCACGCGCTTCTTCCAGAATACGCTGCGCCTGACCGTTTGCACGCGGCTGAACTTCGTTGGTGTACGCTTCCGCTTCACGGATGTACTGCTGTTCGTTTTCACGTGCTGCGATAGCATCGTCAAACGCGGCTTTTACTTCTTCCGGCGGACGTGCAGCCTGGAAGTTGACGTCCAGCAGGGTGATACCCATGTTGTACGGACGGATCGTTTCTTCCAGTTCACGTTGGGTATCGCTACGAATAACGGTACGCCCTTCGGTCAGGATACGGTCCATGGTGTATTTACCGATAACCCCACGCAGGGCACTGTCGGTAGCCTGACGCAGACTGTCATCCGCGCTGGTTACGCTAAACAGGTAACGCTGCGGATCGGTCACGCGGTACTGTACGTTCATTTCGACGCGCACGACGTTTTCGTCAGAGGTCAGCATGACGCCGGATGCGGCAAGTTCACGCACGGCTTCAACGTTGACCGGTGTCACTTCGTCGACAAAGGTCGGTTTCCAGTTCAGACCCGGTTCAACCAAATGGCTGAATTTACCGAAGCGTGTCACCACGCCGCGTTCCGCTTCTTTAATGGTATAGAAACCGCTGGCCGCCCAGATAATGACGATAGCGGCCGCTGCGATAGTAAAGACTCGACCGCCCAGTTGCGGACGCGGGCCTTGCGATGAACTACCGCCGCCAGAGCCAGTACCTTTACCGCCACCCAGACCACCGAGCTTTTTACTCAGTTTGCGGAAGATATCGTCCAGATCGGGAGGTCCCTGCTCGCGACCACCTTTGTTTCCATTTCCCTCAGGGTTGCCGCCAGGTTTGCTGCTTCCCCAGGGGTCGCGGTCTTGTCCGTTATTACCGGGCTGATTCCACGCCATTTTTGTGCTCCATATTTGTTATGCGATGCTATACCTGCGTCTTTTGCGCTGCCGTTGCGTTGGCTGCGTCCCTCACCGCCAGTCACATAGTTGACTATGCTCCTGGAGATTTCAGGACTTGCCGCCTTCCTGCCGCACAAAATCCACAAGGTATAGAGGCGAAAAAATCTTCAGGCCATATCCGTCAGATCAGACAACATAGTCTTCCAGTGCCGGTTCTTGTTTACAGAGGCGACGCCAGTCTACGATCGGCATACGAACCTGCAGACCTACGCTGCCGTCCTCCTCCATCCACTCTTTTTCTATTGCCTGAAGTTGATAAAACCGGCTTCTCAAACGCCCTTCCTGCGGCGGCAAACGCAACGTATGCTGCGCCACCTCACCGGAAAGTCGCTCAGTCAAAGCCTGAAAAAGTTGTGGTATACCAATCCCCGTTTGCGCTGATACCCAAACGCGAATGGGTTTATTCTCTTCATCTCTGTCGATACGCGGCTCAAAGTCATCCAACATATCGATTTTATTCATCACCAGCAGGGTCGGGATCTCATGCGCATCGATCTCTTCGAGCACCGTATCGACGGCCTCAATGTTTTCCTGCACACGAAAATCTGCTGCATCAATAACGTGCAGCAGCAATGTCGCCTGACGTGTTTCCTGCAAGGTGGCCTTAAACGCCGCCACCAGGTCGTGCGGCAAATGACGGATAAACCCAACGGTATCCGCCAGCACAGTCTCACCCACGTCCGCCACGTCTATTCTACGTAGCGTCGGGTCCAGGGTCGCAAACAGCTGATCCGCTGCGTAGACCTGGGCTTCGGTGATCTGGTTGAACAGGGTGGATTTTCCGGCGTTGGTATATCCCACCAGTGATACGGTTGGGACATCCGCTTTCTTGCGCGACTGTCGCCCCTGCTCACGTTGCTTTTCAACTTTTTCCAGGCGCGACTGTATCTGCAAAATGCGATTACGCAGCAAACGACGGTCGGTTTCGAGCTGGGTTTCACCCGGGCCGCGCAAACCAATCCCGCCCTTTTGCCGTTCAAGGTGAGTCCAGCCACGGACCAGACGCGTAGCCATATGGCGCAACTGCGCCAGCTCAACCTGCAACTTACCCTCATGGGTTCGCGCACGCTGGGCAAAAATATCTAAAATGAGACCAGTCCTGTCGATAACAAGACACTGGCACAACTGTTCCAGGTTACGTTCCTGGGCAGGGCTTAGAGCATGATCAAAAATCACCACCGCAGCGCCAGTCGCTTTTACGGCTTCGGCAATTTCGATTGCCTTACCTTCACCAACAAAATACTTCGGGTGCGGTGCTTTACGGCTCCCGGTAATCACCTGCATTGCTTCGACACCGGCGGAAGAAACCAGAGATTCAAACTCCTGGAGGTCTTCCATATCTTTGTCTTGCGAAAAATAGATGTGTACCAGTACCGCCTGCTCACCGGCATCATAACGGTCAAACAAGCGTCAACCCCTTAATATAAATCAACGGGGAACACAGGATCGCTGGCTCCCCGTATGTAAAACAGCTAATAACCTTATTCGGTTTCTTCGCTGTCCTGTTGCGCAGATGAACCTTGCGCGTTGCTACCGTGATGGTAGTTGCTGCCTGTGCCGCCGGTGGCATTATTGCTGTGATGAGAAACCGGACGAGACGGGACAACAGTAGAAATCGCGTGCTTATAAACCATCTGGCTGACCGTGTTTTTCAACAGGATCACGAACTGATCAAAAGACTCGATTTGACCTTGCAGCTTAATACCATTCACCAAATAAATAGAAACTGGAACACGTTCCCGACGCAGTGCGTTCAGGAACGGATCTTGTAAAGATTGCCCCTTAGCCATTCTCTCTTTTCCTTATATGCTTATTTGTACTTTGAACCTTTCGATTCTGAAAAATTGCGCACGATACGTTTCAATTGTACACATTCAGTTCGCGATAGCACCAACAACCTGTAATACTTCGTTTCGCGCCTGGTCAGGCTTTTCACTGTCAAGCCAGTGCACCCCTTCCCAACCACGCAACCAGGTTACCTGTCGCTTCGCCAACTGCCTCGTGGCGCAAACACCTCTATAAACCATTTCATCGTATGAAATTTCACCTTCAATGTATGACCACATCTGGCGATACCCTACACAACGAATGGAAGGCAAATCCGTATGCAAATCTCCACGGGCAAAAAGCGCCCGGACTTCTGCTTCAAAACCTGAAGCTAACATCTGATGAAAACGCTGCTCAATTCGCTGATGGAGCAGTTCACGGCTCGCCGGGGCGATTGCAAACTGATGCACCTGATACGGCAAAGCATCTCCTGACGTTTGCGTCAGCTCCGTTAAAGTTTTACCCGAAATGAAAAAAACTTCCAGTGCCCGGGAAAGTCTTTGCGGATCATTTGGATGAATGCGCGCCGCTGCCACGGGATCGATGTCCTGAAGCTGTCGGTGTAACGCGTCCCAACCCTGCTCTGCCGCCTGCTGCTCAATTCTGGCCCTGACTTCCGGGTCCGCCGACGGTAACGGCGACAGTCCTTCAAGCAAGGCTTTGAAATATAACATTGTGCCGCCCACCAGCAACGGGATACGGCCCGCGGCGGTGATGTCGGCCATCTCGGCTAACGCATCGCGACGAAAATCCGCAGCGGAGTACGCCTGCGATGGATCGCGGATATCCAGCAATCGGTGCGGTGCGGCCTGTAATTCAGCTGCATCAGGCTTAGCTGTACCGATATCCATCCCCTTGTAAATAAGGGCGGAATCAACGCTTATCAACTCTATGGGCAAAACTTTACGCAATTCAATTGCTAATGCCGTTTTACCGGAGGCCGTTGGCCCCATCAAAAAAATCGCCTTTGGCAGGCTCGCCTTACGGGTATCACTCATGTTTCAGGGCATTCAATACCGAATGTAAATCAACAGGTTGTAACAGACCACCCGGCGGTGCCTTCACGAGTTGTGGGCAGAGCCGCTCAACATCCGCTAACAGCGTAATCGCCTGTGCCATGCTCCACTGTGGATGCTCGCTCATCAGGTTACGTGCGATCCACTGTGCAATATTGCCCGGCTCGAATACGGATTGCTGCGCCAGGTAGCCTATCAGTTCAGGAATCAAGATTTGTAAATTTTGTTGGCGTAAGGGTAAAGGCACCGCCCGGATGGTCACATGCTGCGCATCCAGCTGAAATTCAATGCCCAACTCAGCCAGTTGGCTCTGTCCTTTTTGCAGTGCCGCTTTTTCATCAGCGGTCACTTTTAGACGTAAAGGGATCAGTAACGGTTGAGCACAAACCGCTCCCTGACCCGGCGTTAACTGCGCCTGACGCAACCAACGCTCAGCCACCGGTAATGCCAACAACCGAATATGGCCATCACACTCGAGTAACGCGCAGTCTGCACCAACAATCGTTAGCACCCGGCCAAAGCCCTGACTGTTGCCAGTCAGAGGCGTCGATGGCGTTTCAGAGACCGGCGTTTTACGCGTTGGAGCAGGCGTCTGCATCAGTTGCTGATAAATTTCGCCCTGCTGCTTTTGGTATCCGGGTTGAGCATGAGGCCAACTGGCTTCCGCCTGACGGCCACCGCCACCACTACTGCCACCACTATTGCCACTTCCAGTGCCAGCGGATGCTGAGTACCGCGGTGTCGCAGGTTCACGCGCGGGAGCCGGCTCGGCAAAATGGTTGCGTCCAGCAGCAACGCGGTTTTCCGGAATGTGCCTTGGGGCGGGTTCGTCGTCATCAGCCAACGGCAGCGGCGTTTCAAGCTGCTGTTGCAGGACACTCAACACGCCCTGGTAAATAAAATCGTGCACCAGCCGGGATTGATGGAAACGGACCTCATGTTTAGCTGGGTGTACGTTGACATCCACTTGATGCGGATCGATTTCCAGATACAACACAAAAGCGGGCTGTTGATCGGCTCCCAGCTTATCTTCACAGGCCTGGCGGATAGCATGGTTGATCAGCCGGTCGCGCATCATCCGACCATTCACGTAGCAGTACTGGATTTCTGCCAGTGCTGCCGTTGTGTGGTTAGGATCGGCCACCCAGCCGCGCAATGTTAAATCACCATGCTGCCATTCGATCGCCAGCGCATGCTCCAGAAACGGCGTGCCGCAAATCGCGCCCAGTCGGCGCTCTTTCTGCCCATCCGCGGCCACTGCCCGGTACTGACGCACCACTTTGCCGTTGTGCGACAAATTTATCGTCACATCAAAACGCGCCAGCGCAATGCGGCGAATAATCTCGTCGATATGATTAAATTCGGTTTTCTCGGTGCGCATAAATTTGCGCCGCGCCGGGGTGTTGTAGAACAGATCTAGCACCTCCAGCGTGGTTCCCACCGGATGCGCAGCGGGTTTAACTGTGACATCCATGTCACGCCCTTCGGCATACGCCTGCCAGGCTTCGGGTTGTTCTTGCGTACGCGACGTCAGGGTTAAACGAGACACGGAGCTGATACTGGCCAGCGCTTCGCCGCGAAATCCGAGGCTTACGATGGCTTCAAGATCGTCAAGCGAGGCTATTTTACTGGTGGCATGACGCGCCAACGCCAACGCCAGCTCGTCTTTTTTAATCCCGCAGCCGTTGTCACGAATACGGATAAGCTTCGCGCCGCCGCGTTCAATATCGATATCAATGCGCGTCGCACCGGCATCGATGCTGTTTTCCACCAGCTCTTTCACCACTGACGCAGGCCGTTCTACCACCTCGCCTGCGGCAATCTGGTTCGCCAGCTGTGGCGGTAGAACCTGAATCGGCATGGCTAATCCTTAATTTGTTAACGTGTTACCCGGCGATATGGCGCTGGCGGTTTGCGCCGGTGCGCCCTGCGGCCCGGTTTGCATCGGGTGCGCCTGGAAATAGTTACGCAATCCTTTGTAAATCGCCTCAGCCAGTTGCTGCTGGTAATCATCGCTCGCCAACAGACGTTCTTCGCTGTTGTTACTGATAAAGCCAGTTTCAACCAGCACTGACGGGATATCAGGCGAACGCAGTACGCCAAGACTGGCGTGTTCTGGACGACGCTTATGCATCGAACCAATACGTTCTAACTGGCCGATCATGCTGGTCGCCACATCATACCCGACGCGCTGCGAATGACCGAACTGCAGATCCAGTACGGCCTGGCTGAGATAAGGGTCGGACTGGCTGTTTGCCAGCACATCGCCCGCGCCGCCCAACAGCTCCGATTGCTTCTCGTGCTGTTCCAGCCAGCCGGCCATCTCACTGTTCGCCCGACGGTTTGACAGCACCCAAACGGAAGCACCTGTGGCATCACGATTTGGCGCAGCATCCGCGTGAATAGAAACCAGGAAATTGGCGTTTTGTTTACGCGCGACGTCTGAACGCCCCATCACCGAGATAAAGTAATCACCATCACGGGTGAGTACACCTTTAAACATCGGGTCATCATTGAGCAAACTGCGCAGCTTGCGCGCCACGGCAATCGTGACGTTTTTCTCACGCGTGCCGCCAGGACCAATAGCGCCAGGATCCTGTCCACCGTGTCCGGCATCAATGGCAATCACCACTTTATCGCCGTTGCTGGAACTGGCGCGCGCCGCAGGGCGCGTAGAGCTATTGCTGTTAGTCACAGCCGTAGTGCGATCGTTTTCCGCTTTAAATGGATTGCGTGCAGGCTCGACAGGACGTGGGGCAACAATCGGCGCTTCAACACGCTTTGCAACCACGGGAGGTGGAGGCGGCGGCGGTGGCGCATCAGCGTTGATGGTAAACACGACGGTATAATTGCCGCCGTTCTGGCGTTTTACTGCTTCGGCTTTACCGTTCTCGGTTAAATCCACCACCAGGCGCAGAGACTGCGCATCTTTTGGCGTGCCGGAACGGATAGATTTCACCAGATTATTGCCGCTAAACAGCAGCGGTAATCCCTGAATCACTCCGGTTTGTTTAATATCCAGCGCGACGGTTCGTTTCCCGTCCTGCGAAACGGCATATTCAGGATCGCCAATAAAGCTCAGCGTAATCCGCGCCTGTTGATCGCCATTGGACACCTGAAGATCGGAGAGGCTGGCGGCCCCTGCCTGCGCGCACAGCAGGACCAGGGTTGCCATCAGCCAGTTTCTGATGCGATAAATCATCCCGCCACCCTTAAGGTTAATCGGCTAAACGCGCCAGCAATAAATCACCTGATGAGGAGACTGCGCTTACACGCGCCTCTCGACCTTGTGCCTGGTATTCAATGTGTATTTCGACGTCCGGGTCTGGCAGTACACCTTTACCTTGTTGCGGCCATTCCACCAGGCAGATGGCATCATTGGCAAAATAATCGCGGATCCCCATAAATTCCAGCTCCTCTGGGTCCGCAAGTCGGTATAAATCGAAGTGATATACCATCAAGTTATCGAGTGAATAGGGCTCAACCAGCGTGTAGGTGGGGCTTTTTACATTACCTTTATGACCTAACGCCTGCAGAAATCCTCGGCTGAAGGTGGTTTTACCCGCCCCCAGGTCGCCGTACAAATATATAACCGTCGCGCCGTCACAGGCTTTGGCTACCCGCAGTCCCAGGTCTAAAGTCGCCTGCTCATCAGGTAGTGGAATTACTCGATTCATCATGATAAACGTCAATCACATCAGGGTTAACAATACGCTGTAGCGTGGTAAAGAGATCTGTCGCCAGCATGCCGCGCGTACCAAAACGCGCCGCCAGCACATCCGCCGCCGCTCCGTGCGCAACACATCCCGCACATGCTGCATCATACGGGGTAAGCTTCTGTCCGAGCAATGCGCCAATAATACCGGAAAGCACATCCCCCATTCCGCCGCTGGCCATCCCGGCATTGCCGGTATCAATAATACCCAACTCCGCCTGTTCAGCAGCAACAACCGTACCCGCGCCTTTCAGCACCACCACGCCTCCGTACCGTTTTACCAGACGTTGTGCACAAAGTAAGCGATCGTCTTCAATTTCTGCAATGGAACAACCCAGCAGTCGCGCGGCTTCACCTGGATGCGGCGTGATCACGCGATTGTGACGTTTATCGGGGTTGATTGCCAGCAGGTTCAGCGCATCCGCATCCCAGAGCATCGGTTTGCGAAAATTCTCCACTTTTTGCAGCGCTTTTTTGCCCCACTCCTGCTGACCAAGCCCGGGGCCTATCACCACTACATCCGCCCACGCCAGGCTCTCTTCCAGCGTCTGCGGCGTCAGCGCATCGACCATCAGTTCCGGTCTGGCTGTCAAAATAGGCGCAATGTTTTCACTGCGCGTCAGCACTTTGACCAGCCCGGCACCTGCTCGCAGCGCGGCTTCCCCGGCCATGCGTATTGCGCCTGCCGTACCGTGGTCACCGCCGATAATCACCAGTCGACCGTGGGAGCCTTTGTGCGAGGTGGGTCGACGCGGTGTTAGCCAGTGTGCAAGCTGTTGAGCATCAAAACGTTGTATTGGCGCATTCTGCCCCGCCAGCCAGTCGTCCAGCCCAAGTGCGTTAACATGCAGACGCCCGGTGACATCGCGCGCTTTACCGGTGAGCAGGCCCGGCTTGAGTGCAATAAAGGTAATGGTATGCGCTGCGTTGATGACCGCGCCCGGCGTCGCTCCCGTCTGCGCTAGCAGGCCGGAGGGAATATCTATCGCCACGGTGGGGGCTGGGTGAGAATTGGCACGTTCAATCAATACCGAGAGAGACTCACGCGGCGCATGTTTTAAGCCAGTGCCTGACAGCGCATCAATAATGACGTCCACGTTATTTGGCCAATTGATATCCGCCGCGTGAATGACGCCACCAGCGTTAAGCCAGGCATCACGCGCCTGCTGCGCCTCCTCGGGGAGCGGTTTGTCACTTTCCTGCGCCAGCAACGTAACTTCAAGACCCAGCGCTTTGGCAAGTCTTGCCACTACGTAACCATCACCGCCGTTGTTGCCATGACCACATAGCACCAGCCAGTGCCGGGCGTTCGGATAAGCCTCACGAGTGACCTGAAACGCCGCCTCTCCCGCCCGTTGCATCAGTTCGTACAGCGTCAGCCCTGAACTGTCTGCCACCTCTCGCTCCATCCGCCTGATGTCATCGGCGTGCCAGATGGAGTGTGGTATACTTGCGGGGTTTTTCTTCATTGTATGGTCCGTCATGTCAGAGCCCCTCGATCTCAATCAGTTAGCGCAAAATATTAAGCAGTGGGGGCTGGAGCTTGGCTTTCAGCAGGTCGGGATTGCCGATACCGACCTCAGCGAAGCGGAACCCAAACTGCAGGCCTGGCTGGATAAACAATACCACGGCGAGATGGACTGGATGGCCCGTCACGGCATGATGCGCGCCCGACCTCACGAATTATTGCCCGGTACGCTACGTGTCATCAGCGTACGTATGAACTATCTTCCTGCCAATGCGGCCTTCGCCAGCACGTTGAAGAATCCTTCTCTGGGTTACGTCAGCCGTTACGCGCTGGGGCGCGACTACCATAAGCTGCTACGTAACCGCTTAAAAAAGCTGGGAGAGATGATTCAACAGCACTGCGTTTCGCTGAATTTTAGACCTTTTGTCGATTCTGCGCCCATTCTTGAGCGTCCGTTAGCGGAAAAAGCCGGGCTTGGCTGGACAGGTAAGCACTCACTTATCCTCAATCGCGAAGCCGGTTCATTTTTCTTCCTCGGGGAATTACTGATCGACTTACCCCTACCGATCGACCAACCAGTAGAAGAAGGATGTGGGAAATGCGTCGCCTGCATGACCATCTGTCCCACCGGGGCCATTGTTGAACCCTACACGGTGGATGCGCGCCGCTGTATCTCTTATCTCACTATCGAACTGGAAGGCGCGATCCCGGAAGAATTTCGTCCATTGTTGGGGAATCGAATTTACGGCTGTGATGATTGCCAGCTCATTTGCCCGTGGAACCGCTATTCACAGTTGACGGCAGAGGATGACTTCAACCCGCGCAAGCAGCTTCATGCTCCGGAGTTAATAGAGCTGTTTCGCTGGAGCGAAGCGTGGTTTTTAAAAGTCACGGAGGGGTCTGCCATTCGTCGTATTGGCCACCTGCGCTGGCTGCGAAATATCGCCGTTGCGTTGGGTAATGCTCCCTGGAATGAAGCCATTCTTCGCGCACTGGAAAGTCGCAGAGGTGAGCACCCACTTCTCGACGAACACATAGAGTGGGCGGTTGCTCAGCAAATCGAGAAGCGAAATGCCTGCGTAGTTGAGGTGCAGCTACCGCAGAAACAACGTTTGGTCAGGGTCATTGAGAAGGGTCTGCCGCGCGATGCTTAAGTCATCCACAGCTTGTGTATAAAAATAAAAACACATTGATATTCAAGAGGGAAAAAATCGTCAAGTGATCGCATTAACAATTTGAAATGATAATTAAATTAATAATTTCAAATAGTTAAAATGATACTATTCACCCGGCGAAGTTTTTTGCATTCCAGGAATAATACCCGAACCTGTGGATAAGTCTGTTTACAAGAGTATGTCAATGACGAAACAAAACGTCCCCAACGCGATTATTCGTTGTGGATATTTTTATTGGGGTAAGAATTTGGAGCGGGAAACGAGACTCGAACTCGCGACCCCGACCTTGGCAAGGTCGTGCTCTACCAACTGAGCTATTCCCGCTTGGGTGTGTCTGTGCTTAATAAGCACTTTCAAATTTTGGAGCGGGAAACGAGACTCGAACTCGCGACCCCGACCTTGGCAAGGTCGTGCTCTACCAACTGAGCTATTCCCGCTTGGGTGTGTCTGTGCTTAATAAGCACTTTCAAATTTTGGAGCGGGAAACGAGACTCGAACTCGCGACCCCGACCTTGGCAAGGTCGTGCTCTACCAACTGAGCTATTCCCGCAAATCTGTACTGCTTTTGTTGCTGTCGTAATTCGCATTTCTGCGTCGTTACGGGAGGCGCATTATACGAGAAATCCGTTTAGCTGCAACCCCCCTGAAAGCGTTTTTTTCGAAAATTCGTTCAAGTGATTAATTTACAATCAAGCTGAACAATTTAGCGTCAAAAAACCGGTGACGCAAGCCACCGGAGAACAAAATCAAAGATTAATAAAATG
The DNA here is from genome assembly GCF_030332915.1 of Citrobacter sp. Cpo040. Taxonomy (NCBI): domain Bacteria; kingdom Pseudomonadati; phylum Pseudomonadota; class Gammaproteobacteria; order Enterobacterales; family Enterobacteriaceae; genus Citrobacter; species Citrobacter sp. Cpo040. The sequence continues at coordinate 121,081 of NZ_JAOWGX010000032.1, forward strand.
TTCGCGATAGTAAGCAAGCTCAGCAACAGATTCACGAATGTCGTCCATCGCCTGATGTGTTCCCTGCTTGGTGAAGCCCGCAAGGATTTCCGGCTTCCAACGACGCGCCAGTTCTTTGAGCGTACTGACGTCCAGATAGCGATAATGGAAATACGCCTCCAGCTCCGGCATGTATTTAAACAGGAAACGACGATCCTGCCCGATGCTGTTGCCGCAGATAGGTGATTTCCCTTCCGGAACCCACTCTTTCAAAAAAGCCAGCGTGGCCAGTTCAGCTTCACGATCGCCCATGGTGCTCGCCTTCACGCGCTCCACCAGCCCGCTACCGGTATGCGTACGTACGTTCCAGTCATCCATTAATGCCAGCTGTTCGTCGGACTGGTGCACCGCAATTGTCGGTCCTTCAGCCAGAATATTCAGGTTGGCATCCGTCACCAGCGTGGCGATCTCAATAATGCGATCGCGCTCGGGATCCAGACCTGTCATCTCCAGATCGATCCAAATCAGGTTGTTTTCATTGGCACTCATGCTATTTTCCACCCTTCAGCGTCACATTCAGTGTGACTACATTGATCTAAAATTGTGTGTATCATAAATGTTTTGCCCATCATGGGCGACCAGGAGCCAGTCCGATTGAGTAAGAATAAACTCTCCAAAGGCCAACAGCGCCGTGTGAACGCCAATCACCAGCGTCGTCTTAAAACGTCCACGGAGAAGCCCGACTACGACGACAACCTGTTTGGCGAAACCGCTGAAGGCATCGTTATCAGCCGTTTTGGCATGCATGCCGACGTAGAGTCTGCTGACGGTGAAATTCACCGCTGCAACATCCGCCGTACAATTCGCTCGCTGGTTACTGGCGATCGCGTAGTCTGGCGCCCGGGTAAAGCGGCAGCTGAAGGCGTGAATGTCAAAGGTATCGTTGAAGCGGTACACGATCGTACCTCGGTACTGACACGCCCCGACTTTTACGACGGGGTAAAGCCTATTGCCGCCAACATCGACCAGATCGTTATTGTCTCAGCCATCTTACCCGAGCTGTCACTCAATATTATCGACCGGTATCTGGTAGCCTGCGAAACGCTACACGTTGAACCGATTATCGTGCTGAATAAGATCGATCTGCTGGATGATGAAGGCATGGCCTTCGTTAACGAACAGATGGATATCTATCGCAACATTGGCTATCGGGTGTTGATGGTATCAAGCCGCACAAAAGACGGCCTGAAACCGCTTGAAGAAGCATTAACCGATCGCATCAGCATTTTTGCCGGTCAATCGGGCGTAGGTAAATCCAGCCTGCTCAATAACCTCCTCGGCCTGCAGGAAGAGATCCTGACCAATGATGTCTCTGACAACTCCGGCCTTGGACAGCACACCACCACGGCCTCTCGCCTGTATCACTTCCCGCACGGCGGCGACGTTATCGACTCCCCTGGTGTACGTGAGTTTGGACTGTGGCATCTGGAGCCGGAACAAATCACGCATGGCTTTGTCGAATTTCATGACTACCTGGGCCATTGCAAATACCGCGACTGCAAGCATGATACCGATCCAGGCTGCGCTATCCGTGAGGCTGTAGAAAAAGGGGCCATAGCCGAAACCCGGTTTGAAAATTATCACCGCATCCTGGAAAGCATGGCGCAGGTAAAAACGCGTAAAAACTTTTCTGATACAGACAACTGACAACTAAGCTAAGCATCGCTAGAATCGTCCCCCTTTTTTCAGGATCCGGCCCGTATGCCGGATCGGGAACAAATTATGGCCTGGAGGCTACCTTGTTAAACTCATTTAAGCTTTCGCTACAATACATTCTGCCGAAACTATGGCTCACTCGCCTGGCGGGTTGGGGTGCGAGCAAACGAGCGGGATGGCTGACCAAACTGGTTATCGATCTGTTCGTGAAATATTACAAGGTCGATATGAAAGAGGCGCAAAAGCCGGACACCGCCAGCTATCGCACCTTCAACGACTTCTTTGTTCGCCCGCTGCGCGACGATGCTCGTCCGATTAATACCGATCCAAACGTACTGGTCATGCCCGCTGACGGTGTGATTAACCAGTTAGGCAACATCGAGGAAGACAAACTGCTGCAGGCTAAAGGGCACAGTTATACCCTTGAAGCGCTGCTGGCTGGCAACTATCAGATGGCGGACAAATTCCGCAACGGTACGTTTGTGACCACTTACTTGTCTCCACGCGATTACCACCGTGTACACATGCCGTGTAACGGTATCCTGCGTGAAATGATGTACGTGCCGGGCGATCTCTTCTCTGTAAACATCCTGACTGCGCAAAACGTACCGAACCTGTTTGCCCGCAACGAACGTGTAATCTGTCTGTTTGATACCGAATTTGGCCCGATGGTGCAGATTCTGGTCGGCGCGACCATCGTCGGCAGTATTGAAACCGCATGGGCTGGCACCATTACTCCACCGCGTGAAGGCGTCATCAAGCGCTGGACCTGGCCGGAAGGCGAAAGCGAAGGGTCGGTGGCGCTGCTGAAAGGTCAGGAAATGGGCCGCTTTAAGCTCGGTTCCACCGTCATCAACCTGTTCGCACCTGGCAAAGTTAACCTGGTTGAGCAGTTGCAGGATCTGTCCGTGACCAAAATCGGCCAACCAATGGCCATCTCGACCGAGACTTTCGTGACGCCAGAGGCAGAACCGGCCCCGCTGGCGAAAGAAGAGATCGAAGCAGAACACGATGCCAGCCCGCTGGTTGACGACAAAAAAGACGAAAGTTAAACATAGGAATCGCTGCTGTGCGCCTGATTATCACTTTTCTGATGGCCTGGTGCCTCAGCCTGGGGGCGTACGCTGCGACGGCCCCCGATGCCAAACAACTCACCCAGGAACTGGAGCAGGCAAAAGCGGCAAAACCCGCTCAGCCAGAAACCGTCGAGGCGCTCCAGTCCGCGCTGAATGCCCTTGAGGAGCGTAAAGGCGCTCTCGAGCGCGCCCAGCAATACCAGCAAGTTATTGATAACTTCCCCAAGCTGTCCGCAACGTTACGCGCGCAGCTTAGCAACCTGCGTGATGAACCGCGCAATGTGCCAACCGGACTCACTACCGATGCGTTAAACCAGGAGATCCTCCAGGTTAGCAGCCAACTGCTGGAAAAGAGTCGTCAGGCCCAACAGGAGCAGGATCGCGCCCGGGAAATCGCCGACTCGTTAAGCCAGCTTCCTCAACAGCAAACCGATGCCCGCCGCCAGCTCAATGAGCTTGAGCGACGCATTGGTACCGCCAACGGCAATTCCGCACAGAATCAGGCGATGCAGGCTGAATCCGCCAAACTTAAAGCCCAGGTCGATGAACTGGAGCTGGCGCAGCTTTCCGCCAATAACCGTCAGGAACTGGCGCGTATGCGCTCCGAACTGGCGGAAAAACAGAGTCAACAACTCGACGCTTACCTGCAGGCTTTGCGCAACCAGCTTAACAGTCAGCGTCAGCGTGAAGCTGAGCGAGCGCTGGAAAGCACTGAACTGCTGGCGGAAAACAGCGCGGGACTGCCGGAGGGTATTGTCGACCAGTTCAAGGTAAACCGCGAGCTTTCTCAGGCCTTGAACCAGCAAGCACAGCGTATGGATCTGGTCGCTTCGCAGCAGCGTCAGGCCGCCAGTCAAACGCTGCAGGTGCGTCAGGCATTGAATACGCTGCGAGAGCAGTCTCAGTGGCTTGGGGTTTCAAATATGCTGGGAGAAGCGCTGCGAGCGCAGGTATCCCGTTTACCGGAAATGCCCAAGCCTCAGCAGCTGGATACCGAAATGGCGCAGCTTCGCGTACACCGCATGCGCTATGAGGATCTCCTCAACAAACAGCCGCAGCTGCGTCAGATTCATCAGGCCGATGGACAACCGCTGACCGCTGAACAGAGCAGCATCCTCAACGCCCAGCTACGCACCCAGCGTGAGCTGCTGAACTCATTGTTACAGGGTGGCGATACGCTGATCCTTGAGCTGACCAAGCTCAAAGTTTCCAACAGCCAACTGGAAGATGCACTAAAAGAGGTCAACGAAGCGACGCACCGCTACCTGTTCTGGACGTCAGACGTTAGCCCTATCTCCCTCTCCTGGCCTGTCGACATCGTTCAGGATCTGCGGCGTCTGATCTCATTAGATACGTTTAATCAGTTGGGCAAAGCCAGCATCATGATGCTGACCAGCAAAGAAACGCTGCTACCGCTGTTCGCGGCGTTGGTGTTAGTTGGCTTTAGCCTCTCTTCGCGCAAGCACTTCACCCGTTTCCTTGAACGCTCGTCCGCGCGGGTCGGGAAAGTCACCCAGGATCACTTCTGGCTGACAATACGCACGGTATTCTGGTCAATACTCGTCGCTTCGCCGTTGCCAGTGCTGTGGGCAACGCTCGGTTACGGATTGCAGGAAGCCTGGCCTTATCCGTTGGCTGTCGCGATCGGCGATGGCGTTACCGCCACGGTGCCCATGCTGTGGGCAGTAATGATCTGCGCCACCTTTGCACGTCCCAACGGTCTGTTCATTGCCCACTTTGGCTGGCCGCGGAACCGCGTCGCGAAAGCCATGCACTATTACCTGATGAGCATCGGGCTGATTGTCCCGTTGATCATGGCGGTGATTATGTTTGATAACCTCAATGACCGGGAATTCTCCGCCTCACTGGGGCGTCTGTGCTTTATTCTGATTTGCGGTGCGCTGGCTGTCGTAACCCTGAGCCTGAAACGCGCCGGGATACCGCTGTACCTCGATAAAGAGGGCAACAGCGATAACATGGTCAACAGCATGCTGTGGAATATGCTGATGGGTGCGCCGCTGATTGCCATTCTCGCCGCGGCAGTAGGCTACCTCGCCACATCACAAGCCCTGCTGGCACGTCTGGAAACGTCTGTAGCGATTTGGTTCTTATTACTGGTGGTGTATCACGTTATCCGCCGTTGGATGCTGATTCAGCGTCGCCGCCTGGCGTTTGACCGCGCCAAGCATCGACGCGCTGAAATGCTGGCGCAGCGCGCGCGGGGCGAAGAAGAACCGCCGCATTCCACCAGCCTTGAAGGCGCGATCGACGTTGATGAAAGCGAAGTGGATTTGGATGCTATCAGCGCGCAATCGCTGCGCCTGGTGCGTTCTATCCTGATGCTTATCGCCCTGCTCTCAGTCATTGTACTGTGGTCAGAAATTCACTCCGCTTTCGGCTTCCTGGAAAACATCTCATTGTGGGATGTCACCTCCACGGTTCAGGGCGTGGAAAGCTTAGAACCGATAACGCTGGGCGCGGTGCTTATCGCGATTCTGGTATTCATCATCACCACCCAGTTAGTGCGCAACCTACCCGCACTGCTGGAGCTGGCACTACTGCAACATCTGGATTTAACCCCCGGCACCGGTTATGCCATCACCACCATTACCAAGTATTTGCTGATGCTGATTGGCGGTCTGGTTGGTTTCTCGATGATCGGTATTGAATGGTCCAAACTGCAATGGCTGGTGGCGGCTCTCGGTGTCGGTCTGGGCTTTGGTTTGCAGGAGATCTTCGCCAACTTTATTTCCGGCCTGATTATCCTGTTTGAAAAACCAATCCGCATTGGCGACACGGTGACGATTCGCGATCTTACCGGTAGCGTGACGAAAATTAATACCCGCGCCACCACTATCAGCGACTGGGACCGCAAAGAGATCATCGTGCCCAACAAAGCCTTTATCACTGAACAGTTTATCAACTGGTCGTTATCCGATTCCGTTACCCGTGTGGTGTTAACCATCCCGGCACCATCTGAGGCGAATAGCGAGGAGGTTACGCAGATCCTGCTGACTGCCGCTCAGCGCTGTTCGCTGGTTATCGATAATCCGGCACCTGAAGTCTTCCTGGTTGACCTGCATCAGGGGATTCAAATCTTCGAACTGCGTATTTATGCCGCAGAGATGGGACATCGCATGCCGCTGCGCCATGAAATCCATCAACTGATTCTGGCAGGCTTCCGCGAGCACGGTATTGATATGCCGTTCCCTCCGTTCCAGATGCGTCTGGAGAGCCTCGGCGGTAAGCAAACAGGGAGAACATTAAGTTCTGCAGGAAGAGGCAGTCGCCCGGCAGGGAGTTTGTAACGCACAATGCAGGCAAGAAATGCCGGATGGCGACCCGTTGGGTCTAATCCGGCCTACGGGTCTGCAATTAACCTGTAGGCCCGATAAGCTTGCGCCATCGGGCATTTCATCGCCGATTACAGACATTTTCGGGCTTAATATGCGTCCGGATCGGCAACAGGCAATAAACGCCAGATGGCCTTTATTCCACCGCCCACTCAGGCTCGTTGGTCGTGCGACGGCTGTAGTTCTGATAAATCGCCATCGCCAGCAGTGAGAAGAAGATCGGACCGCCGGTCATCCACAGTGCGCTGTTCCAGTCCCCGGCTTCAATTACCGGCTGGATGATGGTGAACACGTTAGCAAACGTCACCACCAGCACGACCACTCCCGTTGCCAGCAGCGTCGCCGCTCGGGTTTTAAAGACAACAAACGGCCTTTCCAGACCCGGACGGGATTTAAAGAACGGAAACGCCAGCGCCAGGAACAGATACGGCAGCGTCATCGAGACGTTCGCCATCAGCGTCAGTTTGTTATAGAACGCTGAAGCCGTATCGCCACCAAATGAAACCAACAGGATAAACAGGCTCACCAGTAGGCACTGTAACCACATTGCCGTCGTCGGCATCCCTACGGCATTCAGTTTGGTCATCGGCGCGGGCCACAACGCCTTCGGCGTGCCCTGAATAATCGCTTTCAGCGGTGAGTAGCTGAGGGTGAAAAAAGCGCCGGTGTAGGCAAGGAACATGGAAAGCCCGGTAATACGTGCAAACCATACGCCCATCACCATTGCGGCATCAGGGGAAAGATGTAGCGCGTTACCCAACGTCATTCCGAGGCTTTTCATCAGGATATAGGTAATATTCCCGAGGTTAACTGAGCTATTACTTAATACCTGCTGCCAGTTAGTGCTAACGCCCCATAAAAAGATGGCCAGTGAATAACCAACAGAAATGACAATAGCGGCAAAGACAATGCCTTTAGCAAAGTTCTTTTCTGGTTTTTCTGTTTTATCAACCAGTCCCCCTACAGCTTCAATTCCGCCGTAAGCAAAAATGGCAAACACAACAAATGACAACATTGCCAGTCCAGACTGATATCCTGGATTAGGCGAAGAGATGAAATTAATATCCTGTGCAAAGTGGCCACCAGTTAATAACAAAATAGCGACACTCACTAACAACAGAACTAAATTAAGACACATTACGGCAATTCCACCTACAGCCGTAATACGCGCAATCTTATTAATACCCCGGGATGCCACGCAGGTCACCAGGATCATCCAACCGACTGCGAGCAGTCCGACAACCTGCGTAGGCTCAAGCCCTGCAATACGCCAGTGCTGCGTCATGTCTGCGCCAAACAAGAAGGTTGAAAAAGGTACCCAGACTTTCGCCGCAGTACTAACCATCCATATCACATAAGAAGAAAACCACATAAACGTGCCGATAAACGCATAGCGTGGTCCAACGCTATTATTCATCCACGAATAGATTCCCCCCTCTTCTTTCCGATAGGCAGAACCCATTTCCGCCATCATTAAAGCAAATGGAATAAAGAATAATAATGCAGAAAATATATACCACGGTATTGCACTATACCCCATTAAATAGAACGCGGAGGGGCTATTAGCAAAACCGAAAACTGACGTAAATATCATGAGAATGAGACCTATCAGGCTCATCTTTTTTATTGTTTGGGTCATTAAACCATCCCTTACTCTGGCAAGCGTTTAACAAACGCCGCTCACCGGTTGGCACTGCTCTCTTTGCAGAGTTCAGCGATAAAAAAATCAACACAGAATTGATACCTAAACGATATCAAATATCCAGGTGAAAATTGTGGCCATTAGAGGGGAAATGAAAAAATATGCTACAAAGTGGCGATTAAGCCACCACTTTGTATTGCAGAAGAGTAAGTTATGCGCGATCGACGGTAAATGCGATTACCTCGGCCAGGCTCTCTGCGCCCAGCGCCAGCATCACCAGACGGTCAACGCCCAGCGCAACGCCTGAGCAATCCGGCATGCCGACTTTCAGCGCTTCCAGCAGGTTGGTATCGATAGGTTGCTGTGGTAAGCCTCGTGCGGCACGTTTGCGGTTATCCTGTTCAAACCGCTGCTGCTGTTCGCGCGCGTCGGTTAATTCATGGAAACCATTCGCCAGCTCAATACCTTTGAAATAAACCTCGAAACGTTCAGCCACGCGGTGATCTTCGGTACTGATTTGCGCCAGTGATGCCTGGCTGGCCGGGAAATGATACACAAACGTCGGCTTGTCTTTACCAATATGCGGTTCAACACCCATCGTAAACAGCAGTTGCAGTAAGGTATCCCGGTCTTCTTCGGTATCAGCGATATTGCTGAGATCCAATTTCGCCGCCACTTCCCGCAGTTGGGTTTTATCCGCAGACAGCGGGTCAATCTCCAGATGGCGCTGGAAGGCCTGCTGGTAAGAAAGGCTTTCCGCAGGTGAGCAGTCCAGCACCTGCTGGAGCAAATCATCCACTTCATTCATCAGGCGATACATATCGTAGTGCGGACGATACCACTCAAGCATGGTGAATTCAGGGTTATGATGGCGCCCCATCTCTTCATTACGGAAGCTGCGGCACAGTTGATACACCGGGCCGCATCCTGCCACCAGCAGGCGCTTCATATGGTATTCAGGGCTGGTCATTAAATAGAGATTCATTCCCTGGGAGTGTCCAGGACCAACGAAACGCGTTTCGAACGGGAACAGGTGGATGTCCGTTACCGTTGCCTGACTCATACAAGGGGTCTCAACCTCAAGCACGCCACGATCGGCAAAAAAGCGGCGAATCTCCGCTATAATTGCTGCACGTTTTAACAAATTGGGGATGGACGCGCTCGGCTGCCAGGTTGCCGTTTCGCTCATGGTTGTTTCTCCGATTTATGACAAGGGCACGAAGTCTACTCGTATCGCGCTAACGAGACAAATTTCAGGCAGCACTAATCATCACTGGCAATTGGATAAAAAAAGCGACTTAGGGTGGTTTAGTAATTAAATTAATCAAATTCAATGATAATTCCCCCCTATGACACGCTAAAAAAATCGAACACGTCAAATTTCCCGCACATCCCTAAGACTATACTATTGTACCTATAAAGGAGCAGTGGAAACGCGTTCATAACCTGTTTGAAGCCGATGAAGCATCTGATTTCAGGCAGGGATGAAATAACAACAATCTGGAGGAATGTCGTGCAAACCTTTCAAGCCGATCTTGCCATTATAGGCGCCGGTGGCGCGGGATTACGTGCTGCAATTGCTGCCGCACAAGCAAATCCCAACGCTAAAATCGCACTGATCTCAAAAGTGTACCCAATGCGCAGCCATACCGTTGCTGCCGAAGGCGGCTCTGCTGCTGTCGCGCAGGATCATGACAGCTTTGACTACCATTTTCACGATACGGTAGCAGGCGGAGACTGGCTGTGTGAGCAGGATGTCGTGGATTACTTTGTCCACCACTGCCCAACTGAAATGACGCAACTGGAACAATGGGGCTGCCCATGGAGCCGTCGTGAAGACGGTAGCGTCAACGTACGTCGCTTCGGCGGCATGAAAATCGAGCGTACTTGGTTTGCCGCGGATAAGACCGGCTTCCACATGCTGCATACGCTGTTCCAAACATCTTTGCAGTTCCCGCAGATTCAGCGCTTTGACGAACACTTCGTTCTGGATATCCTGGTTGACGACGGTCATGCTCGCGGCCTGGTTGCCATGAACATGATGGAAGGCACGCTGGTGCAAATCCGTGCTAACGCTGTTGTTATGGCAACGGGCGGCGCAGGTCGTGTTTACCGTTACAACACCAACGGCGGCATCGTAACCGGCGACGGTATGGGCATGGCGCTGAGCCACGGCGTTCCGCTGCGTGATATGGAATTCGTTCAGTATCACCCAACAGGTCTGCCAGGCTCCGGTATCCTGATGACTGAAGGCTGCCGTGGTGAAGGCGGTATTCTGGTCAACAAAAACGGCTACCGTTATCTGCAAGACTACGGCATGGGTCCGGAAACCCCGCTGGGCGAGCCAAAAAACAAATACATGGAACTCGGTCCGCGCGACAAAGTTTCTCAGGCGTTCTGGCACGAATGGCGCAAAGGCAACACCATTTCCACTCCGCGTGGCGATGTGGTTCACCTCGACCTGCGTCACCTCGGCGAGAAAAAACTGCTCGAACGTTTACCGTTCATCTGCGAACTGGCGAAAGCTTACGTGGGTGTCGATCCAGTTAAAGAACCGATCCCGGTACGTCCGACCGCGCACTACACCATGGGCGGTATCGAAACCGATCAGCACTGTGAAACCCGCATTAAAGGTCTGTTCGCTGTCGGCGAATGTTCCTCTGTTGGTCTGCATGGCGCTAACCGTCTGGGCTCTAACTCCCTGGCAGAACTGGTGGTCTTCGGTCGTATGGCCGGTGAGCAGGCAGCAGAACGCGCTGCAACGGCTGGCGCTGCAAACAGTGCCGCTCTTGATGCACAGGTTGCTGGCGTTGAAAAACGTCTGAAAGATCTGGTTAACCAGGAAGGTAACGAAAACTGGTCTAAGATCCGTGACGAAATGGGCCTGTCCATGGAAGAAGGTTGCGGTATCTACCGTACGCCGGAACTCATGCAGAAAACCGTTGATAAGCTGGCGGAACTGCAGGAACGCTTCAAGCGCGTACGTATCACTGATACCTCCAGCGTCTTCAACACCGACCTGCTGTATACCATCGAACTGGGTCACGGTCTGAACGTTGCTGAATGTATGGCGCACTCTGCTCTGGCGCGTAAAGAATCCCGCGGCGCGCACCAGCGTCTGGATGAAGGCTGCACCGAGCGTGACGATGTGAACTTCCTCAAACACACCCTCGCCTTCCGCGATGCTGACGGCACGACTCGCCTGGAATACAGCGACGTGAAAATCACCACTCTGCCACCAGCTAAACGTGTTTACGGTGGCGAAGCGGAAGCAGCCGATAAGAAGGAGAAGGCGAATGGCTGAGATGAAAAACCTGAAAGTTGAGGTGGTGCGCTATAACCCGGAAACCGATACCGCGCCGCACAGTGCTTTCTACGAAGTTCCTTATGATGAAACCACGTCACTGCTGGATGCGCTGGGCTACATCAAGGATAACCTGGCACCGGACCTGAGCTACCGCTGGTCCTGCCGTATGGCGATCTGCGGCTCCTGCGGCATGATGGTCAACAATGTACCGAAACTGGCATGCAAAACCTTCCTGCGTGATTACACCAACGGCATGAAGGTTGAAGCGCTGGGCAACTTCCCGATTGAGCGCGATCTGGTCGTCGACATGACGCACTTTATCGAAAGCCTGGAAGCGATCAAACCGTACATTATCGGTAACCCGCGTACACCGGATCAGGGTCCAAACACCCAGACTCCGGCGCAGATGGCGAAGTATCATCAGTTCTCCGGTTGCATCAACTGTGGTCTGTGCTATGCCGCGTGTCCGCAGTTCGGCCTGAACCCTGAGTTCATTGGACCGGCTGCGATTACGCTGGCGCATCGTTACAACGAAGATAGCCGCGACCACGGTAAGAAGGAGCGTATGGCTCAGTTGAACAGCCCGAACGGCGTCTGGACCTGTACTTTCGTGGGCTACTGCTCCGAAGTCTGCCCGAAACACGTCGATCCGGCTGCGGCCATTCAGCAGGGTAAAGTTGAAAGTTCAAAAGACTTTCTTATCGCTACCCTGAAACCACGCTAAGGAGTGCACGATGACGACTAAACGTAAAGCCTATGTGCGGCCAATGACGTCCACCTGGTGGAAAAAGCTGCCATTTTATCGTTTTTACATGCTGCGTGAAGGCACGGCAGTTCCGGCAGTCTGGTTCAGCATTGAACTGATTATCGGCCTGTTTGCACTCAAGCATGGTGCAGAGTCCTGGATGGGCTTTGTCGCCTTTTTGCAAAACCCGGTGGTGGTAATCCTTAACATTATCGCCCTGGCAGCAGCGCTGCTGCATACCAAAACCTGGTTTGAGCTGGCGCCAAAAGCAGCCAACATCATCGTAAAAGACGAAAAAATGGGGCCAGAGCCGATCATCAAAGGTCTCTGGGCAGTTACTGTGGTTGCGACAGTAGTCATACTGTTTGTTGCCCTGTTCTGGTAAGGAGTCCGGAATGATTAATCCAAATCCAAAACGCTCTGACGAACCCGTATTCTGGGGCCTGTTTGGTGCAGGCGGTATGTGGAGCGCAATCATTGCGCCAGTAATGATCCTGCTGGTAGGCATTATGCTGCCGCTGGGCTTTGTTCCTGATGCTTTCAGCTATGAACGCGTACTGGCATTCGCTCAGAGCTTCATCGGACGTGCGTTTCTGTTCCTGATGATCGTTCTGCCGCTGTGGTGTGGTTTACACCGTATGCACCACGCGATGCATGACCTGAAAATCCACGTGCCTGCTGGCAAATGGGTCTTCTACGGACTGGCAGCAATCCTGACCGTTGTAACGGCTATTGGTATTCTGACCATCTAAGTACATGCGTTAATTATCAGGCCCGCCATTGGCGGGCCTTTTTATTTGTGCAGCATTCCTGTCAACCAACGGGAAAATTCACGCATCGCGGGTGTCTCCGGACGCGATTGCAAACGCGTTATCCAGTAACTTCCCAAATCAATCTGCGTTAAAAACGGTTGAACGATTCGTTCCCTACTGAGTAAATGCGTGAACATTCTGACTGGTGCAATTGCCACACCGATCCCCGCCTGCGCGGCTTCCAGCATGGTGACGGACGAATCAAACACTACCACGTTGTGCGTCGGTGACGGGGGTGCCTCTCCGGCGGCCTGCATCCAAAGCGTCCATTCATCCCGCCGATACGAACGTAATAACGGAAATTTCAGGATGTCCGCAGGCGTTTGAATCTGCGAAGCCAATGTTGGCGAACACAGTGGAGACATCAACGCGCTACATAAATATTGCGCGTCGGTATCGTGCCAGGCTCCCCCTCCGTAGCGAATGGTATAATCCAGCCCTTCGGCAGCGGGATCCACGCGGTTATTATGGGTAGAAATATGCAAATCAATATGCGGGTAACTGCGCTTAAAATCGCCCAGTAGAGGAAACAGACACCCAACCGCAAAGGTCCCCACCACGCCAATTTTAAGTTTTTCCTGGGTCTGTTTGGTGGCAAAACGATCCAGCATCCCCGCCATACGATCGAAAGAGTCATTAAGTACAGGTAACAGACTTTCCCCTTCAGTCGTCAACATTAATCCACGAGAACCGCGCACAAAAAGCTGACAATTTAGCTGCTGCTCCAGCGCTTTTACATGCTGACTGATGGCAGAATGCGTCACGTTGAGCTCAATCGCGGCGCGGGTAAAACTGAGATGTCTGGCCGCGGCTTCAAAAGCCCGCAGCGAGTTAAGAGGGATATAGCTACGCGTCATCATTCGGCCTGTTAGAAAAACTTATATCTGCTGCTAAATTTAACCGTTTGTCAACACGGTGCAAATCAAACACACTGATTGCGTCTGACGGGCCCGGACACCCTTTTGCTTTTAATTACGGAACTGATTTCATGATGAAAAAATCGTTATGCTGCGCTCTGCTGCTGACAGCCCCTTTATCCACGTTTGCCGCCGCCAAAACAGAACAACAGATTGCCGATATCGTTAATCGCACCATCACCCCGTTGATGCAGGAGCAGGCTATTCCGGGTATGGCTGTTGCCGTTATCTACCAGGGAAAACCCTATTATTTCACCTGGGGTAAAGCCGATATCACCAATAACCACCCAGTCACGCAGCAAACTCTGTTTGAGCTAGGGTCGGTCAGTAAGACGTTTAACGGCGTGTTGGGCGGCGATGCTATCGCCCGCGGCGAAATTAAGCTCAGCGATCCGGTCACGAAATACTGGCCAGAACTGACAGGCAAACAGTGGCAGGGTATCAGCCTGCTGCACTTAGCCACCTACACGGCAGGCGGCCTGCCGCTGCAGATCCCCGATGACGTTACGGATAAAGCCGCATTACTGCGTTTTTATCAAAACTGGCAGCCGCAATGGGCCCCGGGCGCTAAGCGTCTTTACGCTAACTCCAGCATTGGTCTGTTTGGCGCGCTGGCGGTGAAACCCTCAGGAATGAGTTACGAAGAGGCAATGACCAGACGCGTCCTGCAACCATTAAAACTGGCACATACCTGGATTAAAGTTCCGCAAAGCGAACAAAAAGATTATGCCTGGGGCTATCGCGAAGGGAAGGCTGTACACGTTTCTCCGGGACAACTTGACGCCGAAGCCTATGGCGTGAAATCCAGCGTTATTGATATGGCCCGCTGGGTTCAGGTCAACATGGACGCCAGCCGCGTTCAGGAGAAAACGCTCCAGCAGGGCATTGCGCTTGCGCAGTCTCGCTACTGGCGTATTGGCGATATGTACCAGGGATTAGGCTGGGAGATGCTGAACTGGCCGCTGAAAGCTGATTCAATCATCAACGGTAGCGACAGCAAAGTGGCATTGGCAGCGCTTCCCGCCGTTGAGGTAAACCCGCCCGCCCCCGCAGTGAAAGCCTCATGGGTGCATAAAACGGGATCCACTGGAGGATTTGGCAGCTACGTAGCCTTCGTTCCAGAAAAAAACCTTGGCATCGTGATGCTGGCAAACAAAAGCTATCCTAACCCTGTCCGTGTCGAGGCGGCCTGGCGCATTCTTGAAAAGCTGCAATAACTAACGATGAGGCCCAGGATATTGGGCCTCCTTTCTTTCTCTTTTTTTCCTGTTGTCATCTACACTTAACAAAAATACAGCAAGGAAAATCCCATGCGCATTTTGCCCGTCGTTGCTGCAGTTACGGCTGCATTCCTGGTTGTCGCGTGTAGCTCCCCGACACCGCCGAAAGGCGTTACCGTGGTAAATAACTTTGATGCCAAACGCTATCTGGGAACCTGGTATGAAATTGCGCGCTTCGACCATCGTTTCGAGCGCGGGTTGGATAAAGTGACCGCAACATACAGCTTGCGCGACGACGGCGGCATCAACGTTATTAACAAGGGCTATAACCCTGACAGGGAGATGTGGCAGAAAACGGAAGGGAAAGCCTATTTCACCGGCGACCCAAGCAGAGCCGCGCTTAAAGTTTCTTTTTTCGGCCCCTTCTATGGCGGGTATAACGTAATTGCACTCGACCGGGAATATCGTCACGCGCTGGTTTGTGGTCCGGATCGCGACTACCTGTGGATCCTTTCACGGACCCCTACTATTTCAGATGAAATGAAACAGCAAATGTTAGCCATCGCGACCCGGGAAGGGTTTGAAGTGAATAAACTGATTTGGGTGAAACAGCCTGGCGCTTAGTGAGTGCTCAGCTTCAGACCAATAATACCAGCAACGATCAGCCCAAGGCTCAGCAAACGTGCCGGGCTGGCAGACTCACCCAGCAGCAAAATCCCTGTAATGGCCGCCCCAACAGCGCCAATACCGGTCCAGACCGCATAAGCTGTTCCAACAGGCAACGTGCGCATTGCCCAGGAGAGCATGGCGATACTGACGATCATCGCCGCAATAGTGATAATGCTTGGCGTAAGACGCGTAAAACCGTGGGTGTATTTCAGGCCAATCGCCCATACGACTTCGAGCAAACCTGCAATTAATAAAACGATCCAGGACATATCAGGCTCCAGAACTATGGGGCCGTCCCCGGTGAATGAAGCGTTTGCAGGTCGTCCTGCAAAGCTGATGTGTGAAATGGCATTTTTGCCCGGAAGAAAATGAATTTCAACCTTTTTATTCACTGCCTGCTAAAAGCAAGAATTAAGCATAATTAGCGGCGTAGTTCCCGCATTTGGCACTCATCGGAGTTCTCTATGATGAAGGGCTTTCTGAAACCAGAAAGTCGATTGCCCCTCTTCTGAATGCGAAACGTTTATGCTTAAAATTTTAGTGATTGACCGGTGCCACTTTACCCGCACAGGGATAGAGGCCTTGCTTAATCATTCTGGCAGGTTCAGCTCCTCATTTCTGGTATCAGGAATCAATAATCTCCTGTTAGCAAAAGAGCATATTTTGCAATGGAAACCGCATCTGGTGATCGCGGATTTATACAGTTTTATTAGCGAGACGCACTCCAGTCCGCCAATTAAACCTTTTTTTATGAGTTGTGGCGTCATCCCACTGATTTTACTGCAATCAGCAGACAGACAGCATGCCCCCATCGTGGCCTCTCAATCCGTAGCCCATTCGGTCTTGACCAAGCACACCACGCTGAACACACTCTCCCACACAATTCAGGAAGCGCTTCAGGTTCGCCCCGCATTAGAAATAGCCAAAAACGCCACGCCTTTGCTTACGCCGCAAGAGGAGAAAGTATTATCAATGTGGATGGATGGTGTGAGTAACAATGCCATTGCCGCCGCGCTCAGCATTCATGGCAAAACGGTCTACACCTATAAGCGGAATATCCGTATGAAACTGCACCTGGGGAACCGCTTCTCGCCGTTCCTTTCACTCCCAGGGAAGGGTGATTAACGGTACGACACGACGTCGTACCGTTCTTCATTATTGCTATTGCTGAGCTTTTGTCGCTGCACCAGAGATTGCGCTACCGCCTTCAGAGATATCCTGTCCTACGCCTCGTGTGGTATTACACGCGGTTAAAACGGAAGAAAGTACCAACACAGAAAAGATCGCAGCAATTGTCTTCTTAACCATAACGTCTTCCTTTTCTAGCCAATATTGTTTGTGTATAGCTACTTAATAATAGACAAGATCCGGGAGTGTGATGGATAAACAACCGTTTTTAAGACTATATGAAAGGATTAGCTGGCGGCGTGTGAAATTGAGTTGCCAAGATGTTTGATGTCTTCACCGAAGCCGCGCGCGGTATTGCATCCTGTCAGAAGGGTGCTGGTGAAAAGGAGTAGCATTACAAGACCGAGAAGACGTTTCATCATTCCTGCCCTGGAAAAAGTATGGCGCAGCAACCTGCGCCATAAGATCAAATGGAAGACTTATTTTACGCGAGAAACGTATTCGCCGGAGCGGGTATCCACTTTGATCACTTCGCCGATCTGTACGAACAGCGGAACTTTAACGACTGCGCCGGTAGACAGGGTAGCCGGTTTGCCGCCAGTACCAGCGGTATCGCCTTTCAGACCTGGGTCGGTTTCAACAACTTCCAGCTCAACGAAGTTCGGCGGAGTTACGGAGATCGGCTGACCGTTCCACAGGGTCACGATGCATTCAGCCTGGTCCAGCAGCCATTTAGCGTTATCGCCTACCGCTTTCTCGTCTGCAGCCAGCTGTTCGAAAGTGGTATTATTCATAAAGTGCCAGAACTCACCGTCGCTATACAGGAAGGTCAGGTTCATGTCGGCTACGTCTGCGCCTTCAGCGGAGTCAGTAGACTTGAAGGTTTTCTCTACGCGAGTACCGGTCAGCAGGCGACGCAGCTTAACGCGCGCAAACGCCTGGCCTTTACCTGGTTTAACGAATTCGCTGGCTTCAACCGCATAAGGTTCGCCGTCCAACATGATTTTAAGACCAGCACGAAAATCGTTGCTATAGTACGTTGCCATAAGGCCCTCTGAAAATTGTTAACTGGTAGCTAAGCCACAAAATGGCGCATATTGTAACCCTAAATACCCCATCCAGAGAAGATTGGTTATCGCAACTTGCCGATGTTGTGACCGATCCCGATGAACTTCTGCATCTTTTGAACATAGATGCAGATGAAAAACTGTTGGCCGGACGCGACGCGAGACGGCTTTTCGCCCTGCGCGTGCCGCGTGCGTTTATTGCCCGCATGGAGAAAGGCAACCCGGACGATCCGCTTTTACGTCAGGTACTGACTGCCCAGGAAGAGTTTGTGGCCGCGCCAGGCTACTCAACCGACCCACTGGAAGAACAGCACAGCGTGGTTCCCGGTCTGCTGCATAAATATCGTAATCGGGCACTGCTGCTGGTTAAAGGCGGTTGCGCGGTAAATTGTCGCTATTGCTTCCGCCGGCATTTCCCATACGCCGAAAATCAGGGCAATAAGCGCAACTGGCAGGTCGCCATCGACTACATTAACGCGCACCCTGAGCTGGATGAAATCATCTTTTCTGGTGGCGATCCGTTAATGGCCAAGGACCACGAACTGGACTGGTTGCTCACGCAACTGGAAGCTATCCCGCACATTAAGCGTCTGCGTATTCACAGCCGTTTGCCGATAGTGATCCCGGCGCGCATTACAGAAGGACTGGTCGAGCGTTTTGCGCACTCCTCCTTGCAGATTCTGCTGGTCAATCACATTAACCATGCCAATGAAATTGATGAGACGTTTCGCCAGGCGATGAGCAGTCTGCGCGCCGCGGGCGTTACGTTACTCAACCAGAGCGTATTGCTGCGAGGCGTGAACGATAACGCACAAACCCTGGCAAACCTTAGCAACACACTGTTTGATGCCGGTGTGATGCCCTATTACCTGCACGTGCTGGATAAAGTGCAGGGTGCCGCACACTTTATGGTCAGCGACGATGAAGCGCGTCGCATTATGCGTGAGCTTCTGACGCTAGTTTCCGGCTATATGGTCCCCAAACTGGCGCGTGAAATTGGTGGAGAGCCAAGTAAAACACCGCTGGATCTGCAGTTACGTCAACAATAGCCATTACTGAGTGTCCGATTCCGGACACTCACCACGATTACTTATTATTTAAATCCCCACAAGTGGAGCCTCGCTTTTAATCTGTGCTATTTTAATTAGCGCAGTTAAATCATTCATTCGTAAATTTTATCAATAATTTCAAATGCAGAATATTAACAAATATATGGTTAGGGAGAACCTTTTATGGCTATAAGTATTAAGGGCATTAATACTGGCATTATTCGTCAAAAGAATGAATTTGTTGCCATGGCATTAAAAATAAAAGAACCAAGAAACAAGGAATCACTCTTTTTTCTCTCTCCACTTGGACTTAGAGACCTGCTTATCGCGCTGGAGAGCCGGCTGTACGCTATTTCTCAGCTAAACAAAGACGAGCGTATACAATATGAAAAGGCATGTGATAAAGCCAGCAAAAAAATGCACGAGAATATTCCGTCAATTCAGGAAGATGAACTAAAAAATGCGGATATTAACCGCCGCATAAATTCGCTGATGTTAGTGGATGACAAAGGCGAGAATTTAACATTTTCTCTGACGTTGCATGACGGACAAACATGCGAATTACTGGTTAATGAATTACAGATTCAGGTGCTGGCGCATGCAATTATTCACGCAATAAATAATGCTGGCATGAGAGAACTCGCGCTACGAATAACATCGCTGCTGGATTTCCTGCCGCTGTACGATGTTGATTGTCAGCAAAACGACAATCTGGAATACGACTCTTATACACAACCCGAATGGAAACATAACCTGTTTAATCATTATCTGGCGATTATTTACCGCTATACAGATGATAAAGGAAAAGCCCAGTTCTGTGGTTCGGTCGTGAAAACTCGCGCCCTTTCCGGTAGCAAAGAAGCCGAAGCCATTACTCGCCGCCTTCTCGACTTCAGCCCGCGGCTGAAAAAACTTGCCGGTGTACCGTGCCAGGTGTTTGTCAGAACGTTGACGGGTGATAAGACGCAAAAGCTCAATCAGGATCAGTGCCTGCGCGCATTGCATCATTTACGCGTTCAGTCTGCGCATAAGACTCAGAATGCCTGATGGCGCTGCGCTTATCAGGCCTACGATCATTCGTACCGTAGGCCGGATAAGACGCTTTAGCGTCGCCATCCGGCATCAGCAGCAGTTCTCAATTAGGGCACTTATAAACCTGTCCAATCATCTCACTGGCGGTAGGAACAAAGCTGGACAGCATTCCCTGCGATGGGCTGCTGACGCCATAAATCACGTTACCGCCCATTGCCGCAGCCTGGTTACGCAGATCGTTTGCTGCGCCACGCATTGAGCCGCCCTCTTCGCCGTGCTGGCCAGAAAGCCAGTTGCTTTGCTTACCGGTTGCAGTGCCTATCAATTGGCACTCTGCGCCAGGCTTGTCTTCGACGAAGCGTACGCTTTGCCCGGCTGAACTCAGTTCATTGCTGGAGCTACAACCCGCCATCAGTAGCGCGGCACCAACGATCCCTGCTAAATATTTCACGTGCATGTCATTCCCCATATTCAATTATTTGGACCTTATGTCCGTAGCTGAATCATATACTAAAAAGATGACCAAAAGAAAAACCCCCAGACATTTCTGCCCGAGGGTTTCTCATTTTTCGCGAGATGCGTATTTAATCAAATAATTCAAGTTGCAGGCAGGCGGCAAGTTCATGAATCCCCAGGAGCTTACATGAGTAAGTGACTGGGGTGAACGAACGCGGCCAACGAACCTGCGGCTTGAAGTATGAAGATTAAATTACATCATGCCGCCCATTCCACCCATGCCACCCATACCGGCAGCACCTAAGTCAGGCGCATCGCCTTTCGGCAGGTCGGTAACCATGCACTCGGTGGTGATCATCAGACCCGCAACAGAAGCCGCGTACTGCAGAGCAGAACGAGTTACTTTGGTTGGATCCAGGATACCCATGTCGATCATGTTGCCGTATTCTTCAGTTGCAGCGTTGTAACCGTAGTTACCGTCACCCGCTTTTACGGTGTTAGCCACTACAGACGGCTCTTCGCCGCAGTTCAGTACGATTTGACGCAGTGGGGATTCCATTGCGCGCAGCGCAACTTTGATACCTACGTTTTGGTCTTCGTTCTGACCTTTCAGGCCGGCAATTTTAGACGCTACGCGAATCAGCGCAACACCACCACCAGCAACCACGCCTTCTTCTACCGCAGCACGGGTAGCGTGCAGGGCATCTTCAACGCGGGCTTTCTTCTCTTTCATTTCAACTTCAGTCGCAGCACCAACTTTGATAACCGCAACGCCGCCTGCCAGTTTCGCTACGCGCTCCTGCAGTTTTTCACGGTCATAGTCAGAAGTTGCTTCTTCGATCTGCTGACGAATCTGAGTCACGCGACCCTGGATTGCAGCTTCGTCGCCCACGCCATCGATGATGGTGGTGGTATCTTTGTTGATAACAACGCGTTTCGCCTGACCCAGATCTTCCAGAGTTGCTTTTTCCAGCTCCATACCGATCTCTTCAGAGATAACGGTACCACCGGTCAGGGTAGCGATATCCTGCAGCATTGCTTTACGACGATCGCCGAAGCCAGGTGCTTTAACTGCAGCGACTTTCACGATACCGCGCATGGTGTTAACAACCAGAGTTGCCAGCGCTTCGCCTTCAACATCTTCAGCGATGATCAGCAGCGGTTTGCCTGCTTTCGCTACAGCTTCCAGAACCGGCAGCATTTCGCGGATGTTGGAGATTTTCTTGTCAGCCAGCAGGATGAACGGGCTTTCCAGTTCTACTGCGCCAGTTTCCGGCTTGTTGATGAAGTAAGGAGACAGGTAGCCACGGTCGAACTGCATACCTTCAACCACGTCCAGTTCGTCCTGCAGACCGGTACCGTCTTCAACGGTGATCACGCCTTCTTTACCGACTTTGTCCATCGCTTCAGCGATCAGTTTACCTACGGTTTCGTCGGAGTTAGCGGAGATGGTACCAACCTGAGCAATAGCTTTAGAGTCGGAGCACGGTACGGACAGTGCTTTCAGTTCTTCAACAGCAGCAGCGACAGCTTTGTCGATACCACGTTTCAGATCCATCGGGTTCATGCCCGCAGCAACGGCTTTCAGACCTTCAGTGATGATGGACTGAGCCAGTACGGTTGCGGTGGTGGTACCGTCACCTGCAGCGTCGTTCGCTTTAGAGGCAACTTCTTTCACCATCTGCGCACCCATGTTTTCGAACTTGTCTTCCAGTTCGATTTCACGTGCTACGGAAACACCATCTTTAGTGATGGTCGGTGCACCGAAAGATTTATCCAGAACTACGTTACGGCCTTTTGGACCGAGGGTAACTTTCACTGCATCTGCCAGTACGTTTACGCCGCGCAGCATTTTCACACGAGCGTCGTTACCGAATTTTACGTCTTTAGCTGCCATTTTCTCTTTCCCTTAAATTCGTATGTTCAGTGTCGTTCGCGGATTAGGCTTCAACAATCGCCAGGATGTCGCTTTCAGACATGATCAACACTTCTTCATTGTCGATCTTCTCAGATTTAACTCCGTAGCCATCGTTGAAAATAACGATATCGCCGACTTTCACGTCCAGCGGCTGTACGGTACCGTTGTCCAGGATGCGACCCTTACCGACAGCGATGATTTCGCCACGAGTTGATTTACCTGCTGCAGAACCAGTCAGTACGATGCCGCCAGCAGATTTGGATTCAACTTCTTTACGTTTGACGATCACACGATCATGTAACGGACGAATACTCATTGATAGCTCTCCTTTGAGAAAGTCTTTATCAGTTATGGGTGACGCCGGCCCGTAAACGGTTTCCCGGCTAGTGACCAGAGAGATGGGGATGGGGTTTTGTGCCTTCAAGGGGGCAAGCGAAAAAAATTTTTTATCAGCAGAAAATCCCGTCAAAACGCCGACGCACCTCACATTTCATAACGATTTCAGTCACGTCGTCATAAGCAAATCTGATTGTGATACCATCAAAAATCTGCGCTGTAGCCCGATCAATGGGCATAACCGGATAACAATTTATGAGCGGACTGAAACAAGAGCTGGGACTGGCTCAGGGCGTTGGCCTGTTGTCGACATCATTGTTAGGTACAGGCGTTTTTGCCGTCCCCGCGCTGGCCGCACTGGTTGCGGGCAACAACAGCCTGTGGGCATGGCCGGTGCTGATTGTTTTGGTCTTTCCTGTGGCGATTGTCTTCGCCGTACTGGGTCGTCATTTTCCCAGCGCAGGCGGTGTGGCGCATTTTGTCGGCATGGCCTTTGGTTCACGCCTGGAGCGCGTCACCGGATGGCTATTTTTGTCGGTCATTCCTGTCGGTTTGCCTGCGGCATTGCATATCGCCGCCGGATTCGGTCAGGCGATGTTTGGCTGGCATGACGAGCAGCTTTTGCTGGCTGAGCTCGGTACGCTGGCATTGGTTTGGTACATCGGCTCTCGCGGCGCAAGCTCCAGCGCGAATCTACAAACGGTCATTGCAGGACTGATTGTTGCCCTGATTGTTGCTATCTGGTGGGCGGGCGATCTGACACCTGGCGAAATCCCCTTCCCTGCGATTACCGATATTGAGCTTCCCGGCCTGTTCGCCGCGTTGTCGGTCATGTTCTGGTGCTTTGTCGGCCTTGAAGCGTTTGCTCACCTGGCGTCTGAATTCAAAAATCCGGAGCGAGACTTCCCACGCGCACTGATGATCGGCCTGCTGCTGGCAGGGTCTGTTTATTGGGCATGCACCGTTGTCGTTCTCCATTTTGGTGCCTACGGCGAGCAAATGGCGGCCGCAGCGTCGCTGCCAGAGATCGTCGTGCAACTGTTTGGCGTACAAGCTCTGTGGGTCGCCTGCATCATTGGTTATCTGGCCTGTTTTGCCAGCCTCAACATTTATATACAAAGCTTCGCCCGGCTGGTCTGGTCACAAGCGCAGTATAAGCCGGAGAGTTATCTGGCTCGTCTGTCCCCCCGACACCTTCCGCGCAATGCGCTAAACGCCGTATTGGGCTGTTGCGTAATCAGTACTCTGTGCATCTATATGCTGCAAATCAATCTCGATGCGTTAATCGTCTACGCCAACGGCATCTTTATTATGATTTATCTGCTGTGCATGCTGGCAGGTTGTCGATTACTGAAAGGGCATTATCGCGTACTGGCGGTCATTGGCGGTCTGCTGTGCCTACTGCTACTGGCGATGGTCGGCTGGAAGAGTCTGTACGCGTTGATTATGCTGGCAGGACTGTGGCTGTTTTTACCCCGCAGGCCGGATAAGGCAACGTTGACGCCATCATCCGGCCTATAAACACTTTTGCCGGATGACGCTAACGCTTATCCGGCCTACATACTGATGCTTAATCCCGACGATCGTCTTTATGTTCGATGCTGTCGCGCTTGTCATCCTTGCGCTGAAATTCACCATCAAAAGTCTCACCGCCACCCGTTCCGGCGCTAAAACCACCGCCAGGCATACGCGAAAAACGCAAATGTGGCAGCAGTTTCATCGTCAGATGTTTTTGCACCGGGGGTAATAAAAGAAGAAGACCGAGGAAATCGGTGAAAAATCCGGGCAGCACCAACAGCAGACCGGCAATAATCAGCGATACGCTTTTGATCATTTCTGCAGCCGGACTTTCACCTGCCGCCATTTTCTGTTGCATCAGTAAAAAGTTCTTAAATCCCTGATTACGAACCAGAGACATACCGATAACCGATGTAAAAATAACCAAAATCAGCGTCATCAGGACGCCCATCACATGGGCAACCTGAATAAAAATAGATATCTCTATGTAAACATAGAGAAAAATGGCAAGTAATGGTATCCAGCGCAAAGGGATCTCCTGTTAATAACAGCCGTTTTGTTCAACTTCTGTTCGAAAAATTATGTTAATCGCATCGATTTGATATTGTGGTGGTTAGCAAAATTTCAAGTGGCTTGTACACTAATATTTGGGGTTAATCACAAAGGGGTGATCCATTTCACAGAATAATAAATAAGGGGTAAATTCCACGCTTTAAGTGATCCAGATTACGGTAGAAATCCTGAACCAGCATATGATCTCGGGTATCAGACCGATGCAGGGGATAATCGTCGGTCGAGAAACAATCGAAATCACATATATCCTGTGTGTTTAGTCAAATCATTGGCAGCTTGAAAAAGAAGGTTCACATGTTAAACAACATTCGTATCGAAGAAGACTTGTTGGGTACCAGGGAAGTTCCAGCGGACGCCTACTACGGTGTCCACACTCTGAGAGCGATTGAAAACTTCTACATTAGCAACAACAAAATCAGCGATATTCCTGAATTTGTTCGCGGTATGGTAATGGTTAAAAAGGCAGCGGCTATGGCCAACAAAGAGCTGCAAACCATTCCTAAGAGTGTGGCAAATGCCATCATCGCGGCGTGTGATGAAGTCCTGAATAACGGAAAATGCATGGATCAGTTCCCGGTAGACGTTTACCAGGGTGGTGCGGGTACCTCCGTCAACATGAACACCAACGAAGTTCTGGCCAATATCGGTCTGGAACTGATGGGTCACCAGAAAGGTGAATATCAGTACCTGAACCCGAACGACCACGTTAACAAATGTCAGTCTACCAACGACGCATACCCAACTGGCTTCCGTATCGCTGTATACGCATCCATCATCAAACTGATTGATGCACTGAACCAGCTGCGCGAAGGCTTCGAGAAAAAAGCTGTTGAATTCCAGGACATCCTGAAAATGGGTCGTACCCAGCTGCAGGATGCTGTACCGATGACCCTCGGTCAGGAATTCCATGCTTTTAGCGTACTGTTGAAAGAAGAAGTGAAAAACATTAGCCGTACCGCTGAGCTGCTGCTGGAAGTTAACCTCGGCGCGACAGCAATCGGTACTGGTCTGAACACGCCGAAAGAGTACTCTCCGCTGGCAGTACAGAAACTGGCTGAAGTCACCGGCTTCGCCTGTGTTCCTGCAGAAGACCTGATTGAAGCAACTTCTGACTGTGGCGCATACGTTATGGTGCACGGCGCACTGAAACGTCTGGCTGTGAAGATGTCCAAAATCTGTAACGACCTGCGTTTGCTCTCCTCTGGTCCGCGTGCGGGTCTGAACGAGATCAACCTGCCGGAACTGCAAGCTGGTTCTTCTATCATGCCAGCTAAAGTGAACCCGGTTGTTCCGGAAGTCGTAAACCAGGTGTGCTTCAAAGTCATCGGTAACGACATCACTGTAACCATGGCATCTGAAGCTGGTCAGCTGCAGCTGAACGTAATGGAGCCGGTCATTGGTCAGGCAATGTTTGAATCCATTCACATTCTGAGCAATGCTTGCTACAACCTGCTGGAAAAATGCGTTAGTGGCATCACTGCTAACAAAGAAGTCTGTGAAGCGTTTGTATTCAACTCCATCGGCATCGTTACTTACCTCAACCCGTTCATTGGTCACCACAACGGCGACATCGTCGGTAAAATTTGTGCCGAAACCGGTAAGAGCGTACGTGAAGTTGTCCTGGAGCGCGGTCTGTTGACCGAGTCTGAACTGGACGATATCTTCTCTGCACAGAACCTGATGCACCCTGCTTATAAAGCAAAACGTTATACTGATGAAAGCGAACAGTAATCGTGTAGGGTAGTACCGGAGAAGGCACGTCATGATGACGTGCCTTTTTTCTTACTCGAAGTTACTTAAAAACAACAATTTAATATCAACTTGTTAAACAACAAGGAAGGCTAATATGATAGTTTTAGAACTTATCATCGTTTTGCTGGCAATCTTTTTAGGTGCCAGACTTGGGGGTATCGGTATTGGATTTGCAGGTGGGCTGGGTGTTCTGGTTCTCGCCGCTATCGGCGTAAAACCCGGTAATATCCCGTTCGATGTTATTTCCATCATCATGGCGGTTATCGCTGCCATTTCAGCTATGCAGATTGCAGGTGGTCTGGACTATCTGGTTCATCAAACTGAAAAACTGCTGCGTAAAAACCCGAAATACATCACGATCCTTGCACCTATCGTGACCTATTTCCTGACTATCTTCGCAGGTACCGGCAACATCTCTCTGGCCACGCTGCCAGTTATCGCTGAAGTTGCGAAAGAACAAGGGATCAAACCTTGCCGTCCGCTCTCTACTGCAGTGGTTTCTGCACAGATTGCGATTACGGCTTCTCCAATCTCCGCAGCCGTGGTTTACATGTCTTCCGTAATGGAAGGTCATGGCATCAGCTACATTCACCTGCTGTCCGTGGTCATTCCGTCCACCCTGCTGGCTGTTCTGGTCATGTCCTTCCTGGTAACTGCGCTGTTCAACTCCAAACTGTCTGACGATCCGATTTATCGTAAGCGTCTGGAAGAAGGCCTGGTTGAACTGCGTGGTGAAAGACAAGTTGAAATCAAAGCGGGCGCAAAAACTTCTGTTTGGTTGTTCCTGCTGGGCGTGGTTTGTGTCGTCGTATATGCGATCGTCAACAGCCCAAGCCTCGGTCTGGTCGCTAAACCGCTGATGAACACCACCAACGCAATCCTGATCATCATGCTGAGCATCGCGACGCTGACCACAATCATCTGCCGCGTTGAAACTGACTCAATCCTGAACTCCAGCACTTTCAAAGCCGGTATGAGCGCCTGTATTTGTATCCTGGGTGTTGCATGGCTGGGTGATACCTTCGTATCTCACAACATTGACTGGATCAAAGATACTGCAGGTAGCGTAATTCAGGGTCATCCGTGGCTGCTGGCTGTCATCTTCTTCTTTGCTTCTGCACTGCTGTACTCTCAGGCTGCAACCGCTAAAGCACTGATGCCGATGGCTCTGGCTCTGAACGTTTCCCCACTGACTGCTGTTGCGTCTTTCGCCGCGGTTTCTGGCCTGTTCATTCTGCCAACCTACCCAACTCTGGTTGCGGCAGTTCAGATGGATGACACCGGTACAACTCGCATTGGTAAATTCGTCTTTAACCATCCGTTCTTCATCCCGGGTACTCTGGGTGTGGTTCTGGCTGTCTGCTTCGGCTTCTTGCTGGGCAGCTTCATGCTGTAAGTTTTTCCTGCAGGGTGCCTGGGCGCCCTGCAGTTCCTCCTCCCCACCCCGCTTTAACTAACATCCTTCCCTCGTCCGTTGTATAGTGACCATTCTTTTGCTGGTTACTCTGTTCTTTCGAGGTGTTTATGCTTGATGTAAAGAGTCAGGATATTTCCATCCCCGATACCGTTGTGGTGCTCTGTACCGCCCCGGATGAAGCAACCGCCCAGGATCTCGCCGCCAAAGTGCTGGCGGAAAAGCTGGCTGCTTGCGTGACCCTGCTACCCGGTGCGACCTCCCTCTACTATTGGGAAGGCAAACTGGAACAGGAATATGAAGTCCAGATGATTTTAAAAACCACCGTCACACACCAGCAAGCCCTTCTCGATTGCCTGAAGTCACATCATCCATATCAAACACCTGAACTTCTGGTTTTACCCGTCACTCACGGAGACTTTGATTACCGCTCATGGCTCAACGCATCCTTACGCTGATCCTGCTGCTGTGCAGCACATCTACCTTTGCCGGATTATTTGACGCGCCTGGCCGCTCGCAGTTTGTTCCTGCCGATCGGGCGTTTGTTTTTGATTTTCAGCAAAACCAACACGATCTGAACCTCACATGGCAGGTTAAAGATGGCTACTATCTGTATCGCAAACAGATAAGCATCATGCCATCTCAGGCCGATATTGCTGAGGTAAAACTGCCGCCAGGCGTCTGGCATGAAGATGAGTTTTACGGCAAAAGTGAGATTTACCGTAAACAGCTGACTGTCCCGATCACGGTCAATCAGGCTAAGTCTGGCGCAACATTAACGGTCACATATCAGGGCTGCGCCGACGCTGGATTTTGCTATCCACCAGAAACAAAAACGGTGCCATTAAGTGAAGTGTCTTCTGGTTCCGCGGCGGCCCCTGCACCAGCCCCAGCCACTGCAGATCCGCAAGAAAAACCGCAGCCCACGGCCCAACTCCCCTTCTCCGCGCTGTGGGCATTGCTGATCGGAATTGGTATCGCGTTTACGCCTTGCGTATTGCCGATGTATCCGTTGATTTCCGGTATCGTACTGGGTGGCAAGCAACGCTTATCAACCGGACGGGCACTGTTGCTGACGTTTATCTACGTTCAAGGTATGGCGCTCACCTATACCGCGCTGGGTTTGGTTGTTGCAGCCGCCGGTTTGCAGTTTCAGGCTGCGCTTCAGCATCCCTACGTCCTGATTGGCCTTGCCGTCATCTTTACGCTGCTGGCTCTGTCGATGTTTGGCTTGTTCACGCTGCAATTGCCTTCATCACTGCAAACGCGTCTCACGCTAATGAGTAACCGCCAGCAAGGCGGATCTCCCGGCAGCGTCTTTGCGATGGGGGCGATTGCTGGCCTCATCTGTTCTCCTTGCACAACGGCCCCGCTAAGCGCGATTTTGCTGTATATCGCTCAGAGCGGGAACATGTGGCTGGGAGGCGGCACACTGTATCTGTATGCGTTGGGGATGGGATTACCCCTGATGCTGATTACCGTATTTGGCAACCGCCTGCTGCCTAAAAGTGGCCCATGGATGGAACATGTCAAAACCGCTTTTGGCTTTGTCATTCTGGCGCTTCCCGTCTTCTTACTCGAACGTATCGTTGGCGACGAGTGGGGCGTTCGCTTATGGTCACTGCTAGGCGTCGCGTTCTTTGGCTGGGCGTTCATCACCAGCCTGCAGGCAAAGCACGCCTGGATGCGCATCGTGCAGATTGTCCTGTTAGCCGCAGCGCTTGTCAGTGTACGTCCATTGCAAGACTGGGCGTTCGGCGCGCCACATGCTCAAACCCAGGCACATCTTAACTTCACATCGGTGGCATCGGTAGATGCGTTAAATCAAGCACTGGCGCAAGCTAAAGGCAGGCCAGTCATGCTGGATCTGTATGCCGACTGGTGTGTAGCCTGTAAGGAATTTGAAAAGTACACGTTCAGTAATCCGCAGGTTCAGCAAGCGCTAGGCAACACGGTGCTATTGCAGGCGGATGTGACAGCAAACAATGCCCAGGATGTCGCTCTCCTGAAACATCTACAGGTTTTAGGTTTGCCGACTATCTTGTTCTTTGATGCCGAGGGGAAAGAGCACCCGGAAGCTCGGGTTACGGGCTTTATGGATGCCGCGACCTTCAGCGCACATTTGCGCGATCGCCAACCGTGAGCGACACTTGCAACAGGAAATACGGAGGAGAATACCGTGCAACGTGAAGATGTCCTGGGAGAAGCCCTGAAATTACTTGAGGTGCAAGGGATAGCCAATACCACGCTGGAAATGGTGGCCGAACGCATCGATTATCCTCTGGATGAACTGCAGCGCTTTTGGCCCGATAAAGAGGCCATTCTGTACGATGCGCTACGCTACCTCAGCCAGCGGGTGGATATCTGGCGGCGTCAGCTTTTGCTGGATGACACGCTGAGCGCTGAGCAGAAATTACTGGCGCGCTACACTGCGCTGTCCGAATGCGTGAGCAATAATCGCTATCCCGGCTGTCTGTTCATCGCCGCTTGTACGTTTTACCCCGATCCCGGGCATCCGATCCATCAGTTAGCCGATCAGCAAAAAAAGGCGGCACATGACTTCACCCATGAGCTGCTGACGACGCTGGAAGTTGACGACCCGGCAATGGTCGCCAAACAGATGGAACTGGTGCTGGAAGGCTGCCTGAGCCGCATGCTGGTTAATCGTAGTCATGCTGATGTCGAAACGGCACACCGCCTGGCTGAAGATATCCTGCGCTTTGCCCAGTGCCGAATGGGCGGTGCGCTGACCTAAGCGAACATTATCTGTTTTCGTCGCCTCTGCCGGATAGTTTTGTGCAAACTTCAGGCATAACCATGCAGATTGCCGTAATATTAAGCGGTTGAACAATGTTTCCAGAAATTTGATTGACTGACAGACGTGAATACGGTTTAATGCGCCCCGTTGCCCGGATAGCTCAGTCGGTAGAGCAGGGGATTGAAAATCCCCGTGTCCTTGGTTCGATTCCGAGTCCGGGCACCACTATTTAGAAGAACCCGCCTATGGCGGGTTTTTTGCTTTATGGGTTCCGCGAGATTTCTTATCGTTCTGCCCACAGCGACTCCTACCCCACATCATCACGACAGTTAAACCTTTCACTGGAACCACGATGGTACTGCAAAAAATATAGCGGTATCAGGCACACCTCTTTGTCTGGCGTGCTTAACCGTAGGCTAAATTTGAGTAATTTATCTGAACAACCTTGGGCACAATACTGTTGCGGGAGCGCCAGGTCGCGCCGCACTTCATTGATAAGCTCGCTGAAGGTCCCCCCCTCTTCCAGATGGCGTTGCAGGGTACGCACATTCATCCCCACGGGCTGGAGTTGGTGCGCCGCCTCGACATCTGAAGCAAACGCCAGGGAGTAAATACCAACCTTCATCTACAATTGCCATCATACCGAGCAAATAATGAGTCAACGAGGAACCTGGATGGTGAAAACAAGAGTCATACAGTCAGCGCAGGGAGCCCATGCCTATCCGTTGCTGATCAAGAGCTTGCTGCTGTCGGGTGGGCGTTCTCATCCCGAGCGAGAAATCGTCTACGCCGACAAGCTGCGTTACGACTATCGCACCCTCAAACAGCGCATCCATCGCCTGGCAAACATGCTGACAGCGGCCGGTGTCATGCCTGGAGACACCGTCGCCCTCTTAGATTGGGACAGCCATCGCGCCCTCGAGTGCTTCTTCGCGGTGCCTATGATTGGTGCCGTGCTACACACGGTGAACGTCCGCTTCTCGGCGGACCAAATCGCTTACACCATGAATCATGCCGAGGACAACCTGGTACTGGTGCACGACGACTTCTTGCCGGTTGTCGAGTCACTGGCAGAGACACTGACCACTGTCCGGGGATACATCCAGCTTAGCGACGAAGAATCGAAGGCAACCAGCCTGCCGGTGCTGGGGGAATATGAGCCCCTTCTGGCCGCAGCGGGAGATCGCTTTGACTTCCCCGACTTCGATGAAAACTCGGTAGCGACCTTGTTCTACACCACTGGAACCACGGGCAATCCCAAGGGGGTCTACTTCAGCCATCGTCAGCTGGTCCTGCACACGCTCAATGAGCTGGGCCTCCTGGCAGCCCACGAGGGACAGTCGCTGCTACGATCGAACGATGTCTACATGCCGATCACTCCTATGTTTCACGTGCACGCCTGGGGCGCTCCCTATGTCGCAACAATGCTTGGTGTGAAGCAGGTCTACCCCGGTCGTTACGAACCCAACAAGCTGGTGCGGTTCTATCACGATGAGGGTGTAACCTTCTCGCACTGTGTGCCAACCATCTTGCAAATGATCCTCGAGTGCGACGAAGCCACACGGACCGATCTGTCGGGATGGAAGATGTTGCTGGGTGGCAGTTCACTGTCCCTTGGACTGGCGACACAGGCCCACCATAAGGGCATACGCATTCACGCTGGCTATGGTATGTCTGAAACCTGTCCCCTGCTCTGTATGACCCACTTAAGCGATGCCGAGCTGGCCCTTCCCATGGATGAGCAGTTACCCTTGCGGATTCGAACCGGCCTGCCTGTTCCGTTGGTGGATCTGCGTATCGTCGATGGCGAAGGTCGGGAGGTAGTGCACGACGGCGAAGCCCTGGGTGAAATAGTGGTGCGAGCCCCTTGGCTGACTCAGGGCTACCTGAAGGAACCCGAGAAAGGAGCTGAGCTATGGAATGGCAGTTGGCTGCATACCGGCGACATTGCCTCTATCGATCCCCATGGGATAGTGGAAATCAAGGATCGCATCAAAGACGTAATCAAGACGGGCGGTGAGTGGATAAGCACGCTGGAGCTGGAGAGCCTCATCAGCTCACACGCGGCGGTCAGGTCGGTAGCCGTCGTCGGGATACCTGATGAACAGTGGGGCGAACGCCCCCTGGCTCTGGTGGTTTGCAAGGAAGGAGAAGACCTGGAGCCGCAGGCCATAGCGGCACATCTGCAAGGATTCGTCGACCGCGGCCACATCACTAAATGGGCGATCCCACGGCAGATAAGGATAGTCCCGGAAATTCCCAAAACCAGCGTCGGCAAGATCAACAAGCGCTTGATCCGCGAGCTCGAAGCCAGCAATGGGAAGGAAAGCATTTAAGCGATCTGTCGCATTCATAGCGTAAGGTTAACAACAGTCACACTGCTTATATTTCAGGTAGCATGTCGGTATCAATGCTCTGCCGGGGATCTCACCGTCCCCGCGCGGATGCTGATCGCCCTTTAGCAAATGGGTGCCTGGGCATGTTCATCGCCACAGGCACCTCGGGCCCGGCGTTATGTTGATTCGGCAAAATCAGTTTACGGGCTGATTTCCTTGCTTTGTGGATTTCGGTCAATGTCAGGTCCTGCTGGACGAAAAATCCGCCCCCAGACCTTCCATCCAGCCTGATCACTTACCTAAATCTGCATTATTCAACAACGCCAGATTCACCCTCACTCATGCTTTCTTTGCTTTGAATGAACCGGAGCGCCAAATAAAGGTCTGGTGCCAGAATCATGTCGTCATCTTTCATTGTCGGTCGACTCTCCTTAAACCAGCGTGTTAACTCCGTTTTTCGGCCCGCAAGAATTAACTTAATCTGCCGCCCCTTCAGGTCCCGTTTTAACTCATTAATGGTTGCCAGAACGCTGATATCTGAATAGGTAAAGCAAGAAACGGCGTCAATGACCACCCATTTAGGTTGTAGTACTGCACCATCGACTAAATTCAAAACGCGGCGCTTAAAATAAGCCACATTAAAATAGGTCAGCGGTGAGTTAAATCGGTACATCAACACGCCAGGGATCATTTTCACATCAGTTGAATTACCTAATGAGTGAATCATCCCATTTTCGTCAATTCCCAATAAGTGTTCAGTAGGACGGAAAACTGTGCGCAGGAACTGCAACAGACCCAACAATACCGCAAGGCCAATCCCCTGAATAACACCAATAATCAGAACACAGCCAAAGGTGAAGAACGCCAGGCGAAATGCGGGTTTATTTCTTCGCCTCAGGTTCCAGAGTCCGCGTAAATCAATTAATGACCACGATGCATAAATTAGAACAATGCCTAATGCAGATACCGGAATAAATTGTAATGGCTGCGTGAAAAATACCACGACGATTCCGATGATTAAGGCAGCAACAACGGAAACAAGCTGGCTTTTCCCTCCAGAGGAATCATTTACCGCAGTCCGGGAATCGGCTCCGCTAATCGCAAACCCCTGAGATAAGCCAGACATTAGATTCGCGACACCCAAAGCCCTGAACTCAGCATCAGCATTTATTTCGTATCCGTTTTTTGCGGCAAAACTGCGAGCGGTTAGCATCAGGCTAACAAAACTGACTAACGCCAGGTTCAGCGCAGGGATCAATAAATCACGCGCCAGACCAGGCTGAAACGATCCCCAGTGAACGACGGGCAAACCAGACTGAAAGCCCGATCCCCCAATAGTGGCAATCCCATACTGCTGCGCAGATGTAATCCATACCAGCGCCGTTGTTATCACAATAGCAATCAACGGTGCTGGCCATTGGCTACGAAACGTTTTGATAGCTATTAAAATCGCTAACGTTAGGATGGAGATACCTAAGGTTAATAAATGAATTTCTGAGAGTCGGCCAGGCAGGGCAATGATCTTCTCAATCACTTGCTCTTCATCAAGCGTAATCCCCAACACCTTACCGAGTTGCCCGACAATAATCGTCACGGCAACCCCGTTAAGCAGACCCGTTAGAATGGGATGCGAAAGCAAGTCAGCAAGCGCACCCAGGCGAAATTTACTGGCAAGCAGGCACCATCCCCCCATCATCACAGTCATGACAATTGTCAACTGCCAGTGAAGTTCTGGGTTTCCGGCAGAAAGAGGAACTACAACGGCTGCAATTACCGCGCAGGTCGTGGCATCAGGACCAACAATCAATTGGCGGGAAGAACCAAACAGCGCATAAGCTAGCATTGGCAAAACACAGGAATATAATCCGACGATAGCCCCGACTCCCGCCAACTCAG
Source organism: Citrobacter sp. Cpo040 (assembly GCF_030332915.1). NCBI lineage: Bacteria > Pseudomonadati > Pseudomonadota > Gammaproteobacteria > Enterobacterales > Enterobacteriaceae > Citrobacter > Citrobacter sp. Cpo040. The sequence continues at coordinate 155,750 of NZ_JAOWGX010000032.1, forward strand.
CGTAAGCAATCGCAACCGGTAGTGCTACGGCAGCAACGGATAACCCGGCTTTAACATCATGTTTTAGCCAGCTTTTATCGTACGCTAATAAATTTTTTAGCCCTGGCATGTAGTTTAATACCATTTTTCCGAACACTTTATTCTCCGGATAGACCCTTACTTATAGATAAAGGTACACGTAACTGTCGCAGGCGATCCTGATATTTTCGGGAGGTAATACAGAAAATTCAGATTGGGGGTTTACTGCATATACCGCAGGATGGCTTGTGTTATGGAGGCTCAGGATATAGCTTTGCACCCGATGGTGCGGTGTTGTGATGTGCCTGATGCGCTGCGCTTATCAGGCCTACAAAATACGTTCAGCCCGGCCCCTGCAGGCCGGATAAGGCGGTACGCCGCATCCGGCGGTTTTCATCCCGCACAGACGCAAAAAAGCCCATCCGTCAGGATGGGCTTCTTCACTTTAATTAATGCCTGGCAGTTTATGGCGGGCGTCCTGCCCGCCACCCTCCGGGCCGTTGCTGCGCAACGTTCAAATCCGCTCCCGGCGGATTTGTCCTGGGCAGGAGAGCGCTCACCGACAGACAACAGATAAAACAAAAGGCCCAGTCTTTCGACTGAGCCTTTCGCTTTTATTTGATGCCTGGCAGTTCCCTACTCTCGCATGGGGAGACCCCACACTACCATCGGCGCTACGGCGTTTCACTTCTGAGT
>NZ_JAOWGX010000033.1:0-354949 GCF_030332915.1 Citrobacter sp. Cpo040
ATATCGCTGTACAGGATTTCCTGATGTGGTGGTGTCGGGCGTGCTGGCCGACGGTATTCCGTGGGATATGCCGTACCGCTGTCCGGAGCTGGTCTGGAATCCGTACCGGCGCACCTACACCATCCTCATTCGTATTATTGCCGGTGGCCGCATGGCAGAAATTCCGCTCAGTCGTTTTTTGCGGGACTTTACCTGTGAGCATCCCGATGTATTTAAGCGCAACCCTGAAAACCGCCACGCCGTATTACGCGAAATAGCGGCCGACCCGGCATTACAGCAATACCGGGCGCGGAATATCGATAACTATCCTGACGATATTCCCCCGGTTAAACGTCCGGCGCCGGTGGCGCATAAATGGCGGAATAATTTCAGGCCGGAAACGGAAATAAAACCGGATAACAGCTACCGCCATTATCTGTAATTAAAAACGACACCCAAAAAATAAAATGTGCGTATCTGCGCAGGGATACGCACGTCCTCAGGAGACGACATAATGCCTGTTAACAGTACGGAACGGCCGCAGAATATAAACCAGCCCACCATCAGCCGGGCAGACCTCGAATGCCTCGAACATATGCGCAACGTCGGCCAGCTCGTCGGCGACCTGATGCAGGTGCAGGGCTGTACCACCGTGCGCCACAATCCGGCGCAGCAGTTGCAGCTCACCTCGGTGATTTACCTCATGACTGCCCGGCTCGACGGCGTGGTCGACCGCTGTAATCAGCACTGGCTGACCGGGGAGGGCAATGTATGAAAACCGCATTATCTCCCGTTCTGCGCGCTGCACTTTACCGCCGCGCGGTCGCCTGTGCCTGGCTGACCCTGTGCGAACGTCAGCACCGCTACCCGCAGCTCACGCTCGGTACGCTGGAAAGCGCCATTGCGACCGAGCTGGAGGGCTTCTATCTGCGCCAGCATGGCGAGGAAAAAGGCCGTCAGATTGCCTGTGCCCTGCTTGAAGATTTAATGGAAGCCGGACCACTGAAAGCCGCGCCGTCGCTGTCCTTTCTCGGGCTGGCCGTGATGGATGAACTCTGCGCCCGTCATATCACCGCACCGGCACTGCACTGAGGGAAAGCACCATGAAAATGAACGTAACGGACACCGTGAAACAGGCGTGCGGCCACTGGCCGCGCATTCTCCCGGCGCTGGGGGTAACGGTCATCAAAAACCGTCATCAGGCCTGTCCGGTGTGTGGCGGCTCCGACCGCTTTCGCTTTGATGATAAAGAGGGGCGCGGGACGTGGTTCTGCAATCAGTGCGGCGCGGGTGACGGGCTTAAGCTGGTAGAAAAAGTGTTTGGCGTGACCCCGTCAGAGGCCGCCGGGAAGGTGAATGCCGTGACCGGCAACCTGCCGCCGGTTTCCCCGGCGGTGACTGCGACCGCAGACGCTGAAACAGAGGCCGACCGCAAAGTGGCGGCCGCGCTGGCCGTCAGGCTCATGGAGAAAGCCCGCCCGGCCACCGGCAACGCCTACCTCACCCGCAAGGGCTTCCCCGGCCGGGAATGTCTGACGCTCGCCACCCTGCATAAAACCGGCGGTGTGACGTACCGCGCCGGTGATGTGGTTGTCCCGCTGTATGACGATAGCGGCGCACTGGTTAACGTCCAGCTCATTAATGCGGACGGTCTCAAACGCACCCTGAAGGGCGGTCAGGTTAAAGGGGCATGTCATGTCATCGAAGGGAAAAAACAGGCCGGAAAACGCCTGTGGATTGCAGAGGGTTATGCGACCGCACTCACCGTGCATCACCTGACCGGGGAAACCGTCATGGTGGCGCTGTCCTCCGTGAACCTCCTTTCTCTGGCTAGCCTTGCCCGTCACACATATCCGGCCTGCCGGATTGTCATTGCCGCCGACCGTGACCTTAACGGCGACGGCCAGACCAAAGCGTCTGCGGCCGCAGAGTCCTGCGAGGGCGTGGTCGCCCTGCCGCCGGTGTTCGGTGACTGGAATGATGCGTATACACAGCACGGCGGGGAGGCCACGCGTAAAGCCATGTATGACGCCATCCGGCCACCGGCTGAAAGCCCTTTCTCTACCATGAGCGAGGCGGAATTTACCGCCATGAGCACCAGTGAGAAAGCCATGCGGGTGCATGAACATTACGGCGAAGCACTGGCCGTGGATGCGAACGGCCAGCTCCTGTCCCGCTATGAGGCGGGAATCTGGAAAATCATCCCGCCGTCGGACTTTGCGCGCGACGTGGCCGGGCTGTTCCAGCGCCTGCGCGCCCCGTTTTCGTCGGGGAAAATTGCCTCGGTGGTCGACACCCTGAAACTGATTATTCCGCAGCAGGACGCCCCGCCACGGCGGCTGATTGGCTTTCGCAACGGCGTGCTCGATACCAAAAGCGGCGTATTCAGCCCGCACAGCAAAACGCACTGGCTGCGCACCCTGTGCGACGTGGATTTCACCCCGCCGGTGGAGGGGGAAACGCTGGAGACGCACGCGCCGAATTTCTGGCGCTGGCTCGACCGCGCCGCCGGTTCGCGCGCCGATAAACGGGATGTGATACTCGCCGCGCTGTTTATGGTGCTGGCGAACCGTTACGACTGGCAGCTCTTCCTCGAAGTGACCGGTCCCGGCGGCAGCGGGAAAAGTATTCTGGCCGAAATAGCGACGATGCTCGCCGGGGAAGATAACGCCACGTCGGCCACCATCGAGACGCTGGAGTCGCCCCGCGAACGTGCGGCGCTGATTGGCTTCTCGCTGATACGTCTGCCTGACCAGGAGAAATGGAGCGGTGACGGGGCAGGACTCAAGGCCATCACCGGCGGCGATGCGGTCTCCGTCGACCCGAAATACCGCGATGCGTACTCCACCCATATTCCGGCGGTGATACTGGCCGTAAACAACAATCCGATGCGCTTCACCGACCGCAGCGGCGGGGTGTCGCGTCGCCGGGTGATTATGCACTTCCCGGAACAGATTGCCCCGGAAGAGCGTGACCCGAAGCTGAAAGATAAAATCGCCCGGGAGCTGGCCGTCATCGTGCGCCAGCTCATGCAGACGTTCAGCGACCCGATGACCGCGCGTACACTGCTCCAGTCGCAGCAGAATTCCGACGAGGCGCTCAGCATCAAACGCGACGCCGACCCGACATTTGATTTTTGTGGCTATCTGGAGGCGCTGCCCGAACCTGACGGTATGTACATGGGGAATGCGAATATCATCCCGCGACAGCCGCGCCTGTACCTGTATCACGCCTATCTGGTTTACATGGAGGCGCACGGCTACAAGAACACACTCAGCCTGACCATGTTCGGCAAAGGGCTGTCATCGATGCTGAAAGAGTACGGGCTGAATTACGCCAGACGACGAACAAATCAGGGGATGCAGACGAACCTTGCGCTCAGGGAAGAAAGCAACGCCGACTGGCTGCCCCGGTGCGATGAAACCACCGCGACATAACCTACCCGGACCGGCATCAGCCGGTCTTTTTTTACCTGAAATCCCGGAAAGTGAACAGTAAAGTGTTCACTGTTCACCGACTATTCACTGCGTATGCCATTGAAAAAAACACAAATAATGGCGAGTGAACAGTGTGAACAGTTTTCCGTAAAAAAAGTTTTTTTTAGGTTCTTCATTCTTCCGGTTTGGATCCGTAGCACGGATCCAAACCGGAGATCATGTTTTGAAGTTATTAATCTTTCTTATCAATGTGTTGTCGTTTGAAGGGGGTTAAAAAATGATGGGGGCACAAATGGGGGCACTTTAATGAGTTTCGGTAAATAAATTCTTTATATTTAACATGTTAAGTGGTGATTTGAGTCCGGCCTTCGCACTCACCTTCTAAACACCTCCTTCCTGTGCCACTCCACAAAACCTTCTTTTGGATAATTCTCGCGCATCATCGGCAGCGCTATCGATTTACCGTCGAAATCCCAGAACAGTCTGCCCACCATACCGCTGCCATTCACTGCGGGCGACACTTGAACTCGCATACTCTCATCCAGCCCAATCGAACCTTTATCAAAGGCTTTATGATGAATTGCACACAGCGCCAGGCCGTTTGAAATCTCGCACGGGCCGCCGTGCTGTTTCCATTTGATATGGGCGGCTTCCAGGGCAACCGAAGTTCTGTCGTGGCGCATATTGAAGCCACAAATGGCGCATTCATAGTTATAGGCACGCAGAACCTGCTGGCGGAACAACGGGTCCCGCTGTTTGCGGATTTGCAGGATATCAAACCCCAGTTCATCCGCGATCTCTTCCTGGATGCTTTCGGTGAAGTGAGCCTCGAGGATCTGCTGGGCCAGGGCGTTAATGAGGTTGTTGCTCTTTTTCAGCAGGGCAAAATGTTGTTCATCAAAGCCTCCGGCAACGTTATGCGTCACCAGTTCTCCGGCGGGGGGCTGTTTGCTGCTGCCGGATGTTGAGCAATGCTCGGCGTTTTGTAGTTCCCAGAACCCATCTCCCTGTAAGCGCCAGAAGGGCATATCGGGGCGGTACTGCGCGCGCTGTGGCCCAAATCGCTCCAGCAGGCTATGCAACGAGTCGCGAACTTCCGACCCGTAGTCAAACAGGCGACCGTGACCCTGCTGATACCCCGCCAGCACGTGAAGCAGCAGTAGGGGCTTGTGCGGCGCGCGTTGTTCGCCTTTACGCCAGATGGTGATGTCAGCAATTGCCTGTTGCAGGGATTTACTGGAAGTCATTGATTTCATTTTCGGGTAAATAATTGCGATGATGCTCGCAAAATATCACTTAATCAAGCGTTGCTGTGTCTATTACGGCCAACACTAAAAATAATATTCATTATCGAATTCGCAGATTAAATAAAAAACTTTTTTCGCCATATTATTTTTTAGTTATTCATGCTTATTCATAGGGGGTGGTATAAGAATAAACCTTGCTTTAGTAAGTGTTATTTTTCTAACTATACGAAAAGAAAAGATTATTTCCTGGGGTGTTATGCTGGTTTCTGCTTGTTAATAAAAGCAATATCGGTAATTTGAAGTGTTGGGTTTATCATATTTTAAATATGCATTACATTCCCTTTATATTTTTGAATGTTTGGCAGAAATAGGATGCTCGGTTCCCAATACACAGAGCGAAATAGATATGGGTGAAGATAAAAATTATTCCCTTTGACGAAACGGTCTACGGATACACCACATTAAAAAAGGCGCCAGTGGGCGCCTTTATACCTGACCATCAGCCCTCTGGCTTTGCGAGATGGATAAGCGTGTCGACACGCGCGGGGGAGAGCGGTTCGCGCGGCTGCGGCAGCGGCCAGCCGTACAGCCAGCGGGCGCTGGTGGCGCAGACTTTCCCCTGACAGGCTCCCATTCCACAGCGTGAGGCGAGCTTTGCCGTTTGCCAGCTTTCGGCGTTTTGCACGTCGCCACAACGAATATCCTCACAACGGCAGAGTAGCGTATCCGCGGTGGTCGCGGCTTTTAGCGACTCCGGCAGCGCAAACGTCGTATGCAACGCCTGGGCAAAATGCTGCCAGCGGGCGCGCGCGGAGATGGCGGTTTGGGCCTTTTGCGGACAATTTGCGGCGGCGTAGCCGGCAATTTCTCCCTCGGCTAACGCCAGCTCGCTGCCGCCAAAGCCGGTGCATTCTCCTGCCGCATAGATATCCTGCACGCTGGTGCGTTGCGCCGCGTCGACCCAAATAGCCTGATTTTCTGTTTTGCAGCCAAAGATTGCGGCAGGTTCTATATTCGGTACCAGCCCATAGCCAATGGCCAGCCTGTCGCAGATGATCTCCCGGGTTTGCCCCTGGTGGCGCACGGTCACTGACTGCAGACAGGTATCACCCTGCGCTTGGATGACCTGGCTTGCCGGATGATAGCGGGCTGGAAAGAGCTCGCCGAACTGACGCAATTTTTCAGGCCAGCGCCATAGCCCGGTTGCGAAACGGGCCAGTGCGCTCATCGGGGCCTGTTCGATGATGGCGACAATATTCCCGCCAGCGCGTTTCACTGTACTGGCGACCGCCAGCAGAAGAGGACCGCTGCCTGCAATGACCACGCGTTCCCCCTTGAGCTGCAGACCGTGTTTTATCTGCGCCTGCAGGCCTCCAGCCCCCGTCACATTGGGTAGCGTCCAGCCGGGAAAAGGCAGCGAGAGTTCTCTGGCGCCGCAGCATAAAATCAGCCGCAGCCAGCGGATTTCGCCGCAGTCGCCTGCGGTTTCGAAGACTACGGAATGTGGGTCGGGGCGGGCAATTAGCCGGGCACCGCTCAGCAGCGTAATGTGGGGATGTTCCGCCACCGCCTGACGAAGCCGTCTGGCGTCCCGGGGGAGTGAGACCTGCGGCCCGTCGCGCCAGATTTGCCCGCCGGGGCGAGGGTTGTCATCAAGGATTATCACTGATTTTCCACAGCGTGCGGCAGCCAGTGCCGCCGACAATCCGGCAGGCCCTGCGCCAAGGATCAGGATCTCACAGTCAACGCTTTGCATGATGGCTCCTTTCAATCACCATTTCGGGCTGGCATTCCGTCTGGCAGGCCAGTACCCGGTGCCCGTTCACCGTGACGCGGCACTCCTGACAAACTCCCATTCCGCAGAAGGGCGCGCGCAGTTGACCACTCACCGAACGACGGGTCACGCCGTTGCCCACCAGGACCAGTGCTGCTGCAATACTCATTCCGACGGGAACCTCACAGGTCTGGCCGTCGATAATTACGTTCAGGGTTGTCATGCGATGGCCTCCTGCTTGTGCAGGCGAGCGGGGAGCCAGGCATCCGGGGACACCGCCGGGCGCTCGCCAAGGATCTGGGCGCAAAGTAACTCGGCGGTTGCTGGCGCGGTTGTGACGCCCAGTCCTTCATGTCCCAGCGCCAGCCAGATACCCGGACGCGCAGGATGTGGGCCAATCAGCGGGTTGCCGTCAGCCGATGCCGCGCGAAAACCGCTCCAGCAACGGATGATATTTAGCGTCTCCAGAGAGGGTAAAAAATGGCGCGCGCGCGCCAGCATCTGTGCCAACAGGGGGAGATCAACCTCGCGGTCGGTGTTATCAAACTGGCGGGAGGAGCCAATCAGCAACTGTCCGGTGGGGCGTGGCTGAATGTTAAATGCCACTGAGGTGCCGCCTGCATGGGCGCTGGCACCGTATCCCAACTCTACCAGCTGGTGGCTGAGCAAGGGGCCGTAGCGGTCGGTGATCGCCAACTGACCTTTTTTGGGTCTGAGCCAGTTTTCACCCAGCAGCGTGTTGGCCCCCAGACCGCTGGCGATGACGATGGCGCGTGCGCGCAGTCGTTTGCCGCTGTGTAGAGTGACGTAAGGGGCATCAACAGAGAGGGCGCTATCCCGAAGGTGCGTTAAATCGGCATCGTTAATAAACCAGCGGGCGACGTTTGGGGCGTAAACTATCCCGTCGCCGGGGACCCACAGCCCGCCAGCGAGCCCGGCGGTGAGCAGCGGTTCGCGTGCGGCAAGCCGATCGCGGGTCTGCATTTCGCTGACAACCTGGTATTGTGCCATTCGTTGTTTTTTTTCTTCTGCCAGCGCAAGCTCTTGCGGCGTTTCCGCCAGCCACAGCGTGCCGCATCCGCGCCAGGCACAGCTTTCCGGCATCCGGGGCGTCAGTTTGCGCCAGCTTGCCAGAGACCAGGCGGAGAGTGCGAGCTCCGCAGGAGCGTCATCCATGCACACCAGGTGACCCATACCCGCCGCCGTCGCGCCCGCATTGCCGTCATCGACCAGCGTGACTCGCTGCCCGCGAGCGGCCAGTTGCCAGGCGCAGGCGGCCCCGATAATCCCGGCACCGATAACGATGACGTCACTTTCGATCACAGCGAGATCCCCCAGCAGAACGGATCTTCAGGATTGAGGATCAGCTTGTTATCACCACAGACCCATGCCTCTCCGCGGATCGTCGGAACGATCTTGTCGCCATGCGGCACGAAATGCGCCGTAAATTCGCTGCCGATGATGCTCGCCTGCCGCCAGGATTCTCCGGATTTGAGTTTTCCGTCCTCTGCCAGACAGGCCAGCTTAGCGCTGGTGCCGGTGCCGCAGGGCGATCGATCCCAGGCTTTTCCGGGGCAGAGTACAAAGCTGCGGCTGTCCGCGCGATCATCTTCAGCAAACAGTTCGATGTGATCGATAATGCCGTCATGTTCTCCACGAATGCCTGCACGATCTAACCCTTCACGGATTGCCCATGCGTACTCCGTCAATTCAGGGATCTTTTCCGGCGAGACCGCGAACGGATGATCGTTGACAAGGAAGAACCAGTTGCCGCCCCAGGCGATATCACCCGTTACCGTACCGTGGACGGTTTCAACCTGTACCTGCTTACGCCAGCGGTAGGCCGGTACGTTTTCGACCGAGACGCTGCCGTCTTCGTGCAGCGTGGCGGTCACATTGCCCACCGGCGTTTCAATCAGATGTTTACCGGGTTGAATGCGCCCAAGCCATGCCAGCGAGGCAATCAGCCCGATGGTGCCGTGACCGCACATGTTCAGAAAGCCGCAGTTGTTAAAGAAGATGACTCCCGCCGTGGCCTGCGGCGAAACTGGCTCACAGAGCAATGCACCGACCAGAACGTCGTTACCGCGCGGCTCAAGAATAATGGCTTTACGCCAGTCGTCGTAGTCGCGGGAAAAACGCTCCCGACGCTCGCTCATGTTCCCCGTTCCCAGATCCGGAAAGCCGTCGATGACCAGGCGAGTGGGTTCACCGCCGGTGTGAGAATCAATCACTCTCAGTTTACTGTACTGTGCTGTCATAGGATCTCCGGGAAGTTAATGTTTTGTTGCTAAATGCTGACGCAAGCCTTGCGTCCCGGCTTGATCGCTTTCGTCACCGCAAATGACGAAATCAGCATAATGACCGCTGTCATCGTTAAGGCATTATCATATTTATTTATTATTAATCATTTTGTTAGTGACGTGGTAAACCAAAATAGGCAACTGCGCCAGTGGCTGGAAAAGGGGAAATTATAAATCTACGGCAGGATCGCAAAACACAGTAAGGATGCTTGCTAGGTTAACAAAAAGTTAATAAATATTCAGATCACTAATCGGGAGGAAGCGTGATGTCCTGTGTGATTAATGATGTGCGGGCCCCGTCGCCGGTGCCTGAAGTGGCTGAACTTAGCCAGATATGTGAGGGGTTGGCGCGTCAGCGTCCGGACAATATCCAGACGTTGCTCCATGCGATGGCATTGATTGCGCCGCTGCTCAATGCCATTCCGAATGTGGTTTTTTTTATCAAAGATGTGCAGGCCCGCTATTTAATGGTCAATATGACCCTGGCACGACGCTGCGGGTTTAAGACGGTGGTTTCTCTGTTGGGTAAAACCTCTGCTGATGTTTTCCCTTCAGCGCTTGGGCTGGGCTATACCGAGCAGGATATGCGGGTGCTGCGCGAAGGGGTAACGCTGCGCGATCAGCTGGAAATGCATCTCTACAACGGTCGTGAACGCGGCTGGTGTTTGACCCAGAAGCTGGCGCTGCGGGATGCGCAGGGCCAGGTCATCGGTATGGCGGGGATTTCACACGATCTGCAGGAAGCGCAGGCGCGTCACCCGGCGTGGCAGCGGCTGGCGATCGTCGACGATCATATCCGCAACCATTATCACCGTCCCATCGCGATGGAAGAGCTAACTGCCCTGAGCGGCATGTCGGTGGCGCAAATTGAGCGCTACTGTAAGCGTATTTTTCATCTCACGCCGCGCCAGATGATCCACAAAGTTCGGCTGGAAAAAGCCACCGAACTGCTGGCGGGCGATACGCCGATTACCGATATTGCGTTGCAGTGCGGTTATACCGATCACAGCGCGTTTAGCCGCCAGTTTAAGGCGATGACGGGCTCTACGCCGCGTGATTTTCGCATTACGCTTGCCGGGTAAGACACACTCACTGTGCTAATTTCGTCATCAAAGAGGAAGAAAACCACCAAGCAGTCGGTCGCCTGAAACGTCAATCTGTCAGTGAATATTCACCATTCATTCACTTTAAATTAACAAATTGACGACAAGGAACCGAACATGAGCAAGAAAGCCATTCACTGGAGCGGTGTATTCCCGGCAGTCAGCACCCAGTTTCGTAGCGATTATTCCCTGGATCTGGATGCCACCCATACGGTGATGAAAAACCTGGTCAAGGATGGTGTTTCTGGCCTGGTGGTGTGCGGCAGCGTGGGGGAGAACACCTCTCTGACAACGCAGGAAAAGCTGCAGATCATCGAAGTAGCGAAAGATGCTGCGGGCGGTCAGATCCCGGTCATTGCGGGGGTGGCCGAATTCACCACCGCGTTTGCACAGAAGATGGCGAAAGAGGCAGAGCGCGTGGGCGTCGACGGTATTATGGTGATGCCTGCGCTGGTGTATTCCTCAAAACCGCATGAAACAGCGGCCCACTTCCGCAGTGTGGCTACGGCTACCGACCTGCCTATCATGGTGTACAACAACCCGCCGATTTACAAAAACGACGTGACGCCAGATATCCTGGCGACGCTTGCCGACTGCGACAACATCGTCTGCTTCAAAGACTCCTCCGGCGATACCCGCCGTTTTATCGACCTGCGCAACTCCGTTGGCGACCGCTTTGTACTGTTCGCTGGGCTGGATGATGTGGTGGTCGAGAGCATTGCCGTTGGGGCGGAAGGCTGGATCTCCGGAATGTCGAACGCCTTCCCGCGTGAAGGGGAGACGTTGTTCCGCCTGGCGAAACAACAGCGTTATGAGGAAGCGATGGCGCTTTACCGCTGGTTTATGCCGTTGCTGCATCTGGATGCGCGCCCGGATCTGGTGCAGTGCATCAAGCTCTGTGAAGAATTGCTGGGGCGTGGCAGCGCCATTACCCGTCCACCGCGTCTGGCGCTGGAAGGGGATACCCGTGCGCAAGTGGTGGCGATTGTTGAGAAGGCGCTGGCGACCCGTCCACAGCTGCCGGATGTCGGCCTTTAAGTAAAGGAGTGATGATGACGCTACCTCTCTCTGTTTCGGGTCAGCAGTTTATCGCCGGACGTCGCGTGGCAAGTGGTGAGGCGACGCTGCCAAGCCTGCGTGCCGCTGACGGCAAGCTGACCGGATACCATTTTTACCCGGCCTCTCGTGAGGAGGCCGCCGCCGCGGCGGAGGCGGCTGACCAGGCGTTTCCTGTCTATTCACAGACAGCGCCGGACGTGCGTGCCCGCTTTCTCGACACCCTTGCCGACGAGCTGGATTTGCTCGGCGAGGATTTTTTCGCCATAGCCCACCAGGAAACGGCACTGCCGCTGGCGCGGTTACAGGGAGAGCGCACCCGTACCAGTAATCAGCTGCGCATGTTTGCCGGGGTGCTGCGTCGGGGCGATGCCTTTGGCGTTCGCATTGATACCGCACTCCCTGACCGCCAGCCGCTGCCGCGCCCGGATCTGCGTCAGTATCTGACCGCGCTTGGCCCGGTGGCGGTGTTCGGGGCCAGCAATTTTCCGCTGGCCTTTTCTACGGCAGGGGGCGATACCGCATCCGCGCTGGCGGCGGGATGTCCGGTGGTGGTGAAAGCCCATCCCGGACATATGGCGACGGCGGAATTGACTGCCCAGGCGATTGTGCGTGCGGTCGCGGCATCTGGCCTGCCTGCGGGCGTTTTTAACATGATTTTCGGCACCGATATTGGCGCGGATCTGGTTCGCCATCCGGCGATTCAGGCGGTGGGTTTTACCGGTTCGCTGCGCGGCGGTAAGGCGCTCTGGCAGCTGGCGCAGCAGCGTCCGCAGCCGATCCCCGTCTTTGCGGAAATGTCGGCCATTAACCCGCTGATTATTCTGCCGCAGGTCGTCGCCACGCGGGCAGAAACGCTGGCCAATGAGCTGGTGTCCTCTTTCACTTTGGGATGTGGGCAGTTTTGTACCAAGCCGGGGCTGATCCTTGTCTTACGCGGCGAGGGTATGTCCCGCTTCACGCAGGCGCTGAAGGTCGCGGTTGACCAGGCACCGGCACAGATCATGCTGAATGCCCCGACGCTTGCCCATTATGAAGAGGGTGTCAGCGCGCTTGAGGCACATCCGCATATTCAGCGCTTGGCAGGGTCTGATGAATCGGTTATCGGCCGCGCGCAGGCCCGGTTGTATCAGGCTCCGGCTTCGCTGCTGCTGGCACAGGATCCACTGCTACAGCAAGAAGTGTTTGGCCCGCTGGCGGTATTGGTCGAGGTGGCCGATGAGGCGGAGTTGCAGTCCATTTTGCGCGTGATTCCGGGCCAACTGACGGCTACTGTGCACGCCGAATCTGATGATGGGCCGCTGGCACAGCGCCTGCTGCCAGCCCTCACTGAAAAAGCGGGACGCGTTTTGTTTAACGGTTATCCGACCGGTGTCGAGGTTTGTGATGCCATGGTGCACGGTGGTCCGTGGCCTGCCACCACCGATGCTCGCGGTACCTCGGTAGGGACGCAATCCATCGACCGTTTTTTACGCCCGGTATGCCTGCAAAATGTGCCTGCCGCGCTGCTTCCGCCTGCTGTCCAGGATGACAACCCTCTGAACCTGCTGCGCCTGATTAACGGGCAGTGGACCCGGGAAGCCATTTCCCCCTCTGTTGACTGAAGGGCATGACCATGACGATTCACTCTACGCACCAAACACAGGCCCGCGTTGCTGAGGTGGGTAAATTTAAAAAGCAGCTAACGCTGACCGACCTGACGTTTATTGGGCTTGGGGCTATCTTCGGTTCCGGCTGGCTGTTTGCCGCAAGCCATGTGGCATCGATTGCAGGACCTGCGGGCATTGCCTCGTGGGTCATCGGTGGGATTGCCGTTCTGCTGTTAGGGATTGTCTATTGTGAGCTGGGCGCGGCACTGCCTCGTGCCGGGGGGATTATCCGTTATCCGGTCTTTTCCCACGGTGAGTTGATGGGGTATCTGCTTGGATTTATTACGCTGATTGCGTTTTCAAGCCTCATCTCCATAGAGATTGTTGCTGCGCGGCAGTATGCGGCAGCATGGTTCCCGATGCTGACTCAAACTGGCTCAAGCGACCCAACGCTGCTGGGATGGGTGGTGCAGTTTTTGCTGCTGTGTTTGTTCTTCGGGCTGAATTACTACAGCGTAAAAACGTTTGCCCGTTCCAATAACATCATCAGTATTCTGAAATTTTTGGTGCCGCTAGCGGTCGTTGTGACGCTATTTACCTTTTTCAAACCTGAGAACCTGCACGTTCAGGGGATTGCACCCTTTGGTATGTCGGGCGTTGAGGCTGCGATTAGCGCCGGTGGGATCATCTTCGCCTACCTGGGGTTGACGCCAATTATTTCTGTGGCGAGTGAAGTAAAGAATCCGCAGCGTACCATTCCGGTGGCGCTGATTTTATCCGTGGTGCTGTCGACGATTATTTACGTGCTGTTGCAGTTGGCATTTCTTGGCAGTATTCCGACCGATATGCTGGGTGGCGGCTGGGCAGAGATCAGCAAGCAATTCTCGCTGCCGTACCGGGATATCGCCATTACGCTCGGTATGGGCTGGCTGGCGTTTATGGTGGTGTGTGACGCGATTGTCTCCCCAAGTGGTACCGGCAATATCTACATGAACGCCACGCCGCGCGTGATTTATGGCTGGGCGAAAGCTGGCACCTTCTTTAAGACGTTTACCCACATCGATAAAGAGTCTGGCATTCCGCGTCCGGCGCTGTGGCTGACCTTTGCATTGTCTATCTTCTGGACATTGCCGTTCCCGTCATGGGAACAGCTGATAAGCGTGGTGTCGGCGGCGCTGGTACTGAGCTACGCCATTGCCCCGGTCACGGCGGCGGGGCTGCGTCGTAATGCACCGGATTTGCCGCGCCCATTCCGCGTGCGTGCCTTCGGGATTATCGGTCCGGTGTCGTTTGTGATTTCGGCGCTGATTGTATTCTGGTCTGGCTGGGGCACGCTGTCATGGCTGCTGGGACTGCAGATTGTGATGTTTGTCGTCTATGTGCTTTGCAAATCAAAAGTGCCGGTACACACCGTGAGTCTGGCGCAGCAGGTGAAATCGTCTCTGTGGCTTATCGCCTTCTACGCGCTGATTATGCTCTTCTCCTGGCTGGGTAGTTTTGGGGGCACAGGGGTGATTGGTCATCCGTGGGATACGGTGGTGGTGGCGGTGATGTCGCTGGGAATTTACTACTGGGGTGAGCGAACCTGTCTGCCGCGGGCTAACTTTACCGGTGATGAAGAAGAGTAAAGGAGTCGGTCATGGAGATGGTAAACCTCTCGTTAACAGAGGCTTATGCGCTGGCATATAAGGTGCTGCGCGGGAACGGATTCAGTGAAGCGCATGCCGTGGCGATCGCGACCAACGTGACCCACGGTGAGCGTGATGGCTGTGCCTCGCATGGTTTGTGGCGGTTGCTGGGGATTGTGGAGACGCGACGTAAAGGAAAGGTGTCACCTGACGCTGAGCCGGTTATCACCGATACCGCGCCGGCCATTGTGAAGGTGGACGCCGGTGGGGCATTTTCCCTGCTGGCATTCGAGCGCGCGCTTCCACTGCTGATAGAAAAGGCGCGCCATAGCGGTATTGCAGCCCTGGCGATTAACCGCTGTGTGCACTTTTCGGCGCTGTTTGCCGACGTTGAGCCGCTCACCGAGGCAGGGCTGGTGGCGCTGGCGACGACGCCCAGCCATGCGTGGGTTGCTCCCGCAGGCGGGACGCAGCCGCTTTTTGGCACTAACCCAATAGCATTTGGCTGGCCGCGTGAAGAAAAATCCCCGTTTATCTTCGACATGGCCACCAGTGCGGCGGCGCGGGGAGAGATCCAACTCTATCAACGGGCGGGAAAAGCGGTGCCGGAAGGGTGGGGGATTGACGGTGACGGTCAGGCCACCACCGACGCGCAGGGGATCCTCGACGGTGCGATGTTGACGTTTGGCGGGCATAAAGGGTCGGCACTGGCGGCAATGGTGGAACTGCTTGCCGGACCGCTCATCGGCGATATGACCAGCGCGGAATCGCTGGCGTGGGATAAAGGGGCTGGCGGGTTGCCCTATGGTGGCGAGCTGATTCTGGCCCTGGACCCGGCCCGCTTTCTGGGACTGGAGGCTCCGCAGCATCTTGCACGTGCCGAGAGACTCTTTGCCGATATGCAGCGGCAAGGGGCGCGTTTGCCGGGCGAGCGTCGCTATCATTCCCGTATGCGTACAACTCGTGACGGTGTGGAAATAGCCCATTCGCTGTTCAAGGATATATCTGCGTTAGTGAAATAATTATCGCGAGAACAGGAGGGATGATGTCCCTCCTGTTATACGTTTATATAAATAGTTACTGTGATTAGCGATGCGCAGGTGTTGGCGCACCTCCGTATCGCGCTAATAAAACCCATGTAAATTCCCCCAGTGATCTTCGGTAAGTCCAGATGTAAATAAGATGAAATAAGCGCGAATAGCACGCTTTCGGAATAAATAGAAAACGCCTTCATCCCAATAAATCCGGTATTATTCATCGCATTTATTCATTATCTTTCACGCGCCTGAATATCCCCATGCTCCAGAAAACAACGCCTGTCGGCATCAGGCCAAAAATGCGATCTAACTCACTGAAGCAAATAGCAAACTCTGAAACAACGCTTAATTGTACACTTTGCTTTACACTTTTAGTGATGTGAATCACAAATATAAACCCGTGAAGTGATCCGACTCTCACAAATTGGGGTGTACTCATTGAGCAATACATTATGAGCACAGCCTGGAAAGTTAAGTTTTCAGTATTTTCCCTCTCCAGTGACATGCAACGGTGAAGGGCAAATCAATACGCAAAAAAAACTCGTTGAATATGAACGGGTAAAAAAATGACGTGTGATTTGCATCACTCACATTTACAGCTTTTTAAATTATTGCCAGTGATTAATGTTGACTGGGCTATTTCCATAATCAATCAAATCTTGCATAGTGCCTCCACATTATTTCTCCCCCTGGCTCAGGAGGCGAATAGTTATATTTCATCAGATTTTATTGATGAACCAGGTATGCTTTACTTCACATTAATACGTACATGACCACTGTTACTGGAGAAACAAAATGAATTATCCGGCAGAACCCTTCCGTATTAAAAGCGTTGAAACTGTATCTATGATCCCGCGTGATGAGCGCCTTAAGAAAATGCAAGAAGCGGGTTACAATACTTTCCTGTTAAATTCGAAAGATATTTATATTGACCTTCTGACCGACAGTGGCACCAACGCAATGAGCGACAAGCAGTGGGCCGGAATGATGATGGGTGATGAAGCGTACGCGGGCAGCGAAAACTTCTATCATCTGGAAAGAACCGTGCAGGAACTGTTCGGCTTTAAACATATTGTTCCGACTCACCAGGGCCGCGGCGCAGAAAACTTATTATCACAACTGGCTATTAAACCAGGGCAATATGTTGCTGGTAATATGTATTTCACTACTACCCGTTATCACCAGGAAAAAAATGGTGCGGTGTTTGTCGATATCGTTCGTGACGAAGCGCACGATGCCGGTCTGAATATTGCGTTTAAAGGTGATATCGATCTTAAAAAATTACAAAAACTGATTGATGAAAAAGGCGCCGAGAATATTGCCTATATCTGCCTGGCGGTGACGGTTAACCTCGCGGGCGGGCAGCCGGTCTCGATGGCGAACATGCGTGCGGTGCGTGAACTGACACAAGCGCACGGCATTAAAGTGTTCTACGACGCTACCCGCTGCGTAGAAAACGCCTACTTTATCAAAGAGCAAGAGCAGGGCTTTGAGAACAAGAGTATCGCCGAGATCGTGCATGAGATGTTCAGCTACGCCGACGGTTGTACCATGAGTGGTAAAAAAGACTGTCTGGTGAACATCGGCGGCTTCCTGTGCATGAACGATGACGAAATGTTCTCTTCTGCCAAAGAGTTAGTCGTGGTTTACGAAGGTATGCCATCCTACGGCGGCCTGGCCGGACGCGACATGGAAGCCATGGCGATTGGCCTGCGCGAAGCCATGCAGTATGAGTACATCGAGCACCGCGTGAAGCAGGTTCGCTACCTGGGTGATAAGCTGAAAGCTGCTGGTGTACCGATTGTTGAACCGGTGGGTGGTCACGCGGTATTCCTCGATGCGCGTCGCTTCTGCGAGCATCTGACGCAGGACGAGTTCCCGGCACAAAGTCTGGCCGCCAGCATCTATGTGGAAACCGGCGTACGTAGTATGGAACGCGGAATTATCTCTGCGGGCCGTAATAACGTGACCGGTGAACACCACAGACCGAAACTGGAAACCGTACGTCTGACTATTCCACGCCGTGTTTATACCTATGCACATATGGATGTCGTGGCTGACGGTATTATTAAACTTTACCAGCACAAAGAAGATATTCGCGGGCTGAAGTTTATTTACGAGCCGAAGCAGTTGCGTTTCTTTACTGCACGCTTTGATTACATCTAAAAAATAGTTATGGCCCCATCACGTGATGGGGCTTTTTTGTATTCCTTTTCCATGAACAGGAAGCCTTTGCGGTGCCCGTTACCGTGACATAACTAAAAAAAGTAAACCCTGACTCCGACATTTTTATTATCCGCATGATGTACAAATGACAGCTGTAATTATAACGAATAGTCTACAGGAACATTTATCATGGATATTAATGCCATTGAGCGACAGAGTAGTACCCCCGGACTGATTAGCGGAACCATGTTGGTTATCGCGACCGTAGTGGGTGGCGGGATGTTCTCCCTGCCGATTGCGATGGCCGGCGTATGGTTCCCCGGTGCGTCTGTTATTCTTCTGTTTATCGCCATCATGATGTTATTAACCGGTCTGATGCTGGTTGAAGTCAACCTGCATTATGGTGCTGGTGCCAGTTTTAATACCTTTACTCAGGATTTATTAGGCCGTAAGTGGAATATCGTTGTCGGTATCGCTTTCGGCTTTGTGCTGTATATTCTGACCTATGCTTATATTTCCGGATCGTCAGCGGTGATGGCGCAAACCGTGTTCAAATACAGCGGCGTGCGCTTTCCGGCGAATATCTCGGTGGTGATCGTCAGCATGCTGGTCGGCGCGATTGCCTGGTACAGCTCCTTGCTGGTCGGACGCATCACTACCGTGTTGATTATCGGTAAGTTTATCGCGTTCTTTGCTACTTTCTCCGGGCTGGTTGGTCATATTGAAGTGGCGAAACTTGTCGACAGCGTGGCGGTGGCGCTGCCCAACTCACAGTACCTGCCTTACATTCTGATGACGCTGCCGTTCTGTATTATCTCGTTTGGTTTTCACGGTAACGTGCCGAGCCTGGTCAAGCTGTATGGTACGCGCGGGATTTCGAATATTACGCGTTCGATTATCATCGGTACGCTGTTTGCCCTGCTGCTGTATATCTTCTGGCTGGGCGTCACGATGGGTAACATCAGCCGTTCCGCGTTCCCGCCAATTATCGCCAAAGGCGGCAATATCGACGTGTTTGTTGAGGCCATCAGCGAGCTGTTCACCAGCCGGTATATGGATCTGATCCTGACCTTCTTCGGCAACTTCGCAGTAGCCAGTTCTCTGCTGGCGGCGACGCTTGGCTTGTTCGATTACATCGCCGACCTGTTTCACTTCCCGGATGACGGCATGGGCCGCCTGAAAACCGCGCTGGTGACCTACTTCCCGCCAGCCGCCGTGTGCTTCTTCTTCCCGAACGGTTTTGTGCACGCGATTGGCTACGCAGGTCTGGCCTTTACCATCTGGAGCGTGATCCTGCCGCCGTTCCTGGTGAAAGCCGCGCGGAAACGTTTTCCGACCGCCAGCTATACCGCGCCCTGTAATAACACCGTGCTTAACCTGGTGATTGTCTGTGGAGCGGTTGTCTATCTGACGGTTGTTCTGGACGTATTTGGTCTGCTGCCAACGTTTCGTTAGACGGAGTCAAAATGAAAAACGTGTTGTCTGTTCAGTCGTCAGTCGTTTATGGCTATGCCGGAAATAAAGCCGCTGTGCTGCCGATGCAGCTTTCGGGGATCGATGTCTGGCCGTTTTACACCGTACAGTTTTCCAACCACACCCAGTACGGGATGTGGCAGGGCATGGCGATGCCGCACGGCGAGCTGAGCGCCATCATCAGCGGGCTGGATGACCTGCAAAAGCTGGCGCAATGCGACGCTGTGCTGTCCGGGTATCTTGGAGATAAACGTCATTGCGAAGAGGTGAAGCACGCGGTCACCACCATTCGTCAGCGTAATCCGCAGGCGCTCTATTTTTGCGATCCGGTGATGGGCGACCCGCAAAAAGGCTGCATTGTCGCGCAGGGCGTAGAGTCCTTTTTTGTCGATGATGCCATTCAACTGGCCGACATCATGGGACCGAATCTCTATGAGCTGGGCGTGCTGACGGGCAGACAACTGCGTAGTTTTGACGAGGTGGTGGAAGCTGCGCAGCAGCTGGTGTCGTGGGGTGTGAAGAAGGTGCTTGTGAAGTATCTCGGCGACTGCTCACGGGACACACAGGCGTTTGAAATGCTGCTGGTAACGCCGGAACAGACGTTACACATTGCCCGGCCGCTGTATACCTTTGCCAAAATGCCGGTGGGCGTTGGGGATCTGATTTGCAGCGTGATGCTGGCCTCACTGCTCAATGGTTATGAGGACAAGCAGGCGCTGGAGCGGACCACCAGTGTCGTCGATGCGGTGATGCGACTGACGAAAGAGCATGATTCATATGAACTGCGGCTGATAGATGCGCGTCACCAGATAATGGATCCGCAAATTCGCTATCGGGCAGCGGTACTGTAGCGCCACGAGGGGGCTCTATGTTTCTGACATTGCTGCGGCTTCAGCATCCTCTGGTCTACCGTTTCGCGTGGCTTCGTCTGTGGGTGGCGGTGTTAAGAGCATGCGGTCTGCGTAAGAGGAAGGGGTGAGCATTTTACGCTGCTGTCGCTGCCGGATGCGGCTCGCGCCTTATCCGGCCTACAAATGAGCGTGAAACGCAGGCCTACAAATGAGTGTGAAATGTAGGCCTGATAAGCGATGCGCCATCAGGCATAAGTGCCAGGTATTACACGCGGAAGTAGCGTGGTGGAATCAACGCGGAAAAGGCGTCGAACTTCTTCACCATCTTTTTCCAGAACAACATAACAACAATCCTCGATTTGAAACATCGGCGCTATTTTAGTCAGCGCCGACAAATCGTAAAGCCTGTCGCCTTGTTCCGTTCCTGGGGCGGTGTAAACCTTTTTGGTCACTGTGTCGTCAAATACGATTGCCGCGAATTTGACGGGGTTGACAATGGCTTACGCCATAAACCAGTAATAAAAGAGACCAACCTTTAAGCCGAGGATCACAATGTAGGCGCAGCAGTATTTCATGGTGCCAGACATAATCTGGTTGGCCTGACCGTCCATTTTGGTGGCAGAAACCGCGATGGCGATGCTTTGCGGCGAAATCATTTTCCCGCCCGTAGCGCCAGAGGTATTGGCCGCCGCCAGCCAGTTGGGATCGATATGTAACTTGCTGGCAGCAATGGTTTGCAGCTTGCCGAACAGAATGTTCGAGTTGGTATCGCTGCCGGTAACGAACGTGCCCAGCGCGCCAATCACCGGGGCGAGGAAGACGTACGAGCTGCCGGTCAGATCGACAATCGACTGCGCCAGCGTGGAGATAATCCCGCTGAGATCCATCACCGTGGCCAGCGCGACGATCGCCATAATTGCGACGATAGAGTTTTTAAGCTGGAAAATCGTTTTGATAAATACTTCCAGCATCCCGCGTGCGGACGCTCCCTGAATAAAACCGCCGATAATGGTCGCAAAGATGATCAGCATCCCTGGTGTGGTCACCCATTCAACTTTCAGTGCCATCGTTTTGCCGTCAGCCAACGTGAAATGCAGCACCGAAGCCAGTTGGGACGCCGCGCCTTTTATTGTCGGGAACAGCGGCGAACACAGCAGGATAAATACAAAAATAAACAGATAGATAGAGCCCACGCGGAACAGCACTTTTGCCGAGCGTGGCGTGGTTTCGCGGGTATGGCTGACCTCAATGCGCCACTCGGGATCGGTTTTCCCTTTGCGCAGGCGACTGACCATCGCCACGGCAAACAGGCTGACCAGGCTACCGGCAAAAGCGGGTAATTCCGCGCCAAGATGGATGGCGACAAAATATTGCGGAACCAGCGTGGTGATGCCGCAAATCAACGTGATCAGAAATACGCCACGAATGGCTTTCAGGCCGCCGCCAATAATGCAGACAATCACAAACGGCAGCAGGATATTAAACAGCGCGAGCTGCAAAATAATGGTTCCGCCTAAGGTATAAACCGGCAGATTAACCTGCTCTGCCAGAATAGAAACCGGGATCCCGACCGCGCCGAATGCGGTGGGAACGGTATTCGCCACCAGAGAAGCAATAGCAGCCTTCAGCGGGTTGAATCCCAGCGCAATAAGAATGCCGATCGGAATAGCGACCGCCGTGCCATAGCCCGCTGCGGCTTCAAGAAATCCACCAAAACACCATGAAATCAGCAGCACCTGAATACGCTTATCTTCGCTAATGCTGGCGAGAATATCGCGCAAAATATCCAGCGCTTTGGTCGCCTGCATGACGTTATAACTGAAAATAGCGCCTAGGATCACAATCACAATCGGCCATAACCCCTTCAGTGCACCATAGCCTATCGCGGCTTTCAGATTTTGTACGGGCATTTCCCAGAATATTGCCGATAGTGCAGCGGTGAATACCAAAGAAATCAGTACGGAATAATGGATGGGCATTTTTAATTTCAGTATTAAAAATACCATAAGTAGTAAAGGAGAGAGTGCCAGGGCAAACATAAAATATTCGTTCATTGCTATTCCTGATTGGTTCATTAAACCTGATTTATATTTATGGCGGGAAGGCTACATTGCCGTGTAAATAAAATATGTAAACTGAATCGCTTCAGTGAATAAAGTAATTATGATTTGTGGTTTTGTAACTATTGTAATCTTTTAATTAAAATTCAATGCCATGTAAATATACTTAAGAGCAAGGTGAATACCTATAAGTGGTTATTTAATAACATTTTTAATAATGGTAGTGACGAAGGTAGTAATCATTCGAAACTATTTTATAAGGTGTTAATAACACAGTTGTTTTCAATATAAAAATGTGAGCAAGTCCGAAATAAATAAACATGGGTATTGCATATGCATGTTGATTAGTGGATTATTTGGTTTTGTCATACAAATGAAAATACAGACATTTGCGATTGTCCTTATATAAGAAGATGAGAGTCGCTATCAAAGGAAAACGATCCGTGCATCATAATGAACCCAGACATTAGTAAAACAAGCAAATACAAAAACTGGGCGTGAAATACAGCTGAATCTTTGCTTGATATCGCGATATCAAGCGCAATAAACAGAAATGAAGCAATGGAGTAGTTATTGTGAATGTAAATTTCTTTGTTACCTGCATTGGTGACGCACTGAAATCACGGATGGCACGAGACTCCGTATTGCTGCTGGAAAAACTGGGTTGTCGCGTGAATTTCCCCGAGAAGCAAGGGTGTTGCGGTCAGCCAGCCATCAACAGCGGATACATCAAAGAGGCGATCCCCGGGATGAAAAACCTGATCGCCGCGCTGGAAGACAACGACTACCCGATTATCTCTCCGGCAGGCTCCTGCACCTACGCGGTAAAAAGCTACCCGACGTATCTGGCCGATGAACCGGAATGGGCGCTGCGTGCTGAGAAAGTTTCCGCGCGTATGCAGGATCTCACCTCCTTTATCGTCAACAAACTGGGTGTGGTGGACGTTGGTGCCAGCCTGCAGGGCCGCGCTGTGTATCATCCTTCCTGTAGCTTGACCCGCAAACTGGGGGTGAAGGAAGAGCCGCTTACGCTGCTGAAAAACGTGCGCGGACTGGAGCTGTTGACGTTTGCCGATCAGGATACCTGTTGCGGCTTTGGCGGGACGTTCTCGGTCAAGATGGCCGAGATATCCGGTGAGATGGTGAAAGAGAAAGTCTTACATCTGATGGACGCAAAGCCGGAATTTTTGATTGGCGCAGACGTGAGCTGCCTGCTGAACATTGGCGGTCGACTGCAACGGGAAGGCCAGCCGGTCAAAGTGATGCATATTGCTGAAGTGCTGATGAGCCGCTGAGGGGAAAGAGATGTCGATAAAAACCAGCGATGTAGAATTTAAACTGCGTATTCGTCAGCAGATAGAAGATCCGATTATGCGCAAAGCCGTGGCTAATGCGCAGGAGCGTATCGGCGCGAATCGGCAAAAAATGGTCGATGAGTTAGGCCACTGGGAAGAATGGCGCGATCGTGCCAGCCAGATCCGCGATCACGTTCTGAGCAACCTCGACGCTTACCTGTACCAACTCTCCGAGAAAGTGACGGAAAACGGCGGACACGTCTATTTCGCCAAAACCAAAGAAGATGCCACTCGCTACATTTTGCAGGTCGCGCAGAGTAAAAATGCGCAGAAGGTGGTGAAGTCCAAGTCGATGGTGACCGAAGAAATCGGCGTCAACCATGTGCTGCAGGATGCCGGAATCCAGGTGATCGAAACCGATCTCGGGGAATATATCCTGCAGTTGGATCAGGATCCGCCTTCGCACGTCGTGGTTCCGGCGATTCATAAAGATCGCTACCAGATCCGCCGCGTGCTGAACGAACGTCTGGGGTATGACGGCCCGGAAACCCCGGAAGCTATGACCTTGTTCATTCGTCAGAAGATCCGCGAGGATTTCCTCAGTGCCGAAATCGGTATTACTGGCTGTAACTTTGCCGTGGCGGAAACCGGCTCGGTGTGTCTGGTGACCAACGAAGGCAACGCGCGCATGTGCACCACGCTGCCGAAAACGCACATTGCGGTGATGGGCATGGAGCGTATCGCGCCGACCTTTGCCGAGGTGGATGTGCTGATTACCATGCTGGCGCGCAGCGCCGTGGGCGCACGTCTAACGGGCTACAACACCTGGCTGACCGGCCCGCGTGAGGCGGACAACGTTGACGGACCGGAAGAGTTCCATCTGGTGATTGTCGATAACGGTCGCTCGCAGGTGCTGGGCTCAGAGTTTCGCGATGTGCTGCGCTGCATCCGCTGCGGAGCCTGTATGAACACCTGTCCGGCGTACCGCCACATCGGCGGACACGGCTATGGCTCTATCTATCCCGGCCCTATCGGCGCGGTGATTTCTCCGCTGCTCGGCGGCTATAAAGATTTTAAAGACCTGCCGTACGCCTGTTCTTTGTGCACGGCTTGTGACAGCGTCTGCCCGGTGCGTATTCCGTTGTCAAAACTGATCCTGCGTCATCGCCGGGTGATGGCCGAGGAGGGCATTACGCCGAAAGCCGAGCGACGGGCGATCAAGATGTTCGCCTATGCCAATAGCCATCCGGGGCTGTGGAAAGTCGGGATGATGGCGGGCGCGCATGCGGCGAGCTGGTTTATCAATGGCGGCAAAACCCCGCTCAAGGTTGGCGCGATTGGTGACTGGATGGAGGCGCGCGATCTGCCTGATGCTGACGGCGAGAGCTTCCGCAGCTGGTTTAAGAAACATCAGGCGCAGGAGAAAAAGAATGGATAACCGTACCGCGTTTTTAAACACCATCGCCCAGGCGCTGGGTCGCCCGCTGCGCTTCGAACCGCAAGCGGATGCCGCACCGGTTAACAACTATGCCAACGAGCGCCTGACCGAGCTTAGCCCCGAGCAGCGCTGCTCTGCGTTTATCCAGTTTGCCAGCGAAGTGATGCTGGCCCGCTGCGAACTGACCAGCGAGGACCAGGCCGCAGACGCGGCGCTGCGCCTGTGCGAAGAATTGGGTCAGCAGCCGGTGGTGCTGAGCGGCGACAGCCGGCTGGTGGAGCTGGGCATCACCGAACGCTTGCAGCAGGAATGCAACGCCGTGGTATGGGATCCGGCGCGTGGTAGCGAAAATATTACCCAGGCCGAGCAGGCGAAAGTCGGCGTGGTGTATGCCGAATATGGCCTGACCGAGTCCGGCGGCGTGGTGCTGTTTTCCGCACCGGAGCGCGGGCGCTCCCTGAGCCTGTTGCCGGAGTCCTCTATTTTCGTGCTGCGTAAAAGCACCATTCTGCCGCGCGTGGCGCAGCTGGCAGAAAAACTGCATCAGAAAGCACAGGCCGGTGAGCGTATGCCATCGTGCATTAATATCATCAGTGGACCCAGCTCGACGGCGGATATTGAGCTTATCAAGGTGGTTGGGGTGCATGGTCCGGTGAAGGCGGTATATCTGATTATTGAGGATTGTTGATGCAGGATGGAAAACCGCTCTGGCGCTGTGGGCCAGAGCGGTATCGACGTTATGCAATCATGCTGATGATCAACACGATTATCAGGCCAACCACGGAGTTTACCAGCTCCAGCAGACCCCAGGTTTTCAGCGTATCCTTCACCGACAGATCAAAGTAGCCTTTGAACAGCCAGAACGAAGCATCGTTGATATGGGTCAGCGTGTTGGAGCCAGCCGCTGTTGCCAGCACCAGCAACGCCGGGTCGACGCCCACCAGTTGACCGGTTGCCGGGTCGAGGATTGCTGCGCTAATAATCCCCGCCGCCGTCATGGCTGAGACCACGCCCTGACCCGTTGCCAGACGAATCAGCACGGTTATCAACCACGCCATGATGTAGGGAGAAATATTGCCGTGTGACATCAGCATGCCGATGGTATCGCCGATGCCGGTATCGATAATGGTTTGCTTCAGTACGCCGCCCGCGCCGATGATCAGGATCACCATGGCGATGCTTTTCACCGCGTTTTCAAAGGCGTTCATTACCCACTGCATGTCATGACCGCGCGCGGTACCAAACAGCACGAAGGCGACAACCATGGCGATAAACATCGCAATCGGCGAGGAGCCTAAGAAGTTGACCACTTCCCACGCCTGCGTCCCTTTCACCAGCCAGATGTTGGCGATGGTGGTGGAGATCATGATGATCGCCGGGATCAGCGGCACCAGAATAGACACGCCGAAGGACGGCAGGTTGTTCTGGTCAACCGGTACGTCGGCCTTCATGAATGACGGCGTTGGACGATCGAGGTTGCCGAGGAATTTCGGCAGGATAAGTCCGGCGCAGATCACGCTCGGAATGGTCACCAGGATACCGTAGATGTAAACCATGCCCATGTCAGCGCCGTAGGCGTTAACCAGCGCGACCGGACCCGGCTGCGGTGGGAACAGTGAGTGAGCGGTGGTGGCGGCGGCAACCGCAGGAATCGCCAGCTTGAGGAACGGGATCTTCGCTTCCGCGGCAATGACGATCACCAGCGGTGCCAGCATAATAAACGCCACTTCATAGAACATCGCCAGGCCGAAGATCAGACCAATAATGATCACCGACAGCTGCACGTAACGTAGACCGAGTCGCGCCAGCAGCGTATGGGCAATCTGATGCGCCGCCCCGGAATCAACCATCAGCTTACCGATGACGGCCCCGAATACCACGATAATCGCCAGCTCACCCAGCGTGCTGCCAAAACCGGATTTCATGGTATGCAGCAGTTCCATTAAATCCATTCCCGCCAGCATACCGACCGAGAGTGCCGCCAACAGCAGAGCGACCATCGAGTTTATCTTGAATCTTAAATTGAGCACCAGCATCAGGCCGATGCCGAATACAACCCACAGAATATTGAGAACGTGCATATAACGTCTACCTTACTTTGGTTGAACTATTATGATTTTGGTTGAGATGTTACAGATATTGGTCAACCTATGATGCGATGGATGTCACATTGCGTTACATGTTTACATTAATACTGGGTTGTATGGCCGTTAATTAGCGGTATGGTCAGCAGATATCGTGATTTGGTTAACCAATTTATCGCTTCAGGTTGACATGTAATACCAAAAGGAGGAATTTATGTGCCATATCGTCGAGTCCATAACGTAAACGAGGAATAAAACATGGAACAGACATGGCGCTGGTATGGTCCTAACGATCCGGTCACCTTAGCGGATGTGCGTCAGGCGGGTGCAACGGGCGTTGTCACTGCCTTGCACCATATCCCGAACGGGGAAGTGTGGACGGTTGATGAGATCCTGAAACGCAAAGCCATTATTGAGCAGGCGGGCCTGGTATGGTCGGTCGTCGAAAGCGTACCGATCCACGAAGACATTAAAACCCGTTCCGGCAACTATCAGCAGTGGATTGCCAACTACCAGCAAAGCCTGCGTAACCTGGCCGAGTGCGGCATTCGTACCGTGTGCTACAACTTTATGCCGGTTCTCGACTGGACCCGTACCGACCTGGAATACGTCCTGCCGGACGGCTCCAAAGCGCTGCGTTTCGATCAAATTGAATTTGCCGCCTTTGAGCTGCATATCCTCAAACGACCGGGCGCGGAAGCGGACTACACCGCCGAAGAGATTGCGCAGGCGAATGAACGCTTCACCACCATGAGCGAAGAAGACAAAGCACGTCTGACCCGCAATATCATCGCCGGTTTACCGGGCGCGGAAGAGGGCTACACGCTCGACCAGTTCCGCCAGCATCTTGAACGCTATAAGGATATCGATAAAGCTGCGCTGCGTGAGAATTTTGCCGTCTTCCTGAAGGCGATTATTCCGGTAGCAGAAGAGGTCGGTGTGCGCATGGCGGTACACCCGGACGATCCGCCGCGCCCAATCCTTGGCCTGCCACGCATTGTTTCCACCGTGGAAGATATGCAGTGGATGGTCGATACGGTCAACAGCATGGCGAACGGTTTCACCATGTGTACCGGCTCCTACGGCGTTCGTGCGGATAACGACCTGGTCGACATGATCAAACAGTTTGGCCCGCGCATTTACTTCACCCATTTGCGCTCCACGCTGCGTGAAGATAACCCGAAAACCTTCCATGAAGCGGCGCATCTAAATGGCGACGTTGACATGTACGAAGTGGTGAAAGCGATCGTTGAGGAAGAACAGCGCCGTAAAGCCGAGGGCAAAGAGGATCTGATCCCTATGCGCCCGGACCACGGTCACCAGATGCTTGACGACCTGAAAAAGAAAACCAACCCAGGTTACTCCGCGATTGGTCGCCTGAAAGGCCTGGCGGAAGTGCGTGGCGTTGAGATGGCTATCCAGCGCGCATTCTTTAGCCGCTAAAGCAGTGTTGCCGGTCGCCTGTCTGGCCGGCTTTTTTCTTTTCTCACCGTTGGTCTTTCCGACGGGATCTGGAGTTCACGATGACAACGACAATTGCCAATAGCAACCTGCCGGTTGCGCGCCCCGCATGGGACAGCTCTCGTCTGCAATCCCGCATTGTTCACCTGGGATGCGGCGCTTTTCACCGCGCGCATCAGGCGCTGTACACCCACCATCTGCTGGAAACCACCGACAGCGACTGGGGTATCTGTGAAGTTAACCTGATGCCGGGTAATGACTGCATACTGATTGAAAACCTGCGCAAGCAACAATTGCTGTATACCGTGGCGGAAAAAGGCGCGGACAATACCGTGCTGAAAGTGATTGGCTCAATGAAAGAAGCCCTGCACCCGGAGCTTGATGGTTGTGATGGTATTTTACAGGCCATGGCACGCCCGCAGACGGCAATTGTCTCGCTGACGGTCACGGAAAAAGGCTACTGCACCGATGCTGCCAGCGGCCAGTTAGATCTCAATAACCCACTGATTAAACACGATCTGGTAAATCCGGCCGCGCCGAAATCGGCGATTGGTTACATCGTACAGGCGCTGCATCTGCGTCGTGAGCAGGGGCTGGCGGCCTTTACCGTGATGTCCTGCGATAACGTGCGTGAAAATGGGCATGTGGCGAAAGTCGCGGTGCTGGGCCTGGCGCAGGCGCGTGACCCGCAGCTGGCGCAGTGGATTGAAGCGAACGCCACTTTCCCGTGTACCATGGTAGACCGCATTGTTCCGGCGGCAACGCCGGAAACGTTGCAGGAGATTGCCGACCAGTTGGGCGTTTACGATCCGTGCGCTATCGCCTGCGAACCGTTCCGCCAGTGGGTGATTGAAGACAACTTTGTTAACGGTCGCCCTGACTGGGACAAAGTCGGCGCACAGTTTGTTGCCGACGTAGTACCGTTTGAAATGATGAAACTGCGCATGCTCAACGGCAGCCACTCTTTCCTTGCTTATCTGGGCTATCTCGGCGGCTATGAAACCATCGCTGACACCATGACCAATCCAGCATACCGCAAAGCGGCGTTTGCGCTGATGATGCAGGAGCAAGCGCCAACGCTGTCGATGCCGGAAGGTACCGATCTCAACGCCTACGCGACGCTGCTGATCGAGCGTTTCAGCAACCCGTCTCTGCGCCACCGTACCTGGCAGATTGCGATGGACGGCAGCCAGAAACTGCCACAGCGCCTGCTGGATCCGGTGCGTCTGCATCTGCAAAACGGTAGCGGCTGGCGTCATCTGGCACTGGGCATCGCGGGCTGGATGCGCTACACCCACGGTGTGGATGAACAGGGGCAGGTCATTGATGTTGCCGACCCAATGCAGGCCGAATTCCAGCGCATTAACCAACAGTTCCAGGGAGCCGAACGCGTGACGGCGCTGCTGGGGTTGAGCGGCATTTTTGGTCATGATCTGGCGGAAAATACCGACTTTGTTGCGACGGTTACCGCGGCGTATCAACAGTTGTGTGAACACGGCGCACGCGAGTGCGTTGCAGCGTTAAGCGCTGACGAATAACCTCCCAGGTATGACGGGTCAATCAAAATACTAATTTGGTTGACCCGTTTTCTGTTTTTGGCTTCCCGCAAATGCTATAGTTCAGGCGAAAAAACGTTATTGGTAGGCCGGATAAGGTGTGCGCAGTCATCCAGCCTCCGGATTCTGAATTGACGCATCTGACGGACATAACACGATGAAATCGAACACTTCTCAGCAAAGACCCTACCAGGAAGTGGGTGCAATGATCCGCGATCTGATTGTCCAGACGCCGTACCAGCCTGGTGAGCGCTTGCCGCCGGAGCGTGAAATCGCCGAGAGACTCAATGTCACTCGCACGGTGGTGCGCGAAGCGTTAATCATGCTGGAAATTAAAGGTCTGGTGGACGTGCGTCGTGGTGCCGGGATCTACGTGCTCGACAATGCGGATGCGCAGACCATCGACAGTTCGGATGTGAATCATTGCAATGATGCAGGCCCGTTTGAGCTGCTCCAGGCGCGACAGCTGCTGGAAAGCAACATCGCCGAATTTGCCGCGCTGCAGGCCACCCGCGAAGATATCGTCAAAATGCGCCAGGCGTTGCAGCTGGAAGAGCGGGAACTGGCCTCCAGCGAACCGAACGGTTCTGAAAGCGGTGATATGCAGTTCCATCTCGCTATCGCCGAGGCCACGCATAACAGCATGCTGGTGGAGCTGTTCCGCCAGTCATGGCAGTGGCGCGAGAACAACCCTATGTGGATCCAGCTTCATAGCCATCTCGATGATACCCACTATCGTAAAGAGTGGATGGGTGACCACAAACAGATCCTGGCGGCGTTAATCAAAAAGGATGCCCGCGCGGCCAAGCTGGCGATGTGGCAGCATCTGGAAAACGTCAAACTGCGCCTGCTGGAGTTTTCAAATGTTGATGACATCGACTTCGATGGCTATCTGTTTGACTCCTGGCCGCTGGATAAAGTTAACGCCTGATTTTACCACCTCTCCCAGGCGGGCTGTTCCGGCCCGCTCGGCATTGCATAGCAACCTTTCTTTTCACGTCTTAAACCTCATGTAAAAAATGGTTTCCATAGTCTTCAATGATCATTTTTTTCGCTGCCCCTGTGTGATGTAAATTGATTTTCATCAATTAAAAACAACTTATTTTTGCTTGCGAAAAAATGCGCTATTTACGTTATTTTTACCTTTTCGTGCGTATTTTTAGACAAAACTGGTCTGTATTAAGTGAGAATCAAAGTAATTTCCGCTGTGGTTAGGGCAGGGCCGCCTGGCATAACAGCGCATAAAAACACGTGGTTTGCGTAAAAGTAGACATTAATAACGACATGTAACCTATTGGCTGCAATGATGTTTTGACTGTATATCATTATCCATGTGAATGATTCATGCTTTTTTAATCAAATGAATAAAAACGAATATATGTAAAGTTAAAATTACACATTATTCTATAAACAAGTTATCTTTCACTTGAAATATCGTTCCATTTTTCTGCTATTTATTAACAGTTTTATTACGATTGTGAATGTTTTTTACCGTTGACATGTTTTTATACTGACTGCATATTTCATCGCCATAAGCGTCTTATTGCGTTCAGGAGATGATGACGATGCCCTCTCGAGATTACCCTGATATCCGAAAAGCCAGGGGAACCCGATCAAAAGATATGGTTCTATTAAGTGCCCGTGTCGATACTTCTCTATGGGAATATGTTCGGACGCTGGCATTTGAAACCCGTAAAAGTAAACAAGATATTATCGCTGAGGCGTTAATGTTACATCGCTCTATTAATCAGAGTGAGAATCAAGAGTAAACATATCTGCTCTTAGCCTGGATTTAACTGAAATCCGAGTAGTGAATTATTTATTGCCACTTCATTATTGCCTTTATTGGTGTGTTATTGATTTCTCCCCTTGATATTCAGGGGGCTTTTTTATGAGGACTTCCTGCCTTCATAACAAAGTTGATAGCAAAATTCACAATTAAAAGTGAGTAAAAATATGAAAAAGTCAGCAGTGGTATTAGCAGTGATGGCATTAGGCGTCACTTCCGTTCATGCAGCGGAAATTTATAATAAAGATGGCAACAAACTTGATTTGTACGGCAAAGTGAAAGCGGTCCACTCCTGGACTGACGGCACCGATGCTGACGGTACCTACGCACGTCTGGGTTTTCGCGGTGAGACTCAAATCAACGATCAACTGACTGGCTATGGTCAGTTTGAAAGTCAGTTTGATGCCGCTAAAGCAGAAGGTTCTCAGAATGGTGTTAATACACGTCTGGCGTTTGCTGGTCTGGATTATGGCCATGACGTTAGCTTTGACTACGGTCGTAACTACGGTATCGCTTACGACGTGGGAGCTTACACTGACACTCTTTCAGAGTTCGGCGGTGACTCCTATGAAAATACTGACCGCTTCCTTACTACACGCACTTCTGGCGTTGCAACACTCCGCACCAAAAATCTGTTTGGTGCCGTTGATGGCTTGAGCCTGGGCGCGCAATATCAGGGTCAGGATGATTCCGATAAGGATCCGACGAAACAGCACGGCAATGGCTACGGCTTCTCCCTGGGCTACGACAATATCGCTGATTCCGGCGTATCTGCCATTGCAGCCTACACCAACAGTTCTGTGACTGCTCAGCAGAAACAAAATGGTTGGGATGGCGAAAACGCAGAATTCTGGGGTGCTGGCCTGAAATATGATGCAAACGCTATCTACGTTGCGACCATGTACGGCGAATCCCACAACCTGATTCAGGATGCGGACAAAGCGCAGCACTTTGAAGCGATGGCGGCCTATGTGTTTGATTTTGGTCTGCGTCCGAACGTGGCATACGTTCATGCACGTGACAACAACAACACTGATCTGACCGAATACGTTGCGCTGGGCACAGACTACTACTTCAACAAAAACATGGTTGCTGATGTGGGTTACAAAATTAACCTGCTCGATGGCAAAGACGGCGACAATCAGGTTGTTGCGGGTCTGACCTATCAGTTCTAAGTAGTTATACTAGTACGAAAAAGGCGTCTTGGTTAAGACGCCTTTTTTACATCTGTTGGAGTTTAAACCGGCTGGCTTTCTTTCATCTGTACACCGCTAAACAGCCATTGCCAGATGCCCACTTTTACCCATGCGACCACGCAGAGGATCAGATAAAAAAGCGGATTATGGGTAATGGTAACGCGCATGACTTCCATTAAATCCACATGCAAATTTCCGGCAATTGCCATATTGATAACAAAAATAGAGGCTACCGCGCTGGCCAGTAAAATAAGTATGGCATGTAACTTTGTTATCTCCGGTAACTTGCCAGAGGCCCATTGCCATAAGAATGTTGTTGATAACAGGAAGATAATAAACAATCCCAGTGCGCCAAACAGGCCAAAGTCTTTATAATCCTTTAGCGTACCAATTAAACCCGCCAAAATAATTAACCCCAGTAGTAATTTTTTAAACCACGACATGTGCCTTTCCCGAAGATGGTGTTGATGTTGAATTAATATGTCCATTTTTACGCATTTTAAATTGAGTTTATAAATGAACAGCCGGGAATTATAAATTGTCTGACGGGTAATTGCCGATTATTTGCGGTTTATTAAATGCTGACATTTAATTGCGGACTAATCCGAATATAACTTCTTTAGATGTTTGCCGTTTATACTCTTTTGGGCGAGGCGAAACGCTGTTTGTATAATTGCGTGAGGCTGATAAGCGCCGCAATAAACAACGCGACCGCGCCGCACACCGTGGCGTTAACGATCGCCTGTGCGCCGCTTCCCAGCAGGCTGGTTAATAGCGGACCAAGTATTTGTCCAATGCCGTAAGTCAGAGTGACCAGGCCCAGCAGATTAATATTGCGCGGCACGCTTAGTTGACGGGCAAGCGGCATCACCAGTGAAGTAGTTCCCATAAACGTTGCGCCAAACCCCATGCTGCTTATCACCAGCAGCGGCAAGGAGCCGCTGGCGAGCGTCATGACCACGCAGGCGCTTTGAATCAGCAAATTCGCCGTCAGGCATTGCAATACTCCCCAGCGTCGGGCGGCCCACAGCCAGGCGAAACACCCCGGAATTATCGATATGCCGACCAGCGACCAGAGATGGGCAGTCAACAGCGGCGAACCGGCACTTTTCGCCATTAGCGGCAGGTAGGTGGCGACAATGATGTAGCCAAATCCGGCCAGCCCGTACAGTAGAGCCAGCAGCCACCAGGACATAGGCTGATACTCTGTTTTTACCGGGGCCGCAGCGGGGAGCACGTGATCGCGAGATGGCAGGAGTATAACCAGTAGCACGAAGAACAGAGCCGAGGCTGCCGCTGCGCCCAGCCAGAGCGTGTGCGATGAAAGCGCAAAATGCAGACCGCTAATAACATATTCATTGCCCAGCAAAATGCCTGCGCCAACGCCGGAGAACAATGCCGCGATCACGAAGGGATGCCGGGTATGATGCAGAACGATCATTGAGCCAAAGATCATCATACCTGCACTGGCGACGCCCGCCAGAAAGCGGATCAGCATCACCAGCGCGGGCTGCGTTAAGCTTGCCATCGCCAGAATCAGCCCTGCGGTAGCGAGCGCGGACGTTAGCAGCATCGGGCGTAAGCGTGAGGGAATATGGAAGAGCCCGAAGGAGAAGAGCAGGCTTCCCGCCAGATACCCGGCGTAGTTGGCGCTGGCAATCCAGGAGAGTTGGTCAAATGTAAATTGACCTTCCGACAGCAGTACCGGCAGCATTGGTGTATACAGAAAGCGCCCAATTCCCATACCCAGTGTTAAGACCAGCATGCCAAAAAGCGCGACGCTGATGGCATGACGATTTGAATCTGGGCTTCCCTGGGACATACGGACTCTCATTTCGCGCTGTTAGCTGATAATTGTTATATTACATGTGTAAATGATAATGAAAAGTAAAATAACGCAAGGCCTAATGCTGTCAAAGATTACGACTGTAGACCCGTGAGACTTCCCCCCACGGATGATAGCCCGCCCCGTCAAAGTAAAATCCCGCTTTCTCGTATAAGCCTTCCAGGTCAGTACACAAATGAAGCCGCATAAAGCCTAACTGTCTGGCCTGCTGCGCAATATGTTCAATCAGGCGAAACGCCAGACCGCGACCACGATAGCGAGGATCGATATAGAGTGCGCATAGCCACGGCCACAGTTCGCCGCGACTGATAAAATCATTGGTGATCAATCCGGCGCAGCCAACAATGCTGTCGCCGTCCTGCAGCCAGTACCACTGCGGTAGCGGGTTCTTTGCGCCAATACAACGATGCAGTGCATCCTCGTAAACTCTCATGGAGTCTTCTGAGGCCCATTGTTGCTGAAAGTAAGCGGTGACCTCGTGCAGTTTTTCCGGTGTTTCGCGCAGGGAAAAAATGCGGATGTTCATCGTCATTGAATTTTTCTCCTTAAAAATTCGCCAGCGTCAGCAGGGAAGGAATTTGCGACAACAGATATAAAACCAGCCCAATAGAACCGCCAACCAGCGTGCCGTTGACGCGGATAAACTGCAAATCTTTACCGATGTTCAGCTCGATTTGCTGCGACATATCGCGTGCATCCCAGCTTTTCACCGTGTCGCTAATGTGGCGCGTCAGGAAGGTGGCGAACTCTGGCGCTACTTTATGTGCGGCCTGCTCCAGATGCCCATTCAGTGAGGCGCGCAGGGAGCTGTCGGCTACCAACGTTTCGCCGAACCACTGCCCGGCGCTGGCGATGCGCTGCTTCACGCGGGAATCATCGGCGTTAATGTCGGTTTTCACCCACTGACGCAGGTCTGCCCACAGCTCGCCAAGATAACGGTTGAAGGCTTCATCTTCTTTCAGATAGCTTTTCAGGCTTTCGGCCCGCACGGCCATCTCCGGATCGTGTTTGAGCTTATCGATGAGCTTAAACGTGGCGCGATCGAAGGCATGGCGGATCTGATGTGCGCGATCGTGGCTGATGTCATCCAGCAAGGAGTTAACGGCATCAGACACCAGCTCGGCGCTGTGCTCGCCCAGCCATTCGGTTGGCAGGATCTTCGCTTTCAGCGGATGTTCGGTTTCCAGCCAGTGCACGACCTGTCTGGCGATAAACACTCGCGAGCTGTCGCGCTGGAGCAGGGCGATCAGTTGGGCGATCAGCGTGTCGAGCAGCACCTGATGGCGATTGTTTTTGGTCATGCTTTCCAGCATTAGCGCGCTGGTACCGGAGAGATCGACCTTGTCGATGGCCTTGTGCACCGCCCGCTTGATCAGCCGTTGAATGCGCGAGTCGTCGGTCAGTTCGAGAAAACCACTCATGATCTGCAGCAGATGCTGGCCAATACGCTGGGCGTTTTCCGGCTGGCTGAACCAGTTGCCGATCAACAGCGCCGGTTCATGGCGGCGGATCAGCGCGACCAGCGACTGGGTATCGAGAAATTTTTCCTGCACAAACTGACCGAGGTTTTCGCCGATCCGATCCTTATTGCGCGGGATAATCGCCGTGTGCTGCGAGATAAACGGGATCGGCACCCGGCGAAAAAGCGCCACCACGGCAAACCAGTCCGCCAGCGCGCCCACCATCGCCGCTTCGGCGATCGCTTTGATCCCCAGTACCCAAAAGTTAGGCGGCAGAAACAGCGTGATGACGAAGGTGGCAGCGGCAATCAGCAGCAATGAGAGCGCCAGTCGCTTGGCGCGTTTGAGTTCAGCAATTTTATTCATAGGCTTAAGGATAGAGCCAGACGGGGGGATCGCGCAAAAAATGTGGAGCGCCTCCCATTTTCAGGTGGGCTGGGCTTACTCAGGGATCCAGTTGTCCCAGGCGGGCAAGGGGCCGAGTTCCGCCACCAGAAAATCGATAAACGATCGCACCTTCGGATTGCTGTACTTGCTGGGAAAGTACAGCGCATACAGGGCGTGAGTTTCACAGGTGATAGTGCCGTCGAGCATCAGCGGCGTTATCTCTTCTTTTTGAATATGATCGCCAATCAGATAGGTGGGCAAATACGCCACTCCCTGATCTTCTAACACTGACTTCAGCAATACCAGACTGCTGTTGGCCTGGATCGGCATATGCAGTTTCAACTGATGCAGACGATCCTGTTCATCCGCCACCTTGAGCACCGGTGTGAGGCCGGGATAAACCAGACAATCATGATCCACCAGATCGCTTCGACGCTGGGGCATGCCTTTTTTGGCGAGGTAGCCGGGTGAGGCACAGTACGCCCAGCGAACAGGCACCAGCTTGCGCATCGCATAGTTTTGCGGCGGTGCGGTGGAGATGCGCAGGGCGATGTCGAAATCTGTTTCGTTCAGATTCACAAAGTTATCATTGAGATCGATATACAGATTCACATCCGGGAACTGGGAGCGATATTTATCCACCAGGTTCACCAGCCGGGAATAACCAAACGCAATTGAGCAGGTTATGCGTAATTCACCCTGCGGGCTGTGGTAATAACCGGAAGTGGTATTCAGCGTTTCATCGAATTCTTTCAAAAGCTTATTAGCGCGGTTGAAGAGATATTGCCCGGCGTCGGTCAGGGTAATACTGCGTGTGGTGCGTTTAATTAATGTCGTGCCCAGCGTGTCTTCCATCGCAGCCAGACTTTTGCTGACCGCAGACGGCGATACGTTGAGCTGCGCCGCGGCTTCTGACAATCCTCCGCAGTCGACGATTTTAGTAAAAAACTCCAGATGCTTGAGTGAAATCGGCGTACTCATAGTTTCCTTTAATTCACAAGTGATTTGCAAAAACGGTACGAATAGGCCGTTACATTCGCGTTTTAAACATGCAACTATTGAATCACAGGAAACAACTTGCTGGCAAAATGAAAAAATAACAACTTAGGTGAGTTACGTCACAAAATAAAAGGAGGCGAAACGGAAACTCATCACATTGTGAATTTAATCTCATTAATTATTATTCTAAAGGTACCGATTATGTGGTCACGACTCGAACCCTACAGATCGTCGATTATTTTATTAGTTGCTCTGGTGATTGGCGGCTTATTAGGTATTTATGCCCCATCGTTTGCAAGTAAACTCCAGCCAATAGGTCAGATATTCTTAAACCTGCTATTTATGATTATTGTGCCGCTGGTGGGGATTAGCGTTATGTCTTCGATCGCCAGTATGACCGACCTGAAAAGGCTGGGGCGCATTATGGCGATTATCTTTATTGTTTCGATCGCCATGGCCTTTATTCCAGCCGCCGGGATCGTCGCGTTGGCGCTCTGGTATAACCCGGCGCAGGGCGTCACTATCGATCTCTCGCAGTCGGTGCAGGCGGGCAGCGGTAAGATGGATTTTGTCAGTATGATCACCACCAGCGACTTTATCGGACTGTTTTCTAAGTCCAATATTCTGGCGCTGATCGTAATGGCGATCATCGCCGGTGTCGCAATTGGCCAGTCGGATCAGGCCGGTAAACGTATTGCGTCGCTGCTGGAAGACGCCAATACCGTGATCATGAAGATCGTCTCGATCATTATGAAGGTCGCGCCGATTGGTCTGGGCTGCTACTTCGCCGCCACCATGGCCAGTCAGGACTCTGCACTACTGTTAACCTTTGCCCGCGCCATCGGCCTGTTTATGGTTGCCACGCTGGTCTACTTTGTCTTTGGCTCGATTCTCTATTCGTATATTGGCGGCGGTATTCCGGCGGTCAAAGCCTTCTGGCGTAACGCGATTGAACCGTCTGCGACCGCGCTGGGTACCTGCTCTTCACTGGGGACGCTCCCGGTGACGCTGCGTGCCGGTAAGGCGATGGGGATTAACCCGGAAATCGTTGATGTCTCCATTCCGCTGTTGGTTAACCTCAACAAGGGCGGCGTGGCGATGATTGCCGCGCTAAAAATTGTCTTTATCTATTCCGTGCTGGGCATGGAATTCACCACCGAAACCTTCTTCCTGACGATGCTGATTGCGGTGCTCTCCGCCATTATCGTTGGTGGCGTGCCGGGCGGGGCGTTCCTCGGTGAAATCTTTATCGTCACCACGCTGGGCCTGCCGATGGAAGCAATCCCGATGCTGGTGGTGCTGGGCACCATTACCGATGCGCCGGCCACGCTGATTAACGTTATCCATGATTTGAATGCGGCGCAGATTGTTGAACGGTTCGCTGGAAAAAAGCAGACCAACGCTGAAATAAACTCTACTGCTGCGGTGGTATAGGTTTCACACGGATTAAGAACAGGAGATGTTATGAAAGACGCAATGAAGCTTGAAACGCACCTGGTTGTTGCTGGTCGCGACAAACGCTATACCCAGGGAGCGGTGAATCCGGTTATCCAACGCGCCTCTTCACTGGTATTTGATACCGTGAAGGACAAGAAATTTGCCACCGCCAATCGCGCGAACGGCGAGCTGTTTTATGGTCGTCGCGGAACCTATACCCACTTTGCCTTCCAGAAGGCAATGAGCGAACTGGAAGGCGGCGTTGGCTGTGCGCTGTACCCATGTGGTGCTGCGGCGGTGACCAATGCGATTCTGGCGTTTGTTCAGGGTGGCGATCATATTCTGATGACGGGGGCGGCCTATGAACCAACCCAGGATTTCTGCAATAAGATCCTGAGTAAATTCAACGTGGAAACAACGTATTACGATCCGCTGATTGGTGCAGGTATCGTCGATCTTCTGCGTCCGGAAACAAAGGTTGTATTCCTTGAGTCACCAAGTTCTATCACCATGGAAGTCCAGGACGTGCCGGGGATGGTGAAGGCTATCCGCGCGGTGAATCCGGAGATTGTCATTATGATCGACAACACCTGGGCGGCGGGCGTGCTGTTCAAAGCGCTGGATTATGGCGTGGATATTTCCATTCAGGCGGGAACGAAGTACACCATCGGCCATTCGGACGCCATGCTGGGCACGGCGGTGTCGAACGCCCGTTGTTGGGATCGCCTGCGCGAGAACTCCTATCTGATGGGGCAAACGCTGGACGCCGATACGGCCTACAACGGCAGCCGCGGATTGCGCACCCTGGCGGTACGCCTTAAGCAGCATCAGGAGAGCAGTATCCATATTGCCCGCTGGCTGTCGGCAAGGCCGGAAGTGGCACGGGTGAATCATCCGGCATTACCGGAATGTCCGGGCCATGAGTATTTTCAGCGTGATTTTATCGGAAGCTCAGGCCTGTTCTCGTTTGTGCTGAAAAAGAGACTGACCGACGAACAGATGGCGAATTTCCTCGATAACTTCTCGCTGTTCCATATGGCCTATTCGTGGGGCGGATTTGAGTCGCTCATTCTGGCGAACCAGCCAGAAGAGCTGAACAGCATTCGCCCGGCTGGAGAGGTAGATTTCAGCGGCACGCTGGTCAGGGTGCATATTGGCCTTGAGGATATCGACGACCTGATTGCCGATCTGGAAGCGGGATTTGCACGCATTGCGTAAGGTGAGGTGAGCGTAGCCGGATGGCGCTGATGCTTATCCGGCCTACGTAACCCAGTAGGCCGGATAAAACGCCTGTACGACATTCGCGATGACGCTATATTCACAATCAAATTAACTCATAAGTAGTCACTTAAGATCATTTTTTATCAAAAGTAATCTTTGTCACAATTTTCAGCATCCCTCCTGGGTAGCATAGCCACTGGTTTTAAGTGTTATGGCATATAAGGGATGATGAGTTATGAAGCTGAAAGATTTATTCTCAAGGACACCGACGGAACGCCGCCATTATGGCGTTGCCGTGTTAGTCGGTATCGTTTCTGGCGTACTTTCTGCATTTGTTAAGTGGGGAGCCGAAGTTCCGCTTCCACCCAGGACATTTTCCCTGGGAAGAAATGAGTTTAATCCTCCGTACCTTTTTCTCCGAGACTATTTAGGGATTGACCCCACGCAAACGGTCTATACCTTTTCTGAACATGTGATTAATCCGGTTATGGTCACGCACATCATATTTTCATTAGTGTTTGCAGTCGGATATTGCGTTGCCGCTGAAATTTTTCCAAAAGTTAAACTTTGGCAGGGGGTACTGGCAGGTTTAATCGTGACGGTGGCAGTTCATGGCATCTTCATTCCCGCCCTTCATCTTTCGCCGCCCTTGTCTCAGCTACCATTTGATGAATATGTGTCGGAAATTATTGGACATATTTTCTGGTTTTGGGTCATTGAAATGATTCGTCGTGACCTGCGTAATCGGATCACGCATGAACCCGATGCGGAAGTTCCGTTATCTCTCGTCAGATGATTAAAAGTTGATGCACTATGATGGATTGCCCCCGACCGCTAAACACAAAACCAGTGTTCGCGAATGGGGGCGGTTCATAGGAGGTTAACTCTCTGTGACTAATGCGGTGGCCTCATGCTGACGTACGCGCTTTAGTAAGCCTGCCAGCGTGAACACGACGGCAATACCAGCCACCACCGCCAGCAGATGAAACGAAATCCTGCCGCCGTTGAACCATAACCAACGCCCAATTTCGACAGAAACCGCCATCACCGTCAGGATCACCATATTCAACGACGCCGAAACCGTACCCTTCGGTAAGTTGTTGGAAAATAGTGTAAAGCGGAATAACGTTGGGAAGATCATTCCAATGCCAAACGCATACAGGCTGGTCCCCAGCACTGACCACAACCACACGTGCGGCCACAGTAAATTGCCAGCAATCAATACCGCCAGCCCGCTCAACTGAATGGGAACCGCTCGCCAGATAAAGCGTGGCCGGGTCGGATCCTTCACGAAGCGGACGACCACCATATTGGCGACGATCACCGCGCCAAATACCGGGGCCTGTGCCCAGGCAAACTCCGATGTGGTCATGCCGCCAGCATCGATCAGAATAACCGGTGAGACCGCCACCCAGCTCATCATCGGGATATAGCTTAACGACAGCGTGGCTGCGCCAAACAGGAACACCCGGTTGCGGAAAACGTCGCGAAAATCACGCACTACGCTGCGCGCACTGAACGGCACCGCGCCACGCTGGACGGTTTCTGGCATTGCTAATGTGAGTCCAATGAGTGCGATAAGCCCCATGACGGCGATAATGGCAAACAAGATCTTCCAGTGTACAAAGTGCATTAGCGCCGCTCCGGAGAGCGGGCCGATAACCGGTGCCACCAGCACAATAGAGGTGATTACCGCCATTAGCTTGATGGCCTTTGTTTGCCCAAATGCCTCCTGCACCGTGACATAGCCGACGGTGGCGATAAAACAGATGCTGGTGCCTTGCACAAAACGGGCGGCCAGAAATTGCGTCATCGAGGTGGTGAACAATGTGGCAGCGCAGGCGAGCGTAAAAATTAGCGCTCCCGCAATCAGTACCGGACGGCGGCCAATCCGATCGGAAAGCGGCCCCAGCAGCCATTGCAGCGCCATACCACCAGCCAGATAGAGGCTGACCGCCGCGGGCGCCAGGCTGACGTCGGCGTTGAAATCGCGTACGACATTAATGATGCCGGGCTGGATTAGGTCCGTCGACAGATAGGCGGCGAAGTCATATAAAATCAATGCGACAGGAAAAAAAAGCGTTGTGGCGCGTTGGGAGAAAAACGCGAGAATCCGTTGCATAAAACAGCTCCTTGTCGGGAGAAAACCCTCAACGGGAATAGCGAAATTCAATACCGTCTTTGAGACGTCAGACCGATGACAGAAAAAAAGCAGACTGCAAATGTACTGAATTTCATGTAATCAAAAACGCTGTCTGCGCGAAGCGCAAACAGAAGATACGCTCACTGACGCGGGTCAGAAAACGTAACGATTACAGGTAACAATCAGCACATCGCACCTCAGGAAGAGTAAGTTGAACGGGTAATAACCATCTGCAGTGTAATGCGGATTGGATATTAATTAAACGGGTTTATCCGGTTTATGTGCAGAAAATCGCCCTGCAAATCAGACTACGATGCTCTGCAAAAACCGCAGAGCGATGGCACAACCGAAGATAATCAATACACCGCCAGCGATACGTTCTACCCATAATATCCCTCTGGATAACCGTCGCTGGATCTGCGGTAAACCGATGAACATCACGATCAGCAGATCCCAGCACAGCACTATGCTGGTCATCCAGATCCCGCTCATGGTTTGTTGCAGCAGCGTCACCGACGGGCCGAGCAGGGCGGTCATTAGCGCCAGATAGAACAGCGCATTTTTTGGGTTGAGCAGTGACGAACCCAATCCCAGTAGTATCTGTTTGCCAAATCCTGGACAGGTAGACTGGGCGTCTGTTCCGGTCAGCGTTTGCGGGCGGCTGCGTACCAGCAGGCTGCCAATCCACAATAAATAGAGCGCGCCCAGCAGCTCAATAACCGTAAACAACAGGGGAAGCTGGCGCAGGATCCCCCAACCGATAATTGCCAGCAGAACATACAGCCCGTTGCCGAAAGCGATCCCCACGCACAACCCGGCGCTGCCGCGCATCCGGTATCGTGCGGCGTAACCGACCAGTAAAAAGAAGTCCGGCCCGGGGCTAAGCAATGCGACGAAATGCGCCAGTGCCAGCGCGGGAAAAGCAGAAGGAAAAAGTACAGAAAGCAGCGACATAGCGACCTCAGAGAATGAATCTGAGATCACCGTACGCCTGACGCAGCGCTAATTATTGTCTGATATTGATCGTCCCAACGCGTACTGGCGCGGTGTGGCGGCGGTGTAGCGAACAAAGGTGCGATGGAAATGGCTCTGGTCGGCAAACCCGCTCTGGTAGCCGACATCGGCAATTTCGTCTCCGGCCCGCAGCCGCTGGCGAGCATAGTCAATCCGTATGATGTTCAGATAACTTCCTGGCGTCAGCCCGGTGTCCTGCTTAAAGGTACGGATCAGCGTCTCTTTACGCATGTGACATTCATGTGCCAGCTCATCGAGCGAGGGCGGCGCGAGCAGGCTGGACTGCAACCGTTCGCGCAGATACTGGCTGGTTGCGCTTAGGTTTTCTGGTGTGACCGACTGTAACGGCAGCGAGTGAAGCAATGTTTGCGCGGCATCCGTTAATTGCGCGGTTTGGCGTTGCGGCATGAGCGTCACAAGGTGCATATAACGCTGGAATAATTGCGCATCGCGGATAACGGGAGCAGGCGTGCAAAGCCGCTGATTGGTGTTCTGCGCAGGCAGATTAGCAAGACACCACTGGGTATCAAGATAAAGCATATGATAGCTGCGAAACTGTCCGTTAACAGGATTACAGCTGTGAGGTGCCAGCGGCGGTATCACAATCAGATCGCCCACCTGCAGATG
The DNA here is from genome assembly GCF_030332915.1 of Citrobacter sp. Cpo040. NCBI lineage: Bacteria > Pseudomonadati > Pseudomonadota > Gammaproteobacteria > Enterobacterales > Enterobacteriaceae > Citrobacter > Citrobacter sp. Cpo040. The sequence goes on from NZ_JAOWGX010000033.1 coordinate 43,657, forward strand.
GTATTCCTCGCCATCGCACAGACAGCACGTTTCCCCCTCGAGAATTGCCCCAATCGAGAGCTGAGAGTGGTGATGCCGCTTATAGGCCTGCTGGCTTTGCCAGGTGCTGCGCAGTTCCAGCCACGGCAACTGCTCATCACGCCAGAACGATTGTGGAATATCTCGGGTATGCGTCACATCGTGTCCTCCCTGAAAGTGATGATTTGTTATAGCACAGGCCGAGTGGTGAAAAAGTGGGAATGCGCATTGAGATGGCGATTCTGCGTGACGTGTTCCAGACAAATGCAGACGTTACATAAGGGCGTTGTTATCCCGGAAATCGTCTCGCAAAGAGAGAAAGTTGCAGGTGAGGATGTGGTTTTCCGGCGCTACAGTCATGGCATCTTATTTTCAGGTGAAGGATCGCCATGAACAAAGCTTCCGCTTCAACACCGCATGACGCGGTTTTTAAAACATTTTTACGTCACCCTGAGACTGCACGGGATTTTCTGCAAATACATCTTCCCGCTTCGCTGCGCGAGCTTTGCGATCTTCAGACGCTTAAACTCGAGTCAGACAGTTTTATCGAAGAGAATTTACGTGCGTACTATTCCGATGTGCTGTGGTCGGTGAAAACGACGGATGGGGATGGATATATTTATGTGGTGATTGAACACCAAAGCACACCGGATGCGCATATGGCATTCAGACTGATGCGCTATGCGGTAGCGGCTATGCAGAAACATTTAGATGCCGGGCATCAGCAGTTGCCGCTGGTGGTGCCGATGCTGTTTTATCACGGCGCTAAAAGCCCGTACCCTTATTCGCTGTGCTGGCTGGATGAGTTTGCCAACCCGAAGCTGGCTCGTCAGCTGTATGCTGCGGCGTTTCCGCTGGTGGATATTACGGTTATTCCGGATGACGAAATTGTGCAGCATCGACGTATGGCGCTGCTGGAGTTAATCCAAAAACATATCCGTCAACGCGATCTTATGGGATTGGTCGAGCAAATTGTTTCCCTGCTACTTACCGGACTGACTAATGACACTCAGATAAAGACGCTGTTTAATTATATTTTACGAACTGGCGATGCACCTCGATTCAGTGAGTTTATTCGCGGGGTTGCCGAACGTTCACCGCAGTACAAGGAGCAATTGATGGCGATCGCGGACAGATTACATGAGGCAGGACTACAAAAAGGCAGGCTGGAAGGGCTTCGAGAGGGGCGACGTGATGAGGCACTGCGTATTGCCCGCACCATGCTGGCAGATGGCATCGATATCAGCACGGTACAAAAAATCACCCGACTTTCCGCTGAAGAGATTCAGGGTTTAAGCCATTAGAGATAGCTTAAACTGCCTAATTGCCTGCCCGGAAGCGCCGGGCAGCTCGATCTACTCTATTGCCGTTTTTACCGCCTCTCCGAGCTTCTGCATTACTTCCCGATGCTTGTCGTTTGGCGGCAATGCGCAGTTGATGCGCACACAGTTGCGATACTTCCCCGATGCGGAGAACAGAGAACCCGGTGCAACCTGGATTTTGAGGCGACAGAGCTGCTTAGCGACACAGACCATATCGACCTGGAGCGGCAGCTCGACCCACAGCATAAAGCCGCCTTTCGGTCGGGTGACGCAGATCCCGCAGGGGAAGTATTCCCGTACCCAGCAGGTGTAGATCTCCATATTGCGCTGATAAATCTGGCGCATACGCCGGATATGCCGATGATAATGACCTTCGCGCACAAAGGTCGCCGCCGCCAGTTGCGTAGCGGGAACGTTAGTGCCGATGACGGCGTACTTCATGTGCAGCAGCTTGTTGTAATAGCGACCGGGCACCACCCAACCCACGCGCAGTCCGGGGGCGACGGATTTGGTAAACGAACTGCAGAGTATTACCCGACCGTCGCTGTCCCAGGAGTGGATCGTGCGCGGGCGTGGGTACTCCGTTGCCAGTTCGCCATACACATCGTCTTCAAAAATAACGATGTCGTGGCGCTGGGCGAGGGCGAGCACTGCCCGCTTACGCGCATCCGGCATAATGAATCCGAGAGGGTTGTTGCAGTTGGGAACCAGCAGCACACCTTTGATCGGCCACTGATCCAGCGCCAGCTCCAGCGCTTCAACACTGATCCCGGTATCCGGATCGGTTGGGATCTCAATCACCTTGATCCCTAAGCCGCGCAGTAGCTGCATCGTGCCGTAGTAGGCCGGTGATTCAACGGCGACAATATCGCCAGGCTGGCAAACCGTTAGCAGCGCCAGCGACATTCCGCTCTGACTGCCGCTGGTGATCACAATATCGTCTGCATTGACCACCGAACCGCCGTCCAGCATCAGCCGTGCAATCTGTTGACGCAATTCCCGGCAGCCAGGTAATTCATCGTAACCCAGCACCGCCTTGAGATTATGCTGCGCAACGCGGCTTAGCTCGCGCCACAGCGGCTTCAGGCTGGGTTGATTGATATCTGGCACGCCACTGCTAAAAGGGATTATCGATTTATCCGCATGACCTGCCAGCATGTCCAGCACCTGATCCCACTGGGTTATCTCGACCGGACGCTGTACCGGGCGCGACATTGGCGGCACCGGCGGCTGCGCTTTTTGCGGTGCGACAAAATAACCGGAACGCGGCTGCGGTGTGATCAGCTGTAGTTGTTCCAGCGTCTGATATGCCTGCTGGACGGTGCTGATACTGACCCCATGTTCCTGACTCAAGCTACGCACCGAAGGCAATTTTTCGCCATGGCGATACAGCCCCTGCTCAATGCGTTCGGCCAGCAGATTGGCCAGATGTTGGTAACGCGTCATGCTGTATCCCTCATGGGTACCATACAGATTAAAAAACCAGTACAGAATGGCGTGAAAAAAGCGATGCAGAACTCTTTTTAACCAATCTGTATGTTAAATAAAAGTACTTTTTGAGTCTGTATTGTTTTGGGCCAGATCCGTGAAGATAAAGCCTCTGGCAAGGCGGGGAGGCAAGGTATGGAATTTCACGAGAATAAAGCAAAACAGCCGTTTATTGGGTTTGTACTGATCTGGCGGGCATACAAAGCATGGCGGCTACGGGCGCAAACGCGGCGCCTATTGCAACAGATGAGCGACGAGCGGCTGCGGGACGTCGGGCTACGACGCGATCAGGTGGAGTGATTTTCTTTCATCGACAGAGGCTGGGGGTTATCACCCCGGCCTCTTTTACATTCACGATATTTATCAATTCATGCTTCTGGTTAGTCCGTTTCTTGATACTTATCCTGATAAGTATTATTTTCTCTTCAGCGATGAGAGGAAAGTAAGATGACTGAAGATGAACTGTTTGCCCGCCGTCCGATGGGGATGCGCATGGCAATGGTGGTGCGCCAGTGGCGGGCCATTATTGATGCCGCCATCACCGATACTGGTTTGACACAGTCAAGCTGGACGGTACTGATGCAGCTGTATCAACTGGGAGACAACGTCTCAGTCAGTGAACTGGCACAAATGCAGGGCATTGAACTGCCGCCGCTGATGCGCACCCTCACACTACTGGAAAAGCAGGGATACCTACTGCGTTCCACATCGCCTTATGACAAACGCATCCGACTGTTAACGCTGACCGCGCAAGGCCGCTCAAGGCTTGAAGAACTTAACCGGGTGATTGAGACATACCAACATCGCGTCACCTGCACCATCCCTGAGGCGGAACTCGCTTCCTTCAGCGCCACGCTCAATCAAATCGCCTGCAATCTGCGGACAATCCGCGAAGAAGACAATCAACACTAAAAAACTATGATGACCCCAGAACAAAAATTTGCCCGTTGGGTAAGGGTGAGTATTGCCGCTTTCCTGGTAATATTCGCCTGGTTTATCGTTGCCGATATCTGGATCCCGCTGACGCCGGACTCCACGGTGATGCGTGTGGTAACGCCCGTTTCCTCACGCGTTTCCGGCTACGTCTCGCAGGTGCATGTGCATAACAATAGCCAGGTGAAGAAGGGCGATTTGCTGTACGAACTGGATCCGACGCCATTTATCAATAAGGTCGAGGCTGCGCAAATTGCCCTTGAGCAGGCGAAGCTGAGTAACCAACAGCTGGATGCGCAGATCGCCTCTGCCCGTGCCAACCTGCGCACCGCGCAATTCAACGCCCGCAACGATAAGACCACCTTAGACCGCTATCAGCGCCTGAGCGCCATGCAGAACGTGTCGCAATCCGATCTCGACAAGGTGCGTACCGCCTGGCAAACCAGCGAGCAGTCGGTGGCGGCGCTGAATGCCAGTATTCAGAACCTGCTGATCCAGCGCGGAGAGCGCGATGACAAACGTAACGTAACGCTGCAAAAATACCGTAACACGCTGGAAGAGGCGCAGCTGAACCTCGGCTGGAGCAAAGTATATGCCCAGACCGACGGCACGGTGAGTAACCTCCAGCTTAGCCCCGGACTTTACGCCACTGCCGCCACGCCGCTACTGGCGCTGGTCAGCCATCAGACCGATATCGTGGCCGACTTTCGCGAGAAAAGTCTGCGCCACACTAAAGTGGATACCGATGCCGCCGTGGTGTTCGACGCCATGCCGGGCAAGGTTTTCTCTGCCCGCGTCACCAGCAGCGATGCCGGTATTCTGGCGGGCCAGGAACAGGTTAATGGCCAGCTGTCGCAACCGGAACAGTCCACCCGCTGGGTGCGCGATGCCCAGCGTATGCGCATTCACGTCGCGCTGAACGAACCGCTTGACACGCCGTTACCGACCGGGGCGCGCGCCACGGTACAGCTGTATAACAGCGAGGGCGTGTTCGCCCGCACCTTTGCCGGGGCGCAGATCCACCTCGTTAGCTGGCTACATTATGTCTATTAACACGCTGGCCCACGTCTTTACGCCGCACGGGAATATTGTCTACACCGCCAATGATTTTCGCCAGACCCTGCGTATCTCCGTTGCCGGGACAATCGCGCTGAGTATTTCGACCTTCTACAACGTGCAGTACGGCGTGTTCTTTGTGGTTTATCCGCTGATGCTGCTGTCGCTGGTACCGGTATTCAACCGCCATGTGGCAACACAGTTCGTGTTCAGCGCGGCGGTGAACTGCGTTGAAATGGTGCTGATCGTCGGTTATCTTTCACAGTGGCCGCTGGTTATGACACTGGTGGTGTTCGGCCTGTATGTGATGCGTTTTCGTTTTATGAGCAAAGGACCGCTGTTTCTGCTCGGTTCGATGGGCGTGGTGTGCCAGAGTACGATGCTCAACTTTATGAGCTATCCCACCACCAACTGGCATACGCTGATGTTCTCCAATATGGAAGCCTGCGTCATGGCGGTGGCGCTGAGCGCGCTGCTGCATTATCTGATCCCGGACGTGGAACCCCGCCAGCCACCGCCGCGCATTGAGAAAGATGCCGCCCGGGTGCGCCATGAATCGCTGCTTTCCGGCACGGTGGCGACGATGATTTTTGTGGTCTTCCAGATCTGCGATTTGAGTGATTCGCTGTCGGCGCTGATGGCCGGCATTTTGATCCTGTTTCCGATGCACTACCGTGGCGCTGTGATCAGCTCGATTTGGCGCGTGGTCGGCGTGGTGCTGGCCTGCCTGTATATTCTGCTGGTGCAACTGCTTATCTATGATTTCAGCAACCATATGCTGCTGATGATGCCGCTGATTGGCCTCGGGCTGGCGTTCAGTGCCCGCCTGCACGTAATGGAAAAAGTCGGGGCAGGCGTGGGTTTTGCCAGTATCACTACCATCGGCATTATGTTTGGCCAGAACCTGCACCCGGATCAGGACCTGGTATTCAGCGATCTGTACCGCATCACCTCCGTCACCGTCGCGCTGGTGGCAACGCTCACCATGGTATTTCTGGTGCACCGGGTTTTGAACTGCTTTGCCGCGACGCGGTTTGTGATTACCGAGTGAGTGGGGGCAAGTGCCGGATGGCGGCTGTGCCTTATCCGGCCTACGGGGAAGTGCTATTTCCAGGCCCGGTAAGCGTAGCGCCACCGGGCAATTCAGCAGGAGATTACTCCTTCAATCCCGCAAACGCGGCTCTGATCTCGTCTTCCGGCAGGTTAATGCCGATAAACACCAGCAGGCTGTGCGGTTGCTCGTCGCCCCACGGGCGGTCCCAGTCGGCGCTGTACAGGCGCTGGACGCCCTGGAACAGCAGGCGGTTTGGCTCGCCTTCAATCCACAGCATACCTTTGTAGCGCAGCAGCTTCTCGGCGGATTCCAGCAGCAGGTTTTCCATCACTCGCGACACGTCGCTGATGTTTACCGGGTAATCCAGCTCGACGACGATCGAGGAGATATCGTTTTGCTTGTCGGCGATAAAGTGGAAGCGCGGTTTGGCGCTGACTACGTTCTCTTCCAGCATAAAACCGTTGGTATCGAACAGCAGGGAGAGGTCGATATCACCATGCGTCACGGTGTAAATCGGCGCACGGGCGTTGATGCGCGCCAGGCGCTCACGCAGTTTTTCGCTTTCACCTGCGACGTCGGTTTTGGTCAGCAGGATCCGGTCTGCGTAGCCTACCTGCGACTGGGCGATGGTGAACTGGTTCATCTGATCGTCGGCATGTACCGCGTCAACCAGCGCAATTACGCCGTCCAGCAGGTAGCGTTCGCAAATCACTTCATGGGAGAAAAAGGTCTGAATAATCGGGCCGGGGTCGGCCATGCCGGTGCACTCGATCACTAGACGGTCAAAATTGATGGTGCCTTTATCGAGGTTGTCGAGCAGGTCTAACAATGCGTCTTCCAGTTCACTGGAGCGGGTACAGCAAATACAGCCGTTGGTCAGGGTTTTGATCTGCGTGGCGCGATCGCCAATCAGCTGATCGTCCACCGAGACTTCACCGAATTCGTTTTCGATAACGGCAATCTTGTAACCGTGCTGCTCGTTGAGAATATGGCGCAGCAGGGTGGTTTTACCCGCGCCAAGAAAACCGGTGAGTAGGGTAACTGCAATCGGGGTCATTCACTTCTCCTTCTAACAGCAACTGCTTCCGCCGCTACCGTAGCGGGCTTCCTGGCGCTCGCGGAAGAATTCTTCGTAGGTCATGTACGGCTTATCGGGATGGTTGGTCTTCATGTGCTCGACATAGTTGTCGTAGTCCGGAATGCCAATCAGCATCTTCGCCGCCTGACCGAGATATTTTTTAGCTTGCCCTAAAGTACCAAACATAAACAATCCTGATAAGCGAAAAGCCCCGCCGGAGCGGGGCTGAATACATCTTAGTGGTGTGAAGAGGTCTTCACGCCGCCTTCCGGCACCGGTACATACGGTGTCTCTTTATCAGAGCGACCGTTGATGGCGCGGGCTTTCTGCCAGGTACGGAACCCGTAGAAAATGATGCTGTACACCACCACCAGGAACAGAATACTCAGACCTGCGTTGGTGTAGTTGTTGACGACGATGTGGTTCATGTTGGCAATCTGCTGAGCGGTCAGTTCGCCGCCGTTAGCAATCTTCTCTTTGTACTGATTCGCCATGAAGAAGAAGCCTTCCATCTGCGGGTTGGTGCTGAACAGTTTCAGACCCAGCGCCCAGGTGGTGCAGATAAGCAGCCATACAGCCGGAACAACGGTAACCCAGATGTATTTGGTGCGCTGCATTTTAACCAGCACCACGGTGCCCAGAACCAGTGCCACGGCAGCCAGCATCTGGTTAGAGATACCGAACAGCGGCCACAGGCTCTTAACGCCGCCCAGCGGGTCAACAACGCCCTGATACAGCAGGTAACCCCACAGGCCTACGCAGCCCGCAGTACCGATGATACCCGCAACCAGGGAGTCGGTTTTCTTCAGGAACGGCACGAAGTTACCCAGTAAATCCTGCAGCATAAAGCGGCCAGAACGGGTACCGGCATCCAGTGCGGTCAGGATGAACAGCGCTTCGAACAGAATACCGAAGTGGTACCAGAAGCCCATATCAGCCATCGGCAGCACTTTGTGGAACACGTGAGCGATACCAACAGCCAGCGTCGGTGCGCCACCTGCGCGGTTCAGAACGGACGGTTCACCGATGTCTTTCGCGGTTTGCAGGATCTGCTCAGGCGAAATGACGAAGCCCCAGGAGCTGACGGTCGCTGCCGCATGTGCGGTGACGTCTTTCAACTGCGCCATAATCAGCGGTGCGTTTTCGCCGCTCATTTCATGCAGGTTCGGCATGGTGATGCCAAGGCCCGCAGGCGGGGTGTTCATCGCGAAGTACAGACCTGGTTCGATGATAGACGCGGCAACCAGCGCCATAATTGCGACGAAGGATTCCATCAGCATTGCGCCGTAACCGATAAAACGCGCATCGGTTTCACAGGCCAGCAGCTTCGGTGTGGTACCGGAAGCAATCAGCGCGTGGAAGCCAGATACCGCACCACACGCGATGGTGATGAACAGGAACGGGAACAGAGCGCCTTTCCACAGCGGGCCAGTACCATCAACGTACTGCGTCATTGCCGGCATTTTCAGTTCCGGGTTGAGGATAACAATCCCCACCGCCAGACCGACGATAACGCCGATTTTCAGGAAGGTAGCCAGATAGTCGCGCGGGGCGAGGATCAGCCATACCGGCAGCAGCGCAGAGATAAATGCGTAGCCGATCAGGGTAAAGGTAATGGTGGTGTCTTTAAAGGTCAGCGCCGGGCCCCAGTACGGGTCGTGCGCAATCACGCCGCCGAAGTAGATAGAGGCAACCAGCAGCACAATACCAATCACCGACACTTCGCCCACGCGTCCCGGTCGCAGGAATCGCATGTAGATCCCCATGAACAACGCGATAGGTACGGTTGAGCAGACGGTGAACACACCCCACGGGCTTTCTGCCAATGCTTTCACTACGATCAACGCCAGTACTGCGAGGATGATGATCATGATTAAGAAGCAGCCGAACAGCGCAATGGTTCCCGGTATCGGGCCCATCTCTTCTTTGATCATCTCACCCAGAGATGCACCGTTACGGCGGGAAGAGATAAACAGCACCATGAAGTCCTGCACCGCACCGGCCAGCACGACGCCTGCCAGCAGCCACAGCGTACCAGGCAGGTAGCCCATCTGCGCAGCCAATACCGGCCCAACCAGCGGACCTGCACCTGCGATAGCGGCAAAGTGGTGACCAAACAAGACGTTACGGTTGGTTGGAACGTAGTTCAGACCGTCATTATTGATGACCGCCGGCGTGGCACGCGTTGGGTCAAGTTTCATCACCTTTTGGGCGATGTAAAGGCTGTAGTAACGATAGGCCACCAGATAAACAGAAACTGAGGCGACCACGATCCACAGGGCACTAATGTGTTCACCCCGACGTAATGCCACTACCGAGAGGCAGAATGCACCGATGATTCCGAGAATCACCCAGGGTATGTGCTTGAATATCTTTTTCGTATCCATAGTAAAACCTGGTATCTAATTAATAATTGGCCGAAGCCGCGTGGGTTTGATCTTGTGTTTGAGGAGGTTATTTGACTGCTATGTTGGGGGGATCTTGCCAGAGAATTACGCGCGTAAAGTAAGGTAAATAAGTGAGCGGTTGTATGTCAGCTTAAGCGGTCCCAAGTGTCAGTGAGCGGTAAACTGCGGGGGGAACGGGGAAATTTATGTGATTGAGATCACTAATAAACCCGCTTAGCGCTTTGGCAGACGGCGTGGATCGACGAATCGTCGATGCTGAGATCGATTCAACTAGCACAAATTTCATAAAGTTTTCCCTTTCCAGGCCGAAAATTCTGACATCTGTCTAGCGGAAAGAGAAAACATGTTAAAACGAATGAAGATTGTTACCAGCTTACTGCTGGTATTGGCGCTATTTGGCCTTTTACAGCTCGCCTCTGGCGGCTTGTTTTTTAACTCACTTAAGAATGACAAAGAGAACTTTACCGTTCTGCAAACCATTCGCCAGCAACAGTCTGCGCTGAACGCCACCTGGGTTGAGCTGCTGCAAACGCGTAACACCCTGAACCGGGCAGGCATTCGCTACATGATGGATCAGAGCAATATCGGCAGCGGCGCGACCGTTGCCGAGCTGATGCAGGTGGCGAGTACGGCGCTGAAGCTGACGGAAAAAAACTGGGCGATTTACGAGTCGCTCCCACGCGATCCGCGTCAAAGCGAAGCCGCTTTCCAGGAGATCAATCGCACCTATGACATCTACCACGGCGCGCTGGCGGAGCTGATCCAGTTACTGGGTGACGGGAAGATCAACGCGTTCTTTGATCAACCGACGCAGAGCTATCAGGATGGCTTTGAGAAGCAGTACATGAGTTACATGCAGCAGAATGATCGCTTGTATGACATCGCGGTGGAAGATAACAACAGCTCTTACAGCCAGGCGATGTGGGTGCTGATCTGCGTGCTGATTACCGTACTGGCGGCGATTATTGCGGTCTGGTTTGGTATCAAGCTGACCCTTATCTCTCCTATGAACCGTCTGATCGACAGCATTCGTCATATCGCCAGCGGTGACCTGGTGAAACGTATTGAAGTGGAAGGGTCCAACGAGATTGGGCAACTGGCGGAAAGCCTGCGTCACATGCAGGGTGAGCTGATGAATACCGTGGGTGACGTGCGTAACGGTGCCAACGCGATTTACAGTGGGGCCAGCGAGATTGCGATGGGCAATAACGATCTCTCCTCCCGTACCGAGCAGCAGGCTGCATCTCTGGAAGAAACCGCAGCCAGCATGGAACAGCTGACGGCGACCGTGAAGCAGAACGCCGAAAACGCGCGTCAGGCCAGCCATTTGGCGCTGAGTGCTTCTGAAACCGCGCAGAAAGGCGGCAAAGTGGTGGATAACGTGGTGCAAACCATGCGCGACATCGCGTCCAGTTCGCAGAAAATCGCCGATATTATCAGCGTTATCGACGGGATTGCCTTCCAGACCAACATTCTGGCGCTCAACGCCGCAGTAGAAGCCGCGCGTGCGGGCGAGCAGGGGCGTGGTTTTGCGGTGGTTGCGGGTGAGGTTCGTAACCTGGCCCAGCGTAGTGCGCAGGCCGCGCGCGAGATCAAGAGCCTGATTGAAGACTCGGTCAGCCGCGTGGATGTCGGTTCAACCCTGGTAGAAAGCGCCGGTGAAACCATGGATGAGATCGTCAATGCGGTAACCCGCGTGACCGATATCATGGGTGAAATCGCCTCTGCTTCTGATGAACAGAGCCGCGGTATTGACCAGGTGGGTCTGGCCGTTGCCGAGATGGATCGCGTGACGCAGCAGAACGCCTCGCTGGTGGAAGAATCCGCCGCCGCCGCTGCGGCGCTGGAAGAGCAGGCTAGCCGCCTTACTCAGGCCGTTGCCGTGTTCCGTATTCAGCATGACCAACAGCGCGCGCGTGACGTTGCTGCCGCTAAACCGGTTTCAACGGTCCAGCCGCGCAAAGCCGCGGTAACGGATGCCGGGGATAACTGGGAAACGTTCTAAGCCTGTGATGCCGGATGGCGCTATCGCTTATCCGGCCTACGGGAAAGTTACGTGGTTGCCGGAAATGTTACGTAGGCCCGATAAGGCGTAGCCGCCATCGGGCAATTAGCGCAACATCAGGTGCATGGCGCAGCGCGATTCAAATGCCAGTCCATGCGCCGCTTCCTCTTCTCTTTTCTGGCGCAACTTTGCAGGCAGAGTCTCGTCAGCCAGCATTTCAAATCCCAGTCGCGCGTACCATGGCGCATTCCACGGCACATTGCGGAAGGTGGTCAGCGTGAGAGACGTGTAACCTTTCGCGCGCGCCTGTTCGGCAACATACTCAATCAATCTGCGGCCAATTCCTTTTCCCTGCCACTCCAGATGCAGCGACAGTTCAGCAATAAACAGCGATGACCCCAGCGTTTCGGCAACCAAAAAACCGACCGGAAGCGCATCGACCTGCGCCAGCCAGCTCATGCCTGCGGCGGCAAAAGCCTGATGCTGAGCAGCCGATAAAATCTGGTCTTCAGCAATCCACGCCAGTTCGGGGATGCGTAAAAAACGTTGCCCCGCAGATCGTTCGATGGCGGGAAGAGCGGCAGTGTCTGCCAGAGTAGTAGCGCGTAAGGTGATGTTCATACGAGGAGCATAACATGCCCGATAAACGCGGTGTTATCGGGCATCTGGAGGATTAATCTTTACGCGGATCGCTGATGGGTTGGCGAACCAGGAAGATGTAGGCGAGGGCACCCACCATGGTGACGCAGCCGCAGATGATCAGCGCCAGGCGGAAAGAGTTGGTGGTATCAACAATAAAACCGGTGACGATCGGTGCGAACGACGCGCAGATAAAGCTGGCAAAGTTCTGGATACTGCCCACGGAAGCGGTCATACGTGAGGCGACGGCGACGTGGATCAGACCCCAGCACGAGGTACCTGCGAAGTGGATACAGAACAGCGCCATACCGATCAGTAACACGGCGGCCATTGACGTTGTGGCCTGCGGCACGACGAAGGTGAAGGCTGCAGAGCAGAACATCCCGGCGATAATACAAATCTTACGGCTCTTAATCGGTGCCATACCGCCTTTCACCAGCCAGTCGGTGACAAAACCGTTAATCAGCATGCCGGCTGCGCCAAACAGGAACGGGATCGCCGCCATTAATCCGGTGCTTTTTAAATCCAGGTTGTAGGAGGTTTGCAGGTAGCCCGGCAGCCAGGCCAGGTATAGCCATGCGGTATAGTTGATGCCGCTAAAGCCCAGCATCATGCCCCACATGGTACGGTTGCGGAACAGGCTGCGCCATTCGGCAAAGCTCAGCGGATCGCGGCGGGCATTGACGCTACCGGCGTTCAGGTACGCTTGTTCCGTGGCGCTCAGCTCAATTTGCTCGCGGTTGCGATACAGCATGTACCAGCCGATGGCGAGGAAAATACCCAGCACGCCAATGGTGATGAACATCCAGCGCCAGCCCATTACGAGCATCATGGCAGCCAGAATCGGCGGGCTAATGGCAACCCCGATGGTGGAGGCGGCGTTGAATAATCCCATCGGGCGGCCGCGCTCTTTGATGTTAAACCAGTCGTTGATGACCTTTACGCCGCACGGGTTCATTGGCGCTTCGCCGATCCCCATCCCGATACGCACCAACACAAACTGGGTGAAGCTGTGCACCATGCCGGACATCGCCTGAAACAGCGACCAGAAGAACATCCCCAGTCCCAGCATAATGCGCGGACCTTTGCGATCCAGCAGCGGACCGCAGGGCAGTTGCGCAATACCGTAAGCGAGAGAGAATACCGACAGCAGCACGCCGATTTGCGTGGCGCTCAGCCCCAGTTCTTCACGAATCGTTAAGTTGGCGACAGACAGTGAGCTGCGGTCGAGGTAATTAATCACCGCAGCAAAAAATAATAAAATCATTGCTGTGGTCTGGATACGTTTAATTCGGCTACTGCGTTGCACCATGCCCTCAGGCGGAACATTAATATCCGCAGATGACGACGTGCCAAACGAAGAACTTGGGTCGAGGGTAATATTATTTTTTTCCACGCCGGACTCCTGAACCTCAATAATTTATTTTTCACACAGCAGGACTGTGCAGTATTGAAAAAATACCAGTGATGAATCAATTTGCTCATCACCGCTCACAAAAATTTTTAATGCAGTCGACTTAGCGTGAGCATAGGCAAGAGGTATTTTTCAGGCGTTTTTATTTTTATAAAATCGTGCTCCCGGTAATGATTTGCTGTTTTTTATCGGTACTTAATGAGCGACGTTACAACCCTGGTTGATGGAGCGAATCATCGATTGTTTGGCTGAATTCAAATGGTTACAGAGCGCGAGGGTGGCATCCAGGTCGCTGCGACATATCAGCGCGCTGAGGATGGTCATATGCTCATCAATGGCAATGATGTTACGCTGTTTGAGATCGCTCTCATCCCACTGATAGTGGAAGTGGAAAATCACGGAGATGATTTCAAGTGATTGATTAAAAAATACATTATCGGCAGCAGAGAGTAGCAAAGCATGGAACTCACGATCTAACTGCGAGAACATGCGAAAGCTGCTGCCAATGCTGTCGCGCAGGATCCGATGGCGCTCCAGCAGCGTTTTAGCCTGCAACCAACGCGGGTCATCGTCCGGCAGATTGAGGAAATGCTGCAGAGAATGCGTTTCCAGCATCTCTCTGAGTTCAAACAACTGTTCCGCATAGGCCTGATCGAACTGCTTCATGCTCCACTGACCGCGTTTTTCATTTTTAATCAGGTTGTAACGCTCGAATTTTAAAAGATATTCCCGCACTACCACCGGGCTGACGCCTGCGGCTCTGGCAAGCTGCAGTTCGGAGAAGCTCTCGCCTGCACGCAGCTGTCGCTGGTTGATCATGGTGAAAAACGCCTGTTCAAAAATCCGGTTTTGCTCGGTCATGGAGGCGGTGGTGCAGGCAAAACCATCGTCATGGTCGGGTTTTCGCACGATGACATAGTGGCTGCCGACCTGGGTCAGAACGCCGCACTCGCTTAAGTGGCTCAGCATATGGCGCACGGTGGTGCGGCTGATGTTGTACATCTCCGCCAGTGCGCTTTGTGAGGGGAGTGGAGAAGGGATATGACCACGCGCCATATCATCGATTATCTGGTTAATCACATTGTGGCGTAAGTTCTGCGAACGGCTCATGGCTTCTCCTTTTTATCTATTAAAACCCGATTTAAAACATTTTTATGCGCTGGAATTCACAGATTGTGTTTCTGCTTTCTCCGTCTTTTTTATTTTCGTTGATATCTGAGGCAACAAAAAAACAGGAGAGCAGAATCATGTCTACGATGAATACGTTGATTTGCCAGGAACCTAAAAAATTAGTCTGGAAAGAGCGCGAAATACCTATTCCGGGTGAGGGTGAAGCATTAATTAAAATTAAGTCGGTAGGGATTTGTGGTACCGATATTCATGCCTGGGGTGGCAATCAACCTTTTTTCAGCTACCCGCGTGTATTAGGGCATGAAATATGTGGGGAAATTGTCGGTCTGGGTAAGAATATACAGAATCTGAAAAATGGTCAGCAGGTGGCGGTTATTCCTTACGTGGCCTGCCAGCAGTGTCCGGCATGCCTGAGCGGGCGCACCAACTGCTGCGAGAAGATTTCAGTGATTGGCGTGCACCAGGATGGCGGTTTCAGTGAATATCTGTCCGTTCCGGTGACCAACCTGCTGGATGCGCAGGGGATTGACCCGCAGGCGGCGGCGCTGATTGAGCCTTACGCTATCAGCGCTCATGCGGTACGCCGGGCGGCGGTGGCTCCGGGTGAGCAGGTGCTGGTGGTCGGCGCGGGTCCGATTGGTCTGGGGGCGGCAGCGATTGCCAAAGCCGATGGCGCACAGGTGGTGGTCGCCGATACCAGTCCAGCACGCCGGGAGCACGTGTCTTCCCGGTTGGGACTCCCGGTTATCGACCCATCCGCTGAAGATTTTGATACGCACCTGCGTGACCAGTTTGGCGGTTCGTTGGCGCAAAAGGTTATTGATGCCACGGGGAATCAGCATGCGATGAACAACACGGTGAATCTGATTCGTCATGGCGGCAGCATCGTTTTCGTTGGGCTGTTCAAAGGCGATTTGCAGTTCTCTGACCCTGAGTTCCACAAGAAAGAGACCACCATGATGGGCAGCCGCAACGCCACGCCGGAAGATTTCGCCAAAGTGGGCCGTTTGATGTCGGAAGGCAAACTTACCGCCGACATGATGCTCACGCACCGTTACGCGTTTGCCACACTGGCAGAAATCTACGAACGGGATGTGATTAACAACCGTGAGCTGATTAAAGGCGTGATCACGTTCTGAGAGGGGAAATGCGATGAAGACATTGAATCGACGTGATTTTCCGGGGGCCAGCTACCCAACGCGCGTGATCCAGTTTGGTGAAGGTAACTTCCTGCGGGCGTTTGTTGACTGGCAACTGGATATCCTCAACGAGCAAACCGATCTGAACGCTGGCGTGACCATCGTTCGCCCGATCAATACCGATTTTCCGCCGTCGCTGAATACCCAGGACGGGCTGTATACCACGCTGATACGCGGGCTTAACGAGCAGGGTGAGGCAGTGAGTGAGGCACGGCTTATCCGTTCGGTGAATAACGAAATCAACCCGTATCAGGATTTCGCGGCGTATCTGGCGCTGGCGCACAATGCGGACATCCGTTTTGTGTTTTCGAATACCACCGAAGCCGGAATTAGCTATCACGCAGCGGACCGTGTGGATGATGCGCCGCCGGTGAGTTTTCCGGCCAAGCTGACACGCCTGCTGCTGGAGCGTTTTAACCACTTTGCGGGCGCGGTGGATAAGGGCTGGGTAATTATCCCGTGCGAGCTTATCGACTATAACGGTGAGGCGCTCAAAACCCTGGTGCTGCGGTATGCGCAGGAGTGGCAACTTCCTCCGGCATTTGCCGACTGGGTGGAGACGGCAAACACGTTCTGTTCCACGCTGGTCGACCGTATTGTCACCGGCTATCCGCGCGAAGAAGCCGCTGCGCTGGAGGCTACGCTAGGCTATCACGATGCGTTTCTCGATACCGCGGAGCATTTTTACCTGTTTGTGATCCAGGGACCGCAATGGCTGGCAGAGGAGCTGAAGCTGGCGCAGTGTCCGCTGAATATCCGTGTGGTGAGTGATATCAAACCGTACAAAGAGCGCAAGGTCGCTATCCTCAATGGTGCGCATACGGCTCTGGTGCCGGTCGCGTGGCTGTGCGGGCTGGAGACCGTTGGCGAGGCGATGCAGGATGTTGATGTCCGCCGCTTTGTCGAGCGGGCGATTAGTGAGGAGATTATTCCGGTGTTGGATCTCCCGGCGGACGAATTGCGTGAATTTGCCGACGCGGTGAGCGGGCGTTTTCAGAACCCCTACATTCGCCACCAGTTGCTTTCCATTGCGCTTAATGGGATGACCAAATTCCGCACCCGAATTTTGCCGCAGCTGCTGGCGGGTCAGCACAATGGGCGCTGGCCCGTGCGGTTAACGTTTGCCCTCGCTGCGCTGCTGGCGTTTTATCGTGCAGAGCGCGACGGGGAACGCTATCCGATACAGGATGATGAACAGTGGGTAAGCCTGTATGCCAGCCTGTGGCCGCGAGTAGGCAATGATTTAACGCTGCGTGAACTGGTGGATGCCGTGCTTGGCGATGCGGCGCACTGGGGAGAGGATTTGACGTTGCTACCTGGCCTTGCCGGGCAGGTGACGGCCAATCTGGAGATGATTCTGGTACAGGGTATGCGCCAGACGGTGAACGGTCTGGAATAAGGTTGCCATGCAGCGCCCGGTGTGGTGTTGGGCGCTGTTTTTTTTCAGACAATACATTCGGTTCACGATAGGCCTGATAAGCAAAGCGCTATCAGGCCTTTCATGTTACGAACCCTGAGCCACTACTTTGATTTCAACCATCCCGATCCCCAGCTTACGCGGTGAGTGACCGAGAATATTGCCCTCGTTGGTGGCGACCGGATCGGGTGGAACAATTACCAGCGTATCGGCATCCGCCGGGTTATCAAAATGTAAGGTGGTGGTGCTGACATCATGGCCTAACACCAGCGTCTGCTCCTCGTTGCCAACGCGCACGGGGATCGGACGATTGGCATTGTCACCGAAGGCTTTCGCGGTAATGACCAGATCGAATTTCTTCGGTAGCGGGGCTTTGTACTCAATAGTTACTTCTTCGCTGAGCTGCGCATTGGACCAGCGTCCCCAGGATTCGGGGCGTGAAATGCCGCTAAACTGTTTGACCTCTTCCGGCGCGCCCGCCACGTTGAAAACGAAGCTATCTGCTTTGTAGCGAATGTCGTTATCGACAATTTTCAGCGTATCGACGTTACCTTTATAGCGCTCCATGTCGATTACCGTGTCTTTAAATACGGTTTTACTTTTCCACTTGGCTTTATCGACGTGCTGTACGATTTGCTGTCCGCCCAGCTGCCCCTGTGATACGCACCAATCGGTAGAGAGTGCCAGCTCCGGCGCCCACAGTTGCGCCATTTTGTAGCAGCGATCGACCCAGACGAAGTTATCGCGTGGGGCGAAATCTGCCAGTTGGAAGCGCAGCGGGGCCGAGTATTCGCTTTCCGGCAGCGGCTCGACGCGTTTGTCCGATACTCGCAGCAGCAGCGGCAGGCGGAAATGACTGCCGGAGAAAGAGATCATATTTTTGTCCTGGTCGACGGTGAACTCTTTCATCTCTTTCGGGAAATTCCACAGGCGAATGATATCGGGCTTCCACGCCAGCATTTTTTCTTTGATGTTCAGGAACACTTCCGAGACGGATTCGCTCGACAAGCTGCTGCGGCCAAGGCCGATAAAGTTATCGCCGCCGAGAATATCCAGTACCGTTGCGCCGTTATCCATCGTGTTACGCTTTACCGCCAGCGTGTCCTGTTGCGGTTGATCGCCGCGCAGTACGAAGAACAGGTTGTTGCGGTCCTGCTTGTTCAGATACTTCCATGCGGTGTTGTTCATCGCCAGATGATCGGAAGACACCACGATAACGGTATCTTTAAACCACGGCGATGCTTTGATTTTATTGATAAATTCGGCAATGTTTTCCTGGCTGCAGCTGACCGCGCTGAACGATTGGTTGGCCTTCCCGTCGATGTCATAACGTTTACGGTTGCAGCTACGGGAGATAAATCCATCCGGATGATGGGTATCCACGGTCAGGGTAAACAGTGAAAAACGCTGGCCCGAGCGCGAAAGCTCTTCGAATTTTTTCCACGCTTCGTCCAGCACGGTATCGTCGTAGAAGCCCCAGTCGTTACGATAGGTCGGGTCCGCCACCACGCTTTTTAACTCTTCCGCACCATACAGATGGTCAAAGCCGTGAGATTTCAGGAACACGTCTTTGCCAGCAAAGCGCAGGTTGGCACCCTGCACAAAGTAGTTCTGATAGCCGGAGTTTTTCAGGATATCGCCCAGACAAATATTGTTAGGGAAGAAACTTGAAACCGACGCAGAGGCGTTGCCTTCAAACGGCGCAAACAGCGGAATTCCGCACTGGGAGGCGACCATGCCCGCGATGGTGTAATCCGTACCCGGCAGCTGCATGGTGTTGCTGAAATCCAGACCTTCGTTTTTCAACGCGCCGAGTTCCGGGGTCAGATCCGGGAATGCGTCGTTATTAAAATAGGTGCGTTCGAGGCTCTCACCGTAGATATACACCAGGTTCAGCTTCGGATTGGGAATGGTTTTCGATGGCTCTTTATAATACGTCGGGAAATCCGGATCGCCATCGCGTGACTGCGACTTCACCAGTTCGGTTATCTGATGAAATGCCGGGCTGGCGTCAACGGAGGCCAGCGCCAGCAGCAGGGCCAGCAGACTGTAACCCACATGATGTGGATGATGGCGACGGCGGCGTAGGATCCAGCCGAGAGCGACAAAAACGGTCGTCAGCGCCAGCGCGATCCCAACGCCCGGCAGAATATATTTGCCGATACCCGCGCCGGTCAGGCTGTTGGTCAGCGTATAGAGAACCGCGTCATTGATCCCGTCGCCGGTGAAATAGTCACTGGCATAAAGCGTGATATTCAAGACAATAAAAATCCCCAGCACCGTTAACGTGGCGGCAAACCACCAGGTGTTGCGACCCGCTTTCCAGGCATAAATCAGCACTGAAGCGAGAAACAGAGTGATGGAGATTAATTCTGACAACGGTCGATCCTCAGTAAACCGGGCAATTGCCTGGCAGGCTAATCATTTGGTGAGAGAACAATGTAATAGCGTTGTTACATTGCTGCAATTGTAGTGACATTAAATTACGTTGTTATTCAGAATTGGTTTAGATATGCGCGTTTTTGTGGGGAAAGACTGTTTATTTGGAATGTGAATGTATTGTCGAAAATAAATAGATGCCGCGCAGGTTATACGCGGCATGTCGTGCGTCAGGAAATGAAGTTCATGCCCTGTTTTAACACCAGATCGCAGGCCTTGGTTTTTACCTGCTTCGCCAGCGAGCTGTTGCCAATTGTGTTCAGGTCCAGCTGTTGACCATCTTTGGCGTTGAGCAGCCCCTGAATCCCGTCCATATAGTTGGTGTCTTGCTTCTGCTCAGGCGCGCTGAGTCCCAGTTTATCCAGCACCTGGTTTTTGACGTTTTGCGCGTCGGTGACCGAGGCCAGTTTCTGTTTAGCGCAATATTCCAGGATCCCGGCGGCGTTATTCATGCTGCTGGAGGTCAACGACTGATTGCTGCCATTCAGCAGGCTGGTCAGGGAAGAGAGCGACGAGCTGCTTTGCGAGCCGGAGCTTTGTTTGCTCAGCTCACTGGCCGCGCTGGAGAGCGAATCCTGCCAGGAGGCGGCGAAAACGCTGGTGGAGATGAGCGTGCTGGCGGCAAGCGCACAGCACAGCAGACGTTTGGTAGTTTTCATCATTATATGCAACTCGTGTTATGCCTTTTCAGCGCAGTATAGCGCTGGCAGTCTTAGGAGTGGTCCTAATACCTTAATACTCTTTCCCGGTTACCCGACTACGGTAGCTTTCCCAGTTAAAAATGACCCACAGACTGTTGCCAAGGCGCATACGATCCATCACGCGCTCACCCAGCAGCTTGTTCATTTCATCCATATTGCTGTTAGTTAACATGCCGGTCGGACGTTTTGAGGATGAACGGCGATCGACGATCTGATTAATGATCACTTTTTCATAGCGGGATTCGGTCTGCATGCCGATCTCGTCGATCACCAGCAGATCCACATTGCTCAGATCGTTGAGCAGCTGTTCTTCGCTGGTTTCACGATTACTGAACGTTTCTTTCATCGCCGACATGATATCGGCCACGGTAATGATCAATACCGACTTGCCGCGCAGTAGCAGTTCGTTGCAGATGGCGGCGGCTAAATGGTTTTTGCCGGTGCCGGGTTTGCCGGAGAAGATAAAGCTGGCGATGTTGCCGTCAAACTCTTCAACATACTGGCGGGCTTTGCTCAGGGCGTTCATCTGACCTTCGCACTCTACCCGATAGTTTTCGAACGAACAGTTCTGATGCAGCGGACGGATACCGGAACGGTTGAATGTGCGCTGCATTTTCATAGCCCGGTTTTCGCGGGCCAGCGCTGCGGCACGAATTTCACCTTGCTCTTTTTGCCATGCCAGCAGTTCTTCGCCCGTTTTAAATGCGGGCTCGACATTAGGTGGCATCATTTTTTGCAGACGTTTCATCAGGTCGCCAACGTTTTTCATCGTTATCCTCTAAAACCCGGTGGAATGTGGCTGTCAGGTTCACTGACGCTGTTCACATCGCGCTTTGGCATTCCGCCATTGCTGGCCCGTCCAATCTGAATGCTGCGCGCCAGTTTTTGCTGCCACTGAATATGGTGAAAGACTTTTCCTTCAGCCTGCCAGTAGGCAACAAATGAGGCCAGCTCTTCAGCAGTAACCGGCTCTCTCAACGCTACACCCCATAAAGCAGCCTGACGCTGAAAGTCGGCATCAGGCTGCCAGGCAGCGTACATCGCAAATTTCCCCATTGGTACGGCAACGGGAGCGGCTTGCGGCTCTTCATAAAATTGATCATCTAATGTCACATCGCTTCCCGGGCGTGACAGTTTCTCCTCAAGCGCCAACAGCTCAGCCAGTCTCGCAGGCGTCACCGCGTAAAAAGCTGGCGCATTGTTAGCGAATACGGCTACGGCGCCACCCGCAGACCTGGCCAGCACGGCGTGGTGATCGTGTAGTAAGGCGTCAATGCTCGTGACGTCCGGCGTCAAAATTTTGCAGGGCATAATGTTTCTCAATACTGAACAACAACCGAGAAGGGGACTGCTTTTATAGTAACACAGAGAAGAAGGAGAGCAGCAGGTGAGGGGGAGATTCCCCTCTCTGCAAGGTATTAAAGAAAGTGCACCGTCAAACGCGTGGGCGTTTGCGATACAGCCATAATCCTGGCACGGATAGCCCGATGGAGAGCGCGCCGACAATCGATGAGGCTTTCAGGAAATTGGTCAGCAGGGTGATCATCAGCGCTTCGCTGTAGCCAAAATGACCGATTTTTACCGCCGAGATCATGGCGGTGTAGGCGGAGATCCCAGGGAACATCGGGATCACTGCCGCAACGGTAAAGACTTTCGGATGCGCCAGATACCAACGCGACCACTGGATCCCAATGCAGCCGACCAGCAGCGACGCCATAAAGGTTGACCATTCAATATTAAACCCTGCGGTCATCATCACCATTCGTGAGCCGTGACCGAGTGCGCCGAGTAATGCACACCAGGGGAGCGCCCGATGAGGGACATTGAATACCATGGCAAAGCCAAGCGCCGGGATCGCCGACAGGATCATGTCCTGCATCAGCGCCAGTATGAAATCGATCACGCCCATCCGCGCAGCCCCCATAAGGTCATCGATACGATCACGCCAATACAGGTCGCCAACGTAAGCAGACTGGCAATTGCCCAGCGAGCGAGCCCGGTATTAATGTGTCCCTTAAACATATCCGCGACGGAGTTGATCAACGGAAAGCCCGGAACCAGCAACAGCACGCTGGCGGCCATCGCGATAGTTGGAGTATTGCTAAAGGTCGGCAACGTCAGCAGCAAACCTGAAATGGTGGTCGCCACAAAGGCGGTGATGCAAAAATTGATTTGTGGGTGCAAATGCCGAGACGCCAGAATCTGGCGGATATACATCGCCACCATGCTGGCGAAAAAGGTGATCACCGCACCATCCCATCCGCCGTTATTGAGTTTACAAAAGCAGGCGCAGGACAAACCGACCATAAAGGCGACCAACCATCTTGGATAGCGTAGCGGCTTAATCTGGCTAAAGCGTTTCTCTACTCCTTTAATATCCAGCAGTTTATGTTCCGCCAAAATGACAATGTGCTGCACTTCCGTCACGACGTGCATATTAATGCCGCGATCCTGATTTTTTCTCGTTGATGTCAGGCATTGCCCGTCTTTAATGGTGGTCAGGACGATAGCGTTAGAGGAGATGGCGCTTTCTACGCTATCCATGCCAAGTGCCAGCCCGAGGCGGGTGGATAACTCGTCAACCAGAGCGCTTTCTGCCCCATGCTGAAGTAAAAAAAGTCCGCATTGAATACATAACCGTGTAACCGTTCGCTGTGACGACTGCTCTGTTTGCATGGCTCGCTCTGACTGAAAAGGATCTCTTTGAGTGACGAATATCTTCTTTTTATCATGAAGCATGAGCACGCTGGCTCTGGCTAAGATCAATCTTTATGTCGAAAAAAGACGCAGATGATACAGTTATGGCATCTTAACTCCCCCGCTAGTTAAGGTACGAGGGGGAGACATGTTTGAAATGTAGCGTTATTTTCCCGTATGGCAAATACGTAAGCCATGCTAACGATCTATTGTAGTTATTTTAATTGTACAAATAATGTATTCATGCGCAATTATGTAATAATAGCTTGCCAGTTTTGCATTATTTGGATTGTAGTACCAATACTTTTATTTTAGAAAATACCAAGGATAAGCAATTCACCCCGTTTATTGTTCGGAGTATTTTCCCGTGAATTAATAGCTATTAATTTTATTGGGAAATTTGAATTAAGTACGATTACGGACTGGTGAGTGTGGAGGGGATATGTTGCCAGGACGCTGCAAAAACGCAATTATTATTAGTAAATCACCGATTATACAAACCGGACTTAAAGGTGTAATGCAGGCGCAGTTCGCCGATTACGAACTTACCTACTGTCGTTCTGTTGAAGAACTGACGTTATTACAGCTACGGTGTGCTGATTTGGTGATTGCTGATTTAACCGGAGACTGCAATTATCCTCGTTCAGTCTGCGAACAATATTATTCTTTATTATCTCAATATCGTGATATTCACTGGGTATTTCTCGTATCTCGTATTTTTTATCCTCTGGCTGT
This sequence comes from Citrobacter sp. Cpo040, assembly GCF_030332915.1. NCBI lineage: Bacteria > Pseudomonadati > Pseudomonadota > Gammaproteobacteria > Enterobacterales > Enterobacteriaceae > Citrobacter > Citrobacter sp. Cpo040. The sequence goes on from NZ_JAOWGX010000033.1 coordinate 67,391, forward strand.
TGAACTACTGATGTGTCCTGTCAGTTCGCTGCTCTCTGACGCAGAGCCGATTGAAAGTTTAGTGAATGTCATTCACGCGGGAAATACACGCGCAGAGAGAATAAGCAAGGCGCTGCTCTCTCCGCCCGCTATGCCACAATTGTTAGATCATAGCGTACGATCTATCGTTCTCACTCTCTCTGAAAGGAAAGTATTGCGCCTCCTTGGGAAAGGCTGGGGAATCAACCAGATTGCGACGCTACTGAAGAAAAGCAATAAAACAATCAGCGCCCAAAAGAATAGCGCTATGCGTCGCTTGTCGATAAATAGCAATGCAGAAATGTATGCCTGGATAAATAGTTCTCAAGGATCGCGAGAACTTAATTTACCTTCAGTTTATGGAGAAACCACGGAATGGAAAGCAGAATCATCAAAAGAAACGTTGCACTGGTAGAAAAGTGCACGATGAGCAGCGTGGGTATTAAGAGTTTATTTAATACCATGCCGGATGACCAATATAAACTTCATCTCTTTTCAAACCAGCCCGCTTTTAGCCAGGCAATGTTAAAGATGTCGTTTTCGGCAGTTATTTTTTCCCTCTCTGCAATCAGAACCGATCGTAGGGCAGGGTTGGCCTATTTAACGGAGCTGGCGATAAATTATCCGCGGATTCGCCGTGTGGTGATTGCCGATGATGATGCTGAAGCGCGTTTAATTGGTTCCCTGTCCCCCTTGCCGTTAGATGGCGTTGTGAGTAAAGCTTCTTCGTTAACGGTGTTGCAGGACGCGTTATTTACGGCGTTAAGCAGCCCTGGTCGGGGAACCGAAGGCACGAAAAACCATTGGTATATTAATCAAAGCCGTATGCTCAGTCCGACAGAACGAGAAATACTGCGCTTTATGTCGAATGGCTATTCGATGCCACAGATTGCTGTTCAGCTTGAACGGAACATCAAAACCATTCGGGCACACAAATTTAATGTGATGTCCAAACTGGGGGTCAGCTCGGATGCCGGGTTATTGGATGCCGCTGACATCCTGTTGTATCTGCGTGCTGGCGAGCCAGCGCCTTTTATGCAGGCGGTTTCGTGACGGGCAACATTGACGTGTTTCTTGCCGGGTTTGGTCGCAGGTTTAGCGCGTGAAACATTACTGACACACGTCAACCCAGGTGGCAGAAGTCAGTTCAGCCATCCTTTCAGGCGTGATGCGAACTGCGCTGTGGATGGCACCTGCGGCAGGCAGCACTTCAGCGTAGTGCTTCAGAGAAACATCACAGTACACTGATATCGGTGTTTCTAATCCGAAGGGGCAAACGCCGCCAACGGGGTGCCCCGTCGCGTTCACGACCTCATCACTACTTAACATTCGGGCTTTGGCACCGAACGTACTCTTTAGCTTTTTATTATCCAGTCGGGCATCGCCTTTTGCCACGACCAGGATGATATCGTTCTTCACCTTTAGCGAAAGTGTTTTCGCTATTTGGCCAGGTTCAACGTTATGGGCTTTTGCTGCCAGATCAACGGTTGCTGTGCTCTGGTTTAATTCGATGATCTCGATATCTGGTGCATGTTGCGCCAGGAATTGGCGTACTGATTGCAAACTCATTCTTCTCTCCCTATCGCTTACAGATAGCCCTGCACAGCAGAAAACTGCAGGATGTAATTTGTCATAGGGGCAACCACACTGTAAATATTTTATTGTAACAACATAGCAACATTGGCAGTTTTTCGATCGTCTTCACAATCAAAGAAACCGGTTACAGTAACCGGTTGCAGAATGCTGAAATGACGATTAATACTGAAGTTGTCACTTCCTCTGTATCACATAATAAGAGCCATCTATGAAACTTAACTCGAAAAGCGGTAGTGCTGTTGTTCCTCCCGGCACGGTTGCGAAAAGTAGTAATGGGCTTTACGTGGTGGTGTTGATTCCAGCACGGTTGCAGGGTTTTGCACAACGGGAGAACGGCTATGTCTACTAACCATGCTGTGTTTAACGTGATTTTCCGCTTTGTTGAAAATTACGTCAGCCCTGTTGCCGGGCGCATCTCTTCACAACGACATGTAATGGCCATTCGCGACGGTTTTATTTCGGCGATGCCTTTTATGATTGTAGGCTCTTTTCTGCTGGTTTTTGCCTATCCGCCGTTTTCTCCGGATACCACCTGGGGATTCGCCCGCGCGTGGCTGGATCTGGCAAAACAGTTTGAAGGCCAAATCCTCACACCGTTTGATATGACGATGGGGATTATGTCGGTCTACATATGTGCGGCTATTGCTTATAACCTGGGTAAGCACTATGTGAAGTCGCATCAGTTAGATCCGTTTATGTGTGCGATGCTATCAATCATGGCTTTTTTGCTGATTGCCGCGCCAAAAACCAAAGGCACAATGCCAGTTGATAGTCTGGGAGGAACGGGGATTTTCACCGCCATCCTGGTGGCCATTTACTGTGTTGAAATGATGCGCTTCCTGAAGGCGCACAACATCGGCATCCGTTTACCCGATCAGGTGCCGCCGATGATCAAAAACTCTTTCGATCTGCTGATCCCGGTGCTGGTGGTAGTACTGACGCTGTACCCGCTGAGTCTGGTGATACAGTCGCAGTTTGACATGCTGATCCCGCAGGCCATTATGGCCATCTTTAAACCACTGGTGTCGGCTGCAGATTCTCTGCCGGCGATACTTCTGGCGGTATTGATTGGCCATCTATTGTGGTTTGCGGGTATTCACGGCGCGGCAATTGTGTCGGGAATGCTGCAAATGTTCTGGCTAACTAATCTTGGGATGAACCAGTCGGCGCTGGCGCAGGGCGCGCCGTTACCGCATATCTTTATGGAAGCGTTCTGGACGTTCTTTATTGTGGTCGGAGGGTCAGGCGCAACGATGGGGTTGGTGATTTGCTATCTGCGTAGTCGTTCGGCTCATCTACGCTCGATTGGGCGTCTGAGCGTAGTCCCCAGCATTTTTAATATTAACGAACCGGTGATTTTTGGTACGCCGATTGTCATGAACCCGGTGTTTTTTATCCCTTTCCTGCTGGCCCCAATGGTGAATGCGGTACTGGCCTGGGCGGCGATGAAACTGGATTTAATTGGGCGGGTCATTTCAGTGGTTCCCTGGACCGCACCGGCACCGGTTGGCGCGGCATGGGCATTAGGCTGGGATTATCGTGCAGCTATCCTGGTGGTGCTGTTGGCGCTGGTGTCGGCCGTTATCTACTTCCCGTTCTTTAAGGTCTACGAAAAGCAGCTATTGGCGCAGGAAAAAGAAGAGGCGCAGCGTATGGAAGAGGAAAACCAGCAGGTTGCATAACTATCTGGCGAGGGGCTACGGCTCCTCGCTTACTTCAGCGTGCAGTCTCCGCATTGCTGAACGTCAGGCAGGCGATAGCGTTGGCAGCAGGTTCTGCGTACTAACAGCCCCTCACGCGGAACAACGGTTCGCCACAGAGGGTTATCCTGACCGCAGGAGAGTTGTTTCTCAAAAAAGCAGGTCTGGCGCAGCGTGGTCAGCAGTTCCTCACCTAGCAACGGCTTCATTTCCGTTAAATACCAGTGAATTAAATATCCGGTGTTGCTCCAGATAAGCTTCGCGTTGATCTCGCCCGTCGCTTCCAGCGCCTGCACAACCGGCGTCAGCGCTGAGAGAATCAGCGTTTCCATGCGTTGTTGAGGAGACAGGGCTGTAGCCTGGTGATCCTGATGGACGTCGATCCAGAAGCAGGCCGCACGGCCTGTTTCGTGAAACTCTACGCGCATATGTTCAGGAGAGACGTCGATAGCCTCTTTTTGCGTCAGTAGGGCCACCATTAACGGAGGCATCATCAGGCCGATATACCATTGCGCCCAAAGAGAAATCAGGGGCTTATTTTCGCGGGGTAGCGTGGGCTGGTTGCGATAGATATGGTCTGAATAAACGGCCAGCAGCGAGCTAAGCGTCGCCGGTTGCATCCATTCATGCAGCGTCATTGCACCTGGCACAGGCGTTTCGTCAAGACGAATGAAGTCCAGCAGGTGCTCGCGAGTTTTGGCTATCGTTGCGTGTACGGCAGCAGCCAGCGAGGGCATCTCTGAGGGGAGATGGCTACGCCAGATGACATCTTCAACGATCGGTGCGGAACGATAAGCCATGTCGATATAAGGATGTTAATCTTAATGATAATGATTGCTAATCCTATAATTGACATTGAGCGATGGCAAGATCTTTGTCGCCATCCCGAGCGGCAGCGCACAGAAAGCTCAGGTAGAGGGGCAGTTTACCCGCAGCTCATCGCTGACCAGGGTATTGTTACGCCCAAGATTCTTGGCCTCGTAAAGGGCTTTATCCGCTTTGGCGATAGCAGCATCAATATCCTGTTCTACCAGAGGTGCAATGCCGATACTGACGGTTACGTTGGTTGCCACGCTCTCATTAAACATGTGAGGGATTTTAAGGTCGTACACTTTCTGGCGGATACGTTCGGCGGCAGCCTGGGCCTGCTGTGGATCGACCGCGGTCAGCAAAATCATAAACTCTTCACCGCCAAAACGCGCCACCACGTCCCGGGAGCGTACGGAGTCTCGGATGGCGGCAGAAACACGGATCAACGCCTGGTCGCCCATCATATGTCCGTAATGATCGTTATAGGATTTGAAATGGTCGATATCCAGCAGCAGAACGAAGTGCCTCGAATTACTCAGAGCCAACAGTGTATCGAGCCGGTGTTGCAGCCCCCGGCGATTATACAAACCGGTTAGCGGGTCGAGCATGCTGAGCCCGTTCAGGGTTTCCCTTTCCTCCAGCAGTTTGTACATCAGTTGCTGAGCGAATCCATCGTAGCGCTTTTGTATCACATGCTGGATGGCGATACCGGCCATAGGCAGCGCCATAAAATAGAAAATCCGCAAACCATGTTCGCTGCCGTTAAGCCATAAACAAACGGCGACGGAGGGGAGTGAGTGGAGCGTAAACGCGATGATATTATTGGCAAAAGCGATAGAGCCAATAAACAGTACGCTGAGCAGCGCTATTAACAGGAAATAATAATCATTCTGACCTAGAGCGTTATATTTCAAGAATATATGTAACGCCCATAACAAGCCAAAAACGATTGAAATAAAAGGGAGATTAATTCTTTTATCCGCGTATTTCCCATGCCATACCAGCAGCAGTGTACTCATCACCAGCATCAGCAACGCCGGTACTGATAAGGCTTTGACCGCAAACAGTGGGAAAAAAAGCGTAAACAGCGCGGAGACTGCGTTGAGCAGTAGAAACAGTCGTAAAGAGAGTTGGTATTTTTTTGTGCGCAGAGTTCGCCAGGATTGTACTGTCATAGGTAAATATTGTTAGTTATCTGCAATGTACGAAGGTGTATTGGTAAATAAAACAAATAACGAACGGGGTATCATTCGCAGAGGTTTTTATTGTTTTTAGTTGAAGAGCTAACCGGTGAGCAATTTATCACCTTGGATTATTCATGTCATCAATCGTTAAGTAAAACTCATATAATTGATAGTGCTTCATGGCTGACAAATGAGAAATTTTATCATATGATATTGGTTATCATTATCAATGTCATAGGTGAAATCATGTTGCAACGTACGCTGGGCAGTGGATGGGGTGTTCTGCTGCCGGGAATGCTGATTGCCGGGATGGCATATAGCGACCTGTCGGTCTACGTATGGAAGGTGATGATTGTATTAGGATTACTGCTGACTTCGCTCATGCTGTACCACAAACGTTTACGTCACTTTGTTTTGTTACCTTCATGCGCGGCACTGATTGGTGGCATTGTTTTGGTAATGATGAACTGGAATCAGGGATGAACAAAACAGAGAAGGAAATCGAGAGGGAAATAAGATAATTGGTGCGAGGGGGGGGACTCGAACCCCCACATCCTAAGGACACTAACACCTGAAGCTAGCGCGTCTACCAATTCCGCCACCTTCGCACAGTCATCTTATTTTTTTGATATCGCCTCGTTGGTGCGAGGGGGGGGACTCGAACCCCCACATCCTAAGGACACTAACACCTGAAGCTAGCGCGTCTACCAATTCCGCCACCTTCGCCCAGTGCGAGCAATATCAACGTGGATTATGGTGCGAGGGGGGGGACTTGAACCCCCACGTCCGAAAGGACACTAACACCTGAAGCTAGCGCGTCTACCAATTCCGCCACCTTCGCATACCATCGACACTCAAAAAGTATCGTTACCACGGGGGCGAATTCTAGAGATTTTATGCAGGGCGTCAACAGTTAATTTTCGAACTTAACGTGATTGCCGAAAAAAAAGGCGTTTCTTCGGTTTTTGGCGTTTTATGCAGGCCGGATAAGCGATAGCGCCATCCGGCGTTGCTCGGTGTCACGCCGGATGGCGGCGTAAACGCCTTATCTGGCCTGGAGCAGTTAGGCTTTTTTCGCCTGGCGCGTCATCACAGTGCGATAGACCTTGAAACGTCCGGTCTGCGCGATAACTTCATGGAAGCCAAACACTTCATCCAGAACCTTCGGATAAGGCAGGAAGGCGTTCGCCACAATACGCAGTTCACCACCGCTGTTGAGATGACGCACTGCGCCACGAATCAGCGTTTGTGCGGCATCAAGGCTGGTCTGCATACCGTCGTGGAACGGCGGGTTGGAGATGATCATATCAAAACGACCCGTCACGTCAGAAAAGACGTTACTGGCGATGACGTCACCTTCAATGCCGTTGGCTGCAAGCGTTGCGCGGCTGGCTTCAACGGCGGCGGCGCTAACATCGCACAGGGTTAAACGCACTTTCGGCGAGTGGCTGGCTAAGGCGACGGAGAGAACGCCTGCGCCACAGCCGACATCCAGCACTTTTCCTTTGGTGTGCGGCGTCAGCGTGGAGAGCAGCAGTTGGCTGCCAACATCCAGACCGTCACGGCTGAAGACGCCCGGCAGCGTTTTGATGGTCAGATTTTCTGTCTGGTATTCATCCCAGTATTTTTCTGCATCAAAGACCGGCTGTTTTTCCAGACGACCGTGGTACAGGCCACAGCGACGTGCACTGTCGACTTTGTTTAACGGTGCGTATTCGGCAAGCATCTGCTCTGCGCTACGTACGCCGCTGCGATTCTCGCCGACAACAAAAATATCGGTGCCCACCGGTAACAGCGACAGAATGTTCATCAACTGGAACTGGGCTTCCGGCTTATTCTTCGGCCAGTAGTAGATCAGCGTATCGCTATCGGCAACGTCATCGGCCTGCGCGACGAGGCTGAAGCGGACGTTGTCGCCCATCTGGCGGTTAAGCACCTGCCAGTGGTGAAGTTGCTGGGTGTGCGCACGGCTGGCGGCGCTTTCAAAATGGGCAGGCAGGTCATCCTGCAAATCACCGGCAAACAGAATACGGCTTTGTTCGAAATCATCACTGTGGCGCAGCAAGACTTCACTTGCCGGGGTAAAAGCAGACATGGAATGCTCCTTAAATTGTACAGCGGGGGATTATAGTTGTTTGATGGCACGGATTCGACAAATTTGCTATATTTGCGCCCCTGATAGACAGGAGTGTTTCGCTATGACATCCCGACGAGACTGGCAGTTACAGCAACTGGGCATTACGCAGTGGTCGTTGCGTCGTCCTGGCGCACTGCAGGGCGAGATCGCGATTTCCATTCCTGCGCATGTCCGTTTGGTGATGGTTGCTGCACAGTTACCCGCGCTAACCGAACCGTTGATCAGCGATATTTTACGCGCATTAACCGTTAGCCCGGATCAGGTTTTACAACTGACGCCTGACCGTGTCGCCATGCTGCCGCAAGGCAGTCGCTGTAATAGCTGGCGGCTGGGAACCGAAGAGCCGCTGCTGCTGGAGGGCGCTCAGGTCGAGAGTCCTGCGTTTAATGAATTACGGGAAAACCCAGCGGCACGCGCCGCGTTATGGCAACAAATCTGCGCATATGAACACGATTTCTTCCCTCGAGCCGACTGATTTACCCGCAGCATTTCAGATTGAAAAACGCGCCCACGCTTTTCCGTGGAGTGAAAAAACATTTGCCAGCAACCAGGGCGATCGCTACCTCAATTTTCAGTTGAGGGTTGACGACGTGATGGCCGCCTTTGCAATTACGCAGGTCGTACTGGATGAAGCGACGTTGTTCAATATCGCCGTCGATCCTGACTTTCAGCGCCGGGGCCTGGGACGTGAGCTGCTGGAGCATCTGATCGATGAGCTGGAAAAGCGTGGTATTTTGACCCTGTGGCTTGAAGTGCGCGCCTCGAATGCGGCCGCTATCGCGCTGTACGAAAGCTTAGGCTTTAACGAGGCGACGATCCGTCGCAACTACTATCCAACGGCCGATGGACACGAAGACGCCATCATCATGGCGTTGCCAATCAGCATGTAAGATAAGGTGTAATGATGAAGAAGTGGGACTGGATTTTCTTTGATGCCGACGAAACGCTGTTTACGTTTGACTCGTTTACCGGCTTACAGCGGATGTTTCTCGACTATAGCATTACCTTTACCGCTGAAGATTTTCAGGACTACCAGGCCGTGAATAAACCGCTGTGGGTGGATTACCAAAACGGCGCGATTACCTCATTACAACTGCAGCATGCCCGTTTTCAGAGCTGGGCCGAACGCCTGAAGGTTGAACCGGGCCAGCTTAATGACGCATTCATCAATGCGATGGCGGAGATCTGCTCACCGTTGCCGGGGGCAGTTTCTCTGCTCAATGCGATTCGTGATAAAACGAAAATCGGCATCATTACTAACGGTTTTACCGCGTTGCAGCAAATCCGCCTTGAGCGGACGGGGCTGCGCGACTATTTCGACCTGCTGGTGATTTCTGAGCAGGTTGGGGTGGCAAAACCCGACCCCCGTATTTTTGACCATGCGCTGGAGCAGGCGGGTAATCCGGACCGTTCTCGCGTGCTGATGGTGGGTGACACCGCAGAGTCCGATATTCTTGGCGGCATTAACGCCGGGCTATCCACCTGCTGGCTAAATACGCACCACCGCGAGCAGCCAGCGGGCATTCAGCCGACCTGGACCGTAGCGTCATTAAGCGAACTGGAGCAGCTCCTGTGTAAACACTGATTGCCTCCCCCCCGTTGATGGGTAAAATAGCCGCAATTTTTCGTATTCAACTTGCCCGGCCCGTTGCCGTGCTTACCTAAGAAGATTTGACTATGACGTTGTCTCCTTATTTGCAAGAGGTGGCCAAACGCCGCACTTTTGCCATTATTTCTCACCCGGATGCCGGTAAAACGACAATTACTGAAAAGGTACTGTTATTCGGACAGGCCATTCAGACCGCCGGTACGGTGAAAGGCCGTGGCTCCAGCCAGCATGCAAAATCTGACTGGATGGAAATGGAAAAGCAGCGTGGTATCTCCATTACCACCTCTGTGATGCAGTTTCCGTATCATGACTGCCTGGTGAACCTGCTGGACACCCCGGGGCACGAAGACTTCTCCGAAGATACCTATCGTACTCTGACGGCGGTGGACTGCTGCCTGATGGTTATCGATGCTGCAAAAGGCGTCGAAGATCGTACCCGTAAGCTGATGGAAGTTACCCGTCTGCGCGATACGCCGATCCTGACCTTTATGAACAAACTCGACCGTGACATCCGCGATCCGATGGAGCTGCTGGATGAAGTCGAGAACGAACTGAAAATCGGCTGTGCGCCAATCACCTGGCCGATTGGCTGCGGTAAGTTGTTCAAAGGTGTCTATCACCTTTATAAAGATGAAACTTACCTGTATCAGACCGGTAAAGGCCACACCATTCAGGAAGTGCGTGTTGTTAAAGGTCTGAACAACCCGGAACTTGATGCTGCCGTGGGTGAAGACCTGGCGCAGCAGTTGCGTGACGAGCTGGAGCTGGTGCAGGGCGCGTCCAACGAGTTCGACCATGAGCTGTTCCTCGCGGGCGAAATCACCCCGGTCTTCTTCGGTACCGCGCTGGGTAACTTCGGCGTTGACCATATGCTGGACGGCCTGGTGGAGTGGGCGCCTGCGCCGATGCCGCGTAAAACCGACACCCGCGTCGTCGAAGCCTCAGAAGAGAAGTTCACCGGTTTCGTGTTTAAAATTCAGGCCAACATGGACCCGAAACACCGTGACCGCGTGGCGTTCATGCGTGTGGTATCCGGCAAGTATGAGAAAGGCATGAAAATGCGCCAGGTGCGCATTGGTAAAGACGTGGTGATCTCCGACGCACTCACCTTTATGGCCGGTGACCGTTCTCATGTGGAAGAAGCGTATCCGGGCGATATTCTCGGTCTGCATAACCACGGCACTATCCAGATCGGCGATACCTTTACCCAGGGCGAAATGATGAAGTTCACCGGTATTCCGAACTTCGCACCGGAGCTGTTCCGTCGTATTCGCCTGAAGGATCCATTGAAGCAGAAACAGCTGCTGAAAGGGCTGGTTCAGTTGTCAGAAGAGGGCGCAGTGCAGGTATTCCGTCCGATCGCCAATAACGATTTGATCGTGGGCGCTGTCGGTGTGCTGCAGTTTGACGTGGTGGTTTCACGTCTGAAGAGCGAGTACAACGTTGAAGCGATTTATGAATCTGTCAACGTAGCGACTGCGCGCTGGGTAGAATGTTCTGACGTGAAGAAATTCGAAGAATTTAAGCGTAAGAACGAAATTCAGCTGGCGCTGGATGGCGGCGATAACCTCACCTATATCGCACCAACCATGGTTAACCTGAATCTCACCCAGGAACGTTACCCGGACGTTCAGTTCCGTAAAACACGCGAACACTAATCGACCTTCCAGGGCACGGTATCCGCCGTGTCCTGCAACTTTTCCTGTCTTTTAAATCCCTTGCGGAATGTTCTTAAAACCTCGCGTTTTTCTTTTGTTTGCCTGTTTTTTAATCAATTCTGACTGCGATCACGAAATCGTGAACTATATTTAACAATGTGATGACATAAATATCGGCGTTTAATGCTTTTTAGGCTGCCTGTTGCAGCGTCTATTGCTGATATTTATTCCACTTACAAGATTAGTTGCTGGCTCAAGCCGTTTAACGGCAGAGCATAGCGTTTGGCAAAACATACAGGAATACATCGATGACAATGACAGGACTTAAGATTTCTAAAACGCTGCTGGCCGTGATGCTGACCTCCGCTGTTGCAACGGGTTCTGCTTATGCAGAAAACGCCACGATGGATAAAGCGCAATCCGGCGTCGAAAGTGCGGGGCAGAAAGTCGATAGCTCTATGAACAAAGTCGGTAATTTCATGGATGACAGCACCATCACCGCGAAAGTAAAAGCCGCGCTGGTGGACCACGAAAGCATTAAGAGCACCGATATTTCCGTCAAAACAGATCAAAAGGTGGTGACACTAAGCGGGTTTGTTGAAAGCCAGGCACAGGCCGAAGAAGCGGTGAAAGTGGCGAAAGGCGTTGAGGGCGTGACCTCCGTTAGCGACAAACTGCATGTGCGTGATAGTAAAGACACCTCCGTTAAAGGCTATGCGGGCGATACGGCAATCACCAGTGAGGTAAAAGCCAAGCTGCTGGCCGATGATATCGTCCCTTCCCGCAAGGTGAAAGTTGAGACCACCGAGGGCGTAGTGCAACTTTCAGGCACCGTCGATTCACAGGCTCAAAGCGATCGTGCTGAGAGCATCGCCAAAGCGATTGATGGCGTGAAAAGCGTCAAAAACGATCTCAAAACTCAGTAATTAGACTTAATTCGTCCTCCTGACGTTTGTCGGGAGGCGTGTTGTGCACCACACTAAAAATATCGCCGATGAGCAGCCTGAGCGCTCATAACAAGCGGTGACATTAACTATGGTAAAGGAGAAGCGCATGTTTCGATGGGGCATCATATTTCTGGTTATCGCGTTAATTGCCGCCGCACTGGGTTTTGGTGGACTGGCTGGTACCGCTGCAGGCGCAGCGAAAATTGTTTTCGTGGTGGGGATCATTCTGTTTCTGGTCAGCCTGTTTACAGGGCGTAAACGACCCTAGTAAGTAAACCGTAAAGATAACTTGCTACCAAGCCAGTCCAGTGGACTGGCTTTTACGGTTTTAGCGTCAGGCAATTTGCGTTACTTTGTTGTTCTATTACAAAACAACAGGAAGGCAGAGGTGGGGCAGAGAATACCCGTCACGCTCGGTAATATTGCGCCGTTATCGTTACGTCCATTTCAACCAGGCAGTGTGGCGCTGGTGTGCGAGGGCGGGGGACAAAGAGGCATTTTCACCGCCGGCGTACTGGATGAATTCATGCGTGCGCAGTTCAATCCCTTCGATCTCTACTATGGGACGTCCGCCGGTGCGCAAAACCTTTCAGCCTATCTGTGTAACCAGCCTGGTTATGGCCGTAAAGTCATTATGCGTTACACCACCCGCCGTGAGTTTTTTGACCCGGTACGCTTTGTGCGCGGGGGAAACTTAATCGATCTCGACTGGCTCGTGGATTCGACCGCATCCCAGATGCCGCTGGCGATGGATAACGCCGAGCGTTTGTTTGCCGCAGGGAAAGCGTTTTATATGTGCGCCTGTCGGGGCGATGATTACACGCCCGGCTATTTTTCGCCGAACCGGCAAAACTGGCTCGACCTCATTCGAGCCTCCAGCGCGATTCCCGGGTTCTACCGCACAGGGGTTGTATTGGACGGCGTGAACTATCTGGATGGAGGAGTTAGTGATGCCATACCTGTGCAGGAGGCAGCGAAGCAGGGGGCAAAAACGTTGGTAGTGATTCGCACTGTGCCTTCGCAAATGTACTACACCCCGCAGTGGTTCAAACGTATGGAGCGCTGGTTGGGTGAAAGTAGCCTGCAACCGTTTCTGAATCTGGTGCAGCATCATGAGACCAGCTATCGTGCTATCCAGAGTTTTATTGAGAAGCCGCCGGGCAAGCTGCGTATTTTTGAGATCTATCCGCCAAAACCACTCCATAGCATGGCGTTGGGCAGCCGTATTCCGGCGCTGCGGGAAGATTACAAAACCGGACGCCTGTGCGGTCGTTACTTTCTGGCGACAGTCGGCAAGCTGCTGGCGAAAAATGCGCCGCTGCCTCGTCAGACGCCGAAGATTGTGGTGCCGGGGCCGGTGGTAGTTCCTCCCGCGCCGGTGGCCAACGATGCCCATGTGCCAGTGGTGACCAATGCGCCTCAGGCGAACGACACGACGTTTGATAATGAGGATTTGGCGTGAGTTATCGTTTTATCGATACGCATTGTCACTTTGATTTCCCGCCGTTTACCGGAGATGAATCTGCCAGCATTCAGCGCGCGGTGGAGGTTGGTGTACAGAGCATTATCGTTCCGGCCACCCAGGCGGCGAATTTTCCCCGCGTACTGGCGTTAGCGGAAAATTATCCTCCATTGTTTGCCGCGCTTGGTCTGCATCCCATTGTTATCGAACAACATAGCGATGACTGCCTGGACCAGTTGCAACAGGAGCTGGATAAGCGCCCACAAAAGCTGGTGGCGCTAGGCGAGATTGGATTGGATCTGTATCGGGACGATCCGCAATTCGATAAGCAAGAGCGGGTGCTGGAAGCGCAGCTAAAGCTGGCGAAGCGGTATGAATTGCCGGTGATCCTGCATTCGCGGCGTACCCATGACAAGCTGGCGATGCACCTGAAACGTCATACTTTGCCACGAACTGGCGTGGTGCATGGTTTTTCCGGGAGCGTGCAGCAGGCAGAGCGCTTTGTGCAACTGGGATACAAAATTGGCGTGGGAGGCACCATTACCTATCCGCGCGCCAGTAAAACCCGCGAGGTAATAGCGCAACTGCCGCTGGAATCGCTGTTGCTGGAAACCGACGCGCCGGATATGCCGCTCAACGGCTTTCAGGGGCAGCCCAATCGCCCGGAGCAGGTAGTCAGAGTCTTTGACGTCTTATGCGAACTGCGCCCGGAACCTGCGGACGTGATCGCTGACGCGCTGTATCGTAATACCACGGCGTTGTTTAACATGTGATTGGATGGCGTACCCAGCCGACAAAAGTGTGTGCTTCGTAGGCCTGATAAGCAAAGCGCATCAGGCATATTTTTGCCGGATGGCGGCTGCGCCTTATCCGGCCTACAAAAGTATGCGCTCCGTAGGCCTGATAAGCGAAGCGCATCAGGCATATTTTTGCCGGATGGCGGCTGTGCCTTATCCGGCCTACAAAAGTATGCGCTTCGTAGGCCTGATAAGCGAAGCGCATCAGGCATAACTTCGTCGGATGGCTGCTGTGTTTTCTCCGGCCTGCAAATGATGTAGCCGCATCCGGCAATCACAGGTACAGCGCCGGGAAGATCAAATTATCCACCCCGCGCTCGCGCAATCTTTGCGCCAGGTGTTCCACATCCTTCGGCGTGGCACTCGGCCAGTCCTTCGCTTCGCCATACACCCCGTGCGCATGAAAGGCATTCAGCCGTACCGGTACGTCACCGGTGCGTTTGATAAACGTCGCCAGCGCATCGATATGCTGTAGATAATCTTCCTGACCAGGAATAACCAGCAGGCGGAGTTCCGCCAGTTTTCTCTGCCCGGAAAAAAAGGTAATACTTTGTTTAATCAGCGTGTTATCGCGGCCGGTAAGCTGCCGATGACACGTGCTGTCCCAGGCTTTTAAATCCAGCATTACGCCGTCGCACACCGGCAGCAGCTTCTGCCAGCCGGTTTCGCTCAGCATGCCGTTGCTGTCGACCATGCAGGTCAGGTGTTGCAACTGCGGATCGGTTTTTATCGCGGTAAATAGCGCCACAATAAAGGGGAGCTGGGTAGTCGCTTCACCGCCACTAACGGTTATCCCTTCGATAAACAGTGACGCTTTACGAATATGTTGCAGCACTTCATCAACGCTCATACTCTGCGCCATCGGCGTGGCCTGCTGGGGGCACATATGCAGGCAGGTGTCACACTGCTGACACACATCGGACTGCCACCACACTTTCCCCGCGCTCAGGTTCAGCGCCTCATGCGGGCAATGCAGCACACACTCCCCGCAGTCGTTGCAGCGTCCCATCGTCCACGGATTGTGGCAATTTTTACAGCGCAGATTACATCCTTGCAGAAACAGAGCCAGACGACTGCCCGGTCCATCGACGCAGGAGAAAGGAATCAGCCTACTGACTAAAGCGCATCTGCTGTTCATGGCTAATCACGCGAGGTTGTCGTTCCAGAATGCGCGTATTGCGCGCGGCTTCTTCGCCAAGCCAGGTGGTGTTGGTTCGTGACCCTTCGGCGCGATACTTTTCCAGATCCGACAGGCGCACCATATAACCCGTAACGCGAACCAGATCGTTGCCGCTCACGTTGGCGGTAAACTCGCGCATTCCGGCTTTAAACGCCCCGTGGCACAACTGTACCAGCGCCTGAGGATTACGCTTGATGGTTTCATCCAGAGTGAGAATGTCGCTGATCCCGGCGTGATAAAACGCGTGATGTGGCGCGACGGTTTGCAGATGGGTGATCGGGTCCGGCTCATCGCCGTAAGGCAGGCGTGCTCCTGGCGTGGTGCCGATGTCAGAACTGATGCCCGACTGTGCATGCAGCATCGCGCGCTGCTTCCAGCCATATTTCACCGGGGTGTTTTCGACAAACTCCGCCAGGTAGGCGCTAATACGATAGCCGAGCTGATTGGCGAACTCATCTTTCCCATAGCGCGCATTCTGTCCCGACTTATCGCACAGCAGGTTAACCGCCTCCGCCAGACCATACATCCCGAACATAGGCACAAAACGTTCGGGATCAATCAACCCTTCCTGCACGAGGAAGCTATTCTCAAAGAAATGTGATTTCTCATAGAGGAATTCACATCGTGAATCAATGATGGCGATTTGCTGCTGGCAGTAGTGCGGTAGGGTGCGCGTAAAGAAGTCATCGACAGAGGTGCTGCGCTCTGCGATGGCTTTCAGATTAAGCCTGACCAGCGTGCTTCCACCCCCGGCGAGCGGCAAAGAGTTGTAGCAGCTGACGACACCGTACTGACCTTTTGTGAAAATTTTATCATTTTCAGGGCCGTTGGAAATATGCGGCTTACTGCACTCGCAGATATTTTGCGCCACGTTGAGCAGCAGATCGTCAGGTGTGATTTGCGGGTCATAAATGAATGTCAGATTAGGCGAGACCTGCTTTAACTCTGCATCTGCGCGTAAAATTGCACGAGTAACTGGTGTATCGGCGGGGCCGATATTGGCATGCATAAACGCGTCTGGCAGGGTTCTGTCGAGATAACGCCAGAAACGTTTTATTCGAATATCGATCTCGTCTTGTGTTAGAATTCTAACATACGGTTGCAGCAGGGCATCGAGCTGACCGAGATAAACCGGCATAGACGTCACTGACGGAACATGGTGGTAAAGAATAGTGAGTAAGGATAACGCGTCATCAAGATCCCTGGCGCCTTCCAGCTCCAGCCACGATGAGCCATTGGCCAGAAAACGCGCGTAATCGGGTAAAACATAGCGCGGTTTGAACGGGGCATGACCTTCGTACATATCGCAGATTACCCCATCATCCAGCGCCTGACGTGCCTGTGCAGGCAGTTGCGGGTAAGGCAGCGCGTTTTCAGCTTCCAGCGCCAGAAAGTGGCGTTTCTGCTCAGGGCTGAGCACTGGGCTGGTCACGATTTGTTGGCAACGCTGTTGCAGCGCGAGTTCGCTTGAAGTGGGCATCGTTGATTCCTTTTTATCCCGAAGGTGTAACGCCATTGTAGAAAGCAACGCCGCCGCAACCTTTGATCCGGATGCGCCTGATGCCACCGCATCCCTTTAGAAAAGGTGATTTATTTGAAGTAGATCTCATTAGAGTAATGCAAATCTGTATGTGGTTTTCATTAACTGTGATGTATATCGAAGTGTAATAGCGAGCGGATGTTAGAATACTAACAAACTCGCAAGGTGAAATTTTATACGGCGATGCCGTTGGAGAATGTTATGACCGATTTAACAGCAAGCAGCCTGCGTGCACTGAAACTGATGGACCTGACTACCCTGAATGATGACGACACCAATGAAAAAGTGATCGCGCTGTGTCATCAGGCGAAGACCCCGGTTGGCAACACTGCCGCAATCTGTATCTATCCGCGTTTCATCCCTATTGCGCGTAAGACCCTGAAAGAGCAGGGCACGCCGGACATCCGCATTGCAACCGTAACCAACTTCCCGCATGGCAACGACGACATCGAGATTGCGCTGGCTGAAACCCGCGCGGCGATTGCTTACGGCGCAGATGAAGTTGACGTGGTGTTCCCGTACCGTGCGCTGATCGCCGGTAACGAGCAGATTGGTTTCGATCTGGTTAAAGCCTGTAAAGACGCGTGTGCGGCGGCAAACGTGCTGCTGAAAGTCATCATCGAAACCGGTGAGCTGAAAGAAGAAGCACTGATTCGCAAAGCGTCTGAAATCTCCATCAAAGCCGGTGCTGATTTCATCAAAACCTCTACCGGTAAAGTGCCGGTCAATGCGACGCCGGAAAGCGCACGCATCATGATGGAAGTGATCCGCGACATGGGTGTTTCTAAAACTGTAGGTTTCAAACCGGCTGGCGGTGTGCGCACTGCAGAAGATGCACAGCAGTTCCTGGCGATTGCCGATGAACTGTTTGGCGCTGACTGGGCTGATTCTCGTCACTACCGTTTTGGCGCATCCAGCCTGCTGGCGAGCTTGCTGAAAGCGCTGGGTCACGGCGACGGCAAGAGCGCAAGCAGCTACTAAGCCTTATATTGCCGGAGCTGTAGCGACGTAGGCCGGATAAGGCGCAGCCGCCATCCGGCATTAAGACGACTGCCGGGTGGCGCGTTGCTTACCCGGCCTACAACGGCCTTCTACTCTTTTCCCCTGGGGGTTACCGTGTTTCTCGCACAAGAAATTATTCGTAAAAAACGTGATGGTCATGCGCTGAGCGATGAAGAAATTCGTTTCTTTATCAATGGTATTCGCGACAACACCATCTCTGAAGGGCAAATCGCCGCCCTGGCGATGACCATTTTCTTCCACGATATGACAATGCCTGAGCGAGTTTCGCTGACCATGGCAATGCGTGATTCAGGAACCGTGCTGGACTGGAAAAGCCTGCAGCTGAACGGCCCGATTGTGGATAAACACTCTACCGGCGGCGTGGGTGACGTAACGTCACTGATGTTAGGCCCGATGGTCGCAGCGTGCGGCGGCTATATTCCGATGATCTCCGGGCGTGGCCTGGGGCATACCGGCGGTACGCTCGATAAACTGGAAGCGATTCCTGGATTTGACATCTTCCCGGACGACGCGCGTTTCCGTGAAATTATTAAAGACGTGGGTGTGGCGATTATTGGGCAAACCAGCTCGCTCGCACCGGCGGATAAACGTTTTTATGCCACCCGCGATATTACCGCGACGGTGGATTCCATCCCGCTGATTACTGGTTCCATTCTGGCGAAAAAACTGGCGGAAGGGCTGGATGCGCTGGTGATGGATGTGAAAGTGGGCAGCGGCGCCTTTATGCCGACCTACGAGCTTTCTGAAGCTCTCGCTGAAGCGATTGTCGGTGTGGCAAACGGTGCGGGTGTACGTACCACCGCGCTGTTAACCGATATGAACCAGGTGCTGGCCTCCAGCGCAGGTAACGCGGTCGAAGTTCGCGAAGCGGTGCAGTTCCTGACTGGTGAATACCGCAATCCACGTCTGTTAGACGTCACCATGGCGCTGTGCGTGGAAATGCTGATCTCCGGCAATCTGGCGAAAGATGACGCCGAAGCCCGTGCGAAATTGCAGACGGTGCTGGATAACGGCAAAGCAGCAGAGATTTTTGGTCGCATGGTTGCGGCGCAGAAAGGCCCGACCGATTTTGTCGAAAATTATGCGAAGTACCTGCCAACGGCAATGCTCAGCAAAGCGGTATATGCTGATACCGAAGGCTTTGTCAGCGCAATGGATACCCGTGCGCTGGGGATGGCGGTCGTTTCCATGGGCGGCGGTCGTCGTCAGGCTTCGGACACCATTGATTACAGCGTTGGCTTTAGCGACATGGCGCGTCTGGGCGACAGCGTAGACGGACAGCGCCCGCTGGCGGTGATCCACGCCAAAGACGAAGCCAGCTGGCAGGAAGCGGCGAAAGCGGTCAAAGCGGCAATTAGCCTTGACGATAAAGCGCCAGAAATTACACCGACAGTCTATCGTCGTATTACCGAATAACTGTATACTGATCTGATCGCTTTTTTGCGGCGCAGATGTATGGAGAACAAGATGAAACGTGCATTTATTATGGTGCTGGACTCCTTTGGTATTGGTGCGACTGAAGATGCGGATCGCTTTGGCGACGTAGGTTCAGACACTATGGGACACATTGCAGAAGCCTGTGCGAAAGGTGAAGCTGACAATGGTCGCAAAGGTCCACTGAATCTGCCTAACCTGACCCGTCTGGGCCTGGTGAAAGCTCACGAAGGTTCTACCGGTAAAATTGCTGCTGGTATGGACGGTAACGCGGAAGTGATTGGTGCCTACGCATGGGCGCATGAACTTTCTTCCGGGAAAGACACGCCGTCTGGCCACTGGGAAATCGCGGGTGTCCCGGTTCTGTTTGACTGGGGATATTTCTCAGATCATGAAAACAGCTTCCCGCAAGAACTGCTGGATAAACTGGTAAAACGTGCCAACCTGCCGGGCTACCTCGGCAACTGTCACTCTTCCGGTACCGTGATCCTGGATCAACTGGGTGAAGAGCATATGAAAACCGGCAAGCCGATTTTCTATACCTCCGCTGACTCCGTGTTCCAGATTGCCTGCCACGAAGAGACGTTTGGCCTGGATAAACTCTACGAGTTGTGCGAAATCGCACGTGAAGAGCTGACCGAAGGTGGTTACAACATCGGTCGCGTTATCGCACGTCCGTTTATCGGTGATAAAGCCGGTAACTTCCAGCGTACCGGTAACCGTCACGACCTGGCCGTTGAGCCGCCAGCACCGACCGTGCTGCAGAAACTGGTCGACGAAAAAGACGGTCATGTTGTTTCCGTCGGTAAAATCGCGGATATCTACGCTAACTGCGGCATCACCAAAAAAGTGAAAGCCACCGGTCTGGACGCGCTGTTCGACGCCACCATCAAAGAGATGAAAGAAGCGGGTGATAAGACCATCGTCTTCACCAACTTCGTTGATTTCGACTCTTCCTGGGGACATCGTCGCGATATCGCCGGTTATGCTGCGGGCCTGGAACTGTTCGACCGCCGTCTGCCTGAGCTGATGGAGCTGGTGGGAGAAGATGACATTCTGATCCTGACCGCCGACCACGGCTGTGACCCGAGCTGGACCGGCACTGACCACACCCGTGAACACATTCCGGTACTGGTTTACGGCCCGAAAGTGAAACCTGGTTCTTTGGGCCACCGTGAAACCTTCGCGGATATCGGTCAGACGCTGGCGAGCTACTTTGGTACGTCACCGATGGACTACGGTAAAAACATGCTGTAATACCCGTTGTCTTTCGCGCTGTAGATGCGTTGACTTCATTCGCTCACCCCGGTCACATAGCTAATCTATGCTCCCGGGGATTCACGAATTCGTCGCCTTCCTGCAACGCGAAATCCTTAGGGTATTTCACTGTTTTGCATACGTTTTGTAGGCCTGATAGGCGTAGCCGCCATCAGGCAATAACAACAAGATAAGGACAAAAAATGGCAACTCCACATATTAATGCAGAAATGGGTGATTTCGCTGACGTCGTATTGATGCCGGGCGACCCGCTGCGTGCAAAGCATATTGCTGAAACTTTCCTCGAAGATGTTCGTGAAGTGAACAACGTTCGCGGCATGTTAGGTTTCACCGGTACTTACAAAGGCCGTAAGATCTCCGTTATGGGTCACGGTATGGGTATCCCGTCCTGCTCCATCTACACCAAAGAGCTGATCACCGATTTCGGCGTGAAGAAAATCATTCGCGTAGGCTCCTGCGGCGCTGTGCGTATGGACGTTAAACTGCGTGATGTGGTTATCGGCATGGGTGCATGCACCGATTCCAAAGTTAACCGTATCCGTTTTAAAGATCATGATTTCGCTGCTATCGCTGACTTCGACATGGTGCGTAACGCAGTTGATGCAGCAAAAGCGCTGGGCGTAGACGCGCGCGTGGGCAACCTGTTCTCCGCTGACCTGTTCTACTCTCCGGACGGTGAAATGTTCGACGTGATGGAAAAATACGGCGTGCTTGGCGTGGAAATGGAAGCGGCGGGCATCTACGGTGTTGCTGCGGAATTTGGTGCGAAAGCGCTGACCATCTGCACCGTGTCTGACCATATCCGTACTCACGAGCAGACCACTGCCGCTGAACGTCAAACGACCTTCAACGACATGATCAAAATCGCACTGGAATCCGTTCTGCTAGGCGATAAAGAGTAAGCGTTGTTTTGCCCGGTGGCGCTGCGCTTACCGAGCCTACGGGAATGCCGCTATTAATGCCTGATGGCGATTCGCTTATCAGGCCTACAGGAGCGGTCTTGTAGGCCGGATAAGGCGCAGCCGCCATCCGGCAATTCGCCACTAATCGCTTAACGCACGGCCTTCGCCACCCACGCCGCCAGTTCACGCAGCTCGTTTTCCTGATCCGGATATTCCGTAACCAGCGCTTCGCAAGTCTGCTGTAAAACATCGGCGCGATACTGGCAGCCCTGTAGCCGCTCCGCCAGCGCTTCTAACGGCGCGGGATTGAGACTGTCGGTAAACACCTGTGTGCGCGTGATATGACCTTTTTCGACGTCGAAATGCAGCTCAACGCCACCCCAGGTGAAACGCTCGTCCAGCAGATGCGAGAAAGCAGGTGCCTGACCAAAATTCCATTCCCAACTGCTCTGGCGGGCAAAGGTTTCGGCAAAATTTGGCAGGTCCGGCGTTTTATCTGGTGAGATCACTTCCGCTTCAACGCGTTCGCCATAATGAGCAAAAAAGGCTTCCGTGATGGCCTGACAGACCTGTTCATGGGTGATGCCCGGTAACAGCTCCGTCAAATTCGCCACCCGTGAGCGGACAGAGGTGATCCCCTTTGCTGCGAGTTTCTTTTTGTCGGGATTGAGATAATTTGCCAGGCGGCTGAGATCGGCATTTAGCAGCAGCGTGCCGTGGTGGAATCCGCGATCTTTCGTTTCCCGATAAGCAGAGCCTGAAACCTTGCGATCGCCGTCTGGCGTTTTCACAACCAGATCGTTACGCCCGGAGGCATCTGCCGTCACACCCAGAGAATTCAATGCGTTGAGGACAATCGCGGTGGAAATGGTTTTGTCGTATTCCGGTTTACCGGCCATAAAGGTAAAGCAGGTATTGCCTAAGTCATGGAACACCGCGCCGCCGCCGCTGCTACGGCGGGCGAGCCGCACGTTGTCTTCCTCCATACGGCGGGTATTACACTCTTTCCACGGGTTTTGCGCCCGGCCAATCACCACCGTATCGGCGTTACGCCACAAGAACAGGACGCGCTGCGTGGCGGGCATCTGGCGAAAAATGCACTCTTCGACCGCGAGGTTAAACCACGGATCGTAAGAGTCTGAGATAAGCAGGCGTAGTGTAGTCATGGTTGATTTCCCTTCTGTTTTACAGTTTTTACTGCTTTTACTCTTTTTTCTCGTTGTCTTCTTCCTGCACCGGTTTGTTGGCGGTCAGCAGGAAAGGGGATTGCTGCCAGCGGGTACGCTTGCCTTGCAATAAGGTACGGGTGAGCACGACGCCAATCGCCAGCGCCAGCAGCAGCATCAGGCGTAAGATATTGGTGGTGTTATCTACCTGCTTCGCCTCGGTGGCGAGGGTGTGGGTATCCAGCGTCAGACGCAAATAGCCCAGCGGACCATTTTTCCCCTGAATGGGTTCGACAATCTGCTGGTTAAAATAACCCCCGGCTTTTTTGCCGTCGAGCGCCAGTCGGTCACGAACGTTGACGCTCTCGCCGGTACGCGTAATCAGGTCTCCCTGTTCATCGTACACGCCAGCGTCCAGAATACGGCTACTTTCCGTCAGCTGTGTGAGTACCGCTTTGATGCGTTTTTCATCCGGCGTTTCGGTACGCATTAGCGGAGCAACATTTAGCGCCACCTGGCGGGCCAGCGTACGGGCCAGCTCTTCGAGCTGCGGATTACGCTGCTGCTGGTGACTTTGACTAAACCAGGATGCGCCCTGCATCAGGGCGACGAGCAGCGCAAGACAGAACAATACAATCACTGCACGATGAAGTCGGAATTTCAGTTTTGCGCGAGCCATATTCCACCTGCTGAAAATTTGAGACTTAATGTTGCCAGAAGCGCTGGTTACAGGGTAGCCTCATGCGTTATTTTCCCCTGATGATTCCGACCCGAACGATTTTACAGGAGCTTTAATGCCTAACATAACCTGGTGCGATCTACCTGAAGATGTTTCTCTGTGGCCAGGTCTGCCTCTCTCTTTAAGTGGCGATGAAGTCATGCCGCTGGACTACCACGCGGGCCGCAGTGGCTGGCTGCTGTACGGTCGTGGGCTGGATAAACAACGTTTAACGCAATACCAGAGCAAACTGGGCGCGGCGATGGTGATTGTTGCTGCCTGGTGCGTCGAGGATTATCAGGTGATTCGCCTGGCGGGTTCGTTAACGCCGCGCGCGGCAAAACTGGCGCATGATGCCAAACTGGATGTTGCCCCACTAGGTAAAATTCCGCATCTGCGCACACCGGGTTTACTGGTGATGGACATGGACTCAACGGCAATCCAGATCGAATGCATTGATGAAATTGCTAAACTGGCTGGAACCGGTGAGATGGTTGCGGAAGTCACGGAACGTGCAATGCGCGGCGAACTGGACTTTACCGCCAGCCTGCGTAGTCGCGTCGCGACGCTGAAGGGCGCTGATGCCAATATTCTGCACCAGGTGCGCGAAACGCTACCGCTGATGCCAGGCCTGACACAGTTGGTGTTAAAACTGGAAACGCTCGGCTGGAAAGTGGCTATTGCCTCTGGCGGCTTTACCTTCTTTGCCGATTACCTGCGTAATAAACTGCGTCTGACGGCGGCTGTGGCAAACGAGCTGGAGATCATGGACGGTAAATTTACCGGCAACGTGATCGGCGATATCGTCGATGCCCAGTACAAAGCCAATACCCTGACCCGCCTGGCACAAGAATATGAGATCCCGATGGCGCAGACGGTGGCGATCGGCGACGGTGCTAACGATCTGCCGATGATCAAAACCGCAGGGTTGGGCATTGCGTATCATGCCAAACCGAAAGTGAATGAAAAGACGGAGATTACTATCCGCCACGCTGACCTGATGGGCGTGTTCTGCATTCTCTCCGGCAGCATGAACCAGAAATGATTAAATTGCCCGATGGCAAGGTGTCCGTAGGCCGGATAAGCGCCTGCGCCATCCGGCAAAAGCGTTAACGAAAGAGGTAAAACGTGGCCAAAGCTCCAAAACGCGCCTTTGTTTGTAATGAATGCGGGGCCGATTACCCGCGCTGGCAGGGGCAATGCAGCGCCTGTCAGGCCTGGAATACCATTACCGAGGTGCGCCTTGCCGCATCGCCAACGGTGGCGCGTAACGAGCGGCTCAGTGGCTATGCCGGGAATGCGGGCGTGGCAAAAGTGCAGAAGCTGTCTGACATCAGCCTTGAAGAACTGCCGCGTTTTTCCACTGGATTTAAAGAATTTGACCGCGTACTGGGCGGCGGTGTGGTACCCGGCAGCGCTATTCTGATTGGCGGTAACCCCGGCGCGGGGAAATCAACGCTGCTGCTGCAAACGCTGTGCAAGCTCGCTGAGCAGATGAAAACTCTGTACGTCACCGGTGAAGAGTCACTGCAGCAGGTGGCGATGCGAGCGCACCGGCTTGGCTTGCCGACAGCGAATCTGAATATGCTGTCGGAAACCAGTATCGAACAAATTTGCCTGATTGCCGAAGAAGAACAGCCGAAGCTGATGGTGATCGACTCCATTCAGGTAATGCACATGGCGGATATCCAGTCTTCGCCGGGCAGTGTGGCGCAGGTGCGTGAAACGGCGGCTTACCTGACGCGTTTTGCCAAAACGCGCGGCGTGGCGATTGTCATGGTCGGCCACGTCACCAAAGACGGCTCGCTGGCCGGGCCGAAGGTGCTGGAGCACTGTATTGACTGTTCGGTACTGCTCGACGGTGACGCCGATTCTCGTTTCCGTACTCTGCGTAGCCATAAAAACCGTTTTGGTGCGGTGAATGAGCTGGGCGTCTTTGCCATGACCGAACAGGGCCTGCGTGAAGTCAGCAACCCTTCCGCTATCTTCTTAAGCCGTGGCGATGAGGTCACCTCCGGCAGTTCGGTGATGGTGGTCTGGGAAGGTACGCGCCCGCTGCTGGTAGAGATTCAGGCGCTGGTCGATCACTCAATGATGGCGAACCCGCGTCGCGTGGCGGTCGGTCTGGAACAGAACCGTCTGGCGATTCTGCTGGCGGTGCTGCATCGTCACGGTGGCTTGCAGATGGCGGATCAGGACGTGTTTGTTAACGTAGTCGGCGGCGTAAAAGTCACCGAAACCAGCGCCGACCTGGCGTTGCTGCTGGCAATGGTCTCCAGCCTGCGTGACAGACCGCTGCCACAGGATTTAGTTGTCTTTGGCGAAGTGGGGTTGGCGGGCGAAATCCGTCCGGTACCCAGCGGGCAGGAGCGTATTTCGGAAGCGGCGAAGCACGGCTTTCGCCGGGCTATTGTCCCTGCCGCTAACGTACCGAAAAAAGTACCGGAAGGCATGCAGGTCTTTGGCGTTAAGAAGCTTGCGGATGCGTTAAGCGTGTTTGACGACCTATAATCAAATACCTGTACGTACCGATTTTGTAGGCCTGATAAGCGAAGCGCCATCAGGCAGTGTTACGCGATTTTTCCAGCAGGAGGCTCTTGTGTCATTTGAATATCTGAAAACCGCCATAAAGCAAAAGGGCTGTACCCTGCAACAGGTGGCGGATGCCAGTGGCATGACCAAGGGATACCTAAGCCAACTGCTGAATGCCAAAATCAAAAGCCCCAGCGCGCAGAAGCTGGAGGCGTTGCACCGCTTTCTCGGTCTGGAGTTTCCGCGCCAGCAGAAAAATATCGGTGTGGTATTCGGCAAGTTTTATCCGCTGCACACCGGCCATATCTATCTTATCCAGCGCGCCTGTAGCCAGGTCGATGAACTGCATATCATCATGGGCTATGACGACACGCGCGATCGCAGCCTGTTTGAAGACAGTGCCATGTCGCAACAGCCTACGGTGCCCGATCGTTTACGCTGGCTGCTGCAAACCTTTAAGTATCAGAAAAATATCCGTATTCATGCCTTCAACGAAGAAGGCATGGAGCCGTATCCGCACGGCTGGGACGTGTGGAGCAACGGGATCAAAACGTTTATGCAGGAGAAAGGGATCCAGCCAAACTGGATCTACACCTCTGAAGAATCAGATGCCCCGCAGTATCTCGAACATCTGGGGATCGAAACTGTGCTGGTGGATCCCAAGCGAACGTTTATGAGCATTAGCGGTGGGCAAATCCGTGAAAACCCGTTCCGCTACTGGGAGTATATTCCGACTGAAGTGAAGCCGTTTTTCGTGCGCACCGTGGCGATCCTCGGCGGGGAGTCGAGCGGTAAATCGACGCTGGTGAATAAGCTCGCCAATATCTTTAACACCACCAGTGCGTGGGAATACGGGCGTGATTATGTCTTCTCCCATTTGGGCGGCGATGAGATGGCGTTGCAGTATTCTGACTACGATAAAATCGCCCTGGGACAAGCGCAATACATCGATTTTGCTGTTAAATACGCCAATAAAGTGGCATTCATCGACACCGATTTCGTGACCACTCAGGCTTTCTGTAAAAAGTATGAAGGGCGTGAACACCCGTTTGTGCAAGCGCTTATTGACGAGTATCGCTTCGACCTGGTGATCCTGCTGGAAAACAACACCCCATGGGTGGCGGATGGCTTACGCAGCCTTGGAAGCTCAGTTGACAGAAAAGCGTTTCAGACGCTGCTGGTCGAGATGCTGCAGGAAAACAATATCAATTTTGTGCACGTTCAGGAGCCTGACTACGACGGCCGCTTCCTGCGCTGCGTGGAGTTGGTGAAAGAACTAATGGGTGAGCAAAGGTAGATTTTAATGCCGGATGCGCTGCGCTTATCCGACCTACAAGTCGCACTAACCTCATAGACAGGATGGCGCTGTGCTTATCCGGCCTACAAGTCGCACTAACCTCGTAGACAGGATGGCGCTGTGCTTATTCGACCTACAAGTCGCACTAACCTCGTAGGCCGGATAAGGCGTAACGCCGCCATCCGGCACTTAACGCTAATTACTTAGAAATACGCTTGTACTTAATACGTTTCGGCTCCAGCGCATCGGCGCCCAGCGTACGTTTCTTGTACTCTTCGTATTCGGTAAAGTTACCTTCGAAGAACTCAACCTTACCTTCATCCTGGTAATCCAGAATGTGGGTGGCGATACGGTCGAGGAACCAACGGTCGTGCGAGATAACCATCGCGCAGCCCGGGAATTCCAGCAGGGCGTTTTCCAGCGCGCGCAGGGTTTCGATATCCAGGTCGTTGGTTGGTTCATCGAGCAGCAGCATGTTGCCGCCAACCTGCAGCAGCTTCGCCAGGTGCAGACGACCACGCTCACCACCGGACAGCTCGCCGACGCGTTTGCCCTGATCCACACCTTTGAAGTTGAAGCGGCCCACGTAGGCACGGCTTGGCATCTCGGTGTTGCCGATTCGCATGATATCCAGCCCGCCGGAAACTTCTTCCCACACGGTTTTGCTGTTGTCCATGGCGTCACGGAACTGGTCAACGGAGGCCAGTTTGACGGTTTCACCCAGCGTGATGGTGCCGCTGTCAGGCTGTTCCTGACCGGACATCATACGGAACAGGGTAGATTTACCCGCGCCGTTCGGACCGATGATGCCGACAATTGCGCCTTTCGGTACGGAGAAACTCAGATCGTCGATCAGAACGCGATCGCCGTAGGATTTACGCAGATTGGTGACTTCAACGACTTTATCGCCCAGACGTGCTCCAGGTGGAATAAACAGTTCGTTGGTTTCGTTACGTTTCTGGTATTCGGTGTTGTTCAGCTCTTCAAAGCGTGCCAGACGGGCTTTACCCTTAGACTGACGGCCTTTAGCGCCCTGACGTACCCACTCCAGCTCTTTCTCAATGGATTTACGGCGAGCCGCTTCCTGAGAGGCTTCTTGGGCCAGACGCTGATCTTTCTGCTCCAGCCAGGAAGAGTAGTTACCTTCCCACGGAATACCTTCACCACGGTCCAGCTCCAGGATCCAGCCCGCAACGTTGTCGAGGAAGTAACGGTCGTGGGTAATCGCCACTACGGTGCCTTCGAAGTCGTGCAGGAAGCGTTCCAGCCACGCGACGGATTCCGCATCCAGGTGGTTGGTCGGTTCGTCGAGCAGCAGCATGTCTGGTTTTTCCAGCAGCAGGCGGCACAACGCGACGCGGCGGCGTTCACCACCGGAGAGATTCTCAATTTTAGCGTCCCAGTCCGGCAGACGCAGGGCGTCAGCGGCACGCTCAAGCTGCACGTTCAGGTTATGGCCGTCGTGCGCCTGGATAATTTCTTCAAACTTGCCCTGTTGTGCGGCCAGTTTATCGAAGTCGGCGTCCGGCTCGGCGTACTTGGCGTAAACTTCATCCAGACCTTTCAGTGCACTAACCACTTCGGCAACCGCTTCTTCAACGGATTCACGAACGGTATGTTCCGGGTTCAGTTTTGGTTCCTGCGGCAGGTAACCGATTTTAATGCCTGGCTGTGGGCGAGCTTCACCTTCGATATCGGTATCAATACCGGCCATGATGCGCAGCAGGGTAGATTTACCCGCACCGTTCAGACCGAGAACACCGATTTTGGCGCCAGGGAAGAAGCTCAGTGAGATGTTTTTAAGAATATGACGTTTCGGCGGAACGACCTTGCCGACACGATGCATGGTATAAACGAATTGGGCCACGTTGGACTCGCCTCTATGTTTATCGTGATGATGAATAGTTATCAAAGGCGAAGTGTAGCCTTTTTCATTGCCCAATCCCAGCCAGCAGATCCCACTCGCAACAAAAGTAAAAAAGTGTCCGTGACGTGGCGCATTCTGCAATGTCTGGTTAGCATGAATTAATTAAGCGGCATGATGCTGCACAGACGTAACATGACAAGAGGAAGAGCTTGTGGACAAAGCCAAACAATTTACCTGGCGCCTGCTGGCGGCCAGCGTATGTCTGCTGACGGTCAGTCAAGTGGCGCGAGCCGATTCCCTGGATGAGCAGCGCAATCGCTATGCGCAAATTAAGCAGGCCTGGGATAACCGACAGATGGATGTCGTAGAGCAGATGATGCCCGGCCTGAAGAACTATCCTCTGTATCCCTATCTGGAATATCGTCAGATCACTGACGATCTGATGAATCAGCCGACCATTACCGTCACCAATTTTGTGCGCGCCAACCCGACGCTGCCCCCGGCGCGTACTCTGCAATCGCGTTTTGTGAATGAACTGGCGCGCCGCGAAGACTGGCGTGGACTGCTGGCGTTTAGCCCGGAAAAACCGGGTACCACGGAAGCGCAATGTAACTATTACTTCGCGAAATGGAGTACCGGGCAAACCGAAGAAGCCTGGCAGGGCGCGAAAGAGCTGTGGTTGACCGGGAAAAGTCAGCCGAACGCCTGTGACAAATTATTTGGCGTATGGCGCGCCTCAGGCACTCAGGATCCGCTGGCGTATCTGGAGCGTATTCGTCTGGCGATGAAAGCCGGGAATACCGGTCTGGTGACGGCGCTGGCCGGACAGATGCCCGCACAATACCAAACCATTGCCTCTGCGATCATCTCGCTGGCCAACGATCCGAATTCGGTGATGACTTTTGCTCGCACCACTGGTGCCACGGATTTCACCCGACAGATGGCGGCGGTCGCCTTTGCCAGCGTGGCGCGTCAGGATGTGGAAAACGCCCGCCTGATGATCCCGTCCCTGGTACAGGCGCAACAGCTTAATGACGAGCAAACCCAGGAGCTACGCGATATTGTTGCCTGGCGTCTGATGGGCAATGACGTCACCGACGAGCAGGCCAAATGGCGTGATGATGCGATTATGCGCTCCAATTCCACCTCGCTTGTGGAGCGTCGCGTGCGCATGGCGCTGGGAACCGGCGATCGTCGTGGCCTGAATACGTGGCTGGCACGTCTGCCAATGGAAGCAAAAGAAAAAGACGAGTGGCGCTACTGGCAGGCTGATCTGCTGCTGGAGCGCGGACGTGATGCGGAAGCCAAAGAGATACTGCACCAGCTCATGCAGCAGCGTGGTTTCTATCCGATGGTGGCGGCACAGCGCCTGGGCGAAGAGTACGAGCTGAAAGTGGATAAAGCGCCAGCGAACGTTGATTCTGCGCTGACTCAGGGGCCAGAAATGGCACGCGTACGCGAGCTAATGTACTGGAACATGGATAATACCGCGCGCAGTGAATGGGCGAATCTGGTTACCAGCCGTACCAAGTCCGAGCAGGCTCAGTTGGCACGTTACGCGTTCAACAATCACTGGTGGGATCTGAGCGTTCAGGCGACGATCGCCGGTAAGCTGTGGGATCATCTGGAAGAGCGCTTCCCATTGGCCTATAAAGATCTGTTTACCCGTTACACCAGCGGCAAGGATATTCAGCCAAGTTATGCGATGGCGATCGCGCGTCAGGAAAGCGCCTGGAACCCGAAAGTGAAATCACCGGTCGGCGCCAGCGGGCTGATGCAGATTATGCCGGGCACGGCGACGCATACGGTGAAAATGTTCTCGATTCCAGGTTACAGCAGTCCGAGCCAGCTACTGGATCCTGATACCAACATCAACATTGGTACCAGCTATTTGCAGTACGTATATCAGCAATTCGGCAATAACCGCATCTTTGCGTCGGCAGCCTATAACGCCGGTCCGGGACGCGTTCGCACCTGGCTTGGCAATAGCGCTGGCCGCATTGATGCTGTGGCGTTTGTCGAAAGTATTCCATTCTCAGAGACGCGTGGTTACGTGAAGAATGTGCTGGCTTATGATGCGTACTATCGCTATTTCCTCGGCGATAAACCGGAGTTGATGAGCGACGCAGAATGGCAACGTCGTTACTGATCGTGTCGATTGTGTTATGCTATCGTACTCGTTAAAGAGTACAAAAGGGGGAAGCAAGCACGCTTCCCCCGCAACGATGGCGATATCTTATGACTCAGCAATCACCCTATTCAGCAGAGATGGCAGAACAACGTCACCAGGAGTGGTTACGTTTTGTCGATCTGCTTAAACACGCCTACGAACAAGATTTACACCTGCCGCTGCTCAATTTGATGTTAACGCCGGATGAGCGTGAAGCGTTGGGCACGCGTGTGCGTATCATTGAAGAGCTGCTGCGCGGCGAGATGAGCCAGCGTGAGCTTAAAAACGAGCTCGGAGCGGGGATTGCCACTATTACGCGGGGGTCGAACAGCCTCAAATCCGCACCGGTGGATTTGCGTCAGTGGCTGGAGCAGGTGTTGCTCGGGAAAAATTGATCCGCCGGATGCGGCTTTGCCTTATCCGGCCTACGATTGAACATCCGGCACAATGCTATAAATACACCGCGTTATGAAACGGGCTGAGCGCCAGAATCACCGCCTGGTGATAGACGCTTGAGCGCGTCAGCTTGCCCGCGGTAAAAACGCCGATTGCGCCTTCTTTACGGCCAATCTCATCAATACCTGTATAGTCCGACATCACCGGGCCGAGTGCTTCACCTTTACGGACTCTGTCGAGAATCACAGTAGGCAATGGCAGCGTGGCTGAACGGGCTTCACCACGCTGAATGCCGTTATCAATCACCACCCAACTAAAGGTGGCGTCATCGTCAATTCCTGCTTCAATGGCGACCCAGAAATCAGCCTGCGGGTGCAGGCGGCGAGCGTTATCAACGCGATTTCGTGCGCCAGTGCGCGTTTCCTGGTTTCCGAAAGGTTGTTCCGGCACGCCACTCTCGACGGCGACGGGTTCAATATGGCAGGATCCTTCCCCGAAAATCTCTTCAAATGCCCGCAGAATTGCCTGAATTTTGGCAGGATTGGTGGTCGCAGAGATAACCTTGTGCATAATTAAGCTCAGTTTGAAAATTCATCGCATCGCAGTATAACGGAAAAAAAGCATGTTACAGGTATACCTTGTTCGCCATGGCGAAACGCAGTGGAACGCCGAGCGACGTATTCAAGGCCAGTCAGATAGCCCACTAACCGCTAAAGGTGAACAACAAGCCATGCAGGTGGGAGAACGCGCCCGCTCGTTTGGTATTACGCATGTCATCAGTAGCGATCTTGGTCGTACACGACGCACCGCAGAAATCATCGCCCAGGCCTGCGGCTGTGATATCACCTATGATTCTCGTCTGCGTGAGTTGAATATGGGGGTGCTGGAAAAACGTCACATCGATACGCTGACACCAGAGGAAGAGGGCTGGCGTCGCCAGTTGGTGAACGGCACGGTGGATGGTCGTATTCCGGAAGGGGAATCGATGCAGGAGCTGAGCGATCGCGTCAATGCGGCGCTGGCATCCTGTCTGGAGCTGCCGCCGGGAAGTCGTCCACTGCTGGTTAGCCACGGTATCGCGCTGGGTTGCCTGGTGAGCACAATTCTGGGATTACCGGCATGGGCTGAACGTCGCTTGCGTCTGCGCAACTGTTCTATTTCTCGCGTTGATTACCAGGAAAGCTTATGGCTGGCGCCGGGATGGGTCGTTGAAACGGCAGGGGACATCTCACATCTGGACGCCCCTGCGTTGGATGAACTACAGCGCTAGCGGCGAATCGGAATCAGGAATTCGCAGCGCAGGTTGATCGGGCGATCTCCCGCTTTGGCATCTTCTGCCGGGTAGTATCGCTCGATATCCTGTCCTTTACGGCGCGTCAGGTTCAGCATCGGCATGCATGTGCCGTAAACCGTCAGGATAAACTCTTGCACGCCGGTTCCCAGCCCTTCGTAGGTAAACATCACGTACTCGCCACCCTGTAACAGGATAGGCTGCGCCGACGGCACATAGCCATTGGCCTGCTCCGGCGTCAGTGCTGTGGTGTAAAACACTTCCTGTTCGTCATCTTTTTCAATGCTCGGACGCGTTTCGTTAAGCCCGTACAGCACTGGCGGGATCGCCGGAGCCTGAGCAAGGAAGTCGCGCCAGAACTGAATACGCATTTCATGACGGAAATCTGAAATCTGTTCCAGCGAGCAGGAATAGCTTTGCGTGGTGCCGAGCAGTTGCGTATCTTCCAGCGTAACGAACTCGTGCGCAGGCATCGCAAATTCACCCAGTCGCATTGGTGGGCGAATACCGAATGCGCTCCATTCCGGTGAACGGCGATACAGCGCAGGCGTTTGGGAAAATTGTTTCTTGAATGCGCGAGTAAAAGTTTGTTGAGAGTCGAAGCGATATTGCAGCGCAATATCCAAAATTGGACGCGCAGTCAGGCGCAGCGCCACTGCGGATTTCGATAAACGACGGGCGCGGATATAGGCGCCAATAGCATGGCCCGTCACGTCCTTAAACATTCTCTGCAGGTGCCACTTGGAATAGCCCGCTTTTGCCGCCACATTGTCAAGCGACAAAGGCTGATCCAGATGACCTTCCAGCCAGATTAATAGGTCGCGAATAATGCCAGCCTGATCCATAAAATATCCTCATCCTTTCAACAACGAGTACCTGACGTCAGGTATGAGGATAATAGCATTTTTTGCTGTTTTAGCATTCAGTGTTTTTTTTGCTCATAAGTGCTTTTTTCGGACATACGAAAGCGTGATTATTGTAATCCTGTGATCTGTATACATTTTATCTTAGAATGTTTAATAATTACGCAGAACAACTTTTAAGAATGGTAACAATATGAAATATAAGAGCTTAGTCATTTCCTCAATTCTGCTGATGTTGGCGCAGGTCGCCCATGCGGAGCAGATTGGATCTGTCGATACGGTGTTCAAAATGTTTGGGCCGGATCATAAAATTGTGGTCGAAGCGTTTGACGATCCGGATGTTACCAATGTGACCTGCTACGTGAGTCGTGCGAAGACCGGCGGCATCAAAGGTGGACTGGGGCTGGCGGAAGATACCTCCGATGCCGCCATCTCTTGCCAGCAGGTTGGGCCGGTAGAACTGAGCGACAGAATCAAGAACGGTAAAGCTCAGGGCGAAGTGGTATTTAAGAAACGTACCTCGCTGGTGTTTAAATCTTTACAGGTTGTGCGTTTTTACGATGCGAAACGTAATGCGCTGGCCTATCTGGCCTATTCAGATAAAGTGGTCGATGGATCGCCCAAAAATGCCATCAGTGCGGTACCCATCATGCCGTGGCGGCAATAACAAGGAAGCACAATGCAACAGCCGTTGATCTGGTTGGTTGAGGATGAGCAGGGAATCGCTGATACGCTTATCTACATGCTGCAACAGGAAGGGTTTAGCGTAGAGGCGTTTGAGCGCGGATTTCCCATGCTGGAGAAATCTCGCCAGCAATGCCCTGATGCCATCATTCTGGATGTCGGGCTACCGGATATCAGCGGTTTTGAGCTGTGCCGACGTTTACTGGAACGCCACCCGGCGTTGCCGATCCTCTTTCTGACCGCGCGCAGCGATGAAGTGGATCGCCTGTTGGGGCTGGAAATTGGCGCAGATGACTATGTTGCCAAGCCTTTCTCGCCGCGTGAGGTGTGCGCTCGTGTGCGTACGCTGCTGCGGCGGGTGCAAAAATTCTCCACGCCTTCATCGACGACGCGCTGTGGGGATTTTGAACTTAATGAGCTGGCCGCGCAAATTACCTGGTTCAGCATGCCGTTGAACCTGACGCGTTATGAATTCCTGCTGCTGAAAACATTGCTGATGTCGCCGGGACGTATTTACTCTCGCCAGCAGCTGATGGATTTAGTCTGGGCAGACGCGCAGGATACCTTTGACAGAACGGTTGATACTCACATCAAAACGCTGCGCGCCAAGCTGCGGGCTATCAATCCGGAGCTTTCCCCCATCAATACTCATCGCGGTATGGGATACAGCCTGAGGAATTGCTGATGCGCATTGGCATGCGTTTGCTGCTCGGCTATTTTCTGATTGTCGCGGTCGCCGCCTGGTTTGTTCTGTCGATCTTTGTGCAGGAAATTAAGCCAGGCGTTCGTCGGGCGACCGAAGGTACTTTAATTGATACCGCCACGCTGCTGGCTGCACTGGCGCGTGATGACGTGCTCTCTGACTCACCGGCTAACGGCAAGCTGGCGCAGGCATTTGCGCAGCTGCATAACCGCCCATTTAACGCCAACATCAGCGGCATTAACAAAGTGCGTAATGAATACCATGTCTATATGACGGACGCGCAGGGCAAGGTGTTGTTTGATTCAGCTAACCAGGCCGTCGGTCAGGACTACTCCCGCTGGAACGATGTGTGGTTAACGCTGCGTGGGCAGTATGGCGCCCGAAGCACGCCGCAAAACCCGAACGATCCGGAAAGCTCGGTGATGTACGTTGCCGCGCCGATCGTAGACGGTGGGCGTATTATCGGCGTGCTCAGTGTCGGCAAACCAAATGCGGCGATGGCACCGGTGATTAAACGCAGTGAACGGCGAATGCTGTGGGCCAGCGCCGTATTGCTGGGCATTGCCCTGGTGATTGGCTTCGGGATGGTATGGTGGATAAACCGATCCATTGCCCGGCTGGCGCGTTATGCCGACTCCGTTACCGAGAATCGCCCCGTCCCACTGCCTGATTTAGGCAGCAGCGAGTTACGCAAACTGGCGCAGGCGCTGGAAAGTATGCGCCTGAAGCTCGAAGGCAAGAACTACATTGAGCAGTATGTCTACGCGTTAACGCATGAGCTGAAAAGTCCGCTGGCGGCCATTCGTGGCGCGGCAGAGATATTGCGCGAAGGCCCGCCGCCAAACGTGGTAGCGCGTTTTACCGATAATATTCTGACGCAAAATGCGCGCATGCAGGCGCTGGTCGAAACTTTGCTGCGCCAGGCGCGACTGGAGAATCGACAGGACATTACGTTGACGGCGGTGGAGGTAGATACTCTTTTTGCTCAGCTCAAAGAGGCGCGTAGCGTGCAGTTGGCGGCAAAAAACATTACGCTGACCATTCTGCCTTCATCGCTTAGCGTCGCTGCCGATCCCGCGTTATTGGAGCAGGCATTGGGGAACTTGCTCGACAACGCTATCGACTTCACGCCACAGGACGGAACGATTACGTTGAGCGCGCATCAGCAGGAGGAGCTGGTCACATTGCAGGTTACCGACAGCGGTAGCGGGATCCCTGATTTTGCGTTGCCGCGTATTTTTGAGCGCTTCTACTCGCTGCCCCGCGAGAATGGACACAAGAGCAGCGGTTTGGGGCTGGCGTTTGTCAGTGAAGTTGCACGACTGCATGAAGGTACGGTGACATTATCTAACCGACCAGAGGGCGGTGCACAGGCCTCGTTTACGCTTCACCGTCACTTCACATAACTTCAAATTCTCCGCACATAGCTGTTCTACCTTGCTGATATTGCAAAGGAGAACGCTATGTTTAAATCACCCCTGTTTTGGAAAATCGTCACCTTAGGCGGCGCAATATTACTGCTGTTAATTCCACTGACGATGGTCAGGCAGATAATCGTTGAGCGATCGGATTATCGTGATGAAGTCGAAGATGCTATTCGTCAGAGCACCAGCGGGCCGCAAAAGATGGTCGGGCCGCTGATTGCCGTCCCGGTGACGGAACTGTATATCGAGCTGGAAGGCGACAAACAGATCCAGCGTAAGCGCAGCTATATCCATTTCTGGCTCCCGGAGTCGATGGTGGTTGAGGGGAATCAGAACGTTGAAGCGCGTAAAATCGGTATTTACGAAGGCCAGGTCTGGCACAATGATCTCTCGGTGAAGGCCGAGTTTAACGCTGAACGCTTGCGTGATTTAAACCATCCCAACGTCAGCGTCGGCAAACCGTTTATCGTGGTTGGCGTGGGGGATGCGCGCGGGATCGGCGTGGTGCAAGCGCTGCAGGTCAATGGGGAATCGCTGGCCGTTGAGCCAGGGACGGGGCTGGATGGAGGAGCTCAAGGGATCCACATTCCGCTACCTGACGCGAGCTGGGCAGAGCAAAACCTGAGCATGGTGCTGTCGTTGAATTTGAGCGGAACCGGAGATTTCTCCGTTGTTCCGGTTGGCCGTAACAGTGAAATGACTTTAACCAGCAACTGGCCACATCCCAATTTTCTGGGGGATTTCCTCCCGGCGAAGCGCGAAATCAGCGAGTCAGGATTTAAGGCCCAGTGGCAAAGCAGCTGGTTCGCGAATAACCTCGGCGAACGCTTTGATGGCGAAAAGATTGGCTGGAAGGGAATGCCTGCATTTAGCGTTGCCGTCGCCACGCCAGCGGATCAGTATCAGTTAACGGACAGGGCTACCAAGTATGCCATCCTGCTGATTGTACTGACCTTTATGTCTTTCTTCGTGCTTGAAAGTATGACCAGCCTGCGTCTGCACCCGATGCAGTATCTGCTGGTGGGGCTATCGCTGGTGATGTTTTATCTGCTGCTGCTGGCATTGTCTGAGCACATTGGGTTTACGGCGGCGTGGATTACAGCAAGCCTGGTAGGCGCGTTAATGAACGGGGTGTATCTGCAGGCGATATTACAGAGTTGGCGGAACAGTATTTTATTCACCGTGGCGCTGCTGGGGTTGGATGGGGTGATGTGGGTGCTGCTACGTTCACAGGACAGCTCTTTACTGCTGGGAACCGGCGTGCTGTTGGTCGCGTTGTGTGGCGTGATGTTCCTGACGCGTCATCTTGACTGGCACTCGCTGGCACAGCCAAAACCAAAGCCGACAGAAATTCCGGAGCCTCTGCCTGCGCAGAGTGACGAGTTTCGCTTATGGAAATAGGGCGGTGGGGAAATGAAAAACGGCGCATATTGCGCCGTTTTTTACCTGTAAGGATTGAATTAATCCTGCAGATCGCCGCAGAAACGGTAGCCTTCACCGTGAATGGTGGCGATGATTTCTGGCGTATCCGGCGTAGATTCGAAATGTTTACGAATGCGGCGGATAGTCACGTCAACGGTACGGTCATGCGGCTTCAGTTCGCGACCGGTCATTTTTTTCAGCAGTTCTGCGCGAGACTGGATTTTGCCCGGATTCTCACAGAAGTGAAGCATTGCACGGAATTCGCTGCGTGGCAGTTTATACTGCTCGCCGTCAGGACCAATCAGAGAGCGGCTGTTGATGTCCAGCTCCCAGCCGTTGAACTTGTAGCTTTCGACGCTACGGCGTTCTTCGCTGACAGTACCCAGGTTCATGGTACGGGACAGCAGGTTACGAGCACGGATAGTCAGTTCGCGCGGGTTAAACGGCTTGGTGATGTAATCGTCTGCGCCGATTTCGAGGCCGAGAATTTTATCGACTTCGTTATCACGGCCCGTCAGGAACATCAGCGCAACGTTAGCTTGTTCGCGAAGTTCGCGCGCTAACAGTAGGCCATTTTTCCCAGGCAGATTGATATCCATAATCACAAGGTTGATGTCATATTCAGAGAGAATCTGATGCATTTCCGCGCCATCTGTCGCTTCGAATACATCATAGCCTTCTGCTTCGAAAATGCTTTTCAACGTGTTGCGTGTTACTAACTCGTCTTCAACGATAAGAATGTGCGGGGTCTGCATGTTTGCTACCTAAATTGCCAACTAAATCGAAACAGGAAGTACAAAAGTCCCTGACCTGCCTGATGCATGCCGTAAATTAACATGATCGGCGTAACATGACTAAAGTACGTAATTGCGTTCTTGATGCACTTTCCATCAACGTCAACAACATCATTAGCTTGGTCGTGGGTAGTTTCCCTCTGGACCCGACAGTGTCAAAAACGGCTGTCATCCTAACCATTTTAACAGCAACATAACAGGCTAAGACATGCCGGACACCCAATAAAACTACGCTTCGTTGACATATATCAAGTTCAATTGTAGCACGTTAACAGTTTGATGAAATCAACGTATCCAAATGTTTGCTTTCATCACAAAATTGCAATATTACAACTAGTTGCACGAGCTAATTAATAAATGTAATGAATCCAACCAATGCGATCCATTTTAAAATAAATTATCATGGATAAACAGAGGGATATACAACTTTTGTTAACATAAAAAGCAATAGTACAGCTTGGAAATAGTTTAGCATTTTTTACCGGATGCGAAATCCTTTTTCAGTGATTTCTGTTAAAAAAATGTAAATTTGCGCTGCGTAATATGTTGACGTGCATCACATTATTACTTGCAGACTGACCAAAAAGAGTATCGAAATGCGTTTAACAATTATTCTGGTTGCCCCTGCCAGAGCGGAAAATATTGGCGCGGCTGCCCGTGCGATGAAGACCATGGGATTCACTCAATTACGTATCGTTGACAGCGAGGCGCACCTGGAACCCGCCACGCGATGGGTCGCGCATGGATCGGGCGACATTATTGATAATATTAATGTTTTTCCAACGTTAGCCGATGCACTTCACGACGTTGATTTTACCGTTGCGACCACCGCGCGTAGCCGGGCGAAGTTCCATTATTACGCCACCCCGGTCGAACTGGTTCCCCTGTTACAGGAGAAATCCACGTGGATGGAACATGCAGCACTGGTGTTTGGTCGTGAAGATTCGGGGCTGACCAATGAAGAATTAGCGCTGGCAGATGTACTCACTGGGGTACCGATGGTCGCTGACTATCCTTCACTCAATTTGGGGCAGGCGGTGATGGTGTATTGCTATCAATTAGCAGGTTTAATACAACAACCGGCCAAAAACGTTGAGGTGACGGATGAGCTTCAACTGCAGGCATTGCGCGCACGCGTTTTGCGTTTATTAGCCACGCTGAACGTTTCTGACGACATCAAGCTGACGGACTGGTTGCAACAGCGAATGGGTCTGTTGGGGCAGCGAGACACGGCAATGTTGCACCGTTTTTTACATGATATTGAAAAAAACATCACAAAATAAAATGTCGAACAATTTTTGTTGTGTAGTGTTTTGTTCTTGGTTCAAGTGGGCTCGACATGCTGTATTGGTTGAAAGTAAAAGGGCAAGCAGTCGCTCATGAACAAGTTTCGGAATGTGATCAATTTAAAAATTTATTGACTTAGGTCAGCAGATACTTTAACCCTAAAAGAATACAGGACAGATAATAAATAATTACAGAGCACACAACATCATGAAACGCATCAGCATCACCATTACTACAACCATCACCATTACCACAGGTAACGGTGCGGGCTGACGCGTACAGGAAACACAAGAAAAAGCCCGCACCTAAACAGTGCGGGCTTTTTTTTCGACCAAAGGCAATGAGGTAAACCATGCGAGTGTTGAAGTTCGGCGGTACATCAGTGGCAAATGCAGAGCGCTTTCTGCGGGTTGCCGATATTCTGGAAAGCAATGCCAGACAGGGGCAGGTCGCGACCGTTCTCTCTGCCCCCGCAAAAATTACCAACCATCTGGTGGCAATGATTGAGAAGACCATCGGTGGTCAGGATGCTTTAGCTAATATCAGCGACGCCGAACGCATTTTCTCCGAGCTGCTGGTGGGTCTTGCCGCCGAGCAACCAGGTTTTCCGCTGGCGCAGCTCAAAGCCTTTGTTGAACAAGAATTTGCTCAGATTAAGCACGTCCTGCACGGCATCAGCCTGCTGGGACAGTGCCCGGACAGCATCAATGCCGCGCTTATCTGCCGTGGTGAAAAAATGTCGATTGCTATCATGGCCGGCC
Source organism: Citrobacter sp. Cpo040 (assembly GCF_030332915.1). Classification (NCBI taxonomy): domain Bacteria; kingdom Pseudomonadati; phylum Pseudomonadota; class Gammaproteobacteria; order Enterobacterales; family Enterobacteriaceae; genus Citrobacter; species Citrobacter sp. Cpo040. The sequence continues at coordinate 108,041 of NZ_JAOWGX010000033.1, forward strand.
TGCTGGAAGCACGCGGGCATAACGTAACGGTCATCGACCCGGTGGAGAAATTGCTGGCTGTCGGCCATTACCTCGAATCTACCGTTGATATCGCCGAATCTACGCGCCGCATCGCCGCCAGCCGTATTCCTGCGGACCACATGATTCTGATGGCAGGGTTTACCGCCGGAAATGAAAAAGGTGAGTTAGTGGTGTTGGGACGTAATGGCTCTGACTACTCTGCCGCCGTACTGGCCGCCTGTTTGCGTGCCGATTGTTGTGAAATCTGGACCGATGTCGACGGCGTATATACTTGCGATCCGCGTCAGGTACCCGATGCTCGACTGCTTAAGTCGATGTCTTATCAGGAAGCGATGGAGCTTTCTTACTTCGGCGCCAAAGTGCTGCATCCGCGCACCATTACCCCTATTGCCCAGTTCCAGATCCCGTGCCTGATTAAAAATACCGGCAATCCGCAAGCGCCCGGTACGCTGATCGGTGCCAGCAGTGATGACGATGATTTGCCGGTAAAAGGTATTTCTAACCTCAATAACATGGCGATGTTTAGCGTTTCCGGCCCTGGAATGAAAGGCATGGTGGGCATGGCGGCGCGCGTTTTTGCCGCCATGTCGCGTGCGGGCATCTCGGTGGTGCTGATCACCCAATCCTCTTCTGAATACAGCATCAGCTTCTGCGTCCCGCAGGGCGACTGCGCGCGTGCGCAACGCGCCATGCAGGATGAATTCTACCTCGAGCTGAAAGAAGGCCTGCTGGAGCCGTTGGCGGTGACTGAGCGTCTGGCCATCATCTCTGTTGTTGGCGATGGTATGCGCACCCTGCGCGGCATCTCGGCGAAGTTCTTTGCCGCGCTGGCTCGGGCGAACATCAATATTGTAGCGATCGCCCAGGGCTCGTCTGAGCGTTCTATTTCAGTGGTGGTGAATAACGATGACGCGACCACCGGCGTGCGCGTGACCCATCAGATGCTGTTCAACACCGACCAGGTGATTGAAGTGTTTGTGATTGGCGTAGGCGGCGTGGGCGGTGCGCTGCTGGAGCAGCTTAAACGTCAGCAAACCTGGCTCAAAAAGAAGCATATCGATCTGCGCGTGTGCGGCGTGGCGAACTCGAAGGCTCTGCTGACCAACGTCCACGGTCTGAATCTGGAAAACTGGCAGTCGGAGCTGGAGAGCGCGAAAGAGCCTTTCAACCTTGGGCGCTTAATTCGTCTGGTGAAAGAATACCATCTGCTCAATCCGGTGATTGTCGACTGTACGTCAAGCCAGGCGGTAGCGGATCAATATGCCGACTTCTTGCGTGAAGGCTTCCACGTGGTTACGCCGAACAAAAAGGCCAACACGTCGTCGATGGATTACTATCATCAGCTGCGTTTTGCCGCCGCGAAGTCTCGTCGTAAATTCCTGTACGACACCAACGTGGGCGCGGGCTTGCCGGTTATTGAAAACCTGCAAAATCTGCTCAGCGCAGGTGATGAACTGCAACGTTTTTCAGGCATCCTTTCTGGCTCACTGTCGTTTATTTTCGGCAAGCTGGATGAAGGCATGAGCTTCTCGCAGGCCACCACCCTGGCGCGTGAGATGGGCTATACCGAACCCGATCCACGTGACGATCTTTCCGGTACGGACGTGGCGCGTAAGCTGTTGATCCTGGCCCGTGAAACCGGTCGTGAGCTGGAGCTTTCTGACATTGTCATTGAGCCGGTCCTGCCAAAAGAGTTTGATGACTCCGGTGATGTTTCCGCGTTTATGGCGAAATTGTCGCAGCTGGATGACGTCTTTGCCGCGCGTGTGGCGAAAGCCCGTGATGAGGGAAAAGTATTGCGCTATGTTGGCAATATCGAAGAGGACGGGGTTTGTCGCGTGAAAATTGATGCAGTAGACGGCAACGATCCGCTGTTTAAAGTGAAAAACGGTGAAAACGCGCTGGCGTTCTATAGCCACTACTATCAGCCGTTACCGTTGGTTCTGCGCGGATATGGCGCGGGTAACGATGTGACGGCAGCGGGCGTCTTTGCCGACCTGCTACGCACCCTTTCATGGAAGTTAGGAGTCTGACATGGTGAGAGTTTATGCCCCGGCTTCCAGTGCCAATATGAGCGTCGGGTTTGATGTGCTCGGTGCAGCGGTAACGCCGGTGGACGGTTCGCTGTTGGGTGATGTGGTGTCCGTTGAGGCGGCTGACCAGTTCAGCCTGAACAACCTTGGGCGCTTTGCCAACAAACTGCCGTCCGAGCCACGTGAAAATATTGTCTACCAGTGTTGGGAGCGATTCTGCCAGGAGCTGGGTAAAACCGTTCCGGTGGCGATGACGCTGGAAAAAAATATGCCGATTGGCTCCGGGTTAGGCTCCAGCGCCTGTTCCGTCGTGGCGGCGCTGGTCGCTATGAACGAACACTGCGGCAAGCCGCTCAACGATACGCGCCTGTTAGCGATAATGGGCGAGCTGGAAGGGCGTATCTCCGGCAGTATTCATTACGATAACGTCGCCCCGTGCTTTTTGGGCGGCATGCAGTTAATGATTGAAGAAAACGGCATTATTAGCCAGCAGGTGCCAGGCTTTGATGAGTGGCTGTGGGTACTGGCGTATCCGGGGATAAAAGTGTCGACGGCAGAAGCGCGGGCGATTCTCCCAGCCCAGTATCGCCGTCAGGACTGTATCGCTCACGGGCGGCATTTGGCTGGATTCATCCATGCCTGCTATTCCCGTCAGCCTCTTCTGGCCGCGAAGCTGATGAAAGATGTCATTGCTGAGCCGTATCGTACCCGCTTGCTGCCAGGCTTTAGCCAGGCGCGTCAGGCGGTCGCAGAAATTGGCGCGCTGGCCAGCGGTATATCCGGGTCAGGGCCGACGCTGTTCGCCTTGTGCGATAAGCCGGATACGGCGCAGCGCGTAGCGGACTGGCTGGGTAAAAATTACCTGCAAAATCAGGAAGGCTTTGTTCATATTTGCCGGCTGGACACGGCGGGCGCACGGGTACTGGGATAATCAATGAAACTGTATAATCTGAAAGATCACAACGAACAGGTCAGCTTTGCACAGGCCGTTACGCAAGGACTGGGCAAGAATCAGGGATTGTTTTTTCCGCACGATCTGCCGGAATTCAATCTGACAGAAGTGGATGAGATGCTGAACCAGGACTTTGTTGGCCGCAGCGCGAAGATCCTTTCCGCATTTATTGGGGATGAGATCCCTCAGGAAATTCTGGAAGAGCGCGTGCGTGCGGCATTTGCCTTTCCGGCACCGGTTGCTCAGGTTGCCGCGGATGTCGGCTGTCTGGAACTGTTCCACGGCCCAACGCTTGCATTTAAAGACTTTGGCGGGCGCTTTATGGCGCAGATGCTGACGCACATCAGTGGCGACAAACCGGTAACGATTCTGACAGCGACCTCCGGAGACACCGGGGCGGCGGTTGCGCATGCCTTTTATGGCCTGAAAAATGTGCGCGTGGTGATCCTCTACCCGAACGGCAAGATCAGCCCATTACAGGAAAAGCTGTTCTGTACGCTGGGCGGTAACATTGAAACTGTGGCGATTGATGGCGATTTTGATGCCTGCCAGGCGCTGGTGAAACAGGCGTTTGATGACGAAGAGCTGAAGGTAGCCCTGGGACTGAACTCGGCTAACTCAATTAACATCAGCCGTCTGTTGGCGCAAATCTGTTACTACTTTGAGGCTGTGGCCCAACTGCCGCAAGAGGCGCGTAATCAACTGGTGATTTCCGTTCCCAGCGGTAACTTTGGCGATCTGACCGCCGGGCTGCTGGCGAAATCACTGGGCTTGCCGGTGAAGCGTTTTATCGCGGCGACTAACGTTAACGATACGGTTCCGCGTTTCCTTGCAGAAGGTGAGTGGGCGCCGAAAGCGACTCAGGCAACGTTGTCGAATGCGATGGATGTCAGCCAGCCGAACAACTGGCCGCGCGTGGAAGAACTGTTCCGCCGTAAAATCTGGCGTTTGAATGAGCTGGGTTATGCCGCTGTTGACGATGCGACAACTCAGGACACGATGCGTGAGTTACATGAGATAGGCTACACCTCAGAACCACATGCAGCGGTGGCTTACCGCGCGCTGCGTGACCAACTGAATCCTGGCGAGTACGGCCTGTTCCTTGGTACTGCGCATCCGGCGAAGTTTAAAGAAAGCGTTGAAGAGATTCTTGACCTGACGCTGGCGTTGCCAAAAGAACTGGCGGAACGCGCGGACCTGCCGCTGCTTTCTCATCACCTGCCTGCTGATTTTGCTGCGCTGCGTAAGCTAATGATGACCCGCGGTTAACGGTTGTGCCCGCTGGCGCTTTGCATAGCGGGCCGACAAAACCTGTAGGCCGGATAAGGCGTTTGCCGTCATCCGGCCTTTTTACTATTGCTCGTGGCGTTTAAACACCAGTTCGCCGTTTCCTGATGCTTCTTCATCAAAGAAGTAGCCTTCGCTGTTAAATGCGGTCAGCTGTTCCGGTTGCGTTAAGCGGTTCTCAATAATGTAGCGACTCATCAGGCCGCGCGCTTTTTTGGCATAGAAGCTGATGACTTTAAACTTACCGTTCTTCTCGTCGAGGAAGACCGGTTTGATAAGCTCAGCGTTGAGTTTTTTCGGCTTCACGGATTTAAAATACTCATCCGAGGCGAGGTTGATCACCACTCTGTCGCCTTGCGCTTCCAGCGCTTCGTTGAGTTTATCGGTGATGGTATCTCCCCAGAACTGGTAGAGATCTTTACCCTTCGCATTGGCCAGACGAATGCCCATCTCCAGACGGTAAGGCTGCATCAAATCCAGCGGACGCAAAACGCCGTACAACCCGGACAGCATCCGTAAATGCTGTTGAGCGAAGTCGAAATCCGCCTCGCTGAAGGTTTCAGCCTGCAACCCTGTATAGACGTCGCCTTTAAACGCCAGAATGGCCTGACGTGCATTGTCCGGCGTGAAGTCAGGCTGCCAGTCATGGAAACGGGTGGCGTTCAGATCCGCCAGCTTGTCGCTAATCCCCATCAGCTTGCCAATCTGCGGTGCAGAGAGCTGGCGTGCCACGTGAATAAGCTGCTGAGAGTGATCCAGCAACTCGGGCAGCGTATGACGTGTCGTTGCCAGCGGGCTTTGGTAGTCGAGCGTTTTTGCAGGTGAAATCAGAATCAGCATATCCAGTCCTTGCAGGAAATTTACTGCGACTTTAGCAAAAAAAACGACTGAATTGATCGATGGTTGCGATTGCCGCGCTATTCGCGCGGCGTTTCATCCCAGCTATCGGGCGCAAGCTGTTGTCTGATATCAGGATAACGGCGCGGATCGAATTCCGGGCGCACCCCGAGTTTTCGCTGGCGCAGATAATCGCTGGCGATGGTATGGACAACCGGAGAAAGCAGAAGAATCGCCGTCAGGTTAGTAATGGCCATACAGGCCATGATGATGTCGGCAAGTTGCCAGACCAGCGGAAAACTGATTAACGTACCGCCAATGACGGTGCAAACGGTGGCAATACGTAATAACCAGATAACCCGGATGTTGTCCAGTTTCAGGAAAATGAGGTTGTTTTCCGCATAAATGTAGTTGGCGACGATAGAGCTAAAGGCAAACAGAATCACTATTAAGGCAACGAATCCGGCCCCCCATTCACCCGTCAGCGAGACTATGGCTCGTTGCAGCAACTGGATGCCTTCCATTGGCACATAAGTGGTGCCATTACCCGCCAGTAAAATGATCATTGCGCTGGCCGTACAAAGAATTAGCGTATCGCCCAATACACCAATCATTTGCACAATGCCTTGTGCTGCAGGGTGTGGCGGCCAGGATGCTGCCGAGGCGGCTGCGTTCGGGGTAGAGCCCATTCCGGCTTCATTAGAGAACATACCGCGCTGAAAACCGCTGGCAATGGCCTGGCTTAGCGTATACCCGGCGGCACCGGCCGCGGCTTCCTGCCAGCCAAAGGCGCTTTTTATGATGGTCATGATAATGCCGGGGAGCTGTCCGAAATGCCAAAGGCAGATGACGAGGCTACAACCGATCCACAGCAGCGCCATCATCGGAACAAACCATTGCATCAGGCGGGCAACGCCTTTAATGCCGCCGACGATGACCAGTAATGACACTATTGCCAGTGCGATACCGGAGAAGAGGGGAGGGATGTCAAAAGCAAAGGTCAACGCACGAGAGACTGAGTTTGCCTGCACGCTGTTAAAAATCAGGCCATAGGCAATGAGTAAAAAGATGGCAAACAGCACGCCCATCCAGCGCATGCCCAATCCACGGGCCATATACCATGCAGGACCGCCGCGAAACTGTCCCTTGCTGTCGCGCTCTTTATACAGCTGGGCAAGGGAACATTCGGCGAATGAGGTTGCCATACCAATGACCGCCGAGACCCACATCCAGAAAATGGCTCCCGCGCCGCCGGCGGCGATCGCCAACGCCACACCCGCCAGATTTCCGCTACCGACGCGCGCGGCAAGACTGGTGCACAGAGCCTGAAAAGAAGTTAAACCGCCCGGCTGCGGGCTGATGCTGTTTTTAAGACTTTTGCCAAACTGGCGAATATAGCGGAACTGCACGAACCCTGTACGCCAGGTGAACCAACATCCTGCGCCAAGCAGGAGGTAGATCATCACCGATCCCCAGAGTATTTCATTAATAAATGAGAAAAAATCAGGCATTAACATCCCTCTTGTTGATGCCGGTAAGCGCGAATAATCCCGTGTAAGCGCTACCAATTATCGACCAGTATATACCTTATAAGGTGATTGATTGCGGGAGTTTACCATAACAATGGGTATATCCTTAATTGCGCATCACGAGCTGTGAGATGCGTAATCAGGGCTGAGCGGCGGGTCGGACAATCCAGGCGGTTGCGCTGAGAGTGCGTCGTGCTATCATCAGGGAAGATCGGTTACATCCCCCTAACAAGCTGTTTAAAGAGAATCGCTATCATGACGGACAAATTGACCTCCCTTCGTCAGTTCACCACAGTAGTGGCCGACACCGGAGACATCGCGGCAATGAAGCTGTATCAGCCTCAGGATGCCACAACTAACCCTTCTCTCATTCTTAACGCAGCGCAGATCCCAGAATACCGCAAGCTGATTGATGACGCTGTAGCCTGGGCTAAGCAGCAGAGCAACGACCGCGCACAGCAGATCGTCGACGCGACCGACAAACTGGCAGTAAATATCGGTCTGGAGATCCTGAAACTGGTCCCGGGTCGTATCTCCACTGAAGTTGACGCTCGTCTGTCCTACGACACCGACGCGTCCATTGCGAAAGCAAAACGTCTGATCAAAATGTACAACGATGCTGGCATCAGCAACGATCGCATTCTGATCAAACTGGCTTCAACCTGGCAGGGCATCCGTGCCGCTGAGCAGCTGGAAAAAGAAGGTATCAACTGTAACCTGACTCTGCTGTTCTCCTTCGCGCAGGCGCGCGCATGTGCAGAAGCTGGCGTATATCTGATTTCTCCGTTTGTTGGCCGTATTCTGGACTGGTACAAAGCCAACACTGACAAGAAAGAGTATGCACCGGCAGAAGATCCGGGTGTGGTTTCCGTAACGGAAATCTACGAGTACTACAAACAACACGGTTACGAAACTGTGGTGATGGGTGCGAGCTTCCGTAACATTGGCGAAATCATTGAGCTGGCAGGCTGCGATCGTCTGACTATTGCTCCGGCACTGCTGAAAGAACTGGCGGAAAGCGAAGGCACTATCGAACGTAAACTGTCCTTCTCTGGTGAAGTGAAAGCGCGTCCTGCACGCATCACCGAAGCTGAGTTCCTGTGGCAGCACAACCAGGATCCGATGGCTGTAGACAAACTGGCGGACGGTATCCGTAAGTTTGCTGTAGACCAGGGTAAACTGGAAAAAATGATCGGCGATCTGCTGTAATCATTAACGCGTGGCCCTGATATGGGTCACGCTACCTCTTCTGAAACCTGTCTGTCCTTCCCTTCGCAGTGTATCATTCTGTTTAACGAGACTGTTTAAACGGAATAATCATGAATACTTTACGCATTGGCCTGGTTTCCATTTCTGACCGTGCTTCCAGCGGCGTTTACCAGGATAAAGGTATCCCGGCCCTTGAAGAGTGGTTGGCATCTGCCCTTACCACCCCTTTTGAGCTGCAAACGCGACTGATCCCGGATGAACAGGCGATCATCGAACAGACCTTATGCGAGCTGGTGGATGAAATGAGCTGTCATCTGGTGCTGACTACCGGCGGAACGGGGCCGGCCCGCCGCGATGTAACGCCTGATGCCACGCTGGCCGTAGCCGACCGCCAGATGCCGGGCTTTGGCGAGCAGATGCGCCAGATAAGCCTGCACTTTGTGCCAACGGCTATTCTCTCCCGCCAGGTTGGCGTGATTCGCAAGCAGGCGCTGATCCTGAATCTGCCTGGACAGCCGAAGTCGATCAAAGAAACGCTGGAAGGCGTGAAAGATGCCGACGGTAAGGTTATCGTGCCGGGTATATTTGCAAGTGTACCGTATTGTATACAGTTGCTGGATGGGCCGTATGTGGAAACTGCACCGGCTGTTGTAGCATCTTTTCGTCCTAAAAGCGCAATCCGCGATACAAACGCCTGAAAGTAGCCCGATCGTGACATAAGTGCCAATGACAGTGGAGTATTGAATTGTTTACGATATAGTAATATTTGCTTTACATATATCGACAGACAGATTCAATAACTCCACTGACTCATGGTTTGCTATGTCACAACACACTCGACCGCTGAATCGCCAGGATTATAAAACTCTTACGCTTGCTGCCCTCGGCGGTGCGCTTGAGTTTTATGATTTCATTATCTTCGTCTTCTTTGCTGCTGTTGTTGGCGAACTCTTCTTCCCGGCAGACATTCCTGAATGGCTACGCCAGGTGCAAACCTTCGGCATTTTTGCCGCCGGATATCTGGCGCGTCCGCTGGGTGGCATCATCATGGCGCACTTTGGCGATCTGGTCGGGCGTAAGAAAATGTTCACCCTGAGCATTTTGCTGATGGCGATACCGACGCTGGCGATTGGTCTTTTGCCTACCTACGCCTCAATGGGGATCCTCGCGCCGCTGCTGTTACTGCTGATGCGTATTTTGCAAGGCGCTGCCATCGGCGGAGAAGTGCCCGGCGCGTGGGTGTTCGTGGCAGAGCACGTACCGGAGCGCCGCATCGGCATTGCCTGTGGCACGCTGACCGCCGGGCTGACGGTGGGGATTCTGCTGGGATCGGTGGTTGCGACGCTGGTGAATACCAGCCTGACGCAGCAGGCGGTGCATGACTACGGCTGGCGTATCCCGTTCCTGCTGGGTGGCGTGTTTGGGCTGGTGGCGATGTACCTGCGTCGCTGGTTGCAGGAAACGCCCATCTTCCTCGAAATGCAGCAGCGTAAAGCGCTGGCGCAAGAGCTACCGGTGAAGTCGGTGGTGAGCAAACATAAAAAAGCGGTGGTCATTTCCATGCTGCTGACCTGGCTGTTATCGGCCGGGATTGTGGTGGTGATCCTGATGTCGCCAGTCTGGTTGCAGAAGCAGTATGGTTTTGCACCGGCGTTGACGTTACAAGCCAACAGTGTCGCGACCATTATGCTGTGCGTCGGCTGTCTGCTGGCAGGGTTTATTGTCGATCGGGTCGGCGCCAGCAAAACCTTTATTGTCGGCAGCCTGCTGCTGGCCTGTTCAAGCTGGTTTTTCTATCATCTGACCGGTAGCCATCCTCAGCACTTGTTCTTGTTATACGGGCTGGTAGGGTTGTGTGTTGGCGTGGTGGGGGCTGTGCCTTATGTGATGGTGCGGGCGTTTCCGGCGGAGGTCCGCTTTACCGGAATCTCCTTTTCTTACAACGTGTCGTACGCCATTTTTGGTGGTCTGACACCAATCGCCGTGACGATGTTAATGAGCGTGTCGCCAATGGCTCCGGCCTGGTATGTCCTGGCGTTATCGCTGGTGGGGTTAGGTCTGGGGATTTGGCTGCGACAGGATATTTATCATCGCGATACGAGCGTGCAGGGCGAGTTACAGCGCTTGTAAGGAATATCCCCCCGTCCGGGGGGATAGCGTCAGATTAGTGCGCTTCACCGATCGGCAGGATGGTACGGCCAAACTGTTCGTTCAGCACTTCACCCATCGCCAGGTAAATGGCGCTTGCGCCACACACTAAGCCAATCCAGCCAGCAACGTGAATGATCGCTTCGTTACCTGCAATGTTGCCGACCGCCAGCAGTGCGAACAGCACTGTCAGGCTCAGGAAGACAAACTGCAACGCGCGGTTAGCTTTCAGCGTGCCGAAGAACATGAACAGTGTGAACACGCCCCACAGACCCAGGTATACGCCCAGGAACTGACCATTGGTTGCATCCGCCAGGCCCATTTTCGGCATGATTAGGATTGCAACCAGCGTCAGCCAGAACGAACCGTAGGAGGTAAAGGCGGTTAAACCGAAGGTATTGCCCTTTTTATATTCCAGCAGACCGGCAAATATTTGCGCGATACCGCCGTAGAAAATGCCCATCGCCAGAATAATAACGTCAAAGGCGAAGAAACCCGCGTTGTGCAGGTTAAGCAGAATGGTGGTCATGCCAAAGCCCATCAGGCCCAGCGGTGCCGGATTAGCCAACTTAGTGTTGCCCATAATTCCTCAAAATCATCATTGATTGAATGGTGAAATAGTTTCCCCAAATAACGATCACTGTCTTCGGGGCGCGGCATGATAATCAGGGGAGAGGGCACTGTCTATGATCTAACGAAGGGAAAATGAATTATTTTCCCTGTGATGGGCATCACGCTTATGCATGGTTGAACATTTTGCTAAGACAGACGATTTGAAGTACCACCGGGAACTGAGGGATTTGGTGGACGATCTGGTGAGAAATACCCATCGCCAGATGGCGCTGCTTCATGGGCGCGGCAGTGGTTATTCCAGTTCAATGGCTTTCACATCAACCGCGTGTCTGCCCCGCATGTTTTCTATGGCTTCTGAATCAAAATGTGCAGAATTAATCGTCGCCAATAACTTTCAGCGTTGCCATGTCAGAGGAGTTTACTGACTGGCCTGAGAAGGTGATTTTAGACACGCAGCGTTTATTGTCGTTGTCGCTATTAATAGAGATCCAGTTGGTCGTTTGTCCCTCTTTAATGGATGACGGGACGTTCAGGCTTTGGCTGGAAGTGCGTACTGCTTTGAAGTAGACGGATGCGCCGTTAAGTTTAATATCACCGCGATCGGCGGTGAGCTGAATGCGCTTCACCACCCGGCAAACGGGAATTCTCAGCGTGAGGTCGTTGGTTGCATTGCGGGGCATCGCAATCATACCCAGAACTTTATGATCGTTAGCGTGCGCGGCGCTGCTCAGCAGCAGGCCCATAAGCAGGCTGGTGGAAAGGGTTAACACGGATTTCATGGAATTTCTCTTTGACGGCTGTAAAAGGGTGTGACATCAGACCATCTTACCGCCGACGGGAAACCGTTTCATGGTCGTAATCTTTTCTTTTTATTACAATTTTTACATGAATGACCGTGCTGGTTTTGATTTGTTTTGTGAATTGATTTTGATTGGAAACTATTCGTTTTTTTGACTTTCTGCCTTGTTACCTTAATTTTATCGCCACTGTGCTAAAAAAAATTTTCATGCCCCCCTTGATGACGTGGGTTACGACCCCATCTTGTAGACAACCGCAGTGGTGAGTCTGAAAAAAAACGATTCAGGGTAGTTGAAACCGCACGTTTCGCCCTTATTACAGATTCACAACCACATGATGACCGAATTTTTAGTGGAGACGTTTAGATGGGTAAAATTATTGGTATCGACCTGGGTACTACCAACTCTTGTGTAGCGATTATGGATGGCACTACTGCACGTGTGCTGGAGAACGCCGAGGGCGATCGCACCACGCCTTCTATCATTGCTTATACCCAGGATGGTGAAACTCTGGTTGGTCAGCCGGCTAAACGTCAGGCAGTGACAAACCCGCAAAACACCCTGTTTGCGATTAAACGCCTGATTGGCCGCCGCTTCCAGGACGAAGAAGTACAGCGTGATGAAGCCATCATGCCGTACAAAATCATCGGTGCTGACAACGGTGATGCATGGATTGACGTAAAAGGTCAGAAAATGGCACCGCCGCAGATTTCTGCTGAAGTGCTGAAAAAAATGAAGAAAACGGCTGAAGATTACCTGGGCGAACCGGTAACTGAAGCGGTTATCACCGTACCTGCATACTTCAACGATGCTCAGCGTCAGGCAACCAAAGATGCTGGCCGTATCGCAGGTCTGGAAGTAAAACGTATCATCAACGAACCGACCGCAGCGGCACTGGCTTACGGTCTGGATAAAGAAGTCGGCAACCGTACTATCGCGGTTTATGACCTCGGTGGTGGTACTTTCGATATCTCTATTATCGAAATCGACGAAGTTGACGGCGAAAAAACTTTCGAAGTTCTGGCAACCAACGGTGATACCCACCTGGGTGGTGAAGACTTCGACAGCCGTATGATCAACTACCTGGTTGACGAATTTAAGAAAGATCAGGGTATCGATCTGCGTAATGACCCGCTGGCGATGCAGCGTCTGAAAGAAGCCGCTGAGAAAGCGAAGATCGAACTGTCTTCCGCTCAGCAGACCGACGTGAACCTGCCGTACATTACTGCAGACGCGACTGGTCCGAAACACATGAACATCAAAGTGACCCGTGCGAAACTGGAAAGCCTGGTTGAAGACCTGGTTAACCGTTCTATCGAGCCGCTGAAAGTTGCTCTGCAGGATGCTGGTCTGTCTGTTTCCGACGTTCAGGACGTTATCCTGGTCGGTGGTCAGACTCGTATGCCGATGGTACAGAAGAAAGTTGCTGAGTTCTTCGGTAAAGAGCCGCGTAAAGACGTTAACCCGGACGAAGCAGTGGCAATCGGTGCTGCCGTTCAGGGTGGTGTATTGACCGGTGATGTGAAAGACGTGCTGCTGCTGGACGTTACCCCGCTGTCTCTGGGTATCGAAACCATGGGTGGCGTGATGACTCCACTGATCGCGAAAAACACCACTATCCCGACCAAGCACAGCCAGGTGTTCTCTACCGCTGAAGACAACCAGTCTGCGGTAACCATCCACGTGCTGCAGGGTGAACGTAAACGCGCCGCTGATAACAAAGATCTGGGTCAATTTAACCTGGATGGTATCAGCCCGGCTCCGCGCGGTATGCCGCAGATCGAAGTTACTTTTGACATCGATGCCGACGGTATCCTGCACGTTTCCGCGAAAGACAAAAACAGCGGTAAAGAGCAGAAGATCACCATCAAGGCTTCTTCTGGTCTGAACGAAGAAGAAATTCAGAAAATGGTTCGCGAAGCAGAAGCGAACGCAGAATCTGACCGTAAGTTTGAAGAGCTGGTTCAGACTCGTAACCAGGGTGACCATCTGTTGCACAGCACTCGTAAGCAGGTTGAAGAAGCAGGCGACAAACTGCCGGCTGACGACAAAACTGCCATCGAGTCTGCACTGACCGCGCTGGAAACTTCTCTGAAAGGCGAAGACAAAGCGGATATCGAAGCGAAAATGCAGGCGCTGGCACAGGTTTCCCAGAAACTGATGGAAATCGCTCAGCAGCAGCACGCACAGCAGCAGGCTGGTGCAGCAGGCGCTGATGCTTCTGCAAACAACGCGAAAGATGACGACGTTGTCGACGCCGAGTTTGAAGAAGTGAAAGACAAAAAATAATCGCCCTTTGAACGGGTAATTACTGGCACGGGCGAAGAGGTTTCCTCTCCGCCCGTGCACGCATGTTAGGGGCAGATAAAAAGAGATGGCTAAGCAAGACTATTACGAGATTTTAGGCGTTTCCAAATCAGCGGAAGAGCGTGAAATCAAAAAGGCCTACAAGCGCCTGGCCATGAAATATCACCCGGACCGCAACCAGGGTGATAAAGAGGCCGAAGCCAAGTTTAAAGAGATCAAAGAAGCGTACGAAATCCTGACCGATGCGCAAAAACGTGCGGCTTACGATCAGTACGGTCATGCTGCGTTTGAGCAAGGCGGCATGGGCGGCGGCGGCGGTTTTGGCGGCGGGGCTGACTTCAGCGATATCTTTGGTGACGTGTTTGGCGATATCTTTGGCGGCGGTCGTGGTCGTCAGCGCGCCTCACGTGGTGCTGATTTACGTTACAACATGGATCTCACTCTGGAAGAAGCCGTGCGTGGCGTCACCAAAGAGATCCGTATTCCGACTCTGGAAGAGTGTGACGTCTGCCACGGTAGCGGTGCGAAGGCAGGTACTCAGCCACAGACCTGTCCAACCTGTCACGGTTCTGGTCAGGTACAGATGCGTCAGGGCTTTTTTGCCGTACAGCAGACCTGTCCACACTGTCAGGGCCGCGGTACGCTGATCAAAGATCCGTGCAACAAATGCCACGGTCATGGTCGCGTTGAGAAAAGCAAAACGCTGTCCGTTAAGATCCCTGCAGGGGTTGATACCGGCGACCGCATTCGTTTAGCGGGCGAAGGTGAAGCCGGTGAACATGGTGCGCCAGCAGGTGATTTGTACGTTCAGGTGCAGGTAAAACAGCACCCAATTTTCGAACGTGAAGGCAATAACCTGTACTGCGAAGTACCGATTAACTTTGCGATGGCTGCGCTGGGCGGCGAGATTGAAGTCCCGACGCTGGATGGTCGTGTGAAGCTAAAAATTCCGGGCGAAACGCAAACTGGCAAACTTTTCCGCATGCGTGGAAAGGGCGTCAAGTCTGTACGCGGTGGCGCTCAGGGCGACCTGCTGTGCCGCGTGGTGGTTGAAACCCCAGTTGGCCTGAACGACAAGCAGAAGCAACTGCTGAAAGATTTGCAGGACAGCTTTGGCGGCCCGACCGGCGAACAAAACAGTCCGCGCTCCAAAAGTTTCTTCGACGGTGTGAAGAAGTTTTTTGACGATCTGACGCGCTAAGCTTACTGCCGTATATGATAAAAAGCCTGAAATTGGAAAATCTCAGGCTTTTATTTTTGGTTCAGCTCTCACTGCCACTCCAGGCTTACCTGTTCAACAATGATATTTGTCTCTGCTTTCTCCGGCAAGGTATGTGCGACACTTGCAAATCCGGGTAATGTCTTCCATACCAATGGGTCTCCAATAACAAAAATGTGTTTTTTAGCCCTGGTAAGGGCCACGTTCAGAAGATTAGGTTTGCTCGAAGCCCATTCTGCGCCGCCGCGATTGTGTACATCACATCCGAGAACAAAAATAACGATGTCGTTTTCTTTCCCCTGAAAAGTATGGACTGTACCAACACAGCTTTTTTGCCACTCTTTTATTTCTTTATGTTTTAGTCGCGGTGAGTATTGTTGCCAGCTGGCCAGCTCTCTTTGTTCAATCAGTTCCAACAACGCATATTTAACAGCCTTGAATGGAGTAATAACGTAAATAGACCCCAGCTCTATATTTTCCGTGAGTAGACGGTCCAGTAGCGTAATCAGGCTTTGACCGTGACTATCTCGGTACTGCTTGTCTCCCAACCCCCCTCTTGAAACCAACCAGTGGTTTTCAAGTCCGCCATTGACGAGACGACTACAGATTTTGTCTGTATCAAGCCCGTGAATCATCCGGTTATTGTATGCCAGTTTATTAGCAATACTGAACATGGGTTCGATACAACGGCGATGTACCCATAATGGGATCCCAATCCAGATGTTATTGTTCATCATCTCTAATTCGCAGCCCCAATGATTGACGCGATCGGCAACCTGTTGGACTGAGAGCTTTTCTGGATTCCACTTTTCAGCATGCTCGTGTAGAAGATCCTGACAAAGGTGCCTAACCAGTGATGGAGAGGTGGTGAATACAGGCTCAATCTGTAACGGATCGCCCACAACGAGTACGCGTTTGGCGCGCCATATAGCGCCGACGGCCTGTTGAGGTGATGCCTGGCCAGCTTCATCGATCATTACCCAGCCAAGCTCGCCGCCTTTTACTCCATGCAGCATACGTCCCACTGAGGCAAAGGTTGTAGAGAGTACCGGGACAAACATGCATAACGTTTGCCACCAGGGGAGTGGCGTGGGCTCAAGATGAGGGGAATTTAAAAAATTCCTCAGGCGGAGCAGGAACATTTCTCTAAAGCGATCAACGCTCCCCATTGCCTCGTAAAGCCAGGCTTGATGAAGATCCATCGCAGCCATAAACAACAGTGAGCGTTGGCGGTTGATCTGAGCGTTTTGCCAGAATGCGGTGCGCTGTAAGCCAGCATTATCGATGGGTTTATGGCTATCAGGTAGAGCTATTCCTGAAAACTTATCCTTCAGGCCCCGCAATTTTTGTTCTATTTCCTCGCGCTGCAGGGCAATCCTGTCTATTTCTTGCTGTAAGCGGCGTTTTTGGGCGTCTGCCTCATTCAGTTGTTTACGCTGTTCAGCAACGAGCTGTGTTTTGTGTATTAATGATGCGCTAAGCGTTAAAAGATGCTGTTGTGTGTTACGTAATGATGTCTGGTAAGTCTGTACCTTTTTACGATTGAGCAAACGAGTCAGCAGGCCAGGTGCATCGGCTTCCTCTATTTTTTGCTGTTGCCTGGCATGCTGAATCTGTTTTTCAATTACGTCCCGCTCGGCTTCAAATTCCTTAAGTGCGCTAAGCCGCTCTTCACATCGCACTGCCGCTTTTGCCATGTCCGAAGACAAAGCATCAGATGAACAGAAAGGTTTTTTTGCCAGCAGTTCGGCTAATTCTGCTAACTGTTTTTGCAGCTCTTCTGTTGTTTTCAGGCAGTGAATGAAATGCTGCTTTGCTGCGGTGAAAGAGAGTTTATTGTGGCAAGACTTCCAGCGCCAAAGGCTGAGAAAGTTTTCGTTGTCCGGTCTGGCCATTTCGACTGATGTGTCGCGTAAAAAATGCTCATCAAACAGTAGTCTTTGGGCGAATTTTGTACGATTTGTTTTTCTTCCAAGAGCTACTGAAATTAATCCCCAACACTGTTTTTCTGTCGCAAGAGGACGAAAGAGATGGTAATTACGCTCAGTTCCTTTTCCATCTTTATCTCTTTTATGCGCAGATTTGGGCAGGGATTTTGCTGCAACTTGATTTGCGGTCGGGGACAAATAGTCAAGATAACGAAATTCTTCGGCCAGCGATTTCTTTTGCGGTAATTCGTTAGAGATATTTTCTACGGCTGCATTATTGGATGAGGCCACAATCATTTCGAAACCGGTCAGTTCCGGGACGATAAAGCCTTCATGGGTAAGCGTATCTTCCATATTGCTGAAGCCCGCAAGGACTCTCGCTCGTTCAACGACATTATGCGCAACTAAATCACGCAGCAATGTCGTTTTCCCCGTTCCCGGAGGCCCATTTACTGATAGTAATCCACCTTCAGCAAGCTCTTCTACCGCCGTATTTATTGCAAACTGCTGCATTAATGACATCGCGTGCTCTGGCTCTGAAGGCCAACGCCCCAGAGGCATTTTAGTCGGATGCAGCTTATCGATAATGGCTGTTAGTCCTTTCTGAGAATAGAGATCTGGGTTTCTGTGAACCCGGTGAGTGAGGTAAGTATTGAGTGTTCGGCATCGAGTGTCTTCCAATGATGACATTGCATCTTCAATATCCTCAAAAAAGAAGCTATTTAAGATGGGAAGTACTAATGCTTTTTCATTGTCGCTTATGAGGTCTTCCGTTTCGCTAGCTTCTTCTTGTTCCGTGTCCTGGCTCTCATTGTTGCCGTTAAACCAGTCAATTTGTATTGCATATTGCCATTCAGGTGCAAAGTCCGCCCATGATGTTAAATGAGTGTCGAGCAGCGTGAGAATATTGCTTGCGCGCAATACACCCGGGCCTTTTTCCCTTACGGGCTCTAACGTAACGCAGAAATCATTGAATGTATCGGCAAGATGCATACAATCGACCGCGAAGACTGATGAGTCGAGTTTGTGGAATTGACGTTTTTTAAGATGGCCCAACGCCCAGGGTAGCGAACTTACCGACAGTTTATCTCTCGTGGGTACACCTTCTCCGTTCAACTGCATCTTAGCAAAACAGGTTGTCCCTTCCTGATCCAAACGCTGTTCGCATTCGTCGTCATTTTCCTCATTTGTTCCAAGAACCTCCTGACTAATGCGGCTGACGATATTTTTCTCAAATAGCCCTACGTGAACAATAAATGATGCCTTCGGCGGAATGTCATATTGCTGGCGTAACTTCTCTGAATGCCACGGAAGTGAAGCATCACCTAATGTAATGAGTTTTTTTAGTGGGATCAGCAGGCTTTTATCTTTTCTTTCAAGCGTATAAGGCTGAAAAAATTCAATGCGTTGCCAGGTTCTCAATATTTCTTGCGGGAGAGGTGTCGAGTCCATCTTAGCTCTTTGATTATTATCCCAATATATCAATGAATACGAGAATACTCTGATCCAAGAATTTTTGAAGGTCTGAGAGGAGGAATCATTCTCTCTGGCGGTAATGGCACAGGCAGAACATCTTGATGATTGCTGAAATTTTTACTCGTAAAAACCGATCTATCAATCACAAATAATCTAATTTTAACGAGCTTTTTGAGGGTGTAAGATAGTATTTACGAAGTATTCACCCAATAGAGAGAATAAAAGTGAAACATCTGCATCGTTTTTTTAGTAGTGACGCCTCGGGGGGCATCATTCTGATCATCGCAGCCGTGGTCGCTATGCTGATGGCAAATATCGGGGTTACCAGTGGATGGTACCACGCCTTTTTGGAAACGCCCGTTCAACTGCGGGTTGGCGCGCTTGAGATCAACAAAAATATGCTGCTGTGGATCAACGACGCGTTGATGGCGGTGTTCTTCCTGTTGATTGGTCTGGAGGTAAAGCGCGAGTTAATGCAAGGTTCGCTGGCCAGTCTGCGTCAGGCGGCCTTTCCGATCATTGCCGCTATCGGGGGGATGATTGTCCCTGCGCTACTGTATCTGGCATTTAACTATGCTGACCCTATCACTCGTGAAGGGTGGGCGATCCCGGCTGCAACGGATATCGCTTTTGCGTTAGGTGTGCTGGCGTTGTTGGGCAGCCGTGTACCTCTGGCGTTGAAAATCTTCCTGATGGCGCTGGCGATTATTGATGACCTCGGCGCTATCGTCATTATCGCACTGTTCTATACCAGCGATCTCTCACTGCTGTCGCTGGGCGTTGCCGCGTGCGCGATCCTTGTTCTGGCAGGATTGAATCTGTGCGGAGTGAGACGCACCGGTATTTATATTCTGGTCGGCGTAGTGCTGTGGACTGCCGTACTGAAGTCTGGCGTGCATGCAACGCTGGCGGGCGTGATCGTGGGCTTCTTCATTCCATTGAAGGAAAAACATGGGCGTTCACCGGCGAAGCGACTGGAGCATGTTCTGCATCCATGGGTGGCATACCTGATCCTGCCACTGTTTGCCTTCGCCAACGCAGGCGTTTCACTGCAGGGCGTCACTATTGATGGACTGACCTCGATATTACCGCTGGGGATCATTGCCGGCTTGTTGATCGGCAAACCGTTGGGTATCAGTCTGTTTTGCTGGCTGGCGTTACGCCTCAAGGTGGCGCAATTGCCGGAGGGAACGAATTTCCAGCAGATTATGGCGGTCGGTATTCTTTGCGGTATTGGCTTTACGATGTCGATTTTTATTGCCAGCCTGGCGTTTGGCAACGTCGATCCTGAGCTGATTAACTGGGCAAAACTGGGGATCCTGATCGGCTCCTTGTTGTCGGCAGTGATAGGTTACTGCTGGTTACGTGCCCGGTTAAACGCATCAGCCTGACGGGATAACCCTTTCGTGACAATTTTCAGGGAGAGAGTATGTCTCATATAAATTACAACCATCTGTACTACTTTTGGCATGTCTATAAAGAAGGGTCAGTGGTTGGTGCAGCAGAAGCGCTTTATCTGACACCGCAGACCATTACCGGGCAGATTAAAGCGCTTGAGGAACGCTTACAGGGAAAATTGTTTAAGCGGAAGGGGCGTGGACTGGAGCCAAGTGAGTTAGGTGAATTAGTTTTTCGCTATGCGGACAAAATGTTCACGTTAAGCCAGGAAATGCTGGATATCGTGAACTACCGCAAAGAGTCTAATTTGCTGTTCGATGTCGGCGTGGCGGATGCGCTATCGAAGCAGTTGGTCAGCAGCGTACTGGATGCCGCTGTGGTTGAAGATGAACAAATCCATCTGCGTTGTTTTGAGTCAACGCACGAGATGCTGTTGGATCAACTCAGCCAGCATAAGCTGGATATGATTATCTCCGACTGTCCGATTGATTCTACGCAGCAGGAAGGGTTGTTCTCAGTGCGGATAGGCGAATGCAGCGTAAGTTTTTGGTGCACCAAACCGCTGCCTGAGAAACCATTCCCGGCCTGCCTTGAGGAGCGTCGATTGCTGATCCCAGGGCGCCGTTCGATGCTCGGACGTAAGCTGCTGAATTGGATTAACTCACAAGGATTGAATGTCGAAATCCTCGGCGAGTTTGATGACGCTGCGCTGATGAAAGCGTTTGGGGCAACGCATAACGCCATTTTCGTTGCGCCTACGCTGTATTCGCACAATTTCTATGCTGATGATTCTATTGTTGAAATTGGACGCGTAGAGAATGTGATGGAGGAGTATCACGCCATATTTGCGGAAAGGATGATCCAGCATCCGGCGGTGCAGCGTATCTGCAATGCGGACTACTCGGCGCTCTTTACGCCAACGAACAAATGACAGACATAAAAAAACCCGCTTGCGCGGGTTTTTTCACAAAGCAACAACAAGCAGGCGATTAAGCCAGTTTGTTGATCTGTGCAGTCAGGTTTGCTTTATGACGTGCAGCTTTGTTTTTGTGGATCAGACCTTTAGCAGCCTGACGGTCCACGATTGGTTGCATTTCGTTAAATGCTTTCAGTGCAGTAGCTTTGTCGCCAGCTTCGATAGCTGCGTATACTTTCTTGATGAAAGTACGCATCATAGAGCGACGGCTAGCGTTGTGCTTGCGGGCCTTTTCAGACTGAACGGCGCGCTTCTTAGCTGATTTGATATTAGCCAAGGTCCAACTCCCAAATGTGTTCTATATGGACAATTCAAAGGCCGAGGAATATGCCCTTTTAGCCTTCTTTTGTCAATGGATTTGTGCAAATAAGCGCCGTTTAAATTGCAGCACTCGTTGCGTAGTGATGGCGCAGGATTCTACCAGCTTGCGTGGCGTGAATACAGCTTTTCCACGAGAAAAATTGCATTGGCGTGCCCATGAAGGTCTGCAATTTGTTTCATAACAATGAAAACAATCCTCTTTCTGTTTCGTAGAAACAATCGCCGGTTAACGTTGACCGCGGTACAGGGTATACTTTCACGATTTTCACTGTTTTGAGCCAGACATGAAGCTGATACGAGGCATACATAATCTCAGTCAGGCCCCGCATGGGTGTGTGCTGACTATTGGTAATTTCGACGGCGTGCACCGTGGCCACCGTGCGTTGCTGCAGGGTTTACGGGAAGAAGGGCGCAAACGCAATTTACCGGTGATGGTGATGATTTTCGAGCCGCAGCCGCTAGAGCTGTTTGCGACCGACAAGTCACCTGCGCGCCTCACTCGCCTGCGCGAAAAACTGCGTTATCTGGCGGAATGCGGCGTGGACTACGTGCTGTGCGTGCGTTTTGACAGGCGCTTTGCGGCATTAACGGCGCAGACCTTCATCAGCGATCTGCTGGTTAAGCGCCTTGGTGTACAATTTCTTGCCGTTGGTGATGATTTCCGCTTTGGCGCTAGCCGAGCGGGCGATTTCTTGTTATTACAGGAAGCGGGCGCTGAGTATGGTTTTGATATCACCAGCACCCAAACCTTCTGCGAAGGCGGTGTGCGCATTAGCAGCACTGCGGTACGTCAGGCGCTGGCAGAAGATAACCTGCAACTGGCCGAAAGCCTGCTTGGGCATCCTTTTACTATCTCAGGACGTGTCGTTCACGGTGATGAATTAGGGCGCACCATCGGTTTTCCGACGGCAAACTTACCGCTGCGTCGCCAGGTTTCTCCGGTGAAAGGGGTTTATGCAGTTGAAGTGATGGGACTGGGTGACAAACCGTTGCCCGGCGTCGCCAACATCGGCACCCGCCCGACGGTAGCAGGCGTACGCCAACAATTGGAAGTGCATCTATTGGACGTTGTAATGGACCTGTATGGTCGCCATATAGATGTAGTACTGCGTAAAAAAATACGCAGTGAACAGCGATTTGCCTCGCTGGATGAGCTAAAAGCGCAGATTGCGCGTGATGAGTTGACTGCCCGTGAATTTTTTGGGCTAACAAAACCGGCTTAATGCCTATACGAGTTTTAAATACGGAACCGAGAATCTGATGAGTGACTATAAATCAACCCTGAATTTGCCGGAAACAGGGTTCCCGATGCGCGGCGATCTCGCCAAGCGCGAACCGGGAATGCTGGCGCGTTGGACTGATGATGACCTGTACGGCATCATTCGTGCGGCCAAAAAAGGCAAAAAAACCTTCATTCTGCATGATGGCCCTCCTTATGCGAATGGCAGCATTCATATTGGTCACTCGGTTAACAAGATTCTGAAAGACATTATCGTGAAGTCCAAAGGACTCACGGGTTATGACTCGCCTTACGTTCCGGGCTGGGACTGCCACGGTCTGCCGATCGAGCTGAAAGTAGAGCAGGAATACGGCAAACCGGGCGAGAAGTTTACCGCCGCTGAGTTCCGTGCCAAGTGCCGCGAATACGCAGCGACCCAGGTTGACGGTCAGCGTAAAGACTTTATCCGTCTTGGCGTACTGGGCGACTGGTCGCATCCGTACCTGACCATGGACTTCAAAACCGAAGCCAACATCATTCGTGCGCTGGGTAAAATCATCGGTAACGGTCACCTGCACAAAGGTGCGAAGCCGGTGCACTGGTGCGTTGACTGCCGTTCCGCGCTGGCGGAAGCGGAAGTTGAGTATTATGACAAAACCTCCCCGTCCATCGACGTGGCGTTCCACGCCGCCGATCAGGACGCGGTGAAAGCGAAATTTGGCGTTTCTGACGTCAACGGCCCGATCTCTCTGGTTATCTGGACCACTACCCCGTGGACGTTACCGGCGAACCGCGCAATCTCTCTGGCACCTGATTTTGACTATGCGCTGGTGCAGATTGACGGCCAGGCTGTGATTCTGGCGAAAGATCTGGTTGAAAGCGTCATGCAGCGTATTGGCGCGGCTGAATACACCATTCTCGGCACCGTTAAAGGCGCTGAGCTGGAACTGCTGCGCTTTACCCATCCGTTTATGGGCTTTGATGTGCCAGCTATCCTTGGCGATCACGTTACGCTGGATGCGGGTACCGGTGCGGTTCATACCGCTGGCGGTCACGGTCCGGATGACTACGTCATCAGCCAGAAATACGGTCTGGAAATCGCTAACCCGGTTGGCCCGGACGGCGCATACCTGGCGGGTACTTATCCGGATCTGGACGGCGTGAACGTCTTTAAAGCCAACGACACAATCGTTGCGCTGCTGAGCGAAAAAGGTGCGCTGCTGCACGTTGAGAAGATGCAGCACAGCTACCCATGCTGCTGGCGTCACAAGTCACCGATCATCTTCCGTGCGACGCCGCAGTGGTTCGTCAGCATGGATCAGAAAGGCCTGCGCGCGCAGTCCCTGAAAGAGATCAAAGGCGTGCAGTGGATCCCGGACTGGGGCCAGGCGCGTATTGAATCGATGGTTGCCAACCGTCCTGACTGGTGTATCTCCCGTCAGCGTACGTGGGGTGTGCCGATGTCTCTGTTTGTTCACAAAGACACCGAAGAGCTGCATCCGCGCGCTATCGAACTGATGGAAGAAGTGGCTAAACGCGTTGAAGTTGACGGCATCCAGGCGTGGTGGGATCTCGATCCGAAAGATATCCTCGGTGACGAAGCTGACCAGTATGTCAAAGTCCCGGATACGCTGGACGTGTGGTTCGACTCTGGTTCAACCCACTCCTCCGTCGTGGACGTACGTCCTGAGTTTGCAGGCCATGCGGCAGATATGTATCTGGAAGGCTCTGACCAGCACCGTGGCTGGTTCATGTCATCTCTGATGATCTCCACCGCCATGAAAGGCAAAGCACCTTATCGCCAGGTACTGACTCACGGTTTCACCGTTGATGGTCAGGGCCGTAAGATGTCCAAGTCTATCGGTAACACCGTTTCTCCGCAGGATGTGATGAACAAACTGGGCGCGGATATTCTGCGTCTGTGGGTGGCTTCAACCGACTATACCGGTGAAATGGCCGTTTCTGACGAAATTCTGAAACGTGCTGCCGACAGCTATCGTCGTATCCGTAACACCGCGCGCTTCCTGCTGGCGAACCTGAACGGGTTCGATCCGGTTAAAGACATGGTGAAACCGGAAGAGATGGTGGTGCTGGACAGGTGGGCGGTAGGTTGTGCGCAAGCGGCGCAGGACGAAATCCTGAAAGCCTATGAAGCCTATGACTTCCACGAAGTGGTACAGCGCCTGATGCGCTTCTGCTCCGTCGAAATGGGTTCGTTCTACCTCGACATCATCAAAGACCGTCAGTACACCGCGAAAGCGGACAGCGTGGCGCGTCGTAGCTGCCAGACAGCGCTGTTCCATATCGCTGAAGCGCTGGTTCGTTGGATGGCGCCGATCATGTCCTTCACCGCCGATGAAATCTGGGGCTACCTGCCGGGCGATCGTGAGAAGTATGTCTTTACCGGTGAATGGTACGAAGGTCTGTTTGGCTTAGGCGAAACCGAGGCGATGAACGACGCCTTCTGGGACGAACTGCTGAAAGTGCGTGGTGAAGTGAACAAGGTCATCGAACAGGCGCGTGCGGATAAGAAAGTCGGCGGTTCTCTGGAAGCGGCTGTGACCCTGTACGCTGAACCTGAGCTGGCGGCGAAACTGACCGCGCTGGGCGAAGAGTTGCGTTTTGTACTGCTGACCTCTGGTGCGACGGTTGCGGATTATGCAGCGGCTCCTGCTGATGCCCAGCAGAGCGAACTGCTCAAAGGTCTGAAAATCGTACTGAGCAAAGCCGAAGGTGAGAAATGCCCGCGCTGCTGGCATTACACTACCGACGTCGGCCAGGTGGCGGAACATGCAGATATCTGCGGACGCTGTGTCAGCAACATCGCCGGTGATGGCGAACAACGTAAGTTTGCCTGATGAGTAAGCCTCTTTGTTCAACAGGACTACGCTGGCTGTGGCTGGTGGTAGTCGTGCTGATTATCGATTTAGGCAGCAAATACCTGATCCTCCAGAACTTTGCTCTGGGGGATACGGTGTCGCTGTTTCCGTCGCTTAATCTGCACTACGCGCGTAACTATGGTGCGGCGTTTAGCTTCTTAGCCGACAGCGGCGGCTGGCAACGTTGGTTCTTTGCCGGCATCGCCATCGGTATTTGCGTCATCCTGATGGTGATGATGTATCGCTCGAAGGCGACGCAAAAGCTGAACAACATCGCGTATGCGTTAATCATTGGCGGTGCACTGGGCAACTTGTTCGACCGCCTGTGGCACGGCTTCGTGGTTGATATGATTGACTTTTACGTCGGCGACTGGCATTTCGCGACCTTCAATCTGGCCGATACTGCTATCTGTATCGGCGCGGCATTGATTGTTCTCGAAGGCTTCCTGCCGTCGAAAGAGAAAAAAGCCGCATAAAAAAATGCCGGATGGCGCTATGCTAATCCGGCCTACAATATACTGCGATCCTTGTTGGCCCGGTAAGCGTATCGCCACCGGGCAAACAGGCGGCAGCAAT
This sequence comes from Citrobacter sp. Cpo040, assembly GCF_030332915.1. Classification (NCBI taxonomy): domain Bacteria; kingdom Pseudomonadati; phylum Pseudomonadota; class Gammaproteobacteria; order Enterobacterales; family Enterobacteriaceae; genus Citrobacter; species Citrobacter sp. Cpo040. Next base: position 133,726 of record NZ_JAOWGX010000033.1, read on the forward strand.
TTTAAAGAGCAACCTGCATGTCTAAATCAGTACAGAGTAACAGTGCGGTGCTGGTGCACTTCACCCTTAAGCTCGACGATGGCTCCACCGCAGAGTCAACCCGCAATAACGGCAAGCCTGCGCTGTTTCGCTTGGGCGACGGTTCTCTGTCTGAAGGACTGGAACAACACCTGCTGGGGCTAAAAGAAGGTGATAAAACCACTTTTGCTCTGGAACCGGATGCCGCCTTTGGCGTGTCAAGTCCGGACTTAATTCAGTATTTCTCGCGTCGGGAATTTATGGACGCGGGCGAGCCAGAAATTGGCGCTATCATGCTCTTTACCGCAATGGACGGCAGTGAGATGCCTGGCGTGATCCGCGAAATCAACGGTGATTCGATCACGGTTGATTTCAACCATCCGCTGGCCGGGCATACCGTTCATTTTGATATTGAAGTGCTGGAAGTCGAACCGGCACTGGAGGCGTAAAATGCAGATCCTGTTGGCCAACCCGCGCGGTTTTTGCGCTGGCGTAGACCGCGCTATCAGCATTGTGGAAAACGCGCTGGCTATTTATGGCGCACCGATTTATGTCCGTCACGAGGTGGTGCATAACCGCTATGTGGTGGATAGCCTGCGCGAGCGCGGCGCTATTTTTATCGAGCAAATCAGCGAAGTGCCGGATGGCGCGATCCTGATTTTCTCCGCTCATGGCGTATCTCAGGCGGTGCGTAACGAAGCCAAAGGCCGTGACCTCACGGTTTTTGATGCGACCTGCCCGCTGGTAACGAAAGTGCATATGGAAGTTGCCCGCGCCAGTCGTCGTGGCGAAGAATCCATTCTGATTGGGCACGCCGGGCACCCGGAAGTCGAAGGCACAATGGGCCAGTACAGCAACCCGCAAGGGGGAATGTATCTGGTTGAATCACCGGATGATGTGCTGAAACTGAATGTGAAAAATGAAGGAAAATTATCCTTCATGACGCAGACAACGCTTTCCGTTGACGACACTTCTGACGTTATTGATGCGCTGCGTCAACGCTTCCCGAAAATTGTCGGGCCGCGCAAAGACGATATCTGTTATGCCACCACCAACCGTCAGGAAGCGGTTCGCGCGCTGGCGGAACAGGCTGATGTTGTGCTGGTGGTCGGCTCGAAGAACTCCTCTAACTCCAACCGTCTGGCTGAACTGGCCCAGCGAATGGGGAAAGCGGCGTATTTGATTGACGATGCGACCGACATTCAGGAAGCGTGGGTGAAAGAAGCGAAGTGTGTGGGCGTGACGGCCGGAGCCTCGGCGCCGGATATCCTGGTGCAAAACGTGATTGCTCGCCTGCAAGAGCTTGGCGGTGGGGAAGCGATCCCACTGGAAGGCCGCGAAGAGAACATCGTTTTCGAAGTGCCGAAAGAGCTGCGTGTGGATGTTCGTGAAGTAGAGTAAGTCTTTCCGGTTACGATTATGAGAAGATGCCAGACTTAACGTCTGGCATTTTTTATGGAGAAACCATGCGCTTACCGATCATTCTTGATACCGATCCCGGCATTGATGATGCCGCGGCCATTGCCGCCGCGCTGTTTGCCCCTGAGCTGGATCTGCAACTGATGACCACGGTAGCAGGCAATGTGTCGGTGGAAAAAACCACCCGTAATGCGTTGCAACTGCTGCACTTCTGGAATGCGGATGTTCCGCTGGCGCAGGGAGCATCAATGCCGCTGGTGCGACCGCTGCGTGATGCCGCTTCCGTGCACGGCGAGTCCGGTATGGAAGGGTATGAATTTGTCGAGCACGACCGGCAGGCGATGGCAAAACCCGCCTTCCAGGCGATTCGCGATGCGCTGATGCATGCCCCGCAGCCCGTGACGCTGGTGGCAATTGGCCCGCTGACCAACATTGCGCTGCTGCTGACCCATTATCCTGAATGCGTATTCAACATTCACCGTCTGGTGATTATGGGCGGCTCTGCCGGACGCGGGAACTTCACACCCAACGCCGAGTTTAATATTGCTATCGATCCCGAGGCCGCCGCGAAAGTCTTCCAGAGCGGGCTGGAGATTGTGATGTGTGGGCTGGATGTCACTAATCAGGCTATGCTTGCCCCGGACTATCTGGCGACGCTCCCCCAACTTAACCAGACGGGGAAAATGCTGCATGCGCTGTTTAGCCATTACCGTAGCGGCAGTATGAATACGGGGCTGCGAATGCACGATCTGTGTGCCATTGCCTGGCTGGTGCGCCCGGAACTGTTTACCCTGCAGCCGTGTTTCGTGGCGGTTGAAACCCAGGGCGAATATACCTCGGGTACGACGGTGGTGGACATCGAAGGACGCTTGGGGCATCCGGCAAATGCGCAGGTTGCGCTGGATCTTGACGTTGAGGGATTCCAGCAGTGGGTGGCAGAGGTGCTGGCACTGGCCCCTTGAGGCTGTGATCCGGCCCGCAATATGCAGACAGAATTAGCAGGTTAATCGATTAATCTGCTAATCTGATCCTGTTGTTCTCCTCGGGCCGGAGACACATATGAACCTTTCTTTTATCCAGCCACCGCAGGTGGCGTGGGCAAGCGGCGCTTTGGCCGATGGCCCGTTATTGCGCAAATCTACCCGTATTCAGGATCTTACTGACGTTTTTGCCGATGAAAACGCCCGTCAGCAGTTGGCTGGCGAGCATGTCGTGTATGACGTTGAGATGCTGGATACGTCTTCCGCTGAAGGTGAACTCTACACCGGCGTTACCCATCTTTATCCTGGCCGGGTCGGCTGCGAGTATTTTATGACCCGCGGGCATTTCCATGCGCGTCGCGAACAGGGGGAAGTCTATTTTGGTCTGCGTGGCACCGGTTTGCTGCTGTTGCAAACCGAACAGGGCGACGCGAGGCTGGAAAAGGTATTCGCCGGATCCGTCCACATTATCCCCGGCTTTACCGCGCACCGGTTAATCAATACCGGAGAAGAGGTGCTGTCGGCGCTCGCCGTATGGCCAGGGATTGCGGGACATGATTATGCGGCGCTCGCCAGGGGCTTCAGAATAAGGGTCATTGAGGAAAATAAGAGGGTTCAGGCGAAGGAGGTACAGAATGGCTGACTTAGCGCATTCGTACGGCCTCGATATGACGGTTCATCATCACCCGCTTGGTTTTAGCTATGGGGATGAGGTTACCGGGCCGATGCCGGAAATTCGGCAACTCGATGACATCCGCGCCTCACTGTGCGATCCGCATTGTGAGGGGCCGCAAGAGGTGTATGCCATTGCGATGGATGTGGCGCGAATGCAGGATCGCGAAGAGTTGAAAAAGCGGATGCTGTTATTTGGCGTGGTGACCTATGCGGCGGGACGGTTGGGGGAAGAGCCGGTGCGTAGTCAGGGACATATTCATCGTATCAGCCAGCACAGCGGCTGGTCCCCGCCGGAGCTGTACGAAATCTGGCAGGGAAAAGCGATAATCTATATGCAGGAGTATGTTGAGGACGACCCAGGCCGCTGTTTTGCTGTAATCGCCGGACCCGGTGAGAAAGTGTTGGTACCACCCGGTTGGGGGCATGCGACCATATCCGCAGATCCGGATGTCCCGTTAACCTTTGGCGCGTGGTGCGATCGTGAATATGGTTTTGAGTACGATGCCGTGCGTGCGCATAAAGGGTTGGCGTGGTACCCGTTACTGCAGGGAAACAACGTTATCTGGCAGCATAATCCGCGTTACATTCCCGGACGACTGCAGGCCGTAACGCCCCGACAATATACGGAGTTCTCGATTACTTCCGCACCTGTTTACCAGCAATTCGTTGAGGAACCGGCGCGTTTTCAATTTATCTCGCGCCCGGACAAGCATCCCGAGCTGTGGCAAAACTTTCACCCATAAAGAGCCGGGGCCATAGCCCCGGTACTGATTTTGTCTGGCCAACAAACTGAAAAACGCGGCACAGTACAGTAGGCCGGATAAGCGTACTTGCCATCCGGCAAATGACAGGCACTACCCCGCAAACAGGCCCGTGGCGACGCCGAGGGCGGCCAGTATCAACAGTAAAATCATCGCTTTCACTGGCGACACACCACGCTTGGCCATCAGATACCAGGTACCAAGTACCACAATCAGCGGCAGTAACTGCGGGAAGATACCGTCCAGCATCTGTTGAACATGGATATTCACCCCATCCTTGGTGATAAATTCCAGCCCGGTGCCAAGCTTAACGTAACTTGCCGCTACGCCCCCCATGACAAACACGCCCAGCAGCGATAACGCTTCACGCAGACGGGCAGACTTGCTGCTCACCAGCATTTCCACCGAGCCGGAACCCATCTTGTAGCCTTTCAGGAACAGGAACCACGAGCCGGGAATAATGATTGCCAGCCAGGCAACGGTATAAAACAGCGGCCCCAGAATATTACCGCCGGCCGCCAGGGCCATACCGATGCTGAGCAGGATAGGGATCAACATGCCAGGGATCATTGAATCGCCGATCCCGGCAATAGGGCCCATCAGACCAACTTTCAGGGTGTTGATGGTCTCCCCATCGATCGGCTCACCGTTCGCTTTTTTCTCTTCCAGCCCCAGCACCATGCCATTTACGATCGCGCCTATCTGGGGTTCCGTATTATAAAACGAGGCGTGGCGGCGCAGCATTTCAGTACGTTGGGCTGCGTCGGGATAGAGCTTTTTCGCCACCGGAAGCATGCTCAGACAAAAGCCAAAAGATTCCAGACGTTCAAAGCTCATCGATGACAAGTTGTGCATCATCCATGCGCGCCAACAGCGGCGAAGATCTTTACGCGTAAGTGTACGTTCTTCCATCAGAATTCATCCTCATCATCATCGGCTACCGACTTTGCATTCGCGGCCTGCGGCGGTTCCGGTTTGTAGTTGTAATGGATCAACGCCAGCAGTGAACCGACGATCACCAGCGCGACCATGTTGAGTTTTAAAAAGACGATGCAGACAAAACCGACGAGGAAGTAGATCAGCATGGTGTAGTTTTTGATGATCTGCTTGAGCAAAATCGCGATCCCGACGGCGGGTAAAATGCCGCCCAGTACGTTCATCGTCGACAGAACAATTTTCGGCAAACTGTCCATAAAGCCGCTGATGTATTGCGCCCCGAAGTAGACCGCAATAAAGGTCGGAACAAAACGCAGGACAAAGTTTGTCACCTGTGGCCAGACGGCGCTGTTCAGGTAAATACCGCGTTCATCGCCCCGTTCCAGCGCCACATCTGCCCGGTGGTTCCAGAAAGAGTTCAGTACCATCATCGCGTTAAACAAAATGGTTCCGGCGATACCGATGGTGGCCGCCAGCGCGACCGCGACCCCGGGTCCTTTTCCGGAAAGGATCCCTAAAGCAATTGCCGGGTAAGCGACAAAGTTGAGGTCGGCGGGCATTGAACCGCCGGGCGTGACCATCGCGATATACACCGCCTGAACCGCAACGCCAATCATGATCCCGGTTTTAATGTCGCCGAGAATAATCCCGACCAGCATTCCGGAAATCAGCGGGCGGGTGATCAGGTACCAGCCGCCGGTCAGTCCCAGCAGCCAGGGACTGCTGAGGGCGCCGAGATAGCAAAGTATGCCAATCAACGTAGCTTCGATAATCATCGTGCGCTCCTTATTTCAGCTTCTGACGTGCGTCCTGCCAGCTGTAGCAACTGGCATCAGGCACCAGGCGAAACTCAACCAAGTGCCCATGCTGCGTTAGCCAGTCAAAAGCGGCAATTTCATCCCCGTTGACAGACTGATTCGGGCCGATGGTGGTGGTATCAGCACGAGCACTCATTGGACCCACATTAATCTTGCCGTTGGCATTTTTCAGGCTGATACCCGCTTCTTCAATGCGTTTCAGCGTCACGGGGGATTTACCAATGACAAAATAACGCTTCTCGCTGGCAATGACTTTTGGCAGTTTTTCAATCGCGGTGGCCGTATCAAACAACCAGACTTTGGTGTCCTGTACAGCGCCTTTCATCACCGAAGAGAGCAGAGGGTCGGCCGCGACGGCGTCGTCTATAGCGACAATTCCGTCACAGGGCAGCTCTTTGGCCCAACGTGTCACGAGCTGCCCATGGATTACGCGGTCATCGATACGTACAAAAGAAATACTCATAGTGGTTTCCTTTAAAAATCGTCGGACTGAACGGATAAAACCGGGGCGGCTTTAATCAGCGTGGGTACCGTCAACGCCAGCAGCTCGACGGCTGCGGCATGAACGTCCGTTAAATGGCAGATCTCTTCGCTTTGTAACAACATTGGGAAATTGACTCCCGCCACAACGGCAACGGGAGGAACCGTTTGTGCAGAAAACGCATGATGGCAGGCGACATTCCACGGCGTACCGCTTTGCATGTCACACAACACCAGAACGCCGTCAGCGTCTTTCCCGGCACTTGCGAGAACCTGAGAGAACGTCTGTTTAAACCCTTCGATACCTGCCTGTTCACTCAGCGTGACGGGATAAACATGCGGTAATTCTCCGTAAACCATACGACCGCTGGCGAGAAGCGCTTCCGCCAGGGGACCATGGGTGGCAACAATAACGTTAATCATGCGCTTATCCTCTGACCCAGGCTTTAATCGTGGCGAGCTGTTGACCGATGCCTTTGCCAAACGGCGAAATGCGGTACTCCCCAACGGCGGCTGGAATGATAAAGGTCTCTGCATAGTTGACGACAAACGGGGCAAACGCGCCGCTCGGGCTTTCAACAACGGCCTGAGCTCCTTCGACCAGGTTCAGGACGTTTACGCCGCCATGGGTATGGTGAGTGACCGGTGCCGTAAACCAGTGGCGACGCGTTTCGATAAACTCGCGTTCGTGCATTCCGGTTCTTTCTTCTCGCCAACCTTCTCCTTCAGCGATAGGTTCAATACGGTTGACCAGGTTGTCGTGCACCCATTGCGTGTCACGCTGCCAGTCAATAACCTGCTGACCGTGATCCAGATGCACCGGACGCGGTAAGCCGTCTAACCCTAAGCGACCCCAGTCCCACAGTTTGAAGGTGAAAATATACGGCGTTGCGCTGATCTCCAGCACCATGGTGCCAGCTCCCGAACAGTGGACGGTTCCGGCGGGGATCAGGAAGTGATCGTGTTTATGCGCAGGGATCTGATTCACGAATCGTTCATCATCAAACGTTTTTTCACCACGCCCTGCGGCCCGGAGATCGTCGAGCATATCCTGCGGCGCGATCCCGGTTTTGGTGCCGAGATACACTACGGCATCCGGCTCGGCTTCGAGAATGTAATAGCTCTCATCCTGGGTATAGTGCATGCCAAACTGCTGCTGAATGTATTCGGTGAGCGGATGAACCTGAAAGCTCAAATTCTGGCCGCCAATAGTGTCGAGGAAATCAAAACGGATCGGGAATTCCGCGCCAAAGCGCGCGTGAACTTTTTCGCCCAGCAGGGGACGGGGACAGGTCAGCACCAGATCCTGAGAGGGGATCTCGATCCGCACGTTGCCAAAACGCAGTAACAGGCTGTTTTCCTCGGGCACGCAATCAAAACACCACGCGTAATTGGGGGCTGAGGGATCGAGATCGAAGTGTTGTTTCATCCATTGCCCGCCCCAGACGCCTGGGTCAAAGAAAGGGGCAACGCGAAACGGTTGTTGGGTGGTTTGTTGCAGACCGGCGCGTAGCGCGTCGCCGCTGACCATCGCGGGACTATTTTCTACCGTGGTATCGAGCAAATAATCGGCGCGTTTGAGTAACGGCGTTTTGTGTTTGTCGAATACCCGCCATTCAATGAAAAAAGCACGTTTGTAACGACGAAGAATATCTTCATCCTGGTTTTCTGCCCCCCAGTTACCCAGCCCGTCATGGCGCATGCGCTGCTGAATTTCCCAGCGCGGAAGGTCAGCATAAACCAGCACGTCACCCGGGTGCGCCAATGCAGCGCCAGAGCCGTATACCACGACCAGCCCTTCACTAACGGCATCAATCTGTTGGCGGAGCAGGCTGAGTTTGTCGCTATCAAAAAATTCATCCAGGTGATGACAGGAAAGCACGCCGAATACGCGATCGTCGGTCAGGTTACGCGCCAGTAAATCATGCAGGGCCTGCTCATCGCGGCGGGCGGATTCAATATTCAACACCAGTGCGGCATCTAATGTCGTCACGAGCTGTTGCTCCAACTCTTCAAGCCGCACGCCCGGATAGCAATCCACGATCAATACGGTTTTGGTTGCGCCAGAAATCCTGGTGTTAATCACTGAATGGATCGACGACCAACCCTGCCAGGCGTGGTTGTCATAGCCCTGAACGTTAACCTCAGGGAATTTATTATAGGTTGTATGCATTTTCTGTCTCCGTGTTGGCTTATTTAAGATTAATCGATTAACCTTATTTTCATAGAGTGGTTAACGCGATTAACCCGCCATAATCAGAATCCCGTGCGGTGAAAAGCGCGTTAGCGTGATGTGAATCACACGTAAAAAGACAAGATTTCGGTTATTCGATTAACCTTCGTAATAAATCAGGAGAAGTCATGACAACAGTCACGTTGGCGCAGGTAGCGGAACGCGCGGGAGTCTCCACGGCAACCGTTTCAATGGTATTGCGTAACCGGGGGCGTATTTCTCAGGCCACGCGTGACCGCGTGCTCAAAGCGCTGGACGATGCCGGCTACGTTTATAATCAAACCGCCGCCAACCTGCGTAACCGGAGCAGTAATCAGGTCGGATTGTTGTTACACGATATCACTAACCCTTTTTACGGTGAGATGACGGCAGGGCTGAGCCATGAGATGGAGCGGCATGACCTGCTGCTGTTTCTGGCAAACAGCGAAGAATCAGGAGAACGGCAGCAAAAATTTGTCGACTCGTTGATGCGCAATAATGCCTGCGGCATGGTGCTCTGCGCGGCGCGCGAAACGCCGACCTCCTTCTTTGAAGCGCTGAAAAGGCGCAATATTCCCGCCATCATGGTGGTTCGTCCCCTTAGCGATCCTGATTTTGATTTTGTGGGCACTGATAACTTTCTCGGTACGCAAATGGCCACTACCCATTTAGTCAAAATGGGGCACAAGAATATTGCGTTTATTGGGGGGAGCCCAAGTTCCGGGAGCCGGGCGCAGCGTATCGGTGGATTCACCAGCACGTTGCTGGAGTACGGAATATCGCCGAATCCGGAATGGATAGTGGCGACGCAGGCCAGCCAAATTGACGGCGCAAAAGTGGCGGAGTCGCTTCTTCTGCGCTTCCCGCAAATTACCGCCGCCGTTTGTTACCAGGATATCGTGGCGCTTGGGGTCATGCAGGCATTACGTAAAATGGGGCGCGAACCTGGGCATGATTTTGCGCTGGTGGGGTTCGACGACATCACTGAAGCGGCGCTGGTTCAACCTGCGCTCACCACCGTGTCGGTGGCGGCAAAAGAGATAGGTCGCAAGGCCGGGGAACTGCTTTATAGTCGCATTCAGGGAAATGACGAACCACCGAAACGTATTATTCTGCCGCCTGCGCTGGTGGTCAGAGAATCATGTGGTTTTAGCTGATCGTCATGCCTTTTACTGATATCTCTGCCTGTTTATCATTAAATTCTAATTATCGACGTTTTCGGCTGGCGGCGCAGCGTTGTGCTGGTTAATCTGAAAACGATTTACGTAAAATTAACAAAAGAGAATAGCTATGCATGATGCACAAATCCGCGTTGCCATCGCGGGAGCCGGAGGACGCATGGGGCGTCAGTTGATTCAGGCCACTCTCGGCATGGAAGGCGTACAGCTTGGTGCGGCGTTAGAGCGCGAAGGCTCGTCCTTACTGGGAAGCGATGCCGGAGAATTAGCGGGGGCCGGAAAAACGGGCGTTACCGTGCAAAGCAGCCTTGACGCGGTGAAAGATGATTTCGATGTTTTCATCGATTTTACCCGCCCGGAAGGCACGCTGGCGCATCTGGCGTTTTGCCGCCAGCACGGTAAAGGGATGGTGATTGGCACCACCGGCTTTGACGATGCCGGTAAACAGGCTATTCGTGATGCCGCGCAGGAGATTGCGATCGTTTTCGCCGCGAACTTTAGCGTCGGCGTGAACGTTATGCTTAAGCTGCTGGAGAAGGCGGCGAAAGTGATGGGCGATTACACCGATATTGAGATTATTGAAGCTCACCACCGCCATAAAGTTGATGCGCCGTCAGGCACTGCGCTGGCGATGGGCGAGGCGATTGCCGGGGCGCTGGATAAAGATTTAAAAGAGTGTGCCGTCTATTCGCGTGAAGGTTACACCGGCGAGCGCGTACCGGGCACGATCGGTTTTGCCACGGTGCGGGCGGGGGATATCGTCGGTGAGCATACCGCGATGTTTGCTGATATTGGCGAGCGTATTGAGATCACGCATAAAGCGTCCAGCCGCATGACTTTTGCCAATGGCGCAGTGCGTTCGGCAATTTGGCTAAAATCAAAGTCAAATGGTCTTTTTGATATGAAAGATGTGCTTGATTTACGCAATTTGTAGCTTTAATTACCCTTCGTGATGTGGTTATTGTAATCATAATTATTTGATTACATAGGGCAATATTTTATTGCCCTTTTATTTTTAGCTTCTGAATGTGTTTTTTTCTTTTAATTGGTTATTTGTCTATGTTTTGTTGGGTAATTCTGTTATCTCAATGTAAATTTTGACCAAATGGTCCACTTTTTTCTCTCCCGCATTCTGTTTTTACACTCTTTGTCTGCCGCAAGCGTTTTCCACCCTGAGTTAGCTGATCTTTTTGCCTGTTAAATCGTGTGTTTTATCCCAGTGGCGCAAAATAATAATAAAAAAAGCCCTTTTGGGTAGACTTTTGTGTGAGCTATCTCTAGAATGCCGCCGTTTGCCAGAAATCCATAGGTAAGCAAATTTGCATTGATTCATGAGGTGTTAATGAATTAATATGCAAATAAAGTGAGTGAATATTCTCTGGAGGGTGTTTTGATTAAGTCAGCGCTATTGGTTCTGGAAGACGGAACCCAGTTTCACGGTCGGGCCATAGGGGCAACAGGTTCGGCGGTTGGGGAAGTCGTTTTCAATACTTCAATGACCGGTTATCAAGAAATCCTCACTGATCCTTCCTATTCCCGCCAAATCGTCACTCTTACTTATCCTCATATCGGTAATGTCGGCACCAATGAAGCCGATGCAGAATCTTCTCAGGTACATGCGCAAGGCCTGGTCATCCGCGACCTGCCGCTGATTGCCAGCAACTTCCGCGATACTGAAGACCTCTCTTCTTACCTCAAGCGCCATAACATTGTGGCGATTGCTGATATCGATACCCGTAAGCTGACGCGTTTGCTGCGTGAAAAGGGCGCACAGAACGGCTGCATCATCGCGGGCGATAACCCGGATGCGGCGCTGGCACTGGAAAAAGCAAAAGCTTTCCCTGGCCTGAACGGTATGGATCTGGCGAAAGAAGTGACCACCGCGGAGCCTTATAGTTGGACGCAGGGGAGCTGGACGCTAGCCGGTGACCTGCCGGAAGCGAAATCTGCCGATGAAATGCCGTTCCACGTTGTGGCTTACGATTTCGGCGCCAAACGTAACATTCTGCGTATGTTAGCGGACCGCGGCTGCCGCCTGACGGTTGTACCGGCGAAAACCTCAGCAGAAGACGTTCTGAAGATGAATCCGGACGGTATCTTCCTGTCCAACGGCCCTGGCGACCCGGCGCCGTGCGACTACGCAATTACCGCGATTCAGAAATTCCTCGAAACCGATATTCCGGTATTTGGCATCTGCCTCGGCCATCAGCTGTTGGCGCTGGCGAGCGGTGCGAAGACCATTAAGATGAAGTTTGGCCACCACGGCGGCAACCATCCGGTAAAAGATATTGATAACAACACCGTGATGATCACCGCGCAGAACCACGGTTTTGCTGTAGATGAAGCCTCAATGCCTGCCAACCTGCGCGTGACCCACAAGTCACTGTTCGACGGCACCTTGCAGGGGATTCATCGTACCGACAAACCGGCGTTTAGCTTCCAGGGGCACCCTGAAGCGAGTCCGGGTCCGCACGACGCAGCACCGTTGTTCGACCACTTTATCGAGTTAATTGAGCATTACCGTCAGTCCGCGAAATAATCAGGAGTAAAAGAGCCATGCCAAAACGTACAGACATAAAAAGTATCCTGATTCTGGGCGCGGGTCCGATTGTTATCGGTCAGGCGTGTGAGTTTGACTATTCCGGCGCGCAGGCGTGTAAAGCCCTACGTGAAGAGGGTTACCGCGTTATTCTGGTGAACTCCAACCCAGCAACCATCATGACCGACCCGGAAATGGCCGATGCCACTTACATCGAGCCGATTCACTGGGAAGTGGTACGCAAAATTATTGAGAAAGAACGCCCGGATGCGGTGCTGCCAACCATGGGCGGTCAGACAGCGCTGAACTGTGCGCTGGAACTGGAACGCCAGGGCGTACTGGCTGAGTTCGGCGTGACTATGATTGGCGCAACGGCGGATGCCATTGATAAAGCAGAAGACCGTCGTCGCTTCGATATCGCGATGAAGAAGATTGGTCTCGACACCGCACGTTCAGGCATCGCTCACACCATGGAAGAAGCGCTGGCGGTTGCCGCTGACGTTGGCTTCCCGTGCATTATCCGCCCTAGCTTCACCATGGGCGGCACCGGTGGCGGTATCGCCTACAACCGCGAAGAGTTCGAAGAAATCTGCGAACGCGGTCTGGATCTTTCCCCAACCAACGAGCTGCTGATTGATGAATCACTGATTGGCTGGAAAGAGTACGAGATGGAAGTGGTGCGTGATAAAAACGACAACTGCATCATCGTCTGCTCCATCGAAAACTTCGACGCGATGGGCATCCATACCGGTGACTCCATCACCGTAGCACCTGCCCAGACGCTGACCGACAAAGAATATCAAATCATGCGTAACGCCTCGATGGCGGTACTGCGTGAAATCGGCGTAGAAACCGGCGGCTCTAACGTCCAGTTTGCGGTAAACCCGAAAAACGGTCGCCTGATTGTCATCGAGATGAACCCGCGCGTGTCCCGCTCCTCGGCGCTGGCGTCCAAAGCTACCGGCTTCCCGATTGCGAAAGTTGCCGCCAAGCTGGCCATAGGTTACACCCTCGACGAACTGATGAACGACATCACCGGTGGTCGTACTCCGGCCTCGTTTGAACCGTCCATCGACTACGTTGTGACGAAAATACCACGCTTCAACTTCGAGAAATTCGTTGGTGCTAACGACCGCCTGACCACGCAGATGAAATCTGTCGGTGAAGTGATGGCGATTGGTCGTACCCAGCAGGAATCGTTGCAGAAAGCGCTGCGCGGTCTGGAAGTGGGCGCGACCGGCTTCGACCCGAAAGTAAGCCTGGACGACCCGGAAGCACTGACTAAAATCCGTCGCGAGCTGAAAGACGCTGGCGCTGAGCGTATCTGGTACATCGCCGATGCCTTCCGTGCTGGCCTGTCCGTCGATGGCGTGTTCAACCTGACCAACATCGACCGCTGGTTCCTGGTGCAGATCGAAGAGCTGGTACGTCTGGAAGAAAAAGTCACCGACCTTGGCATCAACGGCCTCGACGCTGACTTCCTGCGCGTACTGAAGCGCAAAGGCTTCGCCGATGCGCGTCTGGCGAAACTGGCCGGCGTTCGCGAAGCGGAAATCCGCAAACTGCGCGACCAGTACAATCTGCACCCGGTCTACAAACGCGTGGATACCTGTGCGGCAGAATTTGCCACTGACACCGCTTACATGTACTCCACCTATGAAGATGAGTGCGAAGCGAACCCGTCCGTTGACCGCGATAAAATCATGGTGCTGGGCGGTGGTCCAAACCGTATCGGTCAGGGCATTGAGTTTGACTACTGCTGTGTACACGCCTCGCTGGCGCTGCGCGAAGACGGTTATGAGACCATCATGGTCAACTGTAACCCGGAAACCGTTTCAACTGATTACGACACCTCTGACCGCCTGTACTTCGAGCCGGTCACGCTGGAAGACGTACTGGAAATCGTTCGTATCGAGAAGCCGAAAGGCGTCATCGTACAGTACGGCGGACAGACCCCGCTGAAGCTGGCGCGTGCGCTGGAAGCGGCAGGTGTACCGGTTATCGGTACCAGCCCGGATGCCATCGACCGCGCGGAAGACCGCGAGCGTTTCCAGCAGGCGGTTGACCGTCTGAAGCTGAAACAACCGGCGAATGCTACCGTAACGGCTATCGAACAGGCTGTTGAGAAGGCGAAAGAGATTGGCTACCCGCTGGTGGTGCGTCCGTCGTATGTTCTCGGTGGTCGCGCGATGGAAATCGTCTACGACGAAGCCGACCTGCGTCGCTACTTCCAGACCGCGGTCAGCGTTTCTAACGATGCGCCGGTACTGCTGGACCGTTTCCTTGATGACGCGGTTGAAGTGGACGTGGACGCTATCTGCGACGGTGAAATGGTGCTGATTGGCGGCATCATGGAGCATATCGAACAGGCGGGCGTGCACTCCGGTGACTCCGCATGTTCTCTGCCTGCTTACACCCTGAGTCAGGAAATTCAGGATGTGATGCGCCAACAGGTGCAGAAACTGGCTTTCGAACTGCAGGTTCGCGGTCTGATGAACGTCCAGTTTGCAGTGAAGAATAACGAAGTTTACCTGATTGAAGTGAACCCGCGTGCAGCGCGTACCGTTCCGTTCGTCTCCAAGGCAACTGGTGTACCGCTGGCGAAAGTCGCGGCGCGCGTGATGGCCGGGAAAACGCTGGCACAGCAGGGCGTAACCAAAGAAGTTATCCCGCCGTATTACTCGGTAAAAGAAGTGGTGCTGCCGTTCAACAAATTCCCGGGCGTTGACCCGCTGTTAGGGCCAGAAATGCGCTCTACCGGGGAAGTGATGGGCGTGGGCCGTACCTTCGCGGAAGCGTTCGCCAAGGCACAGCTGGGCAGCAGCTCCACCATGAAAAAACAGGGTCGTGCGCTGCTCTCCGTTCGCGAAGGCGATAAAGAGCGCGTGGTTGACCTGGCAGCGAAACTGCTGAAGTTTGGCTTCGAGCTGGATGCGACGCACGGGACCGCGATTGTGCTGGGTGAAGCGGGTATCAATCCACGTCTGGTGAACAAGGTGCATGAAGGTCGTCCGCACATTCAGGACCGTATCAAGAATGGCGAGTACACCTATATCATCAACACCACCGAAGGTCGTCAGGCGATTGAAGACTCCAAGCTGATTCGCCGCAGCGCGCTGCAGTACAAAGTGCATTATGACACTACGCTGAACGGCGGTTTCGCCACAGCGATGGCGTTGAATGCCGATGCCACCGAGAAGGTAACCTCGGTGCAGGAAATGCACGCGCAGATCAAAAAGTAATAAACAAAAGGTCCGGTGAATATTGCTCTAACCGGACCTGGAATATAATTTTGAAAGGGTTTCTGTAAAGAAACCCTTTTTTTGTCTTGCGTAAGGTCATTCCTGGACAAGTCCGTTTCCGCAACCACATTTTCGATGTAATAAGCACGATATTGCTCACACTAATCAACATTCAAGTCGCATACTATCCTTTATATCCACAATTTTAATATGGCTTAGTTTTTATTAATTTGGACAGGCCGTAGCCAGATTTTTAATTTGTGAAAATGGTGTGCTTATGTGTGAAAAATATGTTGAAAGACCGCTTTATTTGTTAATTGCTGACTGGATGATGGCCGAGGATCGTTGGATCACCGCAAAGGAAATTTCCCGCCATTTTGATATCGAGCACTGCAAAGCAATTAATACGCTCTCTTATATTCTGTCGGAAGTGGGGGAAATTGTTTGTGAAGTGAAGATGATCCCTAACCAGATTGCAGGACGAGGCTGTCAGTGCCAGCGTCTGGTAAAAGTCGTGAGTATTGACTCTCATCTCTACAGCCGACTGAATCACAATTTGCAGGAGAAAAAGGTGAGCATGGCGAAAACGCCACGCCTGTCTGCCGTTCCTCCAACAGAGCTCAACCGTGAGCAGAAATGGCAGATGATGCTCTCCAAGAGTATGCGTCGCTAATAATCAGTTTGCCTGATGGCGGCATAAACGGTGATTGACGCGTAGGCCGGATAAGCGTGAGCGCATCCGGCATCAATTATTGTGCTGATTTGGGTTTTACGTCCGTTGTGCCTTTTAGGCGTGGCCGGTTTTCTTCGACCCGCGTTAAGGGCAGCGTTTCGTGTAGACCTGTGTGGCAGCGAGTTGCAAGATCCTGATACTCTTTGGTGTTTAGCCGTTTCCAGTGCAGTTCCTGGTCCGTGACTTCACGCAATACGCGAGCGGGTGAGCCAACCAGCATCTGCCTTGCCTCTCCCTGAAATCCGGCTTTGACAAAACTCATAGCGGCGACAATGCTCTCTTCGCCAATCACTGCGCCGTCCATAATGACGCTGTTCATGCCGATCAGCGCATCTCTGCCCACCACGCAACCGTGCAGGATTGCGCCATGGCCGATGTGTCCGTTTTCATGCACGATGGTATCGGTGTCACAGTAGCCGTGCATGATGCAGCCATCCTGCAAATTAGAACCTGCCTCCAGGATCAAGCGACCATAGTCACCGCGCAATGACGCGTGCGGGCCAATATAAACTCCGGCACCCACTATGACATCGCCAATCAGCACGGCGCTGGGATGGACAAAGGCATCCGGATGTACCACCGGAATCAGGCCCTCAAAGGCGTAGTAGCTCATCGTTTTATCTCGGTTTTATTGCCGGATAAGCGAATCGCTATCCGGCATCGGCACATTAACGACCTTTCCACACCGGGTCGCGTTTTTCGGCAAACGCCTGCGGACCTTCAAGCGCATCTTCCGAATGCAGTACAGATGGATAGTGCTTCAGCACGCCGCTGCGGATGTAGCGGTAGCCTTCTTCCACCGTCATTTCGCTAGTGGTGCGATAGATCTCTTTCAGTGCGGCGATAGCCAGCGGGGCGCTATTGACCAACTGCTGCGCCAGTTCACGCGCGCTATCCATCAGTTCGCCCTGGCTGACAACGCGGTTGACGATGCCCCAACGCAGCGCTTCTTCGGCGCTCATTCGTCTGCCGGTCATCACCATTTCGTTGACGATTGCCGGTGGCAGCAGCTTAGGCAGACGCAGTACGCCGCCGCTGTCAGGCACGATCCCGAGCTTGGCTTCCGGCAGTGCGAAGCTGGCATTTTCCGCGCAGACAATAAAATCCGCTGCCAGCGCCAATTCAAAACCACCGCCAAACGCATAGCCGTTTACCGCAGCGATGACCGGCTTATCGAGATCGAAAATTTCGGTTAAACCGGCGAAGCCGCCTGGGCCAAAATCGGCATCTGGCGCTTCACCTTCAGCTGCCGCTTTTAAGTCCCAGCCTGCAGAAAAGAATTTCTCACCGCCGCCGGTGATAATCGCTACGCGTAATTCCGGGTCGTCACGAAAATTAAGAAACGCTTCACCCATGGCAAAGCTGGTTTTGGCGTCAATGGCATTGGCTTTAGGCCGGTCGAGGGTAATTTCCAGGATCGGGCCGTTACGGGTCAGATGTAATGAATCACTCATAGTTCATCTCCAGATAAATAGATTTCCCGGCAGGAGGAGTTCCTGTCGGAAGGGTTATTTCAGATTTTTTTTGATTATTTTTCCTGAACAATTGCGCGGCAGGTCGGTTCTTATCTCCATAAAAGAGGGAACCTTGAATTTCGCCATATTGTTTTCGCAGAAGCTGAAGAACTCGGCTTCGCTTAATGTTTCACCTTCATTAAGGACGATAAATGCTTTAATGGCTTCATCACGGATCGAATCTTTAATACCGACAACCACAATGTCCTGAATTTTGGGATGCGCAGAAATAATATTTTCCAGCTCGACGCAGGAGACATTTTCCCCGCCGCGTTTAATCATGTTGCAGCGCCTGTCGACGAAATAAAAATAGCCATCCTCATCCTGATAGCCCGAATCACCGGTATGCAACCAGCCCTCAGGTTCCAGCGCTTTGGCGGTAGCCTCCGGCTGCGCGTAGTACTCTTTGAAGATTGTTTTGCCCGGCACGCCTTTAATACAGATTTCGCCAATTTCTCCGGCGGGCAGGGGACGGTTGTGATCGTCACGGATTTCGGCTTCATAGCTAAATCCCACGCGGCCAATGGAGGGCCAGCGTCGTTTGTCACCGGGACGGTCGCCGATAATACCGACGATGGTTTCAGTCATACCGTAGGAGGTCAGCAGCCTGACGCCAAAGCGTTCGGTAAAATCGTCTTTTTCCTGCTTGGATAAATTGAGGTAGAACATCACTTCGCGCAGGTGATGCTGTCTGTCGGTTGGTGCAGCGGGCTGCACCATTAGCGTTCTGATCATCATCGGAATGCATTCGGTAACCGTCGCCTTATATCTATGCACCTGATTCCAGAACGCCCTGGCACTGTACTTCTCTAGCAGCACAAAGGTGCTGCCAGCGGAGAATGCGGGCATTGCGGCGGTACACTGACAGTCGATATGAAACGCGGGCATCACCGTCATGTAGACGTCATCATCGCGCAGGGCGATTTGCCAGGCAGAGTAGTAGCCTGCAAAACGCAGGTTGTAGTGGGTAATAACCACCCCTTTAGGCCGTGAGGTGGTGCCTGAGGTAAACAGAATTTCCGCCGTATCGTCAGTGGATAACGCGGGCGTATAGCACAGCGTGGTGGACTGGCGGGATTGCAGTTGGGTAAAGTGACTCACGCCGTCGTCAGCCGGAAGCTGTTCGCCAATCAGACAGATATGATTAAGCGGGGTGCTATTTTCCAGCCGTATCTGGCGGTACATAGGATAAAACTGGGCGCTGGTGACCAGCAGACTTACCTGGCTGTTTTGCAGGATCCAGGCACTTTCTTCACCCAGCAAGCGGGCATTAATCGGTACCATGATGGCGCCAATTTTTGCCAGCCCAAACCAGCAAAAAATGAATTCCGGACAGTTATCCAGATGCAATGCGACCTTATCGCCCTTGCGGATCCCTAAGGAATGGAACAGGTTTGCCGTGCGGTTAATCTCTTCATTGAGCGAGGCATAGCTAAACTGCCGAACGATTCCTTCGCAGGATTCGAAAATTAACGCCGTTTTATCTCCGTACACCCCGGCCAGGTCGTCCCACATCTGACGTAAGTTTTGTCCGCCAACGATATCCATATTGCTTTATCCACTGAAATCAGGCGTGAGCGCTAACCATCGAGGGGTCAGCGCGTCGCGTTTATTCCTCAACTCTGGCCAGGCCTTTGCCGACCAGCTCATTTATGTCTGCTTCGCTATAACCAATATTTTTCAGAATGGCGGCAGTATCCATGCCATGTGACGGCATGCCACGCCAGATTTTCCCCGGATTGTTTTTAAATTTCGGCATGATGTTTGGCCCTTTGCAGGTGCGGCCATCCATTGTTTGCCACTGAGTAATAGATTCACGGGCAACGTACTGCGGGTTGCCTTCCAGTTCAGGAATAGTCAGCACCTTCGCGCAGGCGATGTTCAGCTCAGCAAAGCGCGCCTGGACTTCGGCGATGGTGTGCGTTGCCAGCCAGGCGTCCAGTTTCTCTTCCACAAGCGGGCCGTAAGGGCATTCCACACGATGGATAAGCTGGGTGCCTTCCGGGACTTCCGGTGTGCCAAGAATGTGGGCGAGGCCAATATCCTTGAAGCATTCGTTGATTTGCGTGATGCCGACCAGCTCCATGACGATATAGCCATCGGCGCATTTATACAGGCCGCAGCCAGCGTAATACGGGTCTTTGCCTTTGGTCATGCGTGGGCAAATTTCGCCGCCGTTGAAGTAATCCATCATGAAATACTGACCCATGCGCAGCATCACTTCGTACATAGCGATATCGATGCTTTCACCTTTACCCGTTTCGCGCACTTTGTGCAGGGCCGCCAGCGCTGCTGTCGTTGCGGTCATCCCGGAGAAGTAATCGGCGGTGTACGGGAAGGCGGGCATTGGCTGATCCACGTCGCCGTTTTGGATCAGATAGCCGCTGAACGCTTGCGCGATGGTGTTATACGCCGGAAGATTGGTGTACTCCTCGGTACCAAACTGGCCGAAGCCGGAAAGGTGGGCGATAACCAGTTTCGGGTTATGTTCCCACAGCACTTCATCGGTAATACCGCGGCGGGCAAAGGCCGGGCCTTTACTGGCTTCAATGAAAATATCGGTGGTTTCCATCAGCTTCAGAAACGCTTCCCGGCCTTCATCTTTGAAAATATTAAGTGACAGGGCGTGCAGGTTACGGCGTGAGAGCTGCGGATAGTTAGGCTGTACGCGAATGGTATCGGCCCATGCGACGTTTTCAATCCAGATAACCTCAGCGCCCCATTCGGCGAACATCTGACCGGCGAACGGACCGGCAATTTCGATCCCTGAAAAGACAACGCGTACCCCGGAAAGCGGGCCGAAGGCTGGCATTGGTAAATGATTCATCATTTTTCTCCTGGCATTTATGGGTGTCCATGTAGGCCGGATAAGGCACTCGCGCCGCCATCCGGCATTGATTGCCTGATGGCAACGCTAAGGCGTCTTATCAGGCCTACAGGTTGCGTCGTTCTATCGGTATTGCTTGAGTACCGCACGACCCAACGTCAGGATCTGCATTTCGTCAGAACCACCAGAAACACGGTCAACGCGCAGGTCACGCCAGAAACGCGTGATGCGGTGGTTGCCCGCGATACCAACACCTCCCAGTACCTGCATGGCGGTGTCTACCACTTCAAACGCGGCGTTGGCGCAGAAGTATTTGCACATTGCTGCGTCGCCGGAGGTAATGGTGCCGTTATCCGCTTTCCATGCGGCTTCCAACAGCATGTTTTTCATGGAATTCAATTTGATCGCCATGTGCGCGAACTTCTCCTGGATCAGCTGGAAACGGCCGATCGTTTCGCCAAACTGTACGCGTTGGTTGGCGTAACGCGCGGCGTCTTCAAAAGCGCACATTGCCGTACCGTAGTTGGTCAGCGCGACGAGGAAGCGTTCATGGTCAAACTCTTCTTTCACACGGTTGAAGCCATTACCTTCCCGACCGAACATGTCTTTCTCGTCCAGTTCAACGTCATCAAAGGTGATTTCACAGCAGCTATCCATGCGCAGACCGAGTTTCTCCAGTTTGTTGACCTTGATACCCGCTTTGCTCATGTCAACAAACCACTCGGTATAAACAGGTTTATCCGGCGATGCACCATCTCTCGCCATCACTACGATGTACGGGGTATAGGCGCTACTGGTGATAAAGCACTTACTGCCATTAAGATAAACCTTACCATTTTTGCGTGTATAAGTGGTTTTCAGACTGCCAACATCCGATCCCGCTCCCGGTTCGGTGATAGCAGAGTTCCACATCTGCTTACCGGTGCCCTGGAACGCCATGATTTTATCAATTTGCTCCTGAGTCCCTTCACGCAGGAAAGTGTTAAAACCGCCTGGTAATTGGTACAACACGTAAGTCGGTGCGCCAAGACGTCCGAGTTCCATCCAGACGGCGGCAACGGTGACAAAACCGGCTTCCAGGCCGCCGTGTTCTTCCGGGATCAACAGGCTATCGATGCCCATATCCGCCAGCGCTTTTACAAAACGCTCAGGGTAGACGCTGTCGCGATCGCACTCGGCAAAATAAGCTTCCCAGTTCTCACTGGCCATCAGTTCACGAATACCGGCGACAAACAGTTCCTGCTCGTCATTTAAGTTGAAATCCATCTTTCAGCCTCTTGATCAATTGGGTTAATAAGAATTACTTGTCTTTCCAGTGCACTTTGGCGTCTTTAATAAAGGACAGCGTCACCATGATGTTGACGAAGAACAGCGGACATCCCCCGGCGATAATTGCGGTCTGAATGGGCTTCAGCCCACCCAGCGCCAGCAGAACGATGCCGATGACGCCGACCAGAACTGACCAACCGATACGCACCAACAGCGGCGGTTCTTCACCATCACGAACTTCGCGACAGGTGGACATCGCCAGGGTATAGGAGCAGGCGTTAATCAGCGTGACGGTGGCAATAAAGCAGAGGATAAAGAATCCCCACATGGTGGCGGTGCTGAGCGGTAAAGCAGCCCAGGTTTCGATAATGGCGCGCGCCACGCCGTGTTGTTCAATCAGCTGCGGGATGTTGAGAATGTTTTTATCCATCAGCAGCAGCGTGTTGCTGCCAAGGACGGTCCACAGGATCCAGGTGGAAGCGGTCAGGCCCAGTACCATCCCGAAACACAGTTCACGTACGGTACGACCGCGAGAAATACGTGCCAGGAAGATACTCATCTGGATGGCGTAAATAACCCACCACGCCCAGTAGAAAACAGTCCAGCCCTGCGGGAAGCCGCCTTTGCCGATGGCATCGGTATAGAACAGCATGCGCGGCAGATGCATCAGCAGCATGCCGACCGAGTCGGTGAAGTAGTTCATGATGAAGCTGGCGCCACTGACGATAAACACCCAGCCGAGCATCAGGAAGCTCAGGTAACTACGTACGTCGCTGGCGATCTTGACCCCTTTTTGCAGGCCGCAGGCCACGCAAATGGCGTTCAATATGATCCAGCAGGTAATGATGATGGCGTCGAGTTGCAGCGTATGCGGAATACCGAACAGCCATTGCATACACTCGGTTACCAGCGGGGTAGCGAGACCGAGGCTGGTGCCCATCGCGAAGATCAGCGCCACCAGATAGAAGTTATCGACGATGGTGCCGAACAAGCCCTTAGCATGCTTCTCGCCAACTAACGGTACCAGCGTGGAACTAGGGCGGATAACGTCCATTTTGCGTACAAAGAAGAAGTAGGCGAACGCGACTGAAAGGAAGCTGTAGGTCGCCCACGGCAGCGGTCCCCAGTGGAACAAGCTGTACGCCAGAGCTATCTCTTTTGCGCCAACGGAGTTGGGGGCGAGAGCAAACGGAGGGGTAGAGATATAGTAGTAGATCTCGATGGAACCCCAGAACAGCACCGCGGCGGATGTACAGGAAGCGAACATCATAAAAATCCAGCTGGCGGTACTAAACTCAGGTTTTTCGTCGCCTAATTTCTTTTTCGAATACGGGCCAAAGACCAACCAGAACCAGCCGAAGAGCATGACGACCATATACCATTCGAATGCCCAACCCCAGACGTTGGTGACATAACTGAATACCGCATTAATAACGACGTTAGCGGCATCAAGATCTCTTACTGTTAGCCAACAAAGTATCCCAACAATTATTAATGGCGGAAAAAAAACCTTCGGTTCAATTCCCGACTTTCTCTTTTCATTTTTCATAAGTGAATTCCAGTGTGAAAACGAAATTTATTTAGCGTGCCCGTATGTGATCGTTTGTTTATTTGTTATTAATGATTTGTTGATAACTTTTTAACCTCTGGGGCGCCTCAGTGAGTAACTCATAATGGGTATTCATTTCCGGCTATTCTGTTATCTGTGTCACACTTTTTTATGCTGGTTATTTTGTCTGAAAATCCAATTAATTCTTTTATTAATCATTGGGTTGATGTTGATTTTTTAACTTTTTTAAGTGACTGGCGTTCAATATTGTTGAACCAGCAAACAATATTGAAAATTTTCGTATTTGACATGTTTCTTTCAATATTGGTGAGGTGCATAACACTATTGAAAGTTACGAATATCAATGTGTGACATTTTCAATATTGGTGATTAATGTTTTATTTCCGAATTAAAGAGCGTGATATCTGTATTTAACACCGCCGATATAAATACGTTTCCTTCATGATTTCTGGAGATGCAATGAAGATAATTACTTGCTACAAATGCGTACCTGATGAGCAGGATATTGCGATTAATAATGCTGATGGAACACTCGATTTCAGCAAAGCAGATGGCAAAATCAGCCAATATGATCTGAATGCGATCGAAGCGGCTTGCCAGTTAAAACAGCAGGTGGGAGAGGCTCAGGTTGTGGCCATGAGCGTCGGCGGCAAAGCGCTGACCAATGCAAAAGGGCGCAAAGATGTGCTCTCCCGTGGCCCTGATGAACTGATTGTTGTCATTGACGATCAATTTGAACAGACGCTGCCGCAACAAACCGCCACTGCGCTGGCTGCCGCCGCACAAAAATCAGGTTTTGATCTGCTTATTTGCGGCGACGGTTCTTCCGATCTTTATGCTCAGCAGGTTGGTCTGCTGGTGGGCGAAATGCTGAACGTGCCGGCGATTAACGGCGTGAGTAAAATCCTCTCTCTTACCGACAGCACGCTGACGGTAGAGCGTGAACTGGAAGATGAAGTTGAAACCCTGAGTATCCCGCTTCCGGCGGTGATCGCGGTCTCTACCGACATCAACACCCCTCAAATCCCTTCCATGAAAGCCATTCTTGGTGCAGCGAAAAAACCGGTCCAGGTCTGGTCGTCTGCGGACATTGGGCTGAACGGCGCGCAAGCGTATTCCGAACAACAGGTTGCCGCACCGAAGCAGCGCGAGCGTCAGCGCGTTGTGATTGAAGGTGACGGTGAAGAACAGATTGCCGCGTTTGTCGAGAATCTTCGCAAAATCATTTAATTATCAGGGGATGTTATGAACAAATTTTCCAGTGTCTGGGTATTCAGCGATACCCCTTCTCGTCTGCCGGAACTGATGAATGGTGCGCAGGCTTTAGGTGAAAACGTTAACACGTTTGTGCTCAGCGATGAGGACAGCGCGGCGGCATTCCATTTAGGCGCAGATCATGTCTGGCTGCTCAGCGGCAAACCAGAAGACCGTATGGTTGAAGACTACGCCGATGCGATGGCCGAAACCATTCGTCAGCACAGCGAGGGCGGCGCGGTGCTGCTGCCGAATACGCGTCGGGGCAAGCTGTTAGCGGCAAAGCTGGGCTTTCGCTTGTCGGCTGCGGTCTCAAACGACGCCAGCGCAGTCGCGGTGCAGGACGGAAAAGCGGCGGTCAAACATATGGTCTACGGCGGCCTGGCGATGGGAGCAGAAACAATCGCTTCACCGTTTGCCGTGATCACTCTCAGCAGCGGAACGTTTGACGCGCAGCAACCGGATACCGCTCACAGCGGCGAGGTGCACACCGTCCAGTGGCAGGCTCCGACTATCGCTGTGACCCGTACGGCAACGCAGGCGCGTCAGAGCAACAGCGTCGATCTCGACAAAGCCCGTCTGGTGGTCAGCGTGGGACGCGGTATTGGTAGCAAAGAAAATATCTCGCTGGCCGAAGCGCTGTGCCAGGCGATTGGCGCTGAGCTGGCCTGTTCACGTCCGGTGGCGGAAAACGAGAAGTGGATGGAGCACGAACGCTACGTCGGTATTTCCAACCTGATGCTCAAGCCAGAACTGTACCTTGCCGTGGGGATCTCCGGGCAGATCCAACATATGGTCGGCGCCAACGGCGCGCAGACGATTTTCGCCATCAACAAAGATAAAAATGCGCCGATCTTCCAGTACGCAGATTTTGGCATCGTTGGCGATGCGCTGAAGATCCTGCCTGCGCTGACGGCTGCTCTGGCGCGTTAAACCATTCGGGCAGGGTGCGAAAGTATCCTGCCACTGACAGGAGTACGTATGTCCGAAGATATCTTTGATGCCATCATCGTGGGTGCAGGTCTGGCCGGTTCGGTTGCGGCGCTGGTGCTGGCTCGGGAAGGTGCACAGGTGCTGGTCATCGAGCGCGGCAATTCTGCTGGCGCGAAGAATGTCACCGGTGGGCGCATGTATGCGCATAGCCTGGAACGCATCATTCCCGGCTTTGCTGAGCAGGCCCCCATTGAACGCATAATCACCCACGAAAAACTCGCCTTTATGACCGACAAAGGGGCGATGACCATCGACTATTGCAATGGTGAAGAGGCCGCATCGTCGCAGGTTTCTTATTCCGTCTTACGCAGCAAATTTGACGCCTGGCTGATGGAGAAGGCCGAGGAGGCGGGAGCCCAGCTTATCACCGGTATTCGGGTGGATAACGTTGTGCAGCGCGAAGGCAAAGTCGTGGGTGTGGAAGCCGACGGCGATATTCTGGAAGCCAAAGTGGTGATCCTCGCTGACGGGGTGAATTCTCTGTTGGCAGAAAAACTGGGCATGGCAAAGCGCGTTGAGGCATCGCATGTTGCCGTTGGCGTAAAAGAGCTGATCGAATTGCCAAAATCGGTGATTGAAGATCGTTTCCAGTTGCAGGGGAACGAAGGCGCAGCCTGCCTGTTTGCCGGTTCGCCAACCGATGGGTTGATGGGCGGGGGCTTCCTCTATACTAATGAAACGACCCTTTCTCTGGGGCTGGTCTGCGGTCTTCATCATCTGAAAGATGCTAAAAAATCGGTCCCACAAATGCTGGAAGATTTCAAACAGCATCCGGCGGTTGCCCCACTGATCGCCGGTGGCAAGCTGGTGGAATATGCCGCGCACGTCGTACCGGAGGCCGGTATGAATATGCAGCCTGAACTGGTGGGTGACGGTGTGCTGATTGCCGGTGATGCTGCCGGAATGTGTATGAACCTCGGCTTTACCATCCGCGGTATGGATCTCGCCATATCTGCAGGCGAAGCGGCGGCGAAAACGGTGCTTTCCGCAATGAAGCGCGACGACTTCAGCAAACAGTCGCTGTGCGAATACCGTCAGCATCTCGATGATGGTCCAATGCGCGATATGCGCATGTATCAGAAGCTTCCCGCTTTCCTTGATAACCCACGCATGTTTACCGCCTATCCCGAAATGGCGGTCAGCATCGCGCGCGACCTGTTCACCGTAGATGGCTCTGCTCCGGTGCCAATGCGCAAAAAAATCCTGTGTCATGCGAAGAAAGTGGGCTTCATCAACCTGATGAAAGATGGCCTGAAAGGAGTGACCGTATTATGACATCTCCCGTCAATGTGGACGTCAAACTGGGCGTCAATAAGTTCAATGTGGATGAAGACAGCCCGCACATCATTCTCAAAACCGATCCTGATAAACAGGCGCTGGAAGTACTGATTAAGGCTTGTCCAGCCGGACTGTATAAAAAGCAGGACGACGGCAGCGTCCGTTTTGATTACGCCGGATGCCTGGAGTGCGGAACGTGCCGCATTCTCGGACTTGATACAGCGCTGGAAAAGTGGGAATACCCGCGCGGGACATTTGGCGTGGAGTTTCGCTACGGCTAATAAGTACGAGGTTGTGCACCCGTAGGTCGGATAAGACGTGGTAGCGTTGCCATCCGGCAATCATGTGGCGCCAATGCCGGATGGCGGCGTAAACGCCTTATCCGGCCTACAGATGACGCTTTGCCCGTGTTGAAACAGGAAGTCGCTATGCAGCAGCCCAGGAACTTTGATGACATCAAATTTACCTCTATTCACCGCCGGATAATGTTGTGGGGAAGCGGTGGGCCATTTCTGGATGGTTATGTGCTGGTGATGATTGGCGTGGCGCTGGAACAGCTCACGCCAGCATTGAAACTGGACGCACAGTGGATTGGTCTGCTGGGGGCCGGCACGCTCGCCGGTCTGTTTGTGGGGACGTCGCTGTTTGGCTACATTTCCGATAAGGTCGGGCGGCGCAAAATGTTCATCATCGATATTATCGCCATTGGCGTGATATCGGCGGCAACCATGTTTGTTTCCTCACCCATTGAGCTGTTGGTAATGCGTGTGCTGATCGGCATTGTGATTGGTGCCGATTATCCGATTGCTACCTCGATGATTACTGAGTTCTCCAATACCCGCCAGCGCGCTTTCTCCATCGGTTTTATCGCCGCGATGTGGTATGTCGGCGCCACCTGTGCCGATCTGGTCGGTTACTGGCTGTATGATGTTGAAGGAGGATGGCGCTGGATGCTGGGCAGCGCGGTGATCCCTTGTATTTTGATCCTGATTGGGCGCTTCGATCTTCCTGAATCGCCGCGCTGGCTGCTGCGTAAAGGTCGGGTGAAAGAGTGTGAAGCGATGATGATCAAACTGTTCGGCGAACCGGTGGTGTTCGACGAAGAGGCGCCGCAGGAGACGCGCTTCCTGCAGCTGTTTAACCGCCGTCATTTCCCGTTTGTCCTGTTTGTTGCCGCTATCTGGACCTGTCAGGTGATCCCGATGTTCGCCATTTATACCTTTGGTCCGCAGATTGTTGGACTGTTGGGGCTTGGTGCCGGGAAAAGCGCGGCGTTGGGCAATGTGGTGATAAGCCTGTGCTTTATGCTGGGGTGCATTCCACCCATGTTCTGGCTCAATAGCGCGGGCCGTCGGCCATTGTTAATTGGCAGCTTTATTATGATGACGCTGGCGCTGGCCGTGCTGGGGTTAATTCCTGATATGGGAGCGTGGCTGGTGGTGCTGGCGTTTGCCGTGTACGCCTTTTTCTCGGGGGGACCGGGAAATCTTCAGTGGCTGTACCCAAATGAACTGTTCCCTACCGACATTCGCGCATCTGCCGTCGGGGTGATTATGTCCTTAAGCCGCATCGGCACCATTGTTTCAACCTGGGCGCTGCCGGTGTTCATTACCAAATACGGGATCAGCAATGTCATGCTGATGGGCGCAGGAATTTCGCTGATTGGCCTGCTGGTGTCCATCGCTTTCGCCCCGGAAACGCGAGGTCTGACGCTGGCGCAAACCAGTCAAATGACGATTCGCAGTAAGCCCGTGACCAGGGCGAGTTATTAGGAGTGTTCTGTATTTTCCCTGCAACTCAGTCAGTTAGCCTACAGTTAACTGGGTATATCACTGAAAACAACTGAAAAGCAGGGAGAACACCATGCAAAAACATATCCTGATCACCTCAATTTTTACCGCAGCAGCACTGTTTACCGTGGCCGGTTGTTCCTCAAACCAGGCGGTTAAAACCACCGATGGCAAAACAATCGTTACTGATGGCAAACCGCAAGTCGATGATGATACTGGCCTGGTGTCGTATAAAAATGCGCAAACGGGTAAGACGGAACAGATTAACCGCGATCAGGTTAAAGATATGAGTGAACTGGATAACTAGTTCAGTTTTCTCCATTCAGCCACTCAATAATATTGACTGTTAGCCTGTGGATTAAGTGACTAAACTCACTGTTATTACAATAATGCAGTGAAACAGGCTAATCATGATCCTCATCATTTATGCGCATCCCTATCCGCAGCATTCGCATGCGAATAAGCGGATGCTTGAACAGGCAAGGACGCTGGAGGGCGTGGAGATCCGCTCGCTCTACCAGCTCTACCCCGACTTCAATATCGATATTGCCGCTGAACAGGATGCGCTGGCACGCGCTGATTTGATCATCTGGCAGCATCCGATGCAGTGGTACAGCACACCTCCATTACTCAAGCTGTGGATGGATAAAGTCCTTTCGCACGGCTGGGCGTATGGTCATGGCGGTACTGCGCTGCACGGTAAACATCTGTTGTGGGCGGTGACGACCGGCGGCGGTGAAAACCACTTCGATATTGGCTCCCATCCCGGATTTGATGTGCTTTCTCAACCCTTACAGGCGACGGCACTTTATTGTGGCCTCAAATGGCTACCGCCGTTTGCGATGCACTGTACGTTTATCTGTGATGATGAAACCCTGCAAGCGCAGGCGCGTCACTACAAACAGCGTCTGATGGAATGGCAGGAGGCACACCATGGATAGCCATACGCTGATACAGGCGCTGATTTATCTCGGATCGGCGGCACTGATTGTCCCCATCGCCGTACGGCTGGGACTCGGGTCGGTACTGGGGTATCTCATCGCCGGGTGCATTATCGGCCCATGGGGCCTGAGGCTGGTGACGGACGCTGAATCCATCCTGCATTTTGCGGAGATCGGTGTGGTGCTGATGCTGTTTGTCATTGGTCTGGAGCTGGATCCGCAACGTTTGTGGAAACTGCGAGCCTCGGTGTTCGGCGGCGGCGCATTGCAAATGGTGGTCTGCGGAGGCCTGATTGGTGTGTTCTGTATGTTCCTCGGCCTGCGCTGGCAGGTAGCGGAGCTGATCGGCATGACGCTGGCGCTTTCCTCAACGGCTATCGCTATGCAGGCGATGAATGAACGCAACCTGATGGTGTCGCAAATGGGCCGCAGCGCGTTTGCCGTGCTGCTGTTCCAGGATATCGCGGCCATTCCACTGGTGGCGATGATTCCGTTACTGGCAGCGAGTGGCGCATCAACAACGCTTGGGGCGTTTGCATTGTCTGCCCTTAAGGTAGCGGGCGCACTGGTGCTGGTGGTGCTGTTAGGTCGTTATGTCACACGTCCTGCCTTGCGTTTTGTCGCCCGTTCGGGCCTGCGGGAAGTGTTCAGTGCCGTTGCGCTGTTCCTCGTGTTTGGCTTCGGTCTGCTGTTGGAAGAGGTTGGATTGTCGATGGCGATGGGGGCATTCCTGGCCGGGGTGCTGCTGGCAAGCTCTGAGTATCGCCACGCGTTGGAAAGCGACATTGAGCCATTTAAAGGACTGCTGCTAGGGCTGTTCTTCATCGGTGTGGGGATGTCTATCGACTTTGGTACGCTGATTGATAATCCCTTGCGCATTATCATTCTACTGGTCGGTTTCCTGGTTATCAAAACCGTCATGCTGTGGTTGATAGCGAAACCGTTGCAAGTGCCGAACAAGCAGCGTCGCTGGTTTGCCGTATTATTAGGGCAGGGCAGTGAGTTTGCCTTTGTGGTGTTTGGCGCGGCGCAAATGGCAAATGTGCTCGATCCTGACTGGGCGAAATCGCTGACGCTGGCGGTGGCGTTGTCGATGGCGGCTACACCGATTTTGCTGGTGATTTTGACGCGTCTGGAAAAATCGGCGACTGAAGAAGAGCGCGAAGCCGATGAAATCGATGAGGAGCAACCGCGGGTGATCATCGCCGGGTTTGGGCGATTTGGCCAGATAACCGGTCGTTTGCTGTTGTCGAGCGGGGTCAAAATGGTGGTTCTTGATCATGACCCGGACCATATCGAAACGCTGCGTAAATTCGGGATGAAGGTTTTCTATGGCGACGCGACCCGGATGGATCTGCTGGAGTCTGCCGGGGCGGCGAAAGCTGAAGTTATTATTAATGCCATTGACGATCCGCAAACCAGCCTGCAATTAACCGAAATGGTGAAAGAGCATTTCCCGCATCTGCAAATTATTGCTCGTGCGCGCGACGTGGATCATTACATCCGCCTGCGCCAGGCGGGCGTGGATATGCCGGAACGTGAAACCTTTGAAGGTGCACTGAAGACCGGACGTCTGGCACTGGAAGGTCTCGGGCTAGGGCGCTATGAGGCACGTGAGCGGGCTGACGTATTCCGCCGATTCAATACCATGATGGTAGAGGAGATGGTGAAAGGGGAAAATGACGCGACTTCCCGCGCAGCCGTTTATAAACGCACCAGCGCAATGCTGAGTGAAATTATTGCGG
The DNA here is from genome assembly GCF_030332915.1 of Citrobacter sp. Cpo040. NCBI lineage: Bacteria > Pseudomonadati > Pseudomonadota > Gammaproteobacteria > Enterobacterales > Enterobacteriaceae > Citrobacter > Citrobacter sp. Cpo040. The sequence continues at coordinate 164,898 of NZ_JAOWGX010000033.1, forward strand.
AAGATCGTCAGCACTTATCGTTAATTCAACGCCATGGCTGGCAAGGCACGGATGAAGGTAAGCATACGGGCGACGTCGCCGATGAGCCGGAAGTGAAACCGTCAGCATAGGGTAAAAAATGTGATGTTCTGCAAACTTTACTGCTAATTGGCTGTTTTTGAACTACTGTAATGCTGGCGTACCACCTTAAATAGGTCGGTTCGCCAGCAGAACGGAAAATTTTCCTGTTCATCCTCTTTCCGCCAGTCGACGAAAGATTGCGCTTTCCGTATAGTGGCGACAATTTTTTTGTATCCGGGAAATATTCAATGATCAGTCTGATTGCGGCGTTAGCGGTAGATCGCGTCATCGGTATGGAGAACGCCATGCCGTGGAACCTCCCTGCCGATCTCGCCTGGTTTAAACGTAATACCTTAAACAAGCCGGTTGTCATGGGACGCCACACCTGGGAATCCATCGGGCGACCGTTACCTGGGCGTAAAAATATCGTCATCAGCAGTAAGCCTGGCACCGACGATCGCGTGCAGTGGGTGAAGTCTGTGGATGAAGCAATTGCGGCCTGCGGCGATGAACCTGAAATTATGGTAATTGGCGGTGGGCGTGTGTATGAGCAGTTCCTGCCAAAAGCACAGAAACTGTATCTGACGCACATTGATGCGGAAGTGGAAGGGGATACACATTTCCCGGACTACGAACCGGATGACTGGGAATCGGTGTTCAGTGAATTCCACGATGCCGACGCGCAAAACTCTCACAGCTACTGCTTCGAGATTCTGGAACGTCGTTAATACTGTAAGTGCCGGATGGCGGCGAAACGCCTTATCATCCAGCTAATGTAGGCCGGATAAGGTGCGAGCACCGCATCCGGCAAACGACTATCAGGCGTTGACCGCTTCGCCAGGATCCAGATTCAGATGGCGATTTGACGGCTGCACGAAGTACTGTTTGTCTTCCCAGCGCAGACAGGTGAGATCGCCTCCCCAGCAACACCCCGTATCCAGCGCGTAAATACCTTCTGGCGTGCCTTTACCCTCCAGCGATGCCCAGTGCCCGAATGCAATGCTGTATGCTTCACTGACAGGTCCAGGAATGGCAAACCAGGGCTTCAGCGGGGCAGGTGCGTCTTCTGGTGACTCTTTGCTGTACATATCCAACTGACCGTTAGGGAAGCAGTAACGCATGCGGGTAAAGGCGTTGGTAATAAAACGCAGGCGCGCCAGCCCGGTCAGTTCCGGGGTCCAGTTATTGGGCATGTCGCCGTACATCGCATCAAGGAAGAAGGGATACGAGTCGCTCGACAACACGGCTTCAACATCGCGAGCACAGTCTTTTGCCGTCTGCAGGTCCCACTGTGGGGTGATACCGGCATGCGCCATCACCAGCTTCTTCTCTTCATCTACCTGCAACAGCGGTTGACGGCGGAGCCAGTTAAGTAATTCGTCGGCATCCGGTGCTTCGAGCAGCGATGTGACCCTGTCTTTAGGTTTATTACGACTGATACCAGCAAATACGGCCAGCAGGTGTAAATCGTGATTACCCAATACTAACCGCACGCTGTCGCCCAGTGATTTCACGTAGCGCAAAACGTCCAGCGAGCCCGGTCCACGAGCGACCAGATCGCCGGTGAGCCATAGGGTGTCTTTTTCGGAATTAAAGTCTACCTGATGCAGCAAGGCTATCAGTTCATCGTAACAACCGTGAACGTCGCCAATAAGGTATGTCGCCATAGTTATTGTTTTAATGAATGAGTGTTGGAACGGCGAGTCGGAAAACGGGAATATCGATGGTAAAGGCGATGCCTTGTTCATCGATCATTTCGTAATGACCCTGCATGGTGCCCAGCGGCGTTTCAATTACTGCACCGCTGGTGTACTGGTACTCTTCGCCGGGTTCGATGTGGGGCTGGACGCCAACCACGCCTTCACCCTGAACTTCGGTTTCGCGGCCATGACCATTAGTGATCAACCAATAACGCCCCAACAGCTGCACAGGCGCTCGCCCCAAATTGCGGATAGTTACGGTGTAAGCAAAAACGTAACGTTCATCATCAGGTGAGGATTGCGCCTCAATGTAGACGCTTTGTACCTGAATGCACACTCGGGGCGAATTGATCATGTTTAACTCTCCTTCGATGGCGCGTTTTCTGACAGATAGTTAGCCATCCGGCAGTATTGCGCGACAGAGATATTTTCCGCTCGCATCGCCGGATCAATGCCCAGCTCTGTCAGTACTTCAACGCTAAACAGGTTGCCGAGACTGTTACGTACCGTTTTACGGCGCTGATTAAACGCTTCGGTGGTAATACGGCTCAGCACACGAACATCTTTAACCGGGTACGGCATCGTCGTATGAGGGACCAGACGCACAACGGCGGAATCAACTTTAGGCGCTGGCGTAAATGCGGAAGGCGGTACTTCAAGTACCGGGATCACATTGCAGTAATACTGCGCCATGACGCTTAATCGACCATACGCTTTACTGTTTGGCCCTGCAACCAGACGATTCACCACCTCTTTTTGCAACATGAAATGCATGTCGGCAATGGCATCAGTATAGGAAAAAAGATGGAACATGAGCGGCGTGGAGATGTTGTACGGCAGGTTGCCGAATACGCGCAGCGGCTGTCCCATCGTTTGTGCCAGTTCGCCGAAGTTCATGGTCATAGCATCTTGCTGATAAATCGTCAGCTTAGGCCCTAAAAACGGGTGTGTCTGTAGGCGTGCTGCCAGATCGCGGTCGAGTTCAATGACCGTGAGCTTGTCCAGACGTTCGCCTACTGGTTCGGTCAATGCCGCCAGACCTGGGCCGATTTCGACCATAGCCTGACCTTTCTGCGGGTTAATAGCAGAGACAATACTTTCGATCACAAACTGATCGTTGAGGAAGTTCTGCCCGAAACGTTTACGGGCTAAATGGCCCTGATGGACTCGATTATTCATTGGTATTAACAATCATTTTGATGGCGAGATTAAGCGCCGTAATAAAACTGCCGACATCTGCTTGCCCACGACCCGCGAGTTCAAGTGCGGTGCCGTGATCGACGGATGTGCGAATAAAGGGCAGGCCCAGCGTGATATTCACACCGCGACCAAATCCCTGGTATTTTAGCACGGGGAGACCCTGATCGTGGTACATTGCCAGCACGGCATCCGCGTGGTCGAGATATTTGGGCTGAAACAGCGTATCTGCGGGCAGCGGACCGTTTAATTTCATTCCCTGCGCACGCAGTTCATCGAGTACCGGAATGATGGTGTCTATCTCTTCCGTTCCCATATGTCCGCCTTCACCAGCATGCGGGTTTAGACCGCACACCAGAATATGCGGATCGGCAATGCCGAATTTGGTGCGTAAATCATGATGCAAAATGCCGATCACTTCCTGAAGCTGGGCGGGCGTAATGGCGTCGGCAACGGCTCTGAGCGGCAAATGCGTGGTTGCCAGGGCAACGCGCAGCTCTTCGGTCGCCAGCATCATAACAACTTTCTTTGCCTGTGAGCGCTCTTCAAAAAACTCTGTATGTCCGGTAAACGGGACGCCAGCGTCATTGATAACGCCCTTGTGAACCGGGCCGGTAATCAGCGCCGCAAACTCACCGTGCAGACAGCCATCACAGGCGCGAGCCAGCGTATCCACCACGTACTGCCCATTTTCTACCGCCAGTTGACCCGCGACGGCAGGTGCCCGCAGCGCAACCGGGAGCAACGTCAATGTACCTGCTGATTGCGGTCTGGCTGGGGTATCTGGAGAGTAGGGGAGGAGTGAAAGCGGTAAACCGAGCATCGCTGCCCGGTCACTGAGGAGTGCTGCATCCGCACAGACAACGAGTTCTACAGGCCACGCGCGCTGGGCGAGCTGAACCACCAGGTCCGGGCCAATCCCGGCGGGTTCGCCGGGAGTGATAACAACGCGTTGAGCACGAGTCATTAGTTGCTCAGAACTTTAACGTAAGCGCTGGCGCGCTGTTCCTGCATCCAGGTTGCTGCTTCTTCCGAGAATTTACGGTTCATCAGCATACGGTAAGCTCTGTCTTTCTGCGCTGCGTCAGTTTTATCAACGTTACGCGTATCCAGCAGTTCGATCAGATGCCAACCGAAAGAGGAGTGCACCGGGGCGCTCATCTGGCCTTTGTTAAGTTTGGTCAGCGCATCGCGGAAAGCAGGGTCGAAAATATCCGCTGCAGCCCAGCCCAGATCGCCGCCCTGGTTGGCAGAGCCTGGATCCTGAGAAAACTCTTTAGCGGCTGCCGCGAAGGTCGTTTTACCGCTCTTAATATCTGCCGCGATTTGTTCCAGCTTCAGACGTGCCTGCTGATCGGTCATGATCGGCGACGGCTTAAGCAGAATGTGGCGAGCATGAACTTCAGTCACGGAGATGCTCTGGCTTTGGCCACGCATATCGTTGACTTTCAGGATGTGGAAGCCGACACCGGAACGAATTGGGCCAATGATATCGCCTTTTTTCGCAGTGCTTAACGCCTGGGCAAAGATACCCGGCAGCTCCTGAATACGTCCCCAACCCATCTGGCCGCCTTTCAGCGCCTGCTGGTCAGCGGAATAAGTAATAGCCAGTTTGCCGAAATCACTACCGTTACGCGCTTCATCAACAACAGAGCGCGCCTGGCTTTCAGCCGCGTTAACCTGGTCGGACGTTGGGTTTTCCGGTAATGGGATCAGAATGTGGCTCAGGTTCAGCTCGGTGCTGGCATCGTTTTGGTTGCCTACCTGCTGCGCCAGGGCATCCACTTCCTGAGGCAGGATAGTGACGCGACGGCGAACTTCGTTGTTACGCACTTCGGAGATGGTCATCTCTTTGCGGATCTGGCTACGATAGGTTGAATAGCTTAAGCCATCCTGTGCCAGACGGCTGCGCATCTGATCCAGCGTCATGTTGTTCTGCTTGGCGATGTTGGCAATAGCCTGATCCAACTGCTCGTCAGAGATTTTCACCCCCATCTTCTGACCCATTTGCAGGAGGATTTGATCCATGATCAAACGTTCCAGGATCTGATGACGCAGCGTAGCGTCATCCGGTAATTGCTGACCTGCCTGACCTGCATTCAGTTTTACTGACTGCATTAAGCCATCGACGTCGCTTTCCAGAACGACGCCGTTATTGACGACGGCTGCAACTTTATCGACTACCTGTGGGGCAGCGAAACTGGTATTCGCGATCATGGCGATACCGAGAAGCAGCGTTTTCCAGTTCTTCATACTTTTTCCATTATTAATTAACCGCAATGCGGATTACGTAGTATACCCTTCGTCTTTCAAGCCGCATTTTTGTTGGCTGCCTTCACTCACCCCAGTCACTTACTTATGTAAGCTCTTGGGGATTCTCTCAGTTGCCGCCTCAATGCAGCTCGAAATCCATTGGGTATCAATAAATCAGATCATAAAGAGCTTTGATACGGCAAAATGTTCGAACGCAGCATTTGGTTGGTGCCGAGACCGTAGTTGGAGCTCAGACCGCGCAGTTCGATATTAAAGCCGATCGTGTTGTCATAAATCGCGTGTTGCTGTTTGTCATCCCAACCGTTCAGCTTACGCTCGTAGCCGAAGCGAATGGCGTAACAGCAGGAGTTGTACTGTAAGCCCAGCATTGAATCTGCTTCTTTGTTCACGTTGGTATCGAAGTAGTAAGCGCCAACAATCGACCAACGCTCAGCAATTGGGAAGCTTGCCACCGCGCCCACCTGCGAAATCCCGTTTTTATACTGATCTGCCGTAGAGTAGTAAGACGGTAGAGTCGCCTGGATATATTCCGGGCTGGCGTAACGGTAATTCAACTGCAGAATCCGGTTTTCATCGCGACGGTATTCGATACTGCTGCTGCTGTTGGCGATACTATCCAGACGCGTGTCGTACTGGATCCCACTGCGTAAACCCCAGCGATCGGAGATACGCCAGTAGGTGTCGCCCGCCCATACCAGTGAACCCGTTTTGTCGTCATTCTCCCATTTAATGTTGTCATCGCCGGTGCGAGACTCGGTGAAATAGTAGATTTGACCCACAGAAATATTAAAACGTTCAACGGCAGCGTCATCATAAACGCGAGATGTGACCCCGGTCGTCACCTGGTTGGCAGAAGCAATACGGTCCAGACCGCCATAAGTACGGTCACGGAAGAGGCCGCTGTAGTCAGATTGCAGCAAGGATGAGTCATAGTTATAGATATGACTTTGGTCGCGATATGGGACGTACAGGTACTGCGCGCGCGGCTCCAGCGTCTGGGTATAACCCGGTGCCAGCATTTGCATGTCGCGCTCGAATACCATTTTGCCGTCAACTTTAAACTGCGGCATGACGCGGTTGGCTGACTCGTCGAGCTTGTTAACGTTACTCGGGTTGTTGTTGTACCAATCCAGATTGGTCTGCTGATAGTGCGTTGCCAGCAGCTTCGCTTCGGTATTGATACTGCCCCAGTTATTCGACAACGGCAGATTGATCGTTGGTTCCAGGTGAACACGCGTTGCTTCCGGCATGTTGTCATTGGTATTGACGAAATGGACCGCCTGGCCATAAATACGGGTATCAAACGGACCAACGTCGTTTTGGTAGTAGTTGACGTCTAACTGCGGCTGCGCAGAGTAGCTGTTACTGTTTTGTGCGTCGAAAACCTGGAACTGCTTGGTCGATACCGTAGCGTCAAAGTTTTGTACCGCGTAGCCGACGCTGAATTTCTGCGTGGCGTAGCCATCGGTACTGGAGCCGTATTTATTATCGAAATCGTTAAAGTAGCTGGTGTCGCTGACCTTGGTGTAGTCGACGTTGAAACGCCACACCTGGTCCATTACGCCAGAGTGCTGCCAGTAGAACAGCCAGCGACGTGAATTGTCATCCTTCGGATGTTCGTCCTCGTACACTTTATCGGAATTCAGATAGTCGAACTCCATCAAGCCCGCACCCGCCTGGGTGAGGTAGCGGAATTCGTTCTCCCACATGATCCCGCCACGACGGTGCATATAATGTGGCGTGATGGTGGCGTCCATATTGGGCGCAATGTTCCAGTAATACGGGAGGTAGAACTCAAAATAGTTATTGGTGGAATATTTTGCGTTCGGGATCAGGAAACCGGAACGGCGCTTATCGCCGACGGGTAACTGTAAATAAGGACTATAAAAGACCGGAACTGGACCCAGTTTAAAACGGGCGTTCCAGATCTCTGCGACCTGTTCTTCACGGTCGTGGATAACTTCGCTACCGACGACGCTCCAGGTATCTGAACCTGGCAGACAGGAGGTAAAGCTACCGTTTTCCAGAATGGTATAACGGTTTTCCCCACGCTGTTTCATCAGGTCGGCTTTCCCGCGCCCCTGACGGCCGACCATCTGGTAATCACCTTCCCAGATGTTGGTATCTTTGGTATTCAGATTGGACCAGCCCTTCGGCCCCTTCAGAATAACCTGATTGTCGTCATAATGGACATTGCCCAACGCATCGACGGTACGTATTGGCTCCGGCTGGCCTTCAGCCTGCTTCTGATGAAGCTGTACTTCGTCGGCCTGCAGGCGGCTGTTACCCTGTGCGATATCCACGTTGCCGGTAAACACCGCGTCATCGGGATAATTCCCTTTTGCGTTGTCGGCATTGATGGTGACGGGTAACTCATTAGTCTCGCCCTGTACCAGAGGACGGTCATAGCTCGGCACGCCCAGCATACACTGTGAGGCGAGATCGGCTGCCAGGCCCTGATGGCTATAGAGGGCGCTGGCAATCATGGTGGCCAGAAGAGTGGGAATACGTTTTTTCATACGTTGTATTTATTGTTCCATCATCAGTAGCGTCGCGCGTGACAAACGGTCACAGCCTAACTTATCTCATCTTCACTTCGCTAGTATTAATCCTGCCCATTTTATACCCGCCACCTTTCAAGCTGCATCTTCGTTGTCTTCCTCGTTAACCCCAGTCACTTACATGGGTAAGCTCCAGGGGACTCACTACGTTGCCGCCTTGCTGCAACTCGAAATCCAACGGGTATAGCGTTTGTGGTGTTAGGCACGGCATTGAATGACAGGTATGATAATGCAAATTATAGGCGATGTCCCACAATTGACCGCAGCCGTAAATCGGTAAAAGCACCTTATATTGTGGGACATAGCCTGGCTGAGAGCGGAAAGATTTGGGGAGTCTATGCAGTATTGGGGAAAGATAATTGGTGTAGCCGTGGCCTTAATGATGGGCGGCGGCTTCTGGGGTGTGGTTCTGGGGCTGTTAGTTGGCCACATGTTCGACAAAGCCCGCATGCGCAAAATGGCGTGGTTTGCCAACCAACGTGAACGCCAGGCGCTGTTTTTTGCCACCACTTTTGAGGTTATGGGACATCTGACCAAATCCAAAGGTCGCGTCACGGAAGCCGATATACATATCGCCAGCCAGTTGATGGATCGGATGAATTTGCACGGTGACTCGCGAACGGCTGCACAACATGCCTTCCGGGTAGGAAAATCGGATAATTACCCATTACGTGAAAAGATGCGTCAGTTTCGCAGCGTCTGTTTTGGTCGATTCGATCTGATCCGCATGTTTCTGGAGATTCAGATCCAGGCGGCATTTGCCGATGGGTCGTTGCATCCTAACGAACGTGAAGTGCTGTATGTGATTGCTGAAGAGTTGGGGATCTCACGCACCCAATTTGATCAGTTCCTGCGCATGATGCAGGGCGGCGCACAGTTTGGCGGCGGATATCAGCAGCAGTCTGGCGGCGGTGGCTGGCAGCAGGCGCAACGCGGCCCGACGCTGGAAGACGCCTGTAATGTGCTGGGTGTGAAAACGACCGACGATGCGACCACCATCAAGCGCGCTTACCGTAAGCTGATGAGCGAGCACCATCCGGACAAACTGGTTGCGAAAGGTCTGCCGCCAGAGATGATGGAAATGGCGAAGCAAAAAGCGCAGGAAATCCAAAAAGCTTACGAGCTGATTAAGGATCAAAAAGGATTCAAGTGATTGAATTGCCGGATGCGGCTAGCGCCTTATCCGGCCTACGTTAATGAATGTAGGCCGGGCAAGCGAAGCGCCCCCGGCATAAATTGGCTCAGAATTTAAAAATCCGCCGGGACTTTAAACGTCATACTGTTGCCGTATTCGGGATGCGTGATGGTTAACATCTCTGCATGCAGCAACAGGCGTGGCGCTAACGCCAGAGCTTCCGGCGGAGCATAGAAGCGGTCGCCCAGGATAGGATGCCCTAAAGCCAGCATATGCACACGCAGCTGGTGGGAGCGTCCGGTAATGGGCTTGAGCACTACCCGGGCGGTGTTATCCGCCGCGAACTCCACAACTTCATACTCGGTCTGCGCCGATTTCCCGGTCTCATAACATACTTTTTGCTTTGGCCTGTTTGGCCAGTCGCAAATCAGCGGTAAATCAACCAGACCCTCGGCCGGAGCAGGATGCCCCCAGACGCGTGCGACATACTGTTTTTTCGGTTCGCGCTCGCGAAACTGGCGTTTTAGCTCGCGCTCTGCCGCTTTGGTTAGCGCGACTACAATCACGCCGCTGGTTGCCATATCCAGACGATGCACGGATTCAGCCTGCGGATAATCGCGCTGAATACGCGTCATCACGCTGTCTTTGTGCTCATCCAGACGACCTGGCACAGACAACAAGCCGCTCGGCTTGTTGACCACCATAATGTGGTCATCCTGATACAGGATGACCAGCCAGGGTTCCTGCGGCGGATTGTAGTTTTCCATCCCCATGTATGGCTCCGTTACTGATGCGTCACGACGATCAGGCGCAGGGCATCGAGACGCCAGCCCGCCTGATCCAGGCTTTCCATCACCTGCTGACGGTTGCTTTCAATTGCGCTAAGTTCGTCATCACGGATGTTCGGGTTAACGGCACGCAGCGCTTCGAGACGGGAAAGTTCTGCCGTCAGCTTCTCGTCAGCTTCTTTACGCGCTGCGTCGATCAGCGCGCGGGCTGATTTTTCCACCTGCGCTTCACCGAGTTGCAGAATGGCATGAACATCCTGCTGCACGGCGTTGACCAGTTTGCTGCCGGTGTGGCGGTTAACGGCGCTGAGCTGACGGTTAAAGGTTTCGAACTCAACCTGTGCAGCAAGGTTATTGCCGTTTTTATCCAGCAGCATGCGTACCGGCGTTGGTGGCAGGAAGCGGTTTAGCTGCAGTTGTTTCGGCGCTTGCGCTTCAACAACATAGACCAGCTCAACCAGCAGTGTACCAACAGGTAATGCTTTGTTTTTCAACAACGAAATAGTGCTGCTTCCGGTGTCGCCGGAGAGGATCAGATCCAGACCATTGCGGATCAGCGGATGCTCCCAGGTAATAAACTGGGCATCTTCACGCGACAGGGCGACATCGCGCTCGAACGTAATGGTGCAGCCATCTTCCGGCAGCCCAGGGAAATCCGGCACCAGCATATGATCGGACGGCGTCAGTACGATCAAATTGTCGCCACGGTCATCCTGATTAATACCGACGATATCAAACAGGTTCATGGCGAAGGCGATCAGGCTGGTATCGTCGTCCTGTTCTTCAATACTTTCAGCCAACGCCAGTGCTTTTTCGCCGCCGTTAGAGTGGATCTCCAGCAGGCGATCGCGACCTTGCTCCAGCTGTGCTTTCAGCGCGTCATGCTGTTCGCGGCAGGTTTTGATCAGATCGTCAAAGCCCTCGGTATTTTCTGGTTCAGCCAGGTAGCCGATCAGATTGTTATAGACCGTGTCATAGATGGTACGGCCGGTCGGGCAGGTGTGTTCGAACGCGTCCAGACCTTCGTGGTACCAGCGCACCAGCACGGATTGCGCGGTTTTTTCCAGGTACGGAACGTGAATCTGAATATCATGCGCCTGACCAATACGGTCAAGACGGCCAATACGCTGTTCCAGCAGATCCGGGTTGAACGGCAGGTCAAACATCACCAGATTGCTGGCGAACTGGAAGTTACGCCCTTCGGAGCCGATTTCAGAGCACAGCATTACCTGGGCACCGCTATCTTCTTCGCTAAACCAGGCCGCGGCGCGGTCACGTTCAATGATCGACATCCCTTCATGGAATACGGCAGCGCGGATACCTTCGCGTTCGCGCAGAACCTGTTCCAGCTGAAGCGCGGTAGTGGCTTTCGCGCAGATAACCAGCACTTTTTGCGAGCGGTGGCTGGTCAGGTAGCCCATCAGCCATTCCACGCGCGGGTCAAAGTTCCACCAGGTGCCGGTGTCGCCTTCGAATTCCTGATAAATCTGTTCCGGGTAGAGCATGTCGCGCGCCCGGTCTTCCGCACTTTTACGCGCGCCCATAATGCCGGAGACTTTAATCGCCGTCTGGTATTGGGTCGGCAGCGGCAGCTTGATGGTATGCAGCTCGCGTTTCGGGAAGCCTTTTACACCGTTACGGGTGTTACGGAACAGCACACGGCTGGTGCCATGGCGGTCCATCAGCATCGAAACCAGCTCCTGACGCGCGCTCTGTGCGTCTTCGCTGTCGCTGTTTGCCGCCTGCAATAGCGGCTCAATGTCCTGCTCGCCAATCATGTCGCCTAACATGTTCAGCTCATTGTTACTCAGCTTGTTGCCTGCCAGCAGCATGGCGACGGCGTCGGCGACCGGACGATAATTTTTTTGCTCTTCAACAAACTGGGCGAAATCGTGGAAACGGCTCGGGTCCAGCAGGCGCAGGCGTGCAAAGTGACTTTCCATGCCCAGTTGCTCCGGTGTAGCGGTTAGCAGCAGGATGCCCGGCACACGTTCTGCCAGTTGTTCAATGGCCATATATTCGCGGCTGGGCGCGTCTTCGCTCCACACCAGGTGATGGGCTTCATCGACAATCAGCAGATCCCACTCGGCGTCACACAGGTGCTCCAGACGTTGTTTATTACGACGGGCAAAGTCCAGCGAGCAGATGACCAGTTGTTCCGTTTCAAACGGGTTGTAGGCGTCGTGCTGCGCTTCTGCATAACGCTCATCATCAAACAGTGCAAAACGCAGGTTGAAGCGGCGCAGCATTTCGACCAGCCACTGGTGCTGTAATGTCTCAGGGACGATGATCAGCACGCGCTCTGCGGCGCCGGACAGCAGTTGCTGATGCAGGATCATCCCGGCTTCAATGGTTTTACCTAAACCCACTTCGTCTGCCAGTAAAACGCGAGGAGCATGACGACGGCCAACATCATGGGCAATGTTCAGCTGGTGAGGAATCAGGCTGGTACGTTGACCACGCAACCCACTCCACGGCATACGGTATTGTTCACTCTGAAATTTACGGGCGCGATAGCGCAGAGCAAAGCGATCCATGCGGTCAATCTGGCCGGCAAACAGGCGATCTTGTGGTTTGCTGAATACCAGTTTGCTGTCGAGCAGTACTTCACGCAGCATGACACCGGTTTCTTCGGTATCCAGGCGGGTTCCGATATAGGCAAGAAGGCCGTTTTCTTCTTTTACTTCATCGACATGCAGTTGCCAGCCTTCATGGCTTGTTATCGTATCGCCAGGATTGAACATCACGCGGGTCACGGGGGAATCACTGCGCGCATACAGACGGTTTTCGCCCGTCGATGAGAAAAGTAAAGTGACGGTTCGCGCATCCATGGCGACAACAGTACCAAGTCCCAATTCGCTTTCTGTATCGCTGATCCAGCGTTGACCAAGTGTAAAAGGCATATATGTTCGGCTCTATATCTTTAATTGCAGGCAATACTCGTCATTTTCCGGGCTAATCCCCGTTATTGAGAGCATACGACCCCGCTACCAGGCTAATAAATCAGTGGTAGTGGTGTTAAATGGGTCCAGGAATGGAAAGGGCGCTATGGTACTGGATGGCGGCGGTTTCGTCACGCGTCAAAATAACCCCAGTTGTCCTGTGAGTAGTGTAGCAAAATTATCGTCAATAAAGGGAAGAATTCCCTCGGCAACAGGTTGGATCTGGCGGGTCAGATAATGCTCGTAATCGAGCACAGATAGCTGATAATCAACAGGTTCTGGGCCATTGACCGTCCAGACATATTTTATGGTTCCGCGATTCTGATACTGTGGCGGACGCCCCAGCTTTACATTCTGCTCATCGGCGAGTCGCGCGGCACGAACGTGTGGTGGAACATTTCGCTGGTATTCACTTAACGGGCGGCGCAGGCGCTTGCGGTACACCAGTTGTTCATCCATTTCACCGGCCATCAGACGGTCAATAGTCTCACGAACAAACTCCTGATAAGGTTCGTTACGAAAAATTCGCAGGTATAGCTCCTGCTGAAACTGTTGGGCCAGCGGCGTCCAGTCGGTTCGTACCGTTTCCAGTCCCTTAAACACCATACGTTGCTCTGCACCGTCCTGAATCATCCCCGCATAGCGTTTTTTACTGCCGGTATCTGCACCGCGAATGGTCGGCATCAGAAAGCGACAAAAATGGGTTTCAAATTCCAGCTCCAGCGCGCTGGTCAGATTTTGTTGCTTCAGCGATTGCGCCCACCAGGTGTTGACATAGCTCACCAGTTCCCGACCAATTCGGGCTGCATCGTCTTCTGAGTGCGCCTTTTTCAGCCAGACAAAGGTGGAATCGGTATCGCCATAAATGACATCGTAACCCTGAGCCTCAATTAACGCTTTGGTCTGGCGCATGATCGCATGGCCGCGCATGGTAATGGACGAGGCCAGTCTCGGGTCGAAAAAGCGACAGGCGGTGGTGCCCAGCACGCCGTAAAATGCGTTCATGATGATTTTCAACGCCTGCGAGAGTGGCTTATTGCCGCGGCGTTTTGCTTCTTCGCGCCCGTGCCAGATCTGAGTAACGATTTCCGGCAGGCAGTGCTTTTCGCGTGAAAACCAGGCGTCAAGGAAACCTTCGGTGCTGTGTTCCGGATCCGGCTGCGCCATCCCTTCGATAAGCCCCACCGGATCGATTAAAAAAGTACGAATTATTGAGGGGTACAGGCTTTTGTAATCCAGCACCAGTACGGAGTCGTATAAGCCTGGGCGCGAGTCCATCACATAGCCGCCGGGACTGGCGTGCGCGGGGACTTCACCGAGATTCGGCGCCACATAACCCGCCCGGTGCATTCGTGGCAGGTAGAGATGTCCGAAGGCGGCAACTGAACCACCGTGCCGGTCGACCGGCAGACCGTTGACCGTCGATCGTTCCAGCAGAAATGGCATGATCTCGGTTTTGTGAAAAATGCGCGTGACCAACTCACAGTCTTTGAGATTGTAGGTGGCAAGCGCGGGCTTATCCTGGGCAAATCGACGGTCGATTTCATCCATTCTGTCCCACGGATTATCAATCGACTTCCCTTCGCCCAGCAGCTCCTGTGACACCGTTTCCAGCGAGAATGACGAGAAATTCCAGAATGCGGATTTGAGTGCTTCAATGCCGTCAATGATCAGACGACCTTTGGCCTGCGCGAAGAACACGCCGTTTTTGAAGCCATGCTCGCGCCACTCCAGTTCGCTATTATCACGACCAAAACGCAGGGGAATGCGGTAACGTTCGGCGTGCTTTTGCAGGACGCGTAAATCGAATTGCACGACGTTCCAGCCGATTATCACATCAGGATCGTGACGGGCAACCCAGTCATTGAGTTTTTCCAGCAACTGCGGGCGGCTTGCTACGTACTCAAGTTCAAAATCAAGCGTAGAGGCGTCGCCGTTTGGCGGGCCGAGCATGTAGACAATACGCTGCCCACAGCCTTCAAGACCGATGCAATAGAGTTCGCCGTGGCGCGTGGTTTCAATATCCAGCGATACCCATTTTAGCGGTGGTCGATAGTCAGGGTTCGGCTTCAGGCGGGCATTCACCAGCATGTCATTATGTCTGTCGCCTTCGACCCAAACAGGGGAGGTGATAAAGCGCTCCATCAGATACCGCTCAGGTGGGCGTACGTCGCCCTCATAGACGGTGACTGCGTTTTCGCGCAGCAGTTTTTCCAATCGCATGAGCTGGCGATGTGAGCGGCAATACAGTCCGGAAACAGGCTGGCGGTGGAAGTCTTGCAATTGCAGCGATTTCAGGCGATAGCCGTTTTCAGTGCGTAATAATGACATTACGCGAGGAACCTGACTGGTGGGAATAAACGCGACCGACTCCTGAGGCGCGAGCGTGACCTGCAGCGGCCCATCGTCTGTAGCCAGCCAGAATGAGACCTCAGTTCCCTGCGGGGTGTCCCGCCAGTGCCGGGTTAAAATAAAACCTGCTTGCGCCACGCTGCGTATCCGTCAAAAAACCAGGCATTATTATAGCCTGGTTCTGATAGATTAGCTGTGATTTTATACAGTTGTCATGCTCAAAAGAGGTTACTGTCCGTAATACGCTTTAGCACCGTGTTTGCGCAGGTAGTGTTTATCTAGCAGGGTTTGCTGCATATCCGGTAATTGCGGCGCGAGCTGGCGGCAGAAAATCCCCATATAGGCGACTTCTTCCAGCACGATGGCGTTATGCACCGCATCTTCGGCATTTTTTCCCCAGGCAAATGGACCGTGAGAGTGCACCAGCACGCCAGGCATCTGTGCGGCATCAATACCTTGTTTTTCAAAGGTTTCAACGATTACGTTACCGGTTTCCCATTCATATTCGCCATTGATTTCTTCGTCGGTCATTTTGCGTGTGCAGGGAATCGAACCGTAGAAATAGTCCGCATGGGTGGTCCCCGTTGCCGGAATCGACTGACCCGCCTGCGCCCAGATGGTTGCATGACGCGAATGGGTGTGAACAATGCCGCCAATGGTCGGGAATGCCTGATATAACAAACGGTGTGTTGGGGTATCTGAGGAGGGCTTTTTCGTGCCTTCAACGACTTCCCCCGTGGCGATACTGACTACCACCATATCGTCGGCGGTCATTACGCTGTAATCGACTCCCGAAGGTTTAATCACAAACACGCCGCGCTCGCGATCGACGGCGCTAACGTTTCCCCAGGTCAGCGTCACCAGGTTGTGCTTTGGCAGCGCCAGATTCGCTTCCAGTACCTGACGTTTAAGATCTTCTAGCATGTTAACTCCTGAATGCCGGATGGCGCTTCGCTTATCCGGCCTACGTAATTTGTAGGCCCGGTAAATGAAATGCCACCGGGCAATCCGTTTCACCAATTAACGTTTGAACCCGTAATACACTTCGTTCCAGCGCAGCGCGTCCTTAAAGGCCGGCAGGCGGGTATCGTTATCGATCACCGCGATCTCGATATCGTGCATTTCAGCGAACTGACGCATGTCGTTCAGATCCAGCGCGTGGCTGAAGACGGTGTGGTGCGCGCCACCGGCAAGGATCCAGGCTTCAGAAGCGGTTGGCAGATCTGGCTGGGCTTTCCACAATGCGTTAGCCACCGGCAGTTTCGGCAGGTCGTGCGGCGTTTGCACTGTGTCGATGCAGTTAACCAGCAGACGATAGCGATCGCCGAGATCGATCAGGCTGGCAACCACTGCCGGGCCGGTTTTGGTGTTGAAGATCAGACGGGCGGGATCGTCTTTACCACCAATGCCGAGGTGCTGTACGTCGAGGATCGGTTTCTCTTCCACCGCGATGGACGGGCACACTTCCAGCATGTGCGAGCCGAGCACCAGATCGTTGCCTTTCTCGAAGTGGTAGGTGTAATCCTCCATAAATGAGGTGCCGCCCTGCAGACCGGTTGACATCACCTTCATGATGCGAAGCAGAGCGGCGGTTTTCCAGTCGCCTTCGCCCGCAAAGCCGTAGCCTTGCTGCATCAGACGCTGTACGGCCAGACCCGGGAGCTGTTTCAGGCCGTGTAAATCTTCAAATGTGGTGGTGAAGGCGTGGAATCCGCCCTGTTCCAGGAAGCGTTTCATCCCCAGTTCAATACGGGCCGCTTCCAGAACGTTCTGACGTTTTTCGCCGTGGACTTGCGTCGCCGCCGTCATGGTGTAGGTGCTTTCGTACTCATCGATTAGCGCGTTGATTTCGCCGTCGCTAATTGCGTTCACTACCTGCACCAGATCGCCCACGGCCCAGGTGTTTACCGAGAAGCCGAACTTGATCTGCGCAGCGACTTTATCGCCATCGGTGACCGCAACTTCACGCATGTTGTCGCCAAAACGGCAGACTTTGAGGTGGCGGGTATCTTGTTTGGACACGGCCTGGCGCATCCAGGAGCCAATGCGTTCGTGCGCTTGTTTATCCTGCCAGTGACCGGTGACCACGGCATGCTGCTGACGCATACGCGCGCCGATGAAGCCGAACTCACGACCGCCGTGCGCAGTCTGGTTCAGGTTCATAAAGTCCATATCAATGCTGTCCCACGGCAGGGCGGCATTGAACTGGGTGTGGAACTGCATCAGCGGCTTGTTGAGAATAGTCAGGCCGTTAATCCACATTTTGGCCGGGGAGAAGGTATGCAGCCAGACCACCATCCCTGCACAGCGATCGTCGTAATTCGCGTCACGACAGATAGCGGTAATCTCGTCAGGTGAAGTGCCCAGCGGTTTTAATACCAGCTTGCAGGGCAGTTTGGCTTCAGTATTCAGTGCGTTAACGACGTGCTCGGCATGTTGGGTTACCTGACGCAGGGTTTCAGGGCCATACAGATGCTGGCTACCAATCACAAACCACACTTCATAGTTATCAAAAATCGTCATTGTCGTGTCCTTAATGTGTCAGGGTTGCCAGGTCTACCGGGGCTTGTTGCGCCGGAGCGGCAGTCGGAAGGTATTGCTGTTCAGCGCTTACTGCCCACTGCTGATAGCGGCGGTAAAGCTGTTCAAAACGTTGAGCCTGCTCTGGGCGAGGTTGCAGCGTGTTTTCCACGGCGCTTGCCATCTGCTGCTGAGCGGCAGGGATATCGGCGTGTACTTTCGCGGCAACGGCGGCGAAGATAGCTGCACCGAGTGCGCAGCACTGGTCTGAAGCGACAATCTGTAGCGGACGGTTCAGCACGTCACAGCAGGCCTGCATGATGACCGGGTTCTTGCGCGCGATACCGCCAAGCGCCATCACGTTGTTAACCGCAATGCCTTGTTCGGTGAAGCATTCCATGATGGCGCGCGCGCCAAAGGCGGTGGCGGCAATCAGACCACCGAACAGCGCTGGTGCGTCGGTTGCCAGATTCAAATCGGTAATGACGCCTTTCAGACGCTGGTTGGCATTGGGCGTACGGCGACCGTTGAACCAGTCGAGCACCACCGGCAGATGCTCCAGTGATGGATTTTTCGCCCAGGCTTCGGTGAGTGCAGGCAGCAGCTGTTTTTGACTGGCTTTAATCTGGGTCTGCAGTTCCGGATGCTGTGCGGCAAGCTGTTCCAGCGGCCAGCTCAGCACGCGGCTAAACCAGGCATAGATATCGCCGAATGCAGACTGACCAGCTTCGAGGCCAATAAAATTAGGTACCACGCTGCCATCAACCTGGCCGCAAATGCCTTTCACCGCACGCTCGCCAACGCTTTGCTTGTCGGCAATCAGAATGTCGCAGGTAGACGTGCCGATGACTTTCACCAGCGTGTTAGGCTGTGCACCTGCGCCGACCGCGCCCATATGGCAGTCAAAAGCACCGCCTGCAATCACCACACTCTCCGGTAGCCCCAGACGCTGTGCCCACTCGGCGCACAGGGTGCCAACCGGCAGATCCGCGGTGAAGGTATCGGTAAACATTGGGTATTGCAGATGGCGGTTGAGGATGGGGTCGAGTTCGTCAAAGAAACTGGCTGGCGGCAGACCCCCCCAGCTTTCATGCCACAGGGATTTATGCCCGGCGCTGCAGCGACCGCGACGAATATCCTGCGGGCGTACGGTGTTGGAGAGCAGGGCTGGAACCCAGTCGCATAGCTCAATCCACGAAACCGCAGCTTCGGCAACTGCGTGGTCCTGACGAGTTACATGCAGGATTTTGGCCCAGAACCATTCGCTGGAATAAATGCCGCCAATATAGCGGGAGTAATCGATCTTGCCCGGTGTATGGCACAGGCGGGTGATTTCTTCGGCTTCTTCTACTGAGGTGTGATCTTTCCACAGGACGAACATCGCATTCGGGTTTTCCGCGAACTCCGGACGCAGCGCCAGTACATTACCGTCTGCATCGATGGGTGCCGGGGTTGAGCCGGTACTGTCAACGCCAATCCCGACTACTTCCGCGCGTTGTTCTGCGCTCAGCTCGGCCAGGACGGTTTTCAGCGCCGCTTCCATGGACTCAATGTAGTCGCGCGGATGATGGCGAAACTGGTTGTTTGGGCCATCGCAATACTGCCCTTCCTGCCAACGTGGGTACCACTCAACGCTGGTGGCGATCTCTTCGCCGGTGGCACATTCCACCGCCAAAGCGCGTACTGAATCACTACCAAAATCGAGGCCAATTGCAATCGCCATCGTCTTACTCCATCCAAAAATACGGGTATGGATAAACAGTAGTGAGTAGCGATAAAAACCGTCAGGCAGGATCCGCTAATCTTATGGACTAAAATGCTGTGACATCACAAAGTGTGACGCTGTGCAAATAATCAATGTGGACATTTCTGCCGTAGTTATAGACACTTTTGTTAGCCGATTTTGACGTTGGCGTAGTACATGTTTTTTACAAAGAGCTTTTCACAAGCGGGGTTGGTGGTCCATTGCCGCAAATACAGCGGCCCGCAGGGGCGACAGCGATGATGTCTGGCGTAATATGGACAAATTGTTTCTTGGCAGGACATAGGGAGTATTGAAATTATGGCTGAAACGCAAAACGATCCCCTGTTGCCAGGTTATTCGTTTAACGCGCATTTGGTGGCCGGATTAACCCCCATTGAGGCGAACGGATACCTGGATTTTTTTATCGACAGGCCGCTGGGTATGAAGGGTTATATCCTCAATCTCACCATCCGTGGCGAAGGGGTTATCAATAATCAGGGCAAGCAGTTTGTCTGCCGGCCTGGCGATATTCTGTTGTTTCCACCCGGAGAAATTCACCACTACGGGCGCCATCCTGATGCCAGCGAGTGGTATCACCAGTGGGTTTACTTTCGCCCGCGCGCCTACTGGCAGGAGTGGCTGACCTGGCCGGCCATTTTTGGCCAGACCGGTTTTTTCCGCCCGGATGAAGCACATCAGCCGCATTTTAACGAGCTGTTTGGGCAAATAATTAACGCCGGGCAGGGAGAAGGTCGTTATTCTGAACTGCTGGCGATTAATTTACTGGAGCAGTTGTTGCTCCGACGTATGGAAGCCATCAATGAATCGCTACACCCGCCCATGGACAACCGCGTTCGCGATGCCTGCCAGTACATCAGCGATCACCTGGCGGACAGCAATTTTGATATCGCCAGCGTCGCACAGCATGTCTGCCTGTCGCCTTCCCGTTTGTCGCATCTGTTCCGTCAGCAGTTGGGTATCAGTGTATTAAGCTGGCGCGAGGACCAGCGCATCAGCCAGGCGAAGCTGCTGCTGAGTACCACACGTATGCCTATCGCCACCGTAGGTCGCAATGTTGGCTTTGACGACCAGCTCTATTTCTCTCGTGTTTTCAAAAAATGTACCGGTGCCAGTCCGAGCGAGTTTCGTGCAGGATGTGAATAAAAAGTGAATGATGTATCCTGAAAGTTGTCATAACTCGCAATCTATTCAGACAATTGATGGCTTGACGAAGTTGAGAGGGGTTATCAAAATCCCTGCTTCGTAAATTTGACGGACACATTATGCAAGCATTGCTGGAACACTTTATTCTCCAGTCCGCCCTGTACTCTCTGATCGCCGTACTTCTGGTGGCTTTTTTGGAGTCGCTGGCGCTGGTTGGTCTGATTCTGCCCGGGACCGTGATGATGGCGGGGTTGGGCGCGCTGATTGGCAGCGGCGAACTGAACTTCTGGCATGCCTGGCTTGCGGGCATTGTCGGCTGCCTGTTGGGGGACTGGATCTCCTTCTGGTTGGGCTGGCGCTTTAAAAAGCCATTGCACCGTTGGTCGTTCATGAAAAAGAACAAGGCGTTGCTGGATAAAACCGAGCATGCCCTGCATCAGCACAGCATGTTTACTATTCTGGTGGGGCGTTTTGTCGGACCGACGCGCCCGCTGGTGCCGATGGTAGCAGGCATGCTGGATCTGCCTGTCGCTAAATTTATCGTCCCGAATATTATAGGCTGCGTGCTGTGGCCGCCGTTCTACTTCCTGCCGGGGATCCTGGCGGGAGCGGCAATTGATATTCCTTCTGATATGCAGAGCGGGGATTTTAAATGGTTGCTGCTGGCGACGGCGGTGTTGCTCTGGGTGGGCGGCTGGTTTTGTTGGCGGCTGTGGCGCAGTGGCAAAGCGGCTGTTGATCGCTTAACGACGTATTTCCCCCGCAGCCGTTTGCTGTATCTGGCACCGTTGACGCTCGGGATCGGCGTGGTCGCGCTGGTGGCGTTATTGCGTCACCCACTGATGCCGGTGTATATCGATATTCTGCGCAAAGTTGTGGGTTACTAGCGATTCCTTTGCCGGATGGCGGCTTTGCCTTATCCGGCCTACAAAATGTGCGACCTGCAGGCCGGATAAGGCGTTCACGCCGTCATCCGGCAACGCATTATGCTTTAATGCCCAATAGCGCCGAGGCGCTGGCGTTGCCGCTTAACAGATCGTCCGTTTTGCCCTGCCACGCGATGCGCCCATCGGCGACCACAATCGAGCGGGACGCAATTCGCGCCGCATCTTCTACGCCGTGAGAAACCATCAGTAAGGTCAGCTGCTTCTCGCGACAGACTTCGGCGACCAGCGTTAGCATCTCCTGGCGCAGCGCGGGATCGAGCGCTGAGAACGGTTCATCAAGCAGTAAAATAGGTTGTTCCCGCACCAGACAACGCGCCAGCGCCACGCGCTGTCGCTGCCCGCCGGAAAGTTCGCCGGGGAGGCGTTCCAGCAGAGAGTCGAGTCCCATTTGTTGAGCGATGTGGTGCATTTTCTCCCGCTGCGATGTGTTCAGCTTCAATCCCGGATTCAGGCCCAGGCCGATGTTTTGCTGTACGCTCAGATGGCTGAACAGGTTGTTTTCCTGAAACAGCATGGAAACAGGACGGCGTGAGGGCGGCGTGGTGGTGTGATCTTCACCATCAATCATCATGGTACCGCTGGCAGGCGTGAGAAAGCCGGCAATCAGATTCAGCAGCGTACTTTTCCCGGCGCCGCTGGGCCCGAGTACAGCTATTTGCTCACCGCGCGCGACCGACAGGGTAAAGCGCATGGGCAAATGGTGATAAAGCCATGTGATATCAATCAGTTTTAACATTTTGACCCGGCAATTTCTCAATAACGGTAAACAGCGTAAAGCATAGGATCAGCAGTAATAACGCCGTAACTGCGCCATCCTGACTGCGATAAGAGCCAATCTGCTGATATAAATAAAACGGCAGGGTACGGAAATCCTCATTACCAAATAACGCCACTACACCAAAATCGCCAATCGACAGGACGCAGGCAAACGCCATCGCCTGCGCCAGCGGGCGCTTCAGGGCGCGCAGTTCAACCACTTTCAGGCGCGACCATCCCTCAATGCCCAACGACTGGCACAACATACTGTAGCGCGCAGTGACGTCACGCATTGGGTTTTCCAGTACCTTCAGTGCATAAGGGATCGCCATCAGCGCATTGGTAAAAATGACAATGCTGTCGGCAGATTCAGGAAGACCAGTGGTGTTATTGAGCAGCAGAAAGAAGCCGGTAGCTAACACGATGCCCGGCATGGCGAGGATCATCATGCCGCTCAACTCCAGCATCTGACCTGCCAGCAGCTGCTGTCGGGCACGGAGTTCACGACTGCTCCATAACAGCATCATGGTGATTACGACGCATAACGCTCCTGCTGCTAATGCGATGCGCAGCGAGGTTCCCAGCGCCTGCCACAGAACCGGCTGCATCAGTACATCCAGAACCTGGCGGTTTAAGCCATCGACAATCACCGCCAGCAACGGCGGCAATAACAGCAACAGGGCAAGAATAATCAGGATTGCGTCAGCCAGTCGGCTGTGCAGGCGATCGTCGGGATCGCGCCAGCCTTGTACCAGGGTAGCACCGGGAGCAATCGCCCGGCTCAGACGTTGACTGAGGAGCACCAGCGCCAAACAACAAACCATCTGGATCAACGCCAGCATGGCTGCGCGGGCAGGATCGTAATCAAAATTCAGCGCCTGATAGATAGCCAGTTCGATGGTGGTGGCCTGTGGCCCGCCGCCCAGCGACAGAACGGTGGCGAAGCTGGCGAAGCACAACATAAAGATGAGTGCCGCGACGGGCAGGATCTGACGACGCAGCCACGGCCATTCAACAAAACGGAAGAAATGCCAGCCACGCATACCCAACTGAGCGGCTAACTGCCGCTGTTCGCCGGGAATATTCTCCAGCGACTGTAACAGCAGGCGGCTGGCCATCGGCAGATTGAAAAAGACATGCGCCAGCAGAATGCCCTGCAAACCATATGGCGAAAACGTCCACTCCAGCCCGAATATATGCCAGAGCGAGGCCAGCCAACCCAGGCGGCCGTAGACGCTAAGAATACCGAATACCGCGACCAGCACTGGCAGGATTAACGTCATTGCGCACAGACGCAGCAGCGCCAGACGTCCTGGAAAACGACGACGATAGAGCGCTCTGGCAAGGAAAATCGCCGGGACAACCGACAGCACAGCGGATAAAAAAGCCTGCCAGAAAGAAAAGCGCACCACGTGCCACAGGTAGTCATCTTGCCACAGCGAGAGCCATTCTCCCTGCGGGGCGTTAAACCACAGAGCCAGAAATGCGGCCAGGGCAACGGCCACCATCAGCGTGGCGGCGGTAAGCCCTGGAACCAGCCAGCCGGGGATTAACGGCTGACGGCGCGTTGCCATTCGCTAATCCATGCCTGACGTTGAGCCGCAACCTGCTGCGGCGTAAATTCCAGCGGGGTGGCCGGTTTATTCAGTTGCTCGAATCCTGGCGGTAGGGCGACTTGCGTCACGGGATACATCCAGTTGCCGGTCGGAATCGCATTCTGGAATGCCGGGGATACCATAAACTTCAGGAATTTCTCGGCCAGTTCCGGCTGCTTGCTGGCTGCGGTACGGGCGGCGACTTCCACCTGTAAATAGTGGCCTTCGCTAAAGTTGGCCGCGGCGTAGTTGTCTTTTTTATCGGCGATGATGTGATAGGCCGGAGA
Source organism: Citrobacter sp. Cpo040 (assembly GCF_030332915.1). Taxonomy (NCBI): domain Bacteria; kingdom Pseudomonadati; phylum Pseudomonadota; class Gammaproteobacteria; order Enterobacterales; family Enterobacteriaceae; genus Citrobacter; species Citrobacter sp. Cpo040. Next base: position 188,920 of record NZ_JAOWGX010000033.1, read on the forward strand.
GGTGGTGTAGCTGAGCACCAGATCGCTTTCACCTTTCAGGAACAGGCCGTAGGCTTCGCTCCAGCCCTTGGTGACGGTGACGGTTTTGGCAGCCAGTTTCTGCCATGCCTCTGGCGCTTTATCGCCATAGACTTTCTGCATCCATAGCAACAGACCCAATCCCGGCGTGCTGGTGCGCGGATCCTGATAAATGACGCGCCATTTTTGGTCGCTCTCTACCAGTTCTTTCAGGCTTTTGGGCGGATTTTTCAGCTTGTTTTTATCATAGACAAAAGCGAAGTAGCCGTAATCAAACGGAACAAAGGTGTCATTTTTCCAGCCGCCGGGTACGTTAACGGCGTCACTTGGAACACCGCTTTTGGCAAACAGTTTGGTTTGTGTGGCGGCTTCCAGCAGGTTGTTATCCAGACCCAGCACGACGTCGGCTTTGCTGTTTTTTCCTTCCATGCGCAGGCGGTTAAGCAGCGAGACGCCATCTTCCAGCGCCACCAGCTTTAGCTCGCAGTTGCAGTCAGCTTCAAAAGCTTTTTTGATTGTCGGGCCCGGGCCCCAGTCAGCGGCGAACGAGTCGTAGGTATAGACGGTCAGTACAGGTTTAGCGAAGGCAGGCGCTGCGCACAGCAGTAAAAGCGGAAGACATTTTTTAAACACTTTGCACCTCAAGAGTTGGGTGGCAAAGGACTTGAGATAAGCCTCAAATCCCTTCGCCGGCATTATCCGGATCAGGTTCGACGGGTATCTCTCAGCCCATACACTTCATCATTCACGCTGCCTCTGTGTTGGCAGCGCTCGCTCACCCCAGTCACATAGTTATCTATGCTCCTGGGGACTCACTCGCTTGCCGCCTTGATGCATCATGAATGATCTTGTGTATGTTTTTTATTTAGCACCCCGTTGAGAACGGCGTTAGTGTAATGATTTTGTTGCTCAGCAGCAATTAAGGATCCGGCGGCGCAAACCATGCCGATTTAAAATCAAACCAGCCGAGGGTATTCATGCGCAGCCCGCGCATGCTTCGCTGTCCCTGAATGATCAGCCAGTGGTGGATCAACGGCACAATGGCCTTTGTGGCGAGCAGTTGTTGGCACCATGCCGCCAGGCTCATTTCGCCCGTTCGCCAGCGAGCCGCATCGTTTTCCCAGTCACGCGAGATACAGTTTTGCAGCAAAGGGACTTCGCACAAATGGGCGAACAGTGAGAAGTCCAGCGGGAGGGTAAAGTTGGCGCTGTTGAGCCAGATATCGCTGACGATTTCACCTGCATGCCACTGATCGTAGTCGATCTCCTGAATATTCAACTGTACCTGATGCTGCGCCAGCAACGTTTTCATGATCTGCGCGATAATCCGGTGTTCGATATGATCGCGATAGTAGGTGATTGTCAGCGTTTCCAACCCGGCGGGTTTTTCACCATGGCCTGGTTTGGCGTGATGCCAGCGGGGAAGCAAACCGTAGGCGGGAAACCACAACCGCTGGTACTGTTCATCGGCGTGGCAGATTAAATTTGTTGGCGAGAGAACGCGGCTTGCCCACTCGCGAACCTCCTGATTAGCGCCACGGTGGCTACGCGCATCAAACAGCAGGTAGTAGCAGCCTTCTTCGAGGCGGCTTTCGATCGCCTTTTCATCCTCTGTGGGGCCTTTTAGCGTCAACCCGCCGCCAGGCTCTTCTCCGATATCGGGTAATACCCAAACGTTAACTTCGTCGATCAAGGCCCGGTAGCCAAAGTAATCATCAAATGCATGAATTTTCAGTTGGTTATTGGTGTTGCGCATTACCGCATACGGACCGGTACCAATCGGGTGACTGGAGAAGTTGTTTAGCGTTTCCCATTCTCGCGGCAGGATCATGGCGGGGACCTGCCCCAATAGCCAGGGAAGCCAGCGATCTGGCTGGGCCAGATGGATATCCAGCGTCCAGGCCGTGGGAGAGACGATCTGCGTGATGTGTGAGTACAGCGGCAGGGCGTTAATGCGCCTCAGCGAGGCGATAACATCTTCCATTTCCAGCTCGCGGCCATGATGAAAATGGATCCCCGGGCGCAGGAAGAACCGCCAATGCAAAGGTGAAATTTGCTGCCAGTGATGAGCAATGTCCGCTTCCAGTTCCCCATTTTCCTCATTTACCCGAATTAAGGCACTGAAGATTTGGCGGGCGATATGGGTTTCGGAGCGGCGTAATGCCGTGCCGGGGAGCAGGTTGTGCATGGGGCGATAATAGAGAACGCGCATGATATGCCGACCCTGGCGAAAGCTGCGACCCAGATGGGAGACCAGCATTTGCCGTACGGCCGTTTTGTCACCGACAAGCTGCACTAGTTGATCGATGCGATCCTGTTCCAGTAGGTCTTCCGCGCGCTGCTGCTGGAGCGCCAGCCCGGTATAGAGGAATGTCAGTCGCGAGCGTTTACCTCGTCCAACTTCAGCTTCCCACGTTAACCAGCCACGATCCTGCATGGTATTAAGCAGCGTACGCATATGGCGGCGCGAGCAGCTCAGCAGATCCGCCAGCTCGTTGAGCGTCGTGTCTTGCGTCTTGCCGTCACAGCATTGCCACAGACGGATGAACTGTTGTTGCAAACGACCAGAAGACATAAAAGGGGAACTCCTGCGGAAAACTCAGCAATTTTATAATCCCTATATTAAGCCAATAATAGATTCCGATGAAGCGATGAGACAACGAAGGGGTCATCTATGCGTCAGTTCTGGTTGAAGTACTTTACCGCGACAGAAAAATCGTCCTGGTTGGCTTGCCTGAGCGCACCGCAGCGCTTAAAGATGCTCGAAGAGCTGATGCAGTGGGAGATGACATCTGACTCCTGAATTGGGAATTGCAGACATCATGTGTGACTGAGTATTGGTGTAAAATCACCCGCCAGCAGATTTTTTCTGCTGGCTTTTTTCGTATCAGCCCAGCCAATAGGGATAACAATGCTCTGGATTATGACCATGGGACGGCGCCTAAACGGCGTTTACGCGGCATTTATGCTGGTCGCTTTTATGATGGGCGTAGCGGGGGCATTGCAGGCACCCACGCTGAGTCTGTTCCTGAGCCGTGAAGTCGGGGCGCAGCCATTTTGGGTCGGGCTATTTTACACCGTCAATGCGATTGTTGGGATCATTGTCAGCCTTGGCCTCGCGAAACGATCTGACAGCCAGGGCGATCGACGTAAGTTGATCATGTTCTGCTGCCTGATGGCAATTGGCAATGCGTTGCTGTTTGCCTTTAATCGTCACTATCTTACGCTGATCACCTGCGGTGTGCTGCTGGCCTCGCTGGCGAACACCGCCATGCCGCAGCTGTTTGCGCTGGCGCGGGAATATGCTGATAACTCCGCGCGTGAAGTGGTGATGTTTAGCTCGGTGATGCGTGCGCAGCTTTCACTGGCTTGGGTAGTTGGCCCACCGCTGGCTTTTATGCTGGCGCTGAATTACGGCTTTACGGCGATGTTTTCCATTGCCGCAGGGATTTTTGCCATTAGCCTGGTGCTGATTGCGCTGATACTGCCGTCAGTTGCTCGGGTGGAGCAGCCTGTAGACGTGCCGCTGGAACAGACCGGCGGTTGGCAGGACAAAAATGTGCGTATGTTGTTTATTGCCTCCACGCTGATGTGGACCTGCAACACCATGTACATCATCGATATGCCGCTGTGGATAAGCCTCGAACTGGGCTTGCCGGACAAGCTGGCCGGGATCCTGATGGGGACGGCGGCTGGGCTGGAAATTCCGGCGATGATTCTGGCGGGCTATTACGTGAAACGCTTTGGCAAACGGCGAATGATGATCGCGGCCGTAGCAGCAGGCGTGCTGTTTTATCTTGGTTTGATCTTCTTTCACAGCCGTACGGCGCTGCTGGTGCTGCAACTGTTTAACGCGGTATTTATCGGTATTATCGCCGGGATAGGCATGCTGTGGTTTCAGGATCTGATGCCCGGACGTGCGGGGTCAGCGACCACATTATTTACCAACAGTATTTCAACGGGAGTCATTCTGGCAGGGGTGATTCAGGGGGCTGTTGCGCAAAGCTACGGTCACTATGCCGTCTATTGGGTAGTTGCGGTGATTTCGGTGGTGACGCTATGGATGACCGGGCGGGTGAAGGATGTTTAGTCCGGTGCAGTCCCGGCGTTGCAGTGCTCGACCGGACGACATTTCGTATTCGCTTTTGTCGTTTTTGTAGGCCGGATAAGGCGTTTACGCCGCCATCCGGCAACCTGTCTTTACGGCCTGATCGCGTTACGCTTATCAGGCCAATCCCTCTTTTTTTCATCTTGCACGTAAATGTAATGCTGATCACATAACGATCATTTTCCTCTTCCTGGATCTTCTTTTTTCTACTGTTACGCGTATACAGTTACGCGTAACAGTTATTAAAAAAGGAGTTTTTTTATGAAAAACCTATTCGACTTGACCGGCAAACGCGCGCTGATTACCGGTTCCGCTCAGGGCATTGGTAACCTGCTGGCCAACGGTCTGGCGGCGCACGGTGCTGAGATTGTGATTAACGATATTACCCAGCAGCGCGCTCAGGCGGCGGCGGACAAACTGGTTGCCGAAGGCTATCGCGCCGTTGGTTATGGTTTTGATGTCACCAACGGGGAAGAGGTGGCGCGCGCCATCGCGCAAATTGAAAAGGAAGTTGGGGCCATTGATATTTTAATTAACAACGCCGGAATTCAGCGTCGTTATCCCTTCACCGAATTCCCGGAGGCTGAATGGGACAAAGTGATTGATGTAAACCAGAAATCGGTCTTTCTGGTGTCGCAGCAGGTTTCCCGCTACATGGTGCAACGCCGCCGCGGGAAGATTATTAATATCTGCTCAATGCAAAGCGAATTAGGTCGTAAAACCATTACTCCATACGCGGCGTCAAAAGGCGCGGTCAAAATGTTAACCCGTGGCATGTGCGTGGAACTGGCGGAATACAATATTCAGGTCAACGGCATTGCTCCCGGCTATTTCGCCACCGACATGACCACCGCGCTGGTCAACGATGAAGCATTCTCCGCCTGGCTGTTCCAGCGCACGCCCGCCGCTCGCTGGGGTAACCCGGAAGAGCTTATCGGCGCGGCGGTTTATCTTGCCGCGCCCGCCTCTGACTTTGTGAATGGGCATCTTCTGTTTGTGGACGGCGGCATGCTCGCCGCGGTCTGATCAATAATGGGCCGCAACGCGCGGCCTGAGCGAAAACAATAATCCAAGGAGTGAGTATGAATATGCTCGCAAAACTGCCAGCGCGTCGCTGGTGGTATTTAATGCCGATTATTTTTATTACCTACAGCTTAGCTTATCTCGACCGCGCCAATTACGGCTTTGCCGCTGCCGCCGGTATTGAACATGACTTAGGAATTACTCAGGGAACAGCATCGTTAATTGGCGCGTTATTCTTCCTGGGCTATTTCTTTTTCCAGGTGCCGGGCGCGATGTACGCCGTTAAGCGTAGCGTGCGCAAAATGATTTTTTACAGCCTGATCCTTTGGGGGCTTTGTGCCGCGGCGACCGGCTTTGTCAGCAATATCCCAACGCTGATGGCGATCCGCTTTATTCTCGGCATCGTCGAAGCAGCGGTGATGCCCGCGATGCTGATTTATATCAGCAACTGGTTTACCAAAACTGAACGCTCGCGCGCCAACACCTTTTTAATTCTCGGCAACCCGGTCACAGTACTGTGGATGTCGATAGTCTCCGGCTACCTGATTGAAGCCTGGGGCTGGCGCGAAATGTTTATTATCGAAGGTATCCCGGCGGTGATCTGGGCGTTCTGCTGGGTGATTCTGGTACGCGACAAACCAGCGGAAGCGGGCTGGTTGAGCGAGCAGGAGAAACAGGCATTACAGCAGGCAATGGATCGCGAGCAGCGCGACATCAAACCGATGCGTAACTACGGTGAAGCGATGCGTTCACGCAGCGTCATTATGCTTTGCGCGGTGCATGCGCTGTGGAGCATCGGCGTGTATGGCTTCATGATGTGGATGCCGTCAATCCTCAAAAATGCGGCTCAGATGGACATTGTGGCGGTAGGCTGGCTGGCAGCGGTGCCGTATCTGGCGGCGATCTGCCTGATGCTGACCGTCTCCTGGCTGTCCGATAAGTTCCAGAACCGTAAGCTGTTTATCTGGCCGCTGCTGTTGATTGCCGCCATCGCGTTTTTTGCCTCGTGGCTGTTGGGCAACCAGTCCTTCTGGCTCTCCTACGCGCTGCTGGTTGTGGCCGCCGCCTGTATGTATGCACCTTACGGGCCGTTCTTTGCGCTGATCCCCGAACTGCTGCCGCGCAACGTCTCCGGTGTGTCGATGGGGATGATCAACAGTTTTGGCGCGTTAGGGGCATTCCTCGGCGCGTGGCTGGTGGGTTACCTCAACGGCGTGACCGGCGGGCCGGGCGTCTCCTACACCTTCATGGCGATTGCTCTGCTGGCGTCGGTGGTGCTGATGTACTGCGTTCGTGCGCAAAATGAAACCACGTCGCCGTCGGCTGAGATGGCTACGCGTTAAGGTTGAGCGAGGAGTGCAGTCGCTAACCGGCTGTGATAAGGTTCTCTGCGAGCATAATGGGCTGTTGGTCGTAGAGAACCTCATGAAAAACAATCGGATGACATTACAGGATATCGCTAATCTGGCCGGGCTGAATAAGATGACGGTCAGCCGTTATCTGCGTGACCCGAATCAGGTGTCGCAACGCAGCCGCGAATTGATTTCGAAAGTGATGGAAGAGAACAACTACATCCCCAACCGCGCCCCGGAAATTCTGCTCAACGCACGCAGCAAAACCATTGGTGTGCTGATCCCCTCGTTTCGTAATCAGATCTTTGCCGACGTGCTGGCAGGGATTGAATCCGTCACCTCGGCCTGCCAGTACCAGACGCTGATCGCCAACTACGAATATGATGCCGAGCGTGAAGAACGCGAGGTGCTGAACCTGCTCTCTTACAATATCGACGGCCTGATCCTCACGGGAAAGCTGCATACCGAGCGAATGATCCAGTACGTGCGCGCCAGCGGCGTACCGGTGGCGGAACTGATGGATATTAGCGGCCAGTATCTTGATATACAGGTTGGGTTTGATAACGAAAAAGCCGCGTTTGAAATGACGCAGGCTTTTATCGACAGCGGTAAACGCAGCATTGCTTTCTTTGGCTCGATGGATGACCCCCGAGACCTTAGCCGTTTTCGCGGCACCGAGAAAGCGCTGGCGGCGCAGGGACTGGAAGCGTACCACCTGGCGCCAAAAACTATTTCGTCGGTGGCGCTGGGCCGCAAGATGTTCCAGCAGGCGATGGCGGAAAAGCCGGATATTGACGCTATTTTCTGTACCAATGATGACCTGGCGGTTGGCGCGCTGCTGGAGTGTCAGGCACAGCAGTACGATGTGCCGGGAAAAATGGCGATTGCCGGTTTCCACGGGCTGGAAATTGGCCGTGCGCGGCTGCAAAAAATCGCCAGCGTGATTACGCCACGCTTTGAGATTGGCAAAACGGCGGCGGATATTCTGATTAAGCGTTTGAACGGGAAAGATGCGCCGGGTAGCGTCAATCTTGGCTACCAAATCTATTACGGCGATACGCTGTAGGTGAAGAGAAAGGGCTGGCCACCGTGCGGTGACCAGCGGAAGAGATTACTGCATAAACGCTGGCTGCTTGTCTTCGTACTCGGTGATGGCCGCTTCATGTTGCAGCGTCAGCCCGATGCTGTCCAGACCGTTCAGCATGCAGTGGCGGCGGAAGTCGTCAATTTTAAAGCTGTAGGACTTATCGCCTGCTTTCACCACCTGCGCTTCCAGATCCACTTCAAATTTAATGCCCGGATTGGCTTTCACCAGCGCGAACATTTCATCTACCTGCGCGTCGCTCAGGGTCACCGGCAACAGTTGGTTATTGAAACTGTTGCCGTAGAAGATGTCGGCGAAGCTTGGTGCGATCACCACTTTAAAGCCGTAATCGGTCAGTGCCCACGGCGCATGTTCGCGTGAAGAGCCGCAGCCAAAGTTTTCCCGTGCGAGCAGAATTGATGCCCCTTTATATTCCGGGAAGTTTAAAACGAACTCAGGATTCGGCTGTTGGCCCTTTTCGTCCAGAAAACGCCAGTCGTTAAACAGATGGGCGCCAAAACCGGTGCGCGTAACCTTCTGCAAAAACTGTTTAGGGATAATTGCGTCGGTATCAACGTTGGCGGCATCCAGTGGGACAACCAGGCCGGTATGCTGGGTAAATTTCTCTGCCATGGTAGTTTCCTTATTTGATGCTGCGAATGTCGGCAAAATGACCGGTTACGGCGGCAGCGGCGGCCATGGCCGGGCTGACTAAATGCGTGCGACCACCGCGGCCCTGACGACCTTCAAAATTACGGTTGCTGGTGGATGCGCAGCGTTCGCCTGGGTTCAGGCGGTCATTGTTCATCGCCAGGCACATGGAACAGCCCGGTAAACGCCATTCAAAACCGGCTTCGATAAAGATCTTATCCAGACCTTCTGCTTCCGCCTGCGCTTTCACCGGACCAGAGCCCGGCACCACCAGTGCCTGCACACCCGGCGCAACTTTGCGCCCTTTGGCGATTTCTGCCGCGGCGCGTAAATCTTCAATACGCGAGTTGGTGCAGGAACCGATGAACACTTTATCGATAGCCACTTCCGTTAACGGAATACCCGGTTTCAGCCCCATATACGCCAGCGCTTTTTCAGCCGATGCGCGCTCAACGGGATCGGCAAATGACGCCGGGTCGGGAATATTATCGTTCACCGAGATGACCTGACCCGGGTTTGTTCCCCAGGTGACCTGCGGTGCGATCTCTTCTGCCTGCAGGGTAACGACGGTATCAAACGTCGCGTTGTCGTCGGTTTTCAGCGTTTTCCAGTATGTAACCGCGTGGTCAAAATCCTCGCCCTTCGGTGCGTGTAAACGACCCTGCACATAGTTAAAGGTTGTTTCATCCGGTGCAACCAGACCCGCTTTAGCACCCATTTCAATGGCCATGTTGCACAGGGTCATCCGGCCTTCCATGCTCAATGCACGGATGGCTTCGCCACAAAACTCAACCACGTGTCCGGTACCGCCTGCGCTACCGGTTTTACCGATAATCGCCAGCACGATATCTTTGGCGGTAATGCCAGGGGCTGCTTTACCGTTGACTTCAATCTTCATGGTTTTGGCGCGCCCCTGTTTCAGGGTCTGCGTCGCCAGAACGTGTTCAACTTCAGAGGTGCCAATGCCAAATGCCAGTGCGCCGAACGCGCCGTGTGTAGCGGTGTGGGAATCGCCGCAGACGATGGTCATACCCGGCAACGTCACACCTTGTTCTGGCCCCATCACGTGAACGATACCCTGATACGGATGGTTCAGATCGTAGAGCTCGACGCCAAATTCGTTACAGTTCTTAATCAGCTCCTGCATCTGGATGCGCGCCATCTCACCCGACGCGTTGATATCTTTGGTCTGGGTAGAGACGTTGTGATCCATGGTGGCAAAGGTTTTACCCGGCTGGCGCACCTGACGGCCATGCGCGCGCAGACCATCAAACGCCTGCGGAGAGGTCACTTCATGCACCAGATGTCTGTCGATGTACAACAGTGGGGTTTCGTTTTGCGCCTCAAAGACGACGTGCGCATCAAACAATTTTTCGTATAACGTTTTGGCCATGATTACACCCCTTCTGCGACGTAACGGGCAATGATGTCGCCCATTTCATCGGTACTGACTGCGGCAGCGCCACGGGCTAAGTCTCCGGTGCGAATGCCTTCTTCTAATGCGCGATTGATGGCGCTCTCAATTGCGGTTGCCGCATCATTGGCATCCAGGCTGTAGCGCAGCAGCAGAGCCAGCGACAGGATCTGGGCGATAGGGTTGGCAATGTTTTTCCCGGCGATGTCCGGAGCGGAGCCGCCAGCAGGTTCGTACAAACCGAAGCCCTGCTCATTCAGGCTGGCGGACGGTAACATGCCCATTGAACCGGTGATCATGGCGCACTCATCAGACAGAATGTCACCAAACAGGTTAGAGCACAGCAACACGTCGAACTGGGATGGATCTTTAATTAACTGCATTGTCGCGTTGTCGATGTACATATGCGCCAGTTCAACGTCTGGATATTCATTAGCAATTTCATTGACGATTTCGCGCCACAGAATAGACGTTTGCAGTACGTTAGCTTTATCAATCGACGTAACTTTACGGCGACGTTTGCGAGCGGATTCAAACGCGATACGCGCAATACGTTCGATCTCGAAACGGTGATAAACCTCGGTATCAAAGGCTTTTTCATGTTGTCCGCTGCCTTCGCGGCCTTTTGGTTGACCGAAGTAAATCCCGCCAGTCAGTTCGCGTACGCACAGGATGTCGAAACCGTTCGCGGCAATATCTGCGCGCAGAGGGCAAAACGCTTCCAGCCCCTGGTAGAGCTTAGCCGGGCGCAGGTTGCTGAATAATTTGAAGTGCTTACGCAATGGCAGCAGTGCGCCACGCTCTGGCTGCTGGTTTGGCGGTAAGTTTTCCCATTTCGGGCCGCCAACGGAGCCAAACAGAATGGCGTCAGCTTGTTCACAGCCTTCAACTGTTGCAGGTGGCAGCGGCTGACCGTGGTTATCGATCGCGGCACCACCCACGTCGTAGTGGCTGGTGGTAATGCGCATGTTAAAACGGTTACGGATTGCGTCCAGTACCTTCAGGGCTTGCGCCATCACTTCCGGGCCAATACCGTCACCCGGCAAAACAGCAATATGATAATTCTTCGACATCACACGGTTTCCTTGTTGTTCTCGTTGTTCTGAGCTTTGCGTTGCAATTCTTTTTCGACTTCTTCGGCGCGCCAGATGTTGTTCAGCACATGCACCATCGCTTTAGCAGAAGATTCGACGATATCTGTCGCCAGACCGACGCCGTGGAAACGACGACCGTTATAGTTGGCAACGATATCCACCTGACCCAGCGCATCTTTACCGTGCCCTTTGGCGGTCAGGCTGTATTTCACCAGTTCGATGTTGTACTCAGTTACACGGTTGATGGCCTGATAAATAGCATCGACCGGACCGTTACCGTTCGCCGCTTCGGCTTTAACTTCTTCACCACAGGCCAGCTTGACGGAGGCGGTGGCGATGTCATTGGAGCCGGACTGCACGCTGAAGTAATCCAGACGGAAATGCTCCGGTTCTTCCTGCTGTTTATTAATGAAGGCCAGCGCTTCCAGGTCGTAATCAAATACCTGACCTTTTTTGTCCGCCAGTTTCAGGAATGCGTCGTACAGGTTGTCCAGGCTATATTCATTTTCTTTATATCCCATCTCGTCCATACGGTGTTTCACCGCGGCGCGTCCGGAACGGGAGGTCAGGTTCAACTGTACCTGGTTCAGACCAATGGATTCAGGCGTCATGATTTCGTAGTTTTCACGGTTTTTCAGTACGCCGTCCTGATGGATGCCGGAGGAGTGGGCAAAGGCGCCGCTACCGACAATGGCTTTGTTTGCCGGAATTGGCATGTTGCAGATTTGGCTGACTAACTGACTGGTACGCCAGATCTCCTGGTGATTGATGCGGGTCTGTACATTCAGGATATCTTTACGCACCTTGATCGCCATGATCACTTCTTCCAGTGAGCAGTTACCGGCGCGTTCGCCGATACCGTTCATCGCGCCTTCCACCTGACGCGCTCCGGCGTGAACGGCTGCCAGTGCGTTGCCTACGCCCAAACCTAAATCATCATGGGTGTGTACGGAGATGATGGCTTTATCGATATTTGGTACGCGTTCATACAAGCCAGAAATGATTGCCCCAAATTCGAAAGGCATGGTGTAACCGACGGTATCAGGGATGTTAATGGTTTTAGCACCCGCGTTAATGGCAGCTTCAACCACGCGAGCCAGATCGGCGATAGGGGTACGGCCTGCATCTTCGCAGGAGAACTCCACGTCATCGGTATAATTACGCGCACGCTTAACCATGTAGACCGCGCGCTCAATGACCTCATCCAGCGTACTGCGTAATTTCGTCGCGATGTGCATCGGCGAGGTGGCGATAAACGTATGAATACGGAAAGCTTCAGCGACTTTCAGCGATTCTGCAGCGACGTCGATATCTTTTTCTACGCAGCGGGCTAAGGCGCAAACGCGGCTGTTTTTAACCTGACGAGCAATGGTCTGAACTGACTCAAAGTCGCCCGGTGAAGAAACGGGGAAACCTACTTCCATCACGTCAACGCCCATACGCTCAAGGGCCAGCGCAATCTGCAGTTTTTCTTTCACACTCAGGCTTGCCTGTAACGCCTGTTCACCATCGCGTAAGGTGGTATCGAAAATAATGACTTGCTGGCTCATGGTTTAGGTCCTTGGTTTCTTAGGGCGCCTTGCTTCGAGCATAAAAAAACCCGCGCAACGGCGCGGGTTTTTGTCTTAACTGGAGCTGACTTAATGCTGAATGTCGTCCACCAGTCTACCGCGCAATGAAGATGCGTTTAGTAGTAGTAGACCGTTAAAACGAGCAATGTAAGTCATCAATTAAGCTCCAGGCGAATGCGATATGCTTTTAGTGGTACTGGATATGAAGACTGATGTCAACCCTCACCCCAGCAAATGCCTTACTCAAGGGGAGAAGTTTCTGCAAAACTTAAGCGAATTGTGCTGAATTTTTCGGAGTACATAAAATTAATCAGTTGATGGTTGTACATACTTTTCATGGTTTGACATATTTGAGCATAATTATTTGCATTTATTGTAACGGCGAACTGAAGAAAAGGTCGTTCTTGGGATTTCATATCTTTATGATTTATCTGTTTTTATAGTAATCGTGAATGGCTATGGACAGTGTAACACCACATAATTGATAAATTAATGTTAACTTTTAATGTATTAATAATATAAACATTTAATTAAAACTTAAATACGTATTCACGATACGTATGATTGTATATTCGCCATGCTTATGGTTATATTGTTTTTGAAATTTAAACATATGAATCACCGTGCAGTGACACCTGCCACACTGCGCTCGCATTGGTCTTTTGTTCATTTAGGTTTGTGCCTTTATGTTTTCCTAATTTTAATGTTTTTTCTTTTTCTCATCTTATATGTATGGTAAATCATATTAACGGAGATTATTTCTTCACTCCGTCTGGGAAAAGGGAGTTTAGAGTGACAGTGGAGTTAAATATGCCAGAAGTAAAAATAATAGATAAAACAAATATTATAGATATGGGGAAGCCACAGCTTCGCATGGTTGATCTTAATTTATTAACCGTCTTTGATGCGGTGATGCAAGAACAAAACATTACCCGTGCCGCGCATACTTTGGGGATGTCCCAACCCGCTGTCAGTAATGCGGTCGCGCGCCTGAAAGTGATGTTTAATGATGAGCTTTTTGTTCGTTATGGACGCGGTATCCAGCCGACAGCAAGAGCCTTCCAGCTATTTGGTTCTGTTCGCCAGGCATTGCAATTAGTGCAAAATGAACTGCCTGGATCGGGTTTTGAGCCAGCCAGCAGCGAGCGCGTATTCAATCTTTGCGTATGCAGCCCATTGGATAATATCCTGACGTCGTTGATTTATAATCGGGTTGAGCAAGTTGCACCAAACATTCATGTCGTATTTAAATCTTCACTCAATCAAAATACAGAGCATCAATTACGTTACCAGGAAACAGAATTCGTTATTAGCTATGAAGAATTCCGTCGTCCTGAATTTACCAGTATTCCGTTATTCAATGACGAAATGGTGTTAGTCGCAAGTAAAAAGCATCCGCGCATTAGTGGTCCGTTACTGGAAAGCGATGTCTATAATGAACAGCATGCGGTGGTGTCACTTGATCGCTTCGCATCATTCAGCCAACCATGGTATGACACACCGGATAAACAATCCTGCGTAGCTTATCAGGGCATGGCATTAATTAGCGTTCTTAATATTGTGTCGCAAACGCATTTGGTCTCTATTGCGCCGCGTTGGTTAGCAGAAGAATTTGCCGATTCTTTAGAACTACAGATCTTACCTTTACCGTTAAAATTGAACAGCCGCACATGCTATCTTTCCTGGCATGAAGCCGCGGGCCGAGATAAAGGACATCAATGGATGGAAGAGCTGTTAGTCTCCGTTTGTAAGCAGTAGCACTTGGCAGAGTAAACCGGACAATACATCCTGTTTATTCTGCTTTTGTCTTTATAACTGAAATTTTATGCTGAACTCTATTTTTTACGTCTGTCCAAAAGTGTCAAAAAATAGAGTAATTGCTGTAAGTTCCCATTTTTAAGCGATTATTTATCATACTGATTGCTTATGTTGGTTTAATTCTCCGTTTATTCGCGTCTTTCCTCCTTTTTATTCTTATTTACTCCAGTGCCACCCCTTCGGAGTCAATTGCCATGCGTCATCGTCAGCGGTTAATGTGTTGTTAAACCGTAATTCATTATAAGAGTGAGGCAAGCCATGGAGATGTTGTCTGGAGCCGAGATGGTCGTCCGATCGCTCATCGATCAGGGTGTGAAGCAGGTATTCGGTTATCCCGGGGGGGCCGTTCTCGATATTTATGATGCGCTGCATACGGTCGGCGGTATTGATCATGTGCTGGTTCGCCATGAACAAGCGGCGGTACATATGGCTGATGGCCTTGCGCGTGCCACGGGAGAAGTGGGGGTTGTATTAGTTACCTCCGGACCGGGGGCGACCAACGCGATTACCGGAATCGCAACGGCTTACATGGATTCCATTCCGCTGGTGATCCTCTCCGGACAGGTCGCAACGTCGCTGATTGGCTACGATGCCTTCCAGGAGTGCGACATGGTAGGTATATCCCGCCCGGTGGTAAAACACAGCTTCCTGGTCAAACAAACGGAAGATATTCCACAGGTGCTGAAAAAAGCCTTCTGGCTGGCAGCAAGCGGTCGTCCTGGGCCGGTGGTGGTGGATTTGCCGAAGGATATTCTGAATCCGGCGAAGAAACTGCCTTATAGCTGGCCGGACTCGGTGAGTATGCGCTCGTATAATCCGACGACGACGGGGCATAAAGGACAGATCAAACGGGCGCTACAGACGCTGGTCGCGGCGAAGAAACCGGTTGTCTATGTGGGCGGTGGAGCGGTCAATGCCGCTTGCCATGAGCAGTTAGCTCAGATTGCTGAAGCGCTGAATCTGCCGGTTGTCTCCTCGCTAATGGGGTTGGGCGCGTTTCCGGCCACGCATCGTCAGGCGCTGGGCATGTTAGGGATGCACGGTACCTACGAAGCGAATATGACCATGCATCATTCCGATGTGATCTTTGCTGTCGGCGTTCGCTTTGACGATCGAACAACAAATAACCTGGCAAAATATTGTCCGAATGCGACCGTGCTGCATATCGACATCGATCCGACCTCTATTTCTAAAACCGTTACTGCGGATATTCCGATTGTGGGTGATGCCCGTCTGGTGCTGGATCAAATGCTCGAACAGCTGGATCAGGAGAAATCACAGCAGCCACTGGATGATAACCGTGACTGGTGGCAACAGATTGAGCACTGGCGCGCCCGTCAGTGTCTGAAATACGACACGCAAAGCGAAAGCATTAAGCCGCAGGCGGTGATTGAAACCATCTGGCGTCTGACAAAAGGGGAAGCGTATGTGACCTCTGACGTTGGCCAGCATCAGATGTTTGCCGCACTTTATTATCCGTTCGATAAACCGCGTCGCTGGATTAACTCAGGCGGCCTCGGCACGATGGGATTCGGTTTACCTGCGGCGTTAGGGGTGAAAATGGCATTGCCGGATGAAACGGTAGTGTGCGTCACCGGGGATGGCAGCATTCAGATGAATATCCAGGAGCTGTCGACGGCGCTGCAGTATGAACTGCCGGTGCTGGTGCTCAACCTTAACAACCGTTATCTCGGCATGGTCAAACAATGGCAGGACATGATCTACTCCGGGCGTCACTCCCAGTCTTACATGCAGTCGCTGCCCGATTTTGTGCGCCTTGCTGAGGCTTATGGGCATATCGGTATCCAGATTAATCATCCAGATGAACTGGAGAGCAAGCTGGGTGAAGCGCTGGAGCATGTGCGTAATCATCGCCTGGTGTTTGTCGACGTCACCGTCGACGGCAGTGAGCATGTCTACCCGATGCAGATTCGTGGGGGCGGGATGGATGAAATGTGGCTAAGCAAAACGGAGAGGACCTGATTATGCGCCGGATATTATCAGTATTGCTGGAAAATGAGTCGGGTGCATTGTCGCGGGTGATTGGCCTCTTCGCCCAGCGTGGATACAACATTGAAAGCCTGACCGTCGCGCCGACCGACGACCCCACCTTATCGCGGATGACGATTCAGACGGTAGGGGATGAGAAAGTCCTTGAGCAGATCGAAAAGCAGCTCCACAAACTGGTGGATGTTCTGCGCGTTAGCGAGCTGGGGCAGGGGGCCCACGTTGAACGAGAAATCATGCTGGTGAAAATCCAGGCCAGCGGTTATGGCCGGGAAGAGGTGAAACGCAACACGGAGATTTTCCGCGGGCAAATCATCGACGTGACGCCGTCTATCTACACCGTACAACTGGCGGGCACCAGCGACAAGCTGGATGCATTTCTGGCAACCCTACGTGAAGTCGCCAAAATTGTGGAAGTTGCTCGTTCCGGTGTGGTGGGACTCTCCCGTGGCGATAAAATTATGCGCTAATCGTCAACCGTAGGCCTGGTAAGCAAAGCGCTATCAGGCCTCATCGTGGAGGTCATGCCGGATAGCGGCATAAACGCCTTATCCTGCCTGCAGGTAACGAACCCGCTTTCGCTGATGCTACCTGCTGCGCTTTTTTTTGCGAAATCAGCAGTAACCAGAGACAAAAGCGGTTGCCGCAGTCATTATTCTGCGCTTAGATGTTAAGAAGTTTAACCCATGCCATCTAAAAGGTTATGGTTTGTACATTTTACGCAAGGGGCAATTGTGAAACTGGATGAAATCGCTCGGTTGGCCGGCGTTTCGCGAACGACTGCAAGCTACGTTATTAATGGCAAAGCAAAGCAATATCGCGTAAGCGACAAAACGGTTGAAAAAGTCATGGCGGTGGTGCGTGAGCATAATTACCACCCGAATGCCGTGGCGGCCGGGCTGCGTGCTGGACGCACACGTTCTATCGGGCTGGTGATCCCGGATCTTGAGAACACAAGCTATACCCGGATCGCAAACTATCTGGAACGCCAGGCGCGTCAGCGTGGGTATCAGCTGTTGATTGCCTGCTCTGAAGATCAGCCGGATAACGAAATGCGCTGTATTGAGCATCTTTTACAGCGCCAGGTCGATGCCATTATTGTGTCGACTTCATTGCCGCCTGAGCATCCGTTCTACCAACGCTGGGCAAACAGTTCATTCCCGATTGTGGCGCTGGACCGTGCACTGGACCGCGAACATTTTACCAGCGTTGTGGGTGCGGATCAGGATGATGCGGAAATGCTGGCAGAGGAGTTACGCAAATTCCCTGCTGAAACCGTTCTCTATCTGGGCGCGCTTCCTGAATTATCCGTCAGCTTCCTGCGCGAACAGGGTTTTCGTACCGCGTGGAAGGACGATCCGCGTGAAGTCCATTTCCTGTACGCCAACAGCTATGAGCGGGAAGCGGCTGCGCAGCTGTTTGATAAATGGCTGGAAACGCACCCAATGCCTCAGGCGTTGTTTACCACGTCGTTTGCCCTGTTGCAGGGCGTGATGGATGTGACCCTGCGTCGTGACGGGCAACTGCCGTCTGATTTAGCGATTGCGACTTTTGGCGATCACGAACTGCTCGACTTCCTGCAGTGCCCGGTACTGGCAGTGGCACAGCGCCATCGTGATGTCGCAGAACGCGTGCTGGAGATTGTACTGGCAAGTCTGGACGAACCGCGTAAACCAAAACCAGGTTTAACGCGTATACGGCGTAATCTGTACCGTCGCGGTATTCTCAGCCGTAACTAAGTTTCCTCAATTGATGACGTCGGTGGGATAAGCCTCTGACGTCTTCAATTTTTCTATTCTCAGAAATAACCGCATTATATTTAAGAATATTCTTTAGAATTATCTGAAATTCATTCTTGAAATACCCCGAATTAAAAATGCAACTATCCATTTTTGGGTTATTGATACGTAACGACGCGTTACGCTTGTATTATTTTGTTACATGCTTGTATGGATTTGCCGAATTAACAAACACTTTGCTCTCGTATTGCGGCTATCTGGGGCTTACCTCGGCTCTGCGCGGCGTACAGAGCGATTAACTGGTACTGTTAACTCGCTGCATATTGTCCTAAAATGCCGCTCGCGTCGCAAACTGACACTTTATATTTTCTTTGGATGATATTCAGTTGTTTTAAACAATGATGAGTTGTTGGATTTTTTTCTTACAAATATTCATGACGTTAATTTGCTTCGTTTGCTGTACGGAATTTGTTCAACGCTGATATTAGCCGTAAACAATGGGTTTTTTGCTCCGCTAAGCGCCGCGACTTGCTTGACAAGGTTTTCCTCCGCTCCGTAAACTCCTTTAAGTGGGAATTTGTGGGATAAAGTGGTAATTGGGGGTGAGACTGGCATGTTCCGGGGAGCAACGTTAGTTAATCTCGACAGTAAAGGGCGCTTATCCGTGCCTACCCGTTATCGGGATCAACTGCTTGAGAGCGCTACCGGTCAAATGGTTTGCACCATTGACATCCATCACCCGTGCCTGCTGCTGTACCCCCTGCCTGAATGGGAAATAATCGAGCAGAAGCTATCGCGTCTGTCGAGCATGAATCCAGTTGAGCGTCGCGTACAGCGCTTATTGTTGGGTCATGCCAGCGAATGTCAGATGGATAACGCTGGTCGATTACTGATAGCACCCATTCTGCGGCAACACGCAGGGCTAACGAAAGAAGTGATGCTGGTTGGGCAGTTCAATAAGTTTGAGCTGTGGGATGAAACGACCTGGTATCAACAGGTCAAGGAAGATATCGACGCTGAGCAGTCTGTTACTGGCGCGTTGTCGGAACGATTGCAGGATTTGTCTCTATAAAATGACGGAAAATTATAAACATACAACGGTGTTGCTGGATGAAGCCGTAAACGGCCTGAATATTCGTCCAGACGGCATCTACATTGACGGGACATTTGGTCGCGGTGGTCACTCACGTCTGATCCTCTCCCAGCTTGGCGAAGAGGGACGTTTACTGGCAATCGATCGCGATCCGCAGGCTATTGCCGTTGCAAAAACGATTACCGATCCCCGTTTCTCCATCGTACACGGACCTTTCTCTGCGCTGGCTGACTATGTCGCCGAGCGTGGACTGACCGGTAAGATCGACGGGATTCTTCTCGATCTCGGCGTTTCTTCACCGCAGCTCGATGACGCAGAGCGCGGTTTCTCGTTTATGCGTGACGGTCCGTTAGACATGCGTATGGACCCAACACGCGGTCAGTCAGCGGCCGAATGGCTGCAAACCGCCGATGAAGCAGACATTGCCTGGGTGATTAAAACCTTTGGCGAAGAGCGCTTCGGCAAACGCATTGCGCGCGCCATCGTGGAGCGCAACCGCATCGAACCGATGACCCGCACCAAAGAGCTGGCGGAAGTTATTGCAGCGGCAATGCCGGTGAAGGACAAATTCAAACATCCCGCGACCCGTACCTTCCAGGCGGTGCGCATTTGGGTGAACAGTGAACTGGAGGAGATAGAGCAGGCGCTAAAAAGCTCGCTCAGCGTGCTGGCTCCAGGTGGTCGCCTTTCGATCATCAGTTTCCATTCGCTTGAAGACCGCATTGTGAAACGCTTTATGCGTGAACAAAGCCGTGGTCCTCAGGTACCGGCTGGAATACCGATGACCGAAGCGCAGATCAAAAAGCTGGGCGGCCGTGAGTTAAGAGCACTAGGCAAGATGATGCCGGGTGAAGAAGAGGTAGCTGAGAATCCTCGTGCCCGTAGTTCAGTTCTGCGTATTGCAGAGAGGACGAACGCATGATCAGCAGAGTGACAGAAGCCCTCAGCAAAGTTAAAGGATCGATAGGAAGCAACGAGCGCCATGCCTTGCCTGGCGTGATCGGTGACGATCTTTTGCGGTTTGGGAAGCTGCCACTCTGCCTGTTCATTTGCATTATTTTGACGGCGGTTACCGTCGTGACAACAGCACACCATACGCGGTTACTGACTGCGCAGCGTGAGCAGCTGGTTCTGGAGCGAGATGCGCTGGATATCGAATGGCGCAACTTGATCCTTGAGGAGAACGCGCTCGGCGACCATAGCCGTGTTGAACGGATCGCAACGGAAAAGCTGCAAATGCAGCATGTCGATCCCTCACAAGAAAATATCGTAGTACAAAAATAAGGATAAACGCGACGCATGAAAGCAGCGGCAAAAACGCACAAACCAAAACGCCAGGAAGAACAAGCCAACTTTGTCAGTTGGCGTTTTGCGTTACTGTGCGGCTGTATTTTGCTGGCACTGGGTTTTCTGCTGGGGCGCGTTGCCTGGCTGCAAATCATCGCGCCGGACATGCTGGTGCGCCAGGGTGATATGCGCTCTCTACGCGTCCAGGAAGTGTCTACATCACGCGGAATGATTACCGACCGCTCTGGTCGTCCGCTGGCGGTGAGCGTTCCGGTGAAAGCGATTTGGGCCGACCCGAAAGAGGTGCATGACGCAGGCGGCGTGAGCGTTGGTGAACGCTGGAGAGCGCTGTCAACCGCGCTGAATCTCCCGCTCGACCAGCTGGCTTCCCGCATTAACGCCAACCCGAAGGGGCGCTTCATCTATCTGGCGCGTCAGGTAAACCCTGACATGGCTGACTACATCAAGAAACTGAAGCTGCCAGGTATCCACCTGCGCGAAGAATCCCGCCGTTACTATCCTTCCGGAGAAGTGACCGCTCACCTCATTGGCTTTACTAACGTTGACAGCCAGGGGATTGAAGGCGTTGAGAAGAGCTTCGATAAGTGGCTCACCGGACAGCCGGGCGAACGTATTGTGCGTAAAGACCGCTATGGCCGCGTCATTGAAGATATCTCCTCTACCGACAGCCAGGCGGCGCATAACCTCGCGTTGAGCATTGATGAGCGTTTACAGGCACTGGTCTACCGTGAACTGAATAACGCCGTGGCGTTCAACAAGGCGGAGTCAGGCAGTGCGGTACTGGTGGATGTAAACACCGGTGAAGTGCTGGCCATGGCCAACAGCCCGTCCTACAACCCCAATAATCTCTCCGGTACGCAAAAAGATGTCATGCGTAACCGTACCATTACCGACGTGTTTGAACCGGGTTCTACCGTCAAACCAATGGTGGTAATGACGGCGCTGCAGCGTGGAGTGGTACGCGAAAATACCGTACTTAATACGATTCCTTACCGAATTAATGGCCACGAAATCAAAGACGTGGCGCGTTATAGCGAATTAACCCTCACCGGGGTTTTGCAGAAGTCGAGTAACGTCGGTGTTTCCAAGCTGGCGTTAGCGATGCCGTCCTCAGCGTTAGTAGATACTTACTCACGTTTTGGGCTGGGAAAAGCGACCAATTTGGGGTTGGTCGGAGAACGCAGTGGCTTATATCCTCAAAAACAACGGTGGTCTGACATAGAGAGGGCCACCTTCTCTTTCGGCTACGGGCTAATGGTAACGCCGTTACAGTTAGCGCGAGTCTATGCAACGATCGGCAGCTACGGCGTTTATCGTCCACTGTCGATTACCAAAGTTGACCCTCCTGTACCGGGCGAACGTATTTTCCCGGAAGCGACCGTTCGTACCGTGGTGCACATGATGGAAAGCGTGGCGCTGCCGGGCGGCGGCGGCGTGAAGGCGGCGATTAAAGGCTATCGCATCGCTATCAAAACCGGTACGGCGAAAAAAGTAGGGCCGGATGGCCGCTACATCAACAAATACATTGCTTATACCGCAGGCGTTGCGCCTGCGAGTCAGCCGCGCTTCGCGCTGGTTGTTGTTATCAACGATCCGCAGGCGGGTAAATACTACGGTGGCGCCGTTTCCGCGCCGGTCTTTGGTGCCATCATGGGCGGCGTACTGCGCACCATGAACATCGAGCCGGATGCGCTGACAACGGGCGATAAAAATGAATTTGTGAATAATCAAGGCGAGGCAACAGGTGGCAGATCGTAATTTGCGCGACCTTCTTGCTCCATGGGTGCCGGGTGCACCGGAGCGAGCACTGCGGGAGATGACGCTTGACAGCCGTGTGGCTGCATCAGGTGATCTCTTTGTCGCAGTATTGGGTCATCAGGCGGACGGGCGTCGGTATATCCCGCAGGCGATAGCGCAAGGTGTGGCTGCCATTATTGCAGAAGCAAAAGATGAAGCTACTGATGGTGAAATCCGTGAAATGCATGGCGTTCCGGTCATCTATCTCAGTCAGCTTAACGAACGTTTATCTGCACTGGCGGGCCGTTTTTACCACGAGCCTTCTGAGAAAATGCGTCTGGTCGGCGTAACCGGGACTAACGGTAAAACCACCACCACCCAATTGCTGGCACAGTGGAGCCAACTGCTTGGCGAAACCAGCGCGGTAATGGGAACAGTAGGCAATGGCCTGCTGGGCAAAGTGATCCCGACGGAAAATACCACCGGTTCAGCCGTTGATGTCCAGCATGTGCTGGCGGGGCTGGCTGCGCAGGGCGCAACGGTTGGCGCGATGGAAGTCTCTTCACACGGCCTGGTTCAGCATCGCGTCGCGGCGCTGAAGTTTGCCGCATCAGTATTTACTAACTTAAGCCGCGACCATCTCGACTACCACGGCGACATGGAACATTACGAAGCCGCGAAATGGCTGCTGTATTCCACGCACCATTGCGGCCAGGCCATCGTCAATGCGGATGATGAAGTCGGTCGTCGCTGGCTGGCGAAACTCCCGGATGCGGTTGCCGTTTCGATGGAAGACCACATCAACCCGAACTGTCATGGTCGTTGGTTAAAAGCGGTTGACGTGAAGTATCACGACAGTGGGGCAACGATTCGTTTTACCTCCTCATGGGGCGACGGCGAAATTGAAAGCCGCCTGATGGGGGCGTTTAACGTCAGCAATCTTCTGCTGGCGCTGGCAACGCTGTTGGCACTGGGCTATCCGTTAGCTGATTTACTGAAAACTGCGACACAATTGCAGCCGGTTTGCGGGCGTATGGAAGTGTTCAGCGCGCCGGGTAAAACCACCGTGGTGGTTGATTACGCCCATACGCCAGATGCGCTGGAAAAAGCGCTGCAGGCGGCACGTTTGCACTGTACAGGCAAACTGTGGTGCGTCTTCGGCTGCGGCGGCGATCGCGATAAAGGCAAACGTCCGTTGATGGGCGCAATCGCCGAGCAGTTTGCAGATGTTGTCGTGGTGACTGATGACAACCCGCGTACCGAGGAGCCGCGTGCCATTATTAACGACATTCTGGCGGGTATGCTGGATGCCGGACAGGCGAAGGTGATGGAAGGGCGCGCAGAAGCTGTGACAAACGCCATTATGCAGGCGAAAGAAAACGACGTGGTTCTGGTGGCCGGGAAAGGTCACGAAGATTACCAGATCGTCGGCTCGCAGCGTCTCGACTATTCTGACCGCGTGACCGCAGCGCGTCTGCTGGGGGTTATCGCATGATTAGCGTAACGCTCAGCCAACTGGCGGAGATCCTCCAGGGCGAATTGAAAGGGGCCGATCTGACCCTTGATGCCGTAACAACCGATACGCGTAAAGTGACGCCGGGCTGCCTGTTTGTGGCGCTGAAAGGCGAACGCTTTGACGCCCACGATTTTGCCGACAAAGCGCAAGAGAGCGGGGCGGGTGCGCTGCTGGTCAGCCGCCCGTTGGACACCAACCTGCCGCAGCTGATTGTTAAAGATACGCGTCTGGCGTTTGGTGAACTGGCGGCGTGGGTTCGCGCTCAGGTTCCGGCGCGCGTTGTCGCGCTGACCGGCTCATCCGGTAAAACGTCCGTCAAAGAGATGACGGCTGCCATTCTGAGCCAGTGTGGTAACACCCTATATACCGCGGGCAATCTGAATAACGACATCGGCGTACCGATGACGCTGCTGCGCTTAAACAACGATTACGACTATGCCGTGATTGAGCTTGGCGCCAACCATCAGGGCGAAATCGCCTGGACCGTCGGCCTGACGCGTCCGGAAGCGGCGCTGGTGAACAATCTGGCCGCCGCGCACCTGGAAGGTTTCGGCTCTCTGGCGGGCGTTGCGAAGGCAAAAGGTGAGATTTTTACCGGCCTGTCTGCGAACGGTATCGCCATTATGAATGCCGACAACAACGACTGGTTGAACTGGCAAAGCATCATCGGCGATCGCAAAGTCTGGCGCTTCTCCCCGAATGTGGCCAACAGCGACTTTTCTGCGACCAACGTTCATGTGACCTCGCATGGCACGGAATTTTCTCTGCAAACGCCGACCGGAAGTATTGATGTCCTGCTGCCGTTGCCGGGTCGCCACAACATAGCCAACGCCCTGGCGGCGGCTGCGCTTTCTATGGCGGTAGGCGCGACGCACGAGGCGATCAAAGCGGGTTTGAAAGATCTGCAAGCGGTACCAGGACGTCTGTTCCCGATTCAACTCGCAGAAAATCAGCTGCTGCTTGACGACTCCTATAACGCGAACGTCGGTTCGATGACCGCAGCGGTGCAGGTGCTGTCTGAAATGCCGGGCTATCGCGTACTGGTCGTTGGCGATATGGCAGAGCTTGGCGCAGAAAGTGAAGCATGCCATGTACAGGTAGGTGTTGCTGCGAAAGCAGCAGGTATCGACCGTGTACTGAGTACAGGAAAACTGAGTCAGGCAATTAGCGACGCCAGCGGCGTTGGCGAACATTTTGCGGATAAAAGCGCGCTGGCCGCGCATCTTAAAGCATTGATTGCAGAACATCAGGTCATGACGATTTTAGTGAAGGGTTCACGTAGTGCCGCCATGGAAGAGGTAGTACGCGCATTACAGGAGAATGGGACATGTTAGTTTGGCTGGCCGAACATTTGGTCAAATATTATTCCGGCTTTAACGTCTTTTCCTATCTGACGTTTCGCGCCATCGTCAGCCTGCTGACCGCGCTGTTCATCTCTTTGTGGATGGGCCCGCGCATGATTGCCCGCTTGCAAAAAATGTCCTTTGGACAGGTTGTACGTAACGACGGTCCTGAATCGCACTTTAGTAAACGTGGTACGCCAACCATGGGCGGGATCATGATCCTCACCGCGATTGTTATCTCCGTTCTGTTGTGGGCATATCCGTCGAACCCGTACGTATGGTGCGTGCTGGTGGTATTGATTGGCTACGGCATTATCGGTTTTGTCGATGACTACCGCAAAGTGGTGCGCAAAGATACCAAGGGGTTGATTGCCCGCTGGAAGTACTTCTGGATGTCGGTGATTGCGCTGGGTGTAGCCTTTGCGCTGTACCTCGCCGGTAAAGATACCCCGGCTACCGAGCTGGTGGTGCCGTTCTTTAAAGATGTCATGCCGCAGTTGGGGCTGTTCTACGTGCTGCTGGCGTACTTCGTGATTGTGGGCACTGGCAACGCGGTAAACCTCACCGATGGCCTGGATGGTCTGGCGATTATGCCGACCGTGTTCGTGGCCGCGGGTTTTGCGCTGGTGGCATGGGCGACCGGTAACATGAACTTTGCCAACTATCTGCACATTCCGTATTTACGCCATGCCGGTGAACTGGTGATCGTCTGTACGGCGATTGTCGGTGCGGGGTTAGGCTTCCTGTGGTTTAACACCTATCCGGCGCAGGTCTTTATGGGAGACGTCGGTTCGCTGGCGCTGGGCGGCGCGCTGGGCATTATTGCCGTGCTGCTGCGTCAGGAGTTCCTGCTGGTAATCATGGGCGGCGTATTTGTTGTGGAAACGCTGTCGGTCATTCTGCAGGTTGGCTCCTTTAAGCTGCGCGGGCAGCGCATCTTCCGTATGGCGCCGATTCACCATCACTATGAACTGAAAGGCTGGCCGGAACCGCGCGTAATTGTGCGCTTCTGGATTATTTCGCTGATGCTGGTGCTGATTGGCCTGGCAACGCTGAAGGTACGTTAATCATGGCTGATTACCAGGGTAAAAAAGTCGTCATTATCGGTCTGGGATTGACCGGGCTGTCCTGCGTGGATTTCTTTCTGGCGCGCGGCGTGACGCCGCGTGTGATGGATACCCGCGCAACGCCACCTGGCCTGGATAAATTGCCGGAAGCGGTTGAGCGTCATGTTGGCAGCCTGAATGATGATTGGCTGCTGGCCGCCGATCTTATCGTCGCCAGCCCTGGTATTGCCCTGGCGCATCCTTCGCTGAGCGCCGCTGCTGATGCAGGGATCGAAATTGTCGGTGACATCGAGCTTTTCTGTCGTGAAGCGCAGGCGCCGATCGTCGCGATCACCGGTTCCAACGGGAAAAGCACCGTCACCACGTTGGTGGGAGAAATGGCGAAAGCGGCTGGTGTGAACGTGGGTGTTGGCGGAAATATCGGCCTGCCCGCGCTGATGTTGCTGGATGACGAACGTGAGCTGTATGTACTGGAGCTGTCGAGCTTCCAGCTGGAGACAACCTCCAGCTTACAGGCCGTAGCCGCCACCATTTTGAACGTCACTGAAGATCATATGGACAGGTATCCGTTTGGCTTGCAGCAGTACCGTGCAGCCAAACTGCGCGTCTATGAGAATGCGAAAGTGTGTGTGGTTAATGCCGATGATGCGCTGACCATGCCGATTCGCGGGGCGGATGAGCGCTGCGTGAGCTTTGGCATCAACATGGGTGACTATCATCTCAATCGTCAGCAGGGTGAAACCTGGCTGCGGGTGAAGGGCGAAAAAGTCCTGAACGTGAAAGAGATGACGCTTACCGGCCAGCATAACTATACCAACGCCCTGGCGGCGCTGGCGCTGGCGGATGCTGCGGGTCTGCCGCGGGCATCCAGCCTGAAAGCGCTGACTACCTTTACCGGTCTGGCGCATCGTTTCCAGTTGGTACTGAATCATAACGGTGTGCGTTGGATCAACGATTCAAAAGCCACCAACGTTGGCAGCACCGAAGCGGCGCTGAATGGTCTGCACGTTGACGGTACGTTGCACCTGCTGCTGGGCGGCGATG
The DNA here is from genome assembly GCF_030332915.1 of Citrobacter sp. Cpo040. Lineage (NCBI taxonomy): Bacteria > Pseudomonadati > Pseudomonadota > Gammaproteobacteria > Enterobacterales > Enterobacteriaceae > Citrobacter > Citrobacter sp. Cpo040. The sequence continues at coordinate 215,907 of NZ_JAOWGX010000033.1, forward strand.
GGAAATCCGCCGACTTTATGCCGCTGCAACGCTACCTGACTGGCGACAACATTCGTCTGTACTGCTTTGGTCGCGATGGCGCGCAGCTTGCCGCTCTGCGTCCTGAGGTTGCGGAACACACTGAAACCATGGAGCAGGCAATGCGTCTGCTCGCACCGCGTGTGAAGTCGGGCGATATGGTGCTGCTGTCGCCAGCCTGCGCCAGCCTTGACCAGTTCAAGAACTTTGAGCAACGCGGTGACGTCTTTACCCGTTTAGCGAAGGAGTTGGGTTGATGCGATTCTCTCTCCCTCGTCTGAAAATGCCGCGCGTACCGGGACTGGGTGTCCTGGCGTGGATCTTCGCGGCACTTAAAGGCTGGGTGATGGCTTCGCGTGATAAAGACGCGGACAGCCTGATCATGTATGACCGCATGCTGCTGTGGCTGACTTTTGGTCTGGCAGCGATCGGTTTTGTGATGGTGACATCGGCATCGATGCCCGTAGGGCAACGCCTGGCAGGCGATCCTTTCCTGTTTGCTAAGCGTGACGCGCTGTATATCTTCCTCGCGTTCTGTCTGGCGATGGTGACGCTGCGTCTGCCGATGGAGTTCTGGCAAAAGTACAGCACGACGATGCTGATCGCCTCGATCATCATGTTGTTGATCGTGCTGGTGGTGGGGAGCTCAGTTAACGGGGCATCGCGCTGGATCGCGCTGGGTCCACTGCGTATTCAGCCTGCGGAATTCACCAAGCTGTCGCTGTTCTGTTATCTCGCTAACTACCTGGTGCGTAAAGTCGATGAAGTGCGTAATAACCTGCGCGGCTTCTTAAAACCGATGGGTGTGATTCTGGTGCTGGCAGTCTTACTGCTGGCGCAGCCTGACCTTGGTACGGTGGTGGTGCTGTTTGTCACGACGCTGGCGATGCTGTTTCTCGCTGGCGCGAAACTGTGGCAGTTCATTGCCATTATCGGCATGGGGATTTCGGCGGTGGTGCTGCTGATCCTTGCCGAACCGTATCGTATTCGCCGCGTAACCTCCTTCTGGAACCCATGGGAAGATCCGTTTGGCAGCGGCTATCAGTTAACGCAATCGCTGATGGCTTTTGGTCGCGGTGAGGTTTGGGGTCAGGGGTTAGGTAATTCAGTGCAAAAACTGGAGTATTTACCGGAAGCGCACACCGACTTCATCTTCGCCATCATTGGGGAAGAGCTGGGTTATATCGGTGTGGTATTGGCACTTTTAATGGTATTCTTCGTCGCTTTTCGCGCGATGTCGATTGGCCGCAAAGCGCTGGAAATTGACCACCGTTTTTCAGGCTTTTTAGCCTGCTCCATCGGGATTTGGTTTAGCTTCCAGGCCCTGGTAAACGTCGGCGCGGCAGCAGGTATGCTGCCAACAAAAGGTCTGACGTTACCGCTGATCAGTTATGGTGGTTCCAGTTTGTTGATTATGTCGACGGCCATCATGTTTTTGTTACGTATTGATTATGAAACGCGTCTGGAAAAAGCCCAGGCGTTTACACGAGGTGCACGATGAGTGGTCAACCGAAGCGGTTAATGGTGATGGCAGGCGGTACCGGCGGGCATGTGTTCCCGGGGCTGGCGGTCGCGCACCATTTAATGGCCCAGGGCTGGCAGGTTCGTTGGCTGGGCACCGCCGATCGTATGGAAGCGGACTTAGTGCCGAAGCATGGCATCGAAATTGACTTTATTCGCATCTCCGGTTTGCGTGGCAAAGGTGTCAACGCGCTGCTTGCCGCCCCCGTGCGTATTTTTAATGCCTGGCGTCAGGCGCGCGCCATCATGAAGCAGTTTAAGCCTGATGTGGTGCTGGGGATGGGCGGTTACGTGTCCGGCCCTGGCGGTCTGGCTGCCTGGTCATTAGGCATTCCGGTTGTCCTGCATGAGCAGAACGGCATTGCGGGATTAACTAACAAGTGGCTGGCGAAGATTGCAACGAAGGTGATGCAGGCTTTTCCTGGCGCTTTCCCGAATGCGGAAGTGGTGGGTAACCCGGTACGCACCGACGTTCTGGCGCTGCCGTTGCCCGAAGCGCGTCTGACGGGGCGTGAAGGCCCGGTTCGCGTGCTGGTCGTCGGGGGATCTCAGGGCGCACGCGTATTGAACCAGACGATGCCGCAGGTTGCCGCAAAGCTTGGTGACGCGGTGACTATCTGGCATCAGAGTGGCAAAGGCGCGCAGCAAACCGTTGAACAGGCGTATGCCGACGCGGGACAACCGCAGCACAAGGTCACTGAGTTTATTGATGATATGGCAGCTGCCTACGCGTGGGCGGATGTTGTAGTTTGTCGCTCCGGCGCGCTGACGGTAAGCGAAATTGCCGCCGCAGGTTTGCCTGCGCTGTTTGTGCCTTTTCAGCATAAAGACCGACAGCAGTACTGGAATGCGCTGCCGCTGGAGAAAGCGGGCGCCGCCAAAATTCTTGAGCAGCCGCAGTTTACTGTGGATGCCGTCGCTAACACCCTTTCCGGGTGGTCGCGAGAAACTTTATTAACCATGGCAGAACGTGCGCGCGCCGCTTCCATTCCGGATGCTACAGAGCGTGTTGCTAATGAAGTGAGCCGGGCTGCCCGGGCGTAATTGTGGTGATGCCTTTTGCATCGCATGAACTAAGAAGTTAATGGCTAAAGAATGAATACACAACAACTGGCAAAACTGCGTTCCATCGTGCCCGAAATGCGTCGCGTTCGGCACATTCACTTTGTCGGCATCGGTGGTGCTGGTATGGGCGGTATTGCCGAAGTTTTGGCCAACGAAGGTTATCAGATCAGCGGTTCTGACTTAGCGCCGAACCCGGTGACGCAGCAGTTAACGAATCTGGGCGCCACGATTTTCTTCAACCATCGCCCGGAAAACGTGCGTGATGCGAGCGTGGTGGTGGTATCCAGCGCCATTTCTGCGGATAACCCGGAAATTGTTGCGGCGCATGAAGCGCGCATTCCGGTGATCCGTCGTGCTGAAATGCTGGCGGAGTTAATGCGATTTCGTCACGGTATCGCCATTGCCGGGACGCACGGTAAAACCACGACCACAGCGATGGTCTCCAGTATCTACGCGGAAGCGGGGCTGGATCCGACGTTTGTCAACGGCGGTCTGGTGAAGGCCGCAGGCGTCCATGCGCGTCTGGGTCATAGCCGTTATTTAATTGCGGAGGCGGATGAGAGCGATGCGTCATTCCTGCATTTGCAGCCGATGGTGGCGATTGTTACCAATATCGAAGCCGATCATATGGATACCTACCATGGCGACTTCGAAAATTTGAAGCAGACGTTTATTAATTTCCTGCATAACTTGCCGTTTTATGGTCGTGCGGTGATGTGCGTTGACGATCCGGTGATCCGCGAGTTGTTGCCGCGAGTCGGTCGTCAAACCACAACCTATGGTTTCAGCGATGATGCTGATGTGCGCGTCGAAGATTACCAGCAGATTGGTCCACAAGGGCACTTCACGCTGCTGCGTCAGGGGATGGCCGATTTACGCGTGACGTTGAACGCACCGGGCCGTCACAATGCGCTGAACGCGGCGGCGGCGGTAGCAGTTGCAACAGAAGAAGGCATTGAAGACGACGCAATTCTGCGCGCGCTGGAAAGTTTCCAGGGCACCGGACGACGTTTTGACTTCCTTGGCGAATTCCCGCTTGAGCCGGTAAACGGTAAAGCCGGGACGGCGATGCTGGTGGATGATTATGGTCATCACCCTACGGAAGTGGATGCCACGATTAAAGCTGCACGCGCGGGCTGGCCGGACAAAAATTTGGTGATGCTGTTCCAGCCGCACCGCTTTACGCGTACTCGCGATCTGTATGACGACTTTGCCAACGTGCTGACTCAGGTCGATGCACTGTTGATGCTGGATGTGTACGCCGCGGGGGAAGCCGCGATTCCAGGAGCCGACAGCCGCTCGCTGTGCCGTACGATCCGTGGTCGCGGTAAGATCGACCCGATTCTGGTTTCCGATCCGGCTCAGGTGGCAGACATGCTGGCGCCGGTATTAACCGGCAACGATCTGATTTTGGTGCAGGGCGCTGGAAATATCGGCAAAATCGCGCGTTCCTTAGCTGAAATCAAACTGAAGCCGCAAAACCCGGAGGAAGAACAACATGGCTGATAAAATCGCGGTCCTGTTAGGGGGAACCTCCGCAGAGCGTGACGTTTCGCTGAATTCCGGAGCGGCCGTACTGGCAGGGTTACGCGAAGGTGGTGTGGATGCTCATCCAATTGACCCAAAAGAGGTTGATGTCACGCTTTTGAAATCGATGGGTTTTCAAAAGGTGTTTATTGCGCTGCACGGTCGTGGTGGTGAAGATGGCACGTTGCAGGGCATGCTGGAGCTGATTGGTCTGCCGTACACCGGTAGTGGCGTCATGGCTTCTGCGATTTCGATGGACAAACTGCGCAGCAAACTGTTGTGGCAGGGGGCTGGTTTACCGGTCGCGCCTTGGGTCGCATTGACTCGCGCTGAGTTCGAAAAAGGTCTTAGCGATGAGGTGGTTACGGAGATTTCTGCGTTAGGTTTGCCGCTGATTGTGAAGCCAAGCCGTGAAGGCTCAAGCGTAGGGATGTCAAAAGTTGAAGAAGAAAATGCTTTGCATGGTGCATTAGCATTGGCTTTTCAGCATGATGAAGAAGTACTGATCGAAAAATGGCTCAGTGGCCCGGAATTTACAGTTGCGATACTTGGTGAAGAAATTTTACCGTCAATACGTATCCAACCCGCGGGAACCTTCTATGATTATGAGGCGAAGTATCTCTCTGATGAGACACAATATTTCTGCCCTGCCGGTCTGGAAGTCGAACAAGAGGCCCGTTTACAGGAATTAGTCCTGAAAGCGTGGACCACATTGGGCTGTAAAGGTTGGGGTCGCATTGACGTCATGCTGGACAGCGATGGCCAGTTTTATCTGCTGGAAGCGAATACCTCTCCGGGTATGACCAGCCACAGTCTGGTGCCGATGGCGGCGCGTCAGGCGGGCCTGAGCTTCTCGCAGTTGGTGGTAAGAATTCTGGAGTTGGCGGACTGATATGTCGCAGGCTGCGCTGAACACGCGAAACGGTGATGAAGAAGAAGTAAACTCCTCACGCCGCAATAATGGAACGCGTCTTGCAGGAATATTGTTCCTGCTGACAGTGCTGTGCACCGTGTTTGTCAGCGGCTGGGTAGTGTTGGGATGGATGGAAGATGCGCAACGTTTGCCTTTATCGAAACTGGTGTTAACCGGCGAACGACATTACACGCGCAATGACGATATTCGTCAGTCCATTTTGGCGCTGGGCGCTCCGGGAACCTTTATGACTCAGGATGTGAACATCATTCAGAGTCAAATTGAACGCCTCCCCTGGATTAAACAGGCGAGCGTCAGAAAGCAATGGCCCGATGAATTGAAGATTCATCTGGTTGAATATGTGCCCATTGCGCGTTGGAATGACCAACATATGGTGGATGCTGAAGGAAATACGTTCAGTGTTCCAACCGGTCGGGCCAATAAGCAGGTATTACCCATGTTGTATGGGCCGGAAGGCAGCGCAAGTGAAGTGTTGCAAGGGTTCCGCGATATGGGGCAGGTGCTGGCTAAGGATAGATTCACCCTGAAGGAAGCGGCGATGACCGCTCGTCGTTCCTGGCAGTTGACGCTGAATAACGATATTAAGCTGAATCTGGGCAGGGGCGATACGATAAAACGTTTGGCTCGCTTTGTGGAACTCTACTCGGTTTTACAGCAGCAGGCGCAAACCGATGGCAAACGGATTAGCTACGTTGATTTGCGTTATGACTCAGGAGCGGCAGTAGGCTGGGTTCCCTTGCCTCCTGAGGAATCTAATCAGCAACAGAATCAGGCACAGGCAGAACAACAATGATCAAGGCGACGGACAGAAAACTGGTAGTTGGACTGGAGATTGGCACCGCGAAGGTAGCCGCTTTAGTAGGGGAAGTTCTGCCCGACGGTATGGTCAATATCATTGGCGTGGGCAGTTGCCCATCGCGAGGTATGGATAAAGGCGGGGTGAATGACCTTGAGTCAGTGGTGAAGTGCGTACAGCGCGCCATTGACCAGGCTGAACTGATGGCAGATTGCCAGATATCCTCGGTATATCTGGCGCTTTCCGGCAAACATATTAGCTGTCAGAATGAAATTGGTATGGTGCCCATTTCCGAAGAGGAAGTGACACAGGAAGATGTGGAAAACGTCGTACATACGGCAAAATCCGTACGCGTGCGCGATGAACATCGTGTTCTGCACGTTATTCCGCAGGAATACGCCATTGACTACCAGGAAGGTATTAAAAATCCGGTCGGTCTTTCCGGCGTGCGTATGCAGGCAAAAGTGCATCTTATTACCTGCCATAACGACATGGCGAAGAATATTGTCAAAGCCGTTGAACGTTGTGGTCTGAAAGTTGACCAACTGATTTTCGCCGGACTGGCAGCCAGTTATTCCGTGTTGACGGAAGATGAACGTGAGCTGGGTGTCTGCGTGGTGGATATTGGTGGTGGTACAATGGACATCGCCGTTTATACTGGCGGGGCGTTGCGCCACACTAAAGTTATCCCTTATGCAGGGAATGTAGTGACCAGCGATATCGCGTATGCCTTTGGTACGCCGCCGAGCGATGCTGAAGCCATCAAAGTGCGCCATGGTTGCGCGCTGGGCTCCATCGTGGGTAAAGACGAAAGCGTTGAAGTGCCAAGCGTAGGTGGTCGTCCACCGCGTAGCCTGCAACGTCAGACCCTGGCAGAGGTCATTGAGCCGCGTTATACCGAGCTGCTCAACCTGGTCAACGAAGAAATTTTGCAATTACAAGAACAGCTTCGCCAGCAGGGTGTGAAACATCATCTGGCGGCGGGGATTGTGTTAACCGGTGGCGCTGCGCAAATTGAAGGTCTTGCGGCCTGCGCACAGCGCGTGTTCCATACGCAAGTACGTATTGGCGCACCGCTGAATATCACTGGTCTGACGGATTATGCCCAGGAGCCGTATTATTCAACGGCAGTGGGGCTGCTTCACTACGGGAAAGAATCCCATTTGAGTGGTGAGGCTGAAGTAGAAAAACGCGTTACGGCATCAGTTGGCTCGTGGATCAAACGACTCAATAGCTGGCTGCGAAAAGAGTTTTAATTTTTAAAGAGACCAACGCACATTAACGGTCTCAGGCGACAGGCACAACGGAGAGAGAAACTATGTTTGAACCTATGGAACTTACCAATGACGCGGTGATTAAAGTCATCGGCGTCGGCGGCGGCGGCGGTAATGCCGTTGAACACATGGTGCGCGAGCGCATCGAAGGTGTTGAATTCTTCGCGGTGAATACCGACGCTCAGGCGTTGCGTAAAACGGCGGTTGGACAGACCATTCAGATTGGTAGTGGCATCACCAAAGGTCTGGGCGCGGGTGCAAACCCGGAAGTAGGCCGTAATGCGGCAGACGAAGATCGTGAAGCTCTGCGTGCAGCGCTTGACGGCGCAGACATGGTGTTTATCGCAGCTGGCATGGGCGGCGGTACCGGTACCGGTGCAGCGCCAGTGGTTGCTGAAGTAGCAAAAGATTTAGGTATTCTGACCGTTGCTGTCGTGACTAAGCCTTTCAACTTTGAAGGTAAGAAGCGTATGGCATTCGCGGAACAGGGTATCACCGAGTTGTCCAAACATGTGGACTCTCTGATCACTATTCCGAATGACAAGCTGCTGAAAGTGCTGGGTCGCGGTATCTCCCTGCTGGATGCGTTTGGCGCAGCGAACGACGTGCTGAAAGGCGCAGTCCAGGGTATCGCTGAACTGATTACTCGTCCGGGCCTGATGAACGTCGACTTTGCAGACGTGCGCACCGTGATGTCCGAAATGGGCTACGCGATGATGGGTTCAGGCGTGGCAAGCGGTGAAGACCGTGCAGAAGAAGCGGCTGAAATGGCTATCTCTTCTCCGCTGCTGGAAGACATCGATCTGTCTGGTGCGCGCGGCGTGCTGGTCAACATTACTGCGGGCTTCGACCTGCGTCTGGATGAGTTCGAAACCGTCGGTAACACGATTCGTGCCTTTGCATCGGATAATGCGACCGTGGTTATCGGTACCTCCCTGGACCCGGATATGAACGACGAACTGCGCGTGACCGTTGTTGCAACTGGAATTGGTATGGACAAACGTCCTGAAATCACTCTGGTGACCAACAAGCAGGTACAGCAGCCGGTAATGGATCGTTACCAGCAGCACGGCATGGCGCCGTTGACGCAAGAGCAGAAACCGGTAGCGAAAGTGGTTAACGACAATACGCCGCAAACCACCAAAGAGCCGGATTATCTGGATATCCCAGCATTCCTGCGTAAGCAAGCTGATTAAGAATTAGCTGGAATTTGGGAATTGTGGCTCTTTGTGCTAAACTGGCCCACCGAATGTATAGTACACTTCGGTTGGATAGGTAATTTGGCGAGATTATACGATGATCAAACAAAGGACTCTTAAACGTATCGTTCAGGCGACTGGCGTCGGTTTGCATACCGGCAAAAAAGTCACCCTGACATTACGCCCTGCGCCGGCCAACACCGGGGTCATCTATCGTCGCACCGACTTGAATCCTCCGGTAGATTTCCCGGCCGATGCCAAATCTGTGCGTGATACCATGCTCTGTACGTGTCTGGTCAATGAGCATGATGTACGGATTTCAACCGTAGAGCACCTTAATGCTGCTCTGGCGGGTTTAGGTATCGATAACATCGTTATTGAAGTTAACGCACCGGAAATCCCGATCATGGATGGCAGTGCCGCTCCGTTCGTTTATCTGCTGCTTGATGCAGGTATTGAAGAACTGAGCAGCGCCAAAAAATTTGTTCGCATCAAAGAGACCGTTCGTGTCGAAGATGGCGATAAGTGGGCTGAGTTTAAGCCGTATAATGGTTTTACGTTGGATTTCACCATCGACTTTAACCATCCGGCGATCGACTCCAGCACGCAGCGCTACGCGATGAACTTCTCTGCGGATGCGTTCATGCGTCAGATCAGCCGTGCGCGTACTTTCGGCTTCATGCGTGATATCGAATATCTGCAGTCCCGCGGCCTGTGCCTGGGCGGCAGCTTCGATTGTGCCATCGTTGTTGACGATTATCGCGTATTGAACGAAGACGGCCTGCGTTTTGAAGATGAATTCGTTCGTCACAAAATGCTCGACGCGATCGGTGACTTGTTCATGTGTGGTCACAACATTATTGGTGCATTTACCGCGTATAAATCCGGTCATGCATTGAATAACAAACTGTTACAGGCGGTCCTGGCAAAACAGGAAGCCTGGGAATATGTGACCTTCCAGGACGATGCAGAACTGCCGTTGGCGTTCAAAGCACCATCGACCGTACTGGCATAACGACATACGCTGTCGCATAAATTCGACTGGTAAATCTGGCACTCTCTCCGGCCAGGTGAGCCAGTCGTTTTTTTATCTTCCGAGTGCAAACCACCTTATCTGAAGCGACTTTTTCCCCACAGGTAGATTAAAATACCGTTCGATCGCTGCTTTCTTAAGCATATTTACCCGCGACTTGCTGTCATTACTGCTGTGGTGCGAACGCATTAATGGTAAGATTTGTGCGCAAAAAATGGTTTTGCATTTGTAACCCCAAACGCAGGGTATATCAGGTGGCAATAACGTGAGTGGAATACTGACGCGCTGGCGACAGTTAGGCAGACGGTACTTCTGGCCGCATCTCCTGTTGGGGATGGTCGCGGCTAGTTTTGGCCTGCCCGCGCTCGGTAACGCTGCTGAACCTAATACCCCCGCGAAGGCGACCGCCAGCAATCACGATCAAGGCGCTAAAGTTAACTTTAGCCAGCTTGCTTTGCTGGAAGCGACTAATCGCCGCCCAAATTTTACCGTCGATTACTGGCATCAACATGCCATTCGTACGGTTATCCGCCATCTTTCTTTTGCCATGGCACCTCAGGCGTTGCCCGTTGCCGAAGAGCCATTGCCAATCCAGGCGCACCATCTTGCGTTACTGAATACGCTCAGCGCGATGCTGACGCAAGAAGGCACTCCGCCCGCGACAGTAAGTCGCGTGACATACGCACACTTTACCTCTCAGGCCGCGTTTAGCGTTCCGGTCTGGATCAGCCAGCTGCAGGGTATCCGCGCTGGTCCTCAACGCCTCAGCTAAAAAAGAACCTTCCAACTTATAATTTTTGACTCCGCACCGCGGGGCGTTTGAGATTTTATTATGCTAATCAAATTATTAACGAAAGTATTCGGTAGCCGTAACGAGCGTACGCTGCGTCGTATGCGTAAAGTGGTCAATGTCATCAACGCGATGGAACCGGAGATGGAAAAACTCTCCGATGATGAACTGAAAGCGAAGACCGCTGAATTCCGCGCCCGTCTGGAAAAAGGTGCCAGCGTTGAGAGCCTGATCCCGGAAGCGTTCGCAGTAGTGCGTGAAGCGAGTAAACGCGTGTTCGGTATGCGTCACTTCGACGTTCAGCTGCTGGGCGGTATGGTGCTTAACGATCGCTGCATCGCGGAAATGCGTACTGGTGAAGGTAAAACCCTTACCGCGACGCTGCCAGCCTACCTGAACGCATTAAGCGGGAAGGGCGTACACGTGGTTACCGTGAACGACTATCTGGCTCAGCGTGATGCCGAAAATAACCGCCCGCTGTTTGAATTCCTCGGCATGACCGTTGGTATCAACATGTCTGGCCTGCCTGCACCAGCCAAGCGTGAAGCCTACAACGCCGATATTACTTACGGTACCAACAACGAATACGGCTTTGACTACCTGCGTGACAACATGGCGTTTAGTCCGGAAGAGCGTGTTCAACGTAAACTGCACTATGCGCTGGTCGATGAAGTCGACTCCATCCTGATCGATGAAGCGCGTACGCCACTGATCATTTCCGGCCCGGCTGAAGACAGCTCGGAAATGTACAAAAAAGTGAATAAAATCATCCCGCACCTGATCCGTCAGGAGAAGGAAGATTCCGACACGTTCCAGGGCGAAGGCCACTTCTCAGTTGATGAGAAAGCGCGCCAGGTTAACCTGACCGAACGTGGTCTGGTGCTGATTGAAGAGCTGCTGGTTAACGAAGGCATTATGGACGAGGGCGAGTCACTGTACTCTCCAGGCAACATTATGCTGATGCACCACGTGACTGCCGCACTGCGTGCGCACGTGCTGTTTACCCGCGACGTAGACTACATCGTGAAAGACGGCGAAGTTATCATCGTCGATGAACACACCGGTCGTACCATGCAGGGGCGTCGCTGGTCCGATGGTCTGCACCAGGCTGTTGAAGCTAAAGAAGGCGTAGAGATCCAGAACGAGAACCAGACGCTGGCATCTATTACCTTCCAGAACTACTTCCGTTTGTACGAAAAACTGGCCGGTATGACCGGTACAGCCGACACTGAAGCGTTTGAATTTAGCTCCATCTACAAACTGGATACCGTGGTTGTGCCGACCAACCGTCCGATGATCCGTAAGGATTTACCGGATCTGGTGTACATGACCGAAGCGGAAAAAATTCAGGCGATCATTGAAGATATTAAAGAACGTACTGCAAATGGCCAGCCGGTGCTGGTAGGTACTATCTCCATTGAAAAATCGGAAGTAGTGTCTAACGAGCTGAGCAAAGCGGGTATCAAACACAATGTTCTGAACGCCAAGTTCCACGCCAACGAAGCTGCAATCGTCGCCCAGGCGGGTTACCCGTCAGCCGTGACTATCGCGACGAACATGGCCGGTCGTGGTACCGATATCGTACTGGGCGGTAGCTGGCAGGCGGAAGTTGCCGAGCTGGAAAACCCAACTCCGGAACAAATCGCGCAGATTAAAGCCGATTGGCAGGTTCGCCATGACGCGGTATTAGCTGCCGGTGGCTTGCATATTATCGGTACCGAGCGTCACGAATCTCGCCGTATCGATAACCAGCTGCGTGGTCGTTCGGGTCGTCAGGGTGATGCGGGCTCTTCCCGTTTCTATCTGTCGATGGAAGATGCGCTGATGCGTATTTTTGCCTCTGACCGCGTGTCAGGCATGATGCGTAAACTGGGTATGAAGCCTGGAGAAGCCATTGAACACCCATGGGTGACCAAAGCAATTGCTAACGCGCAGCGTAAAGTGGAAAGCCGCAACTTCGATATTCGTAAGCAACTGCTGGAATATGATGACGTTGCCAACGATCAGCGCCGTGCTATCTACACCCAGCGTAACGAACTGCTGGACGTAACTGACGTTAGCGAAACCATCAACAGCATCCGTGAAGATGTCTTCAAAGCAACTATTGATGCCTATATTCCGCCGCAGTCTCTGGAAGAAATGTGGGATATCCCGGGTCTGCAGGAACGTCTGAAAAACGACTTCGATCTTGAGATGCCGATTTCAGAGTGGCTGGATAAAGAGCCTGAGCTGCACGAAGAAACGCTGCGTGAACGTATCCTGGCAAACGCCATCGAAGTTTATCAGCGTAAAGAAGAAGTTGTGGGCGCGGAGATGATGCGTCACTTCGAAAAAGGCGTGATGCTGCAAACTCTCGACTCCCTGTGGAAAGAGCACCTTGCTGCGATGGACTATCTGCGCCAGGGTATCCACCTGCGTGGATATGCGCAAAAAGATCCGAAGCAGGAATACAAGCGTGAATCCTTCTCTATGTTTGCGTCAATGCTGGAATCACTGAAATACGAAGTGATCAGCACCCTGAGCAAAGTTCAGGTGCGTATGCCTGAAGAAGTCGAAGCCATGGAGCTGCAGCGTCGTGAAGAAGCTGAGCGCTTAGCGCAGATGCAGCAGTTGAGTCATAAAGGCGACGATTCTGCCGCGGCAGAAGAGCTGGCAGCACAAACTGGCGATCGTAAAGTGGGTCGTAACGATCCGTGTCCTTGCGGCTCTGGCAAAAAATACAAACAGTGCCACGGCCGTCTGAGCTAAGAAAATAACTTACTGAAAAGGCGCAGAATTCTGCGCCTTTTTTATGGACGATAAAGATGAAAATACTGCAAATCGCCGTCGGGATTATTCGTAATCAGCAACATGAAATTTTTATCACCCAGCGTGCGGCTGATGCCCACATGGCCAATAAGCTGGAGTTCCCCGGCGGGAAAATTGAAGCGGGCGAAACGCCGGAGCAGGCGCTGATTCGCGAGCTACAGGAAGAAGTGGGGATCACGCCGACTCAAAGCTCATTGTTCGAAAAGCTGGAGTATCAGTTTCCGGACAGGCATATCACTCTGTGGTTCTGGCTGGTTGAAAGCTGGGAAGGCGAGCCGTGGGGAAAAGAGGGGCAACCGGCGCAGTGGATTGCGCAAGATGCTCTGAATGCGCAGGATTTCCCGCCCGCGAATGCACCGGTCATTGAAAAGCTGATAGCTGGCTAATGGTGCTGTAGGCCGGATAAGGCAACGCCGCATCCGGCAAATTATGGCGGGGGCGCTACGCTTGCCCGCCCTACGTTTTAGTTCGTAGGCCTGATAAGCGCAGCGCCATCAGGCAAAACAACATAAAATGTCGGATGCGGCATTGCCTTATCCGACCCACCGTTTTAGCAGAATTACTTCTGCTCTTCACTCCAGTCGTCGCTTTCTGACAGATCACCTGAGCTTGGGATGCGTTTCTCTTCTGCGGCCCACTCTCCCAGATCGATTAACTGGCAGCGTTTGCTGCAGAATGGGCGAAACGGACTGACCTCAGCCCATACTACAGGCTTGCCGCAGGTTGGGCAGTTGACGATGGTTTGTTCAGACATGTTGACTCCTTAACAGCACGCCAGTTCAAAATCGAGGCGCTCAGGCACCTGACCATTCTCGCTATCCAGCGGCATAAAGCGGATGGCAAAACGGCTCTTATGACCAGAAATTTGCGGATAAAGCAGCGAATCAAGCGGCAGCTGTAAGCGCAGCAGATCTGCATCTTCGCCGTTGTCCTGATAAAAACCATTCAGGCTGGTTTGCTTACGAAACGGCGCTGAGTTGCGAATTAAATCCAGTACCAGCGACAGCGCCTGATTGAGCGGATTCAGGCTGGCAAGCCAGGTTTCAACCTGCGCGTCACGATGCGACTGTGCCAGGTGTAACCAGATATGCAGAGTCGGCAGATCGAAACTGCAGCACCCGCCAGGAATACTTAAACGCTGACGTACGAGACCAATCAGACGATCTTCGCGCAGCGTCTGTCCAATACGCGGGGCAGAAATCAGAATGCTACCTGCACTTTTTAGCTGCTGACGCAAAGAGTCTATTCTGCTTTGATCGACGCCGGGAACTTCGACCCAGGCCTGGAGTTTACGCTGCTGTCGCTCCAGTTCTTTGAGGAGTTCGGTACGGACTTCGCCGCGTTCAAATACATCCAGTAAATCACCGATATTGCGGAAAAAATGCAGAGCGCCGGCATGGTCAGCAAGGGGCAAATTAACGGAGAGCTGTTGGATTAAAAACTCAATGCGCAGCCATGTACGCATCTTCTCATTGAGAGGGTGTTCAAAAAGGACCTGGGTGTGCATTACGGTTTTTCCTGTGAGACAAACTGCGACGCGCATTGCAAATAGAGCGCGTGCAGGCGGGCGACATCCGAGGCGATGGCTTCCGGTGCGCCATTATTATCAATAACATCGTCTGCCACGGCCAGCCGCGCTTCACGCGTTGCCTGGGCAGCAAGAATTTGTTCAACATGCTCACGCGTGACGTCATCACGCTGCATGGTGCGTCTGAGCTGGGTTTCGGGGGTGACATCCACCACGAGTACGCGGTCGGCTTTTTTATACAGCGAATTTTCCACCAGCAAAGGAACAACCCATATCAGATAAGGAGAGGTTGCTTGCTGAAACTGACGCTGGGTTTCCTGCTGAATAAGCGGATGAAGCAGGGCATTCAGCCAGTTTTTCTCCTCAGGATTGGAAAAAATGCGTTCGCGTAAAATGCGTCGCTGCAACGATCCGTCTGCGGCTATAACGTCGGAACCAAAATGTTCTTCGATCGCCTTAAGAGCAGGTGTGCCGGGTTCAACCACCTGGCGCGCAATAATATCTGCATCAATGACGTTTATTCCGAGGTCAGCGAACGCATTTGCAACGGTGCTTTTACCACTGCCAATGCCGCCGGTTAAGGCTACCGTATACCTCATAGATGCCGATCCTGGAGTTTAAGTTTGATTATCAAACAGTTAAAAGTTATGCGTGCGAAGGCGAGGCTGCTGCAGGATTAACCTACTATTCGCCAGGTAAATTTATGGGATTGTAGCGTAAAAAAAGAGAATTTCGCAGTCTTGCGCGGCATTGATTAGTGCGTATGATAGCGTCACTGGAGTTGTGAGTTTCGATTTTTCGCCATTAACCCCAGGAATCCGCACATGCGTATCGAAGAAGATCTGAAGTTAGGTTTCAAAGACGTTCTTATCCGCCCTAAGCGTTCTACTCTCAAAAGCCGTTCCGATGTTGAACTGGAACGTCAATTTACCTTTAAGCATTCAGGTCAGACCTGGTCCGGCGTACCTATTATTGCCGCGAACATGGACACTGTCGGGACGTTTGCCATGGCAACGGCACTGGCATCCTTCGACATCCTGACCGCCGTGCACAAACACTATTCTGTTGAAGACTGGGCCGCCTTCATCGCAGAGAGCTCTGCCGATGTGCTTAAACACGTAATGGTTTCAACCGGTACGTCTGATGCAGATTTCGAAAAAACTAAACAGATTCTGGCGCTCAACCCCGCGTTGAACTTTATCTGCATTGATGTGGCTAATGGCTACTCAGAGCATTTTGTTCAGTTCGTGTCGAAAGCGCGTGAAGCATGGCCGACAAAAACGATCTGTGCGGGCAATGTGGTCACCGGTGAAATGTGCGAAGAGCTGGTGCTCTCCGGTGCTGATATTGTCAAAGTTGGCATTGGCCCAGGTTCTGTATGTACCACGCGTGTAAAAACCGGCGTTGGCTATCCACAGCTTTCTGCGGTTATTGAATGCGCCGATGCAGCCCACGGTCTGGGTGGCATGATTGTCAGCGACGGCGGCTGCACAATGCCGGGTGATGTGGCAAAAGCGTTCGGTGGCGGCGCAGACTTCGTGATGCTCGGCGGCATGCTGGCTGGTCATGAAGAAAGTGGCGGCAAAATTGTTGAAGAGAACGGTGAGAAATTCATGCTGTTCTACGGTATGAGCTCTGAATCTGCCATGACGCGTCACGTAGGTGGTGTTGCACAGTACCGCGCTGCAGAAGGTAAAACCGTCAAACTGCCACTGCGCGGCCCGGTTGATAATACCGCTCGCGATATCCTCGGCGGTTTGCGTTCTGCTTGTACCTATGTGGGCGCATCCCGTCTGAAAGAGCTGACCAAACGTACAACGTTTATTCGTGTACAGGAACAAGAAAACCGTGTTTTCAATAGCCTGTAAGAACAGCTAGTTCTGTGAAATGCCTGATGGCGTTACGCCGTCATCAGGCATTTGAATCTATCCCACCCCGCTCATCGCATCTCCCAGATGGAAAATCGGTAAATACATCGCGACGACCAGCGTACCGATGATAAGCCCCGTAATGACCAGCAACGCAGGCTCAAGTAATGCAGCCAAATTCTCAGCCTGAGCCAGGGTTTTCTCGCCATGGTGATGAGCAAGATTGCGCAGCATTGCATCCAGCGAGCCGGAAGCTTCACCAGTTCTGACCAGCTGTATACACAATGGGCTGAATTCACCACTATTTTTAAGCGCTAACCAGATCGGTTTTCCAGAGCTGATGTCCTGCTGAACCAGTGCTAAACGTTGAGACCAGAAAGGGTTAGCCAGCGTTTCGGTAACGCTCTCAAGCCCCTGCAAAAAGGGAATGCCTGCATTTTGCGTTAACGCCAGAACAGTGAAGATCTGCGTGAGTTTTTGGCCTCTCACCATCGGCCCTATAATCGGCAGACCGAGCAGTAATGTCTGGCGCAGAATAAGCCAGTACGGTTTCTGCTTTATCAAATAATATACAGCAACCGCGATCAGGCTGAATGCTCCGATCAGCCCTCCCCATTGGCCGCTAAAGTGCGCGATGGCAATAATCCACTGAGTGAGTGCTGGTAGCGGAGTGTTAAACGTCCGGTAAATGGCGGCAAACTCAGGGAGTACAAATTGCAGCATCGCAAACACGACCATTACCGCCATCGTGATAATGATGATCGGATAGCGCAGGGCTTTTTTTACTTTATCGGCAAGTTGCTGTTGTTTCTTTTGCTGGTAGGCGAGTTCAAAACAGCAGTCGTCCAGCTTACCCGTAAGTTCTCCGGTACGGATCATTGCCTGGTAAAGGGGCGGAAAAACGTGTTGCCATTGTGATAACGAGGCGGAGAGGGTTATGCCCTGTTCCATATCGTAAGCCAGCGTACGCAGTAGCGCCTGCCATTGAGTGCTGGGATGCTGTTCAGCAAGCAGAGCTAGCCCTGTTGAGAGCGTTAACCCTGCCTTTAGCAATGTCGCCAACTGGTGTATGGTTTCGGCACTTCTTGTTCGGCTCCAGTGCGAGATTTTGACACGCATACGTTTAATGCGCAGCGGCGTAATCTGTTGTTCCTCAAGAGTCAGCATCAATGACGGTCGGGTATCGGCCCATAGCGTTCCTTCCAGCGATTTACCTTCGTTGTTAATGCCTTGCCAGCGCCAAAGCTGTTTAGCGGACATGAGGCATGCCCAGTACACGAATCAGCTCTTCAAATGTCGTTAACCCTTGCTCGACGGCCTGACAGCCATTCTCGAAAAGCGTTCTCATTCCTGATTGCTGAGCATCAGATTCCACTTCGTCTACGGATGTGCCACTGGCAATACTCTGACGTAATGCCGGAGTAACCGGGAGGACTTCAAACAATGCCGTACGGCCATAAAATCCGTGATAACAATGTTTGCAGCCAGGGGCCTGCCAATTCGGTAGTGGTGTAGGCCAGACGGTTTTCGGGAGCGTGATAGGCGTACTCTGACGTTGTCGGCAATGGGGACACAACTTTCTGACCAACCGCTGTGCAATAACGAGCGTCAGCGCGGAGGCGATCATCCAGCGTGCGACACCCATTTGTTGCAGGCGCACCAGCGTTTCACTGGTGGAATTGGTATGCAGCGTAGAAAGAACCAGATGGCCGGTTTGCGCTGCTTTAAGGGCTATTTCGGCCGTTTCGCCATCGCGGATTTCACCCACCATGATAATGTCGGGATCCTGGCGCAGCAGCGCGCGCAATACGCCCTGAAAAGTCAAACCGGCGCGTGGGTGAATTTGCGTCTGGTTGAGGCCAGCGATCGGGATCTCTACCGGATCTTCCACGCTACAAAGATTCACATCCGGGGTGTTTCGGGTTTGCAGCGCACTGTACAGCGTGACCGTTTTGCCGCTTCCGGTAGGCCCGGTAACCAGAATCAGCCCCTGAGGCTGCTGCAAGGCTTGCGAAAATGCGGCCAGCTGCGCGTCTTGCATTCCCAGCGCGGCGATCTCCAGTGACTGATCGACCTGATGAAGTAGCCGCAACACGACCTTTTCGCCGTAGCGACAGGGCAGGGTGGCGATGCGAAACGAGACCGGCTCTCCTGAAATCTCAACGGTAAATTGTCCGTCTTGTGGAAGCCGATGCTCGGCGATATCCAGGCTGCCTAATACTTTTAACCTTGCGGTGATGGCAATGCCCATCTCGGTCGTGACTTCCGGTAAAGCGTGAAGCACGCCATCTACGCGTAATCTGATTCGATAGTGATTTTCCTCGGGTTCAAAATGAATATCAGAAGCCCGTTGCGTCAGCGCGGAATGAAACGTCTGATTCAGCAAGTCTGCCGCGCTGGCGCTGCTTTTCGTGACTACTGCCGGGAGCATTTTCTGCGGTGTATGCGTGTGGCCTTCCATTTGCTGACATGTCCAGCAGACAATGTCGATGCGTCGGGTGGTGGCAAAATGCAGCGCATCCAGCAGTTCGTGTGATGGGGCGTCTACGACGGCGATATGCACCACTTCATTGTCTGCATCCAGTAATATTGCCTGATAACGTTGGCATAGTGCCGTAAGTTGGGTGGTATTCATCTCTGTTCCTTAGTGGGTATCAAAGCGGAAAACGTCTTCACAGGCCTGCTGCAATGCGCTGTCGTTCTGGATGACGCAGTTTCGGTTCCAGCCGGTAATGCCGTTGGCATTGTCCCAACCTGGCGTCATGGTGATGCTTAGCCCGTTCAGGCTTTCCTGCCCACTAAGGCTGACAACTCCCTTTTCAACGCTCATGGCTGATACGTAACGGGTAGTTGTTGGAGAGGGAATACCATTCGTTCCGGCATCGCAGGTATTTGTTCCGCCATGCTCCAGTGCACAGAGCTCAACCGCCGTGCGATAGGGGACAAAGGTTTGCAGCATGTCCGTCAGCGCGGCTTTGCGCAGATAGTTTTGATATGCCGGAATGCCGATGGCGCTAAGGATGGCAATAATGCCAATCACCACCATTATACGTGTTATTATATAGTAAAAAATTTGAAGGATTTTTCATCATGGGTATCAAAACAGCCTTCTGCTATTGCCGTGTAAGTTCAGGACGCCAAAAGACTGAGAAAGGTGGATTTGGTATGAGTCGTCAGCAAGCTTTGCTAACGACTTATGTCGAAGAATATGAGGACAAGGATGGTTTAGGGTACGAATTAAATGTTGACAATATAGTATTCTTAAAAGCTGAAGGAGTTAGTGGTTTTAGTGGGAAAAATATTGAAAAAGGATCTGTACTTCATTCCTTTATAGCTGATTATAAAAGCGGAAAGATCAAAAATGCTGTATTGATTATTGAAAACATAGATCGATTTTCAAGAGCAAATCCCAATGAAGCAGCTGAACTCTTTTTAGGTCTGATTAATAAAGGGTGTGATGTACATGAAATTGATACAGAGACAGTACATCATAGATGTAGTGACTTAAATCAAATATCAGCAGGATTAACTCGTAGCCATAAAGAATCACTCAGAAAGCAAAAGCTTTCAATTAAAAATTGGGATGAACGTTTTGAAAAAACAGTAAAAAAACATGTTCCTTTAACAGGTCGTTGCCCAGGTTGGTTAAAAGTTGAAAATGACCTATACCAAGAAATACCAGAAAGAGTTGCACCAATTCGTCTCATTTTTGAATGGTATAATGATGGTTATGGTCAGGCATATATCCGAGATAGACTTAATAGTGAAGGATACAAATACAATGGAAAAACATGGAGTAATTGGAGCGTACATAGAGTACTAAAAGATGAGAGAGTCACAGGTAAACATAGAACTCAATCAACACTACGCAATAATTTTGATGGGATTATGATGTATCCTGCTATTATTACTGAGCTTCAATTCAAAAGAGCTGAGCAGCGATTAACAAAGCCAGGTCGTGATAAAAAAATAAACCGTAGAGCTAATACGCTATTTTCAGGGGTGCTAATTTGCGGATTATGCAAGGCAGGCCATATTTTAATTAATAATGAAAATGGAAATCGCTTTGGTCGATGTTCTCATGCTATCGCGGGGAACAAACGATGTTTTGCTAACGGGTTCAAGTATAATGTCGTTGAGAATACACTAATAAAGTATTTGAGGCATTTAGATTTTGGCAGTCTTAGCAATTCATCTCATGCGGTAGAACTTGAAAATTTGAGCAGTGAATTAATTCATTACTCTAACTATTTGGAAAATGTTCAAAGAACAGTAGACTCTGTGGATATTCCAAGTGAAACTGATTATAAGGTACTAAAAAACCTTGAGGCGAAAGTTAGGGAATTACAAGGTAAAATTGATGATATAAAAGCATTAGAGAATGTTAGTGTTAGTTATGAAGAGATAGTAAAAAAAATTAATAATGAGTTGATGGATGTTAGTAATATTGAGGTTAGGCAGGATTTTAACATAAAAATAAGAAAGATCATTAGAGAGATTCAAATACTGAAAATACAGAAAAACATTGTTTTAGTATCGGTGTCATTTTTTGTTAGCAATGATGTACAATGGGTAACCATTAGTCTTAAAGAAGGGCTTTTATTAAGTAATACATATGTAGAAAACAAAATTGTTGTAGTTGCACTTGGCAATGAAATAATGACATACGATATTGAAAGTAAACAGTATTATTTAAATTCCAAACCGATTAGTAACGAAGATGCATATGCATTATTTGATTGACTTAGTTAGGAAGGCACCTTGGTTTTTTTTGAGCGTAGTTGAAGTATCCTTGTAGATTGGAATAAATTTTACTCAGTAAAAAAAAAGCTCATTTTTTTTAATGTTGAATGGAACCTTAATTTTGTTATTGAAGAAATAATAGTCCACATACGATTGTTATTACAAACCTAAAGGCGAGTTCTTTAGCGAAGCTTGTATTATAATATGGTTTTTAAGCATCAAAAACTGATGATTTAGATTTTTTCTAACCTATAAATATCGGTAGATATTTATAGGGAGAGAGGAAAAAAATGAAATGAATTTAAATTATGTCCTATACTATATGTATAATTACAATTCTGTTGGTGTACCCGTTAGTCGTGGGGTAATGATAAGAGCGTCATTATCCTTGGTATAATAAATTAAAACCTGATCCTATCGACAAGTAGATGGCAGATGAGTTGTTCAACAGAACGCAGTGCAAATGAAACCCGTGCAAATTTCCCGAGCGTAAATTCCAGACAAAAAAGACGAAAACGCAGGAGTCACGGCAATGTGGCACTATAAAGGAATTGGATAATACCCCGCAGATTCCCTTGATAGACATATAAGGCCAATCCTTACCAAATGGTATAAGGGAGTCTATTACTTCTAATAGATTCAGTGGCGAATTTATACAATATAGATCCGTCCAGAATTTGAGATGTACTTAGACGCTTATAGGAGTTATTCATACAGCTTTTATAAGAAGAGTAGTGATGAGCTACGACCGTTGCAAAGAATGGCGATAGGAAGAAACAGGGCAACCCGCTTCCGCTTGAGTACAATATAATTGTATTCAAAATTCGCTGTATGAAATGTTGATGAGTATCAGCGTCAAGAAATACAAACTATTTGTATATCTTGAATTTCTTCCCCACTCAGTGGGGGATCGAAATGTATCAAAGAAATCCCGTCAAGGGGTAATGCTGTTAAAGCTAATCAGTACTTGATAAATGCCCTATAAAAAAAGTAATATCCAATGAATTGATATTCGAGCTGAAGCGAACGCCGTGAGATTCAATCGAATGAAATTCCTGGCTCGCTTGTAAAGCGGGACAGTCAAAAATGAACATTAAATGGAGATATTAATTCAATCAGATATCGTTAGGATTGAAGGGAATGATCTCTGCTTGTAGCGACCTCTTGCTATGATCTCCTAATTAATTGTGTCATGTACTATAATAGTTACAACTTCCACCTTTCACTACATTGGGTAGGTTTGTTCACGGTGATGGGTGGAAGTAGCAATTGTGCTAATTAATTTTGTTAATAATCATTACTACAGTACCAACGACATTGATACTTTTCATATCTTCAAAAGGTACTGCGATTGGTGGATAGCTATCATTATCACTCAATAAGCGTACTCCATCTATGAGCACCTGTACTCTCTTAAACAAATAATTCCCGCTCTGTTTTAAAACAACAAGTTTGTTATCAGTTAAAACTATATCGTTAGTATCAATCAGTAGTACTGCACCCGTAAGAAAAGTCGGGGTCATAACATCGGTACTGACTTTGATTGCACGCAGAGGGCGTAAATCCTTCACCTCAAGTAGCCGAGCATCAAGTGTCAACATTTCATCGGCATGATCAATAAAAGGTACACATATGACATCTGAATCAGTGTTGTCCATGCTCGATTGTTGGCCTGTAGCCAGCCACTCGATAGATACATTGCCCGCTTTTGCCAAGAGTACCAAGTTATCAAGTGTAGGGCTTGATGCACCGTGCAGGTAGTTGTGAACAGTACTATAGCCAATACCCGCACGTGTTGAGAACTCTCTACCCGTTGTTCCAAGTGCTGTTATGACGTGCTTTAAGCGTTCACTGAACTCTTGAATACTCTGCTTTTTATTGTTCATTCTATCGCCATTCAACTTAAGGAATTGTATTCCTAATTCGATTTGACTTGTTCATTTTATTGATCAATCATGTTCATGATTAAGTAATGAGTGATCATAATGAAGAATCATAAACAAGAAGGATCTCAAAAAAAGGAATCAAATGCCAGTACTCAAAACTGGCATCGGGCCGATGTACTTGCAGCTATACGCAAAAAAGGTAGTTCGTTGGCTAAGTTGTCCCGAGACAACGGCTTGCATGAACGAACGCTATACAACGCCCTTGAGAGGCATTGGCCGAAAGGTGAAAAAATCATTGCAGATTATATCGGGGTGACTCGAGAAGAAATCTGGCCTGAACGTTACAATAATAGTGAGGAATAAATTGTGGCATACGCAACATACACAGTGGTTTGCCCGCATTGCGGAAGTACTACGACAGTAAACACCGGAATTAAAAGCAGTGGTACAGGTGTAGGTTCGTGCGGAGCATGTAGAAAACTTGTCAGAGTAGAAGTTGACTCTCTCGGTAATATAAAACGAGTATTAAAATAACAAGGGAAAATAAAAATGAAGAAAATACAGTTTTTTGTTTATATGGGATTAGGCTTAATCATGGTGTTCATGGTTTATAGTTATTTTAGTACATTCAATGAACCAGGGATGTCATTTGCTACAGTATTACTTGCATTATTTACTTTAGCATTTTGGAGTATGGTTATGATCATCTCATTTTGGTGGTCAATTATAGCCATTCCAACTGTGCAAGAAAACTACCCCGCATTAATGCAAAAACTTCCAAAGTTTTTTAATAACTTTCTTCTACCTATCATCATTGTAATTTTATTATTAATAGCTGGGCAAGCTAATGTTCATATGATGAATCTACAAGGAAAGAATCTTGGTTTTATGATCGAAGATCAATTCTCTGAAGCGAAGAGTGCCGGGATCTTTAACAGAGAAAAGTGGATTGAGGTTAAAGCTAAGCAAGATGAGTCAATGAAATTAGCCGATAAACATGCCGCCGCTGTAGCATTAGAAAAAAAGAACAAAGACTACATCGAAAGTAAGATTAATAGTCTCGACAAGAGTAGTGGTAAGTACTTAGTAGCTGAAAATATCTACAAGCAACATGGTGTTTGGGTCGATGATTACATTGCGGTTCAAAAGAAGTCATGCTCACGTGAATTCAATCGACTGTTAGCTGCTAATGCAGCGTCTGAGCAAGCCATTGAGTACTGGAATGAAACCTCTGATTCTTTAACCCGGTCGGGTGTTTCGCCATTTGCAGGGGGGAGGAGTCCTACAACCGATCCTGACATCCAGAGAACCAGCAATGATATTAGATTTGCCCGTTCTCAATTAGAAAATTGTGGTATAGCTCATCTTAACGAGATAGAACATCGTGTTACATTACAAACTGATAATTGAAATGGATTCAGGATTATGTATTTCAAAGCGGTTGTTATAAGTTTAAGTTTGCTATTGTGTTTATCGGCCTCTGCTGATGAACTTAAGCAAAATATTGATAGCACATTACAAAAATGCAAGATGGATGCGGTTAGTACCATTGACTCACAGAATTGCTATATTAAAGCTACTACAGCGTGGGATACTGAGCTTGGGAATCAATATAAACTGCTAATGAAAGATCAGCCTGAAAATGTGCGTACAACCCTAAGAGATTCACAAAGGCAATGGATAAAATACAGAGATTCGTATAATAAAGGAATTGAGGCTTTTTATCAAAAAGAAGAGGGTACTATCTGGAGTTTAATTGCGGCTGAAAGCAAAATGAATATCATCCGCGATAAAACATTAGATCTTTATCGACTAAGGAATAGTACAAATCTTGGTGGTTGATATTTAAAGGTAGCGTAGGCTACCTTTTTTATTGCCATCTATGCGTCAGGGCTGGTGGGAACCCGCTATTAATAATTCTTGCAGTACTTTCATCGTTCCATTCACAAAGAAGTACACCAAATATAAAATAATCATCCGTTTTTTCATCAAAGTACATGTGCATTACTCTATGGAGTAAGCGTTCGGTCTCACTGAAATAACTATGAATCATAGCTTATCTCTTATTTCATCTGTTTGTAGCTTTGAAACTTTAGAAATAGTAGCTCTTGAACAACCCAACAACTCCTGAATTCGATTCCAGCTTTTACCATCTGAAAGCAATTCCTTAACCTTCTTTCTGAGATTTTCATCTACAGGACGGCCTTTGTACTTTCCTTCACTTTTAGCTTTCTCAATTCCTTGTTTTTGGCGACGTCTGCGATCTTCATAATCCTTACGGGCGAATGCTGCCAGAAAATCTAACATCATCGTATTCATTGATTCGAACATTCGAGAAGTTAGAGAATCAGTACTTCCTTTCAATAATTGGTGGCTGGTTGGAAGATCTAACGATACTACTCGAATTCCTTTTGACTCGATGAGAGTGCGAAGAGTTTTCCAATCATTGGTAGTAAGCCTTGCCAGGCGGTCTACCTGTTCACATAGAAGTACATCGCCCGATTCTGCAATATCGAGTAATTGAAATAGTTGAGGACGTTGCAACGTTGCACCAGATACATTCTCGATAAAGTATTTTGAGACTTTCATACCATGTGTGCTTACGAATTCATCAAGTTCCACTTTCCCTCGTAAAGCATTTTGTTCTTGGGTTGAAGCCCTTAAATAGCCCCAAATACGCATTGTATCTTCCTCCAGTTCGTTTTACATGGTTCATTATAATTGGTCCTTTTTAAGTTGTAAAATCGATTTAGTGAACCAATATACAAAGGCAAATTGTAAGTCTGCTTGGGGTATACATGTCGGGAACCATAGGGAAGTGTAAGAAACATACTCATTTAAATAGATTCATGCCAAGTATGTATTAGCAGAAATGCATGTGCCTTTTAAAGGAATTGATAAAACTTATGTAAGATATTAATCATTGCTTATAGAAAAAGGCCCAAAACTTGTTGCTTTAGGCCGTTATATAGACTATTGCTTTTTCTTTCTTGTGATAAATGCCTTACCAATGATTGCTGCAAATGCTATACAGGAATCAAGACCTTTTTTATCAGCAAGCCTTATAAGATAATGACCTACTTCACGTTCACTAAAACCGTTTTTGATTAAGTTTGTAGTTATCTCATCGAGATCTAAATTATCAGAGTCGGCATAATCATAATTAAAACTGTTTTGTTCATACTTATATGAACTTGTAACAGGTTGTACAACTTTTTTGACCTCTGTTTGTTGTTCAGGCTCTTTTGATATAGCCATTTGTTCTGACTGGATATCATTTTTTAGAGTCAAATCATTTTGGCGAAGTTGAGTAGGTTCAGCGAATTTGATATCACCTATTTTACTCTTTACTAAAATAGTCTGACCATATTCGAGTTGCATCCATTGCCACTCATAATTTTTATTCTTCCAACCACCAGATTTTGATAAGGTGACTTTACCCAATCCAATAATATGGTAAATGCCATCCTTATTTTTGACTAATGTATCACTTTGCGTTTGTGGCGATTGCCATTTGTTTATATTAGGGTAGTCAAAGTTTACAGTTGGAATTCCTTCCGCTATATCACTTAATCTACTGGCTTCGCTAATAATATATTTGCTATCTTGAATGTCCCATTCAGGAAGGCTACTGTAACATCCCAATATAGCTCCTGCCATACTTCCAATTGAATCTGTATCAGTGCCTAATAAATTGACACATGAAATAATTGCTTCGTATGGATTTGCGTTTTTATAAAAATGACAAAGCAAGGCACTCGCAATTGCTGTATTAGTTGCAGTACCTCTCCTTGATTCTTTGTTGCATTCAAGTGCATCAATTACTGATTTGTATTTATCAGAGAGGTCATTATATTCTTTAGCTGCATTCAGAGATTTTGATAGATATGCTTTTGATTCAATGCGAACTCTCTCTACTTCTTCATGCAGTTTTTTTCCTGAAATAATCTCCCAGTTAGGAAGCCAGAAATTATTTAACTCGTAGATCTCGTTAATAATTTGAGGGATAGCAGTGAAGTTATCAATAAAACCATTGATTTCTGTAGGGCCAGCAGGTTTTCCATTTATTAAAGCGTACTGTAAAGTATCAGCATGTAATAGGGCTCCACACACTGCTAATACATGACCATGAGTCACTAACGAATCTTTGATTACTGATGCAACATATTTTCTTTCTAAGATGTTTTTACAACTCCATACATGAGGTTGTATTCTCATGGCGGTTCCATTTCCACCTGAGTTTGTGTAATCAATCCCGTTAACTTTATAGAAATTAGAAAACCAATTTGTATCTTTACGCATGAGGTTTGTAGCGGCTAATTTGGTTGCTCTGCCAGCACCTAAAGCATAAGATAACCACACAGGAAGTTCTATTTTTGCAAATGACTCCGTGTCAAATTCACCATTACTTCTTATAGATCTCGATACGGCTAATCTTAATTGTGTATCATCTGAGTATGTCCCTGCTGGGAGGCTTACAGTTACTCCTGAGTAACCTCCAATTTTTCTGTTCCAGCTGACAGGCTTGAGGAGGTAGGAATCATTAATCCTTCGCTTTAAGCCATTTTCGTCGGTAAGTTCAGAAATCCAGCCAATAGCATCACCAGCGGCGGCCCACAGTGCGGAATTTATGACTTTTTGTTTTCTGAGTGAGTTCATTTTTCCCTCTTAGAATGTGTTAGGCACACCTAAAAATTTTTCTGGACAAATAATAACATTTACAGAAAGAAAACCAAAGCTCCTCAGTGTCCCATGTATAGATGCAGCCTGCTCTTGGTTTTGTACGTAAACGCTTCTAAGGAATTTCATATCAAGAGGATTAGGATACAGAACTTCAGCCTGTTCGCAGGTGGTTAATCTTTGCTGTCTTCCATTTCTACTAACTGTCTTTCCTCTCCATCGAGTGATTGTTTCAACAAACATAGATTGAAGTCCTGCACAACCTGGTGTTCGTATTACGGAAGTATAGATATTATTAGTAGTTGTAAAATATACCTTTGGGTGAGTTAGGATAATGGGATCAAAAGCCATTATACACCACCATCTGTCTTCACCTCTAAACCAATTTCTGGCTGCATTAAAATAACTTGTGTTTATTTCACTTATGGAAAGGTTTATATAATCTAACCAATCTTCATCTTTGTTGAATGTATCCTGTGCTTCTTTTCTCTCACTTGATACAGGTGATGCAATATAACTAAGAAATTGTTCTTCGTTTAAAGCTTTGCGAGATAAAACTAAACCTGTGCCTGCACAACCCGTTAAACCTCTTTCAGTCGTAAAGTGCAGGATTTCTGAGATCCCTTTCTCAAATATAAATTGTTCAATGTCCATTTATAAATCTACCTCATCGAAAGTACCACGGGTAAAATAGTCAACCAAATCTGATTTTTCCGATTCTTTATATCCGATAACTACAGACTCTCTGGCTCGACTGATAGCCATTGCAAGCAATCTTCTTAATTGCTGTAATTTATCATCATTTTCATCTTGTTGATGCTGCATATTTGCATCACTTAGGCCTAAAATTATAACATGATCAAATTCAAGACCTTTAGCTGAATTCATTGTGGACAACGCAATATTTTCAGGTCCTCTTGACCAAACTTTATTTTTAGTTATGGTTACATAAGGAAGTCCATGACGTGTAAGCTGTCTTTGAATTTCTTCAAACCATTGCCCACCTTTAGGTTTAAGAAATGCGACAGATTCATTTGCAAGGTTAACATTCCTTTGAATGTAATCAATGGCATATCTTACTTGTTGCGAGTATAGCCCTTTGCACACAACTGGTTTTGGCCCATGCCTTGTAGCTCTTGTAAAGTCGCTAATGCTTCCATCATCATCGATTGTTAATCCATGGGTAATAGACGCAGCAAATGCAGCAATTTCTACTGTGTTTCTATGATTTTCACCTAATCTGAAATAGGCCGCATTACGCATATCTAATCCAGTTTCTACCCATGTGAAGCCTCGCGGGTATAATCGCTGTATAGTATCAATTACAAACGTTAAGTAATAATCATCCTTAAGGTGATTTAATATTGCTCTAATTTGATTGGCTGAAAAATCTTGCGTTTCATCAACGACAATTATGTCATACCCCAGACATTCATGAGAGATCATTTTCTCGCACTGAGTATGCCAATCGTCTAACTGATGCTCTTCAAGATATTGTACATAGGAGCGAACAATATCAATTAAACGCTGGCGAGTCTGTCTTGTTACTTGTGGCGACAATCCTCTACCAGTTCTCTCAACTGTTAAGTAATTATCTAATTCGTGATGGCGGAATCTGCCTCGAAAGTAGTCTATTTCATCGAGTACAAAGTTTAAATCAAGTCCAAGTGTTAAACATTTATTTAAAAGATAAGAATCTCGAGTTGTATCTTTAATCAAAGGTGTATTGAGGTGCCTTCGAGCCCAATTGGAAAATGTATCATTTTCAACTTCTACTGGGATAGCTTTAGCTTGGATGCTGTCATCAATTAGCCCCTCAATATATCCGGCAAGGGTTCGGTTAAATGACAGCACTAATGTTTTGATAGGTGTATTGTCATTGTTAAGATTTCTTCGATATGTTAACGCATTGACTATTGCTGTGAGTCTAAGTAAAGCACTTGTGGTTTTACCACTACCTGCGGCACCCCTGATAACGACTATGCCTGCTGTATTCCGACTGACTATTGGCAGCTGTTCAGGTGTAGCACGATGGTTCGAAAGAATTTTCAAACTAATCTCCTTAAAGTTTCTTTTTCCGTTTTGTACCTTCAACTGAGGGTGTTATAGAGAAGACATCATTTAGTAATGTCTAATTAGTATTAATCTTATATACCTGATGGATGAAGCCTTCAAGCGGAGGATATAACTTATCTTTCAAACGGTTAGTGATCACAAATTTTACTATATAATAACTACACTAATCACCATGAGTTCGATAAGCGTAAAGCCTCGTTGCTTGTTCATCGTTCGCTCCTTGAGTTTGCTGGCGCTACTTTGGCAAACCCACGGGAGGACGGCGAGGGACAAAAAACAAAACGGGAAAGTGGGTTCAGAGGATTTTTACGAAATTACAGAGTCAGACAATGTATTTGCGAAGAGACTCGAAGAAACTGCCGGGTGGTGGTGTAAATGCCGTATTCGGCTTACAGAATAAACCTGTGTAGTAGGCCCGATAAGCGAAGCGTCATCGGGCAATACAATTAGCAATTAGCGAAATCGCATGGAGAGATCGAGTGCGCGAACATGTTTGGTCAGCGCGCCAACGGAGATAAAGTCCACACCGGTTTCGGCAAATTCGCGCAGCGTTTCATGGGTGACGTTGCCCGACACTTCCAGACGCGCCTGGCCGTTGGTGCGTTTTACCGCTTCGCGCATTTGGTCAGTTTCGAAGTTATCGAGCATGATGATATCGGCCCCGGCTTTCAGCGCGTCGTCCAGTTCATCCAGGCTTTCTACTTCGACTTCAACCGGCACATCCGGGTGCAACCAGAAGGCTTTTTCGACGGCCTGACGTACCGAGCCGGAAGCAATAATGTGGTTTTCTTTAATCAGGAAGGCGTCGGACAGCCCCAAACGATGATTCGCACCGCCGCCGCACAATACGGCGTATTTTAGCGCGGTACGCAGTCCCGGCAGGGTTTTACGCGTATCCAGCAGTTGGGTCTTGGTTCCCGCTAACAGGTCGACGTATTTACGCACTTCGCTCGCTACACCTGAAAGCGTCTGCACAAAATTCAGCGCAGTACGTTCACCGGTCAGTAAAACGCGGGAAGGGCCGTCCAGTTCAAACAGCGGCTGATTGGCCTTTATGCTGTCGCCATCTTCAACATGCCAGGTGATGTTGACATCATCGCCAGCCAGCTGAATAAAGACCTCTTCCACCCAACGTTTTCCACAAAAAACGCCATCTTCGCGGGTGATTACGGTGGCATGGGAGCGCATGTCTTCGGGTAAAAGCTGTGCGGTGATATCGTTATTGGCATCAACTTCTCCGCCTAAATCTTCACGCAGCGCCTGAGCTACAGCGGCAGGGATATCCAGATTTATGCGTTCCAACAGCGCGTCACGTCGGTAGTCAGGGTTATAGCGGCGAGGCGGCATGATAAAACTCCAAATTGCTAACGAATCATAAGGTGGAAACATGCTACCCTGAACCTGATATGAGCACCACCAATAAGGAGATTCTGCATGTTGTTAGACGAGGGCTGGCTGGCAGAGGCGCGACGCGTTTCCTCTCCGCATTACGATTGCCGCCCGGATGACGAAAACCCTTCTCTGCTGGTGGTGCATAATATCAGCCTGCCACCCGGCGAGTTTGGCGGCCCGTGGATAGACGCGCTGTTTACAGGCACGATTGATCCCAACGCCCATCCTTATTTTGCCGGGATCGCCCATCTGCGTGTTTCAGCCCATTGTTTGATTCGCCGTGACGGTGAAATCGTGCAATATGTGCCTTTTGATAAACGCGCCTGGCATGCGGGTGTGTCGAGCTATCAAGGGCGAGAACGCTGTAATGATTTTTCAATTGGTATTGAGTTGGAAGGGACGGATACGCTGGCCTATACCGATGCGCAGTATCAGCAACTGGCTGCCGTGACGAATACTCTGATTACGCGTTATCCGGCCATTGCTAACAACATGACAGGACATTGCAATATTGCGCCCGAGCGTAAGACCGATCCCGGGTCGTCCTTTGACTGGGCAAGGTTCCGCGCCCTGGTCACCCCCTCGTCGCACAAGGAGATGACATGACGCTGTTTACAACATTATTGGTGTTGATTGTTGAACGCCTGTTTAAGCTGGGTGAGCACTGGCAGCTTGATCACCGGATTGAAGCTTTTTTCCGCCGGATTAAGCATTTTTCGATGATGCGTACGGTAGGCATGACTCTGATTGCGATGGGAGTGACGTTTCTGCTACTGCGCGCACTTCATGGGCTGTTGTTTAATGTTCCGTTGCTGGTGGCGTGGATCTTAATTGGCTTGCTGTGCATCGGTGCTGGCAAGGCGCGCCTTCACTATCACGCTTACCTGAACGCGGCTGCTCGCGATGATGCTCACGCCCGTGATGCTATGGCCAGCGAGCTGACGCTTATCCATGGGGTTCCGCCGGACTGCGATGAGCGTGAATTCTTGCGCGAACTGCAGAACGCGTTGTTATGGAACAACTTCCGCTTTTATCTGGCGCCGTTATTTTGGCTGATTGTCGGTGGTCCATGGGGACCTGTGACGCTGGTTGGTTATGCTTTTTTACGTGCCTGGCAGTCCTGGCTGGCGCGCTATCAGACACCGCACCAGCGTCTGCAATCAGGTATTGATGCGATCCTGCATGTGCTGGATTGGATCCCGGTGCGTCTGGCGGGCGTGGTCTATGCGCTGTTGGGACATGGCGAGAAGGCGCTGCCGGCCTGGCTTGCCTCGCTTGCGGATCTGCACACGTCGCAATATCAGGTGCTTACGCGTCTGGCGCAGTTCTCGCTGGCGCGTGAACCGCACACCGATAAAGTCGAAACGCCAAAAGCCGCCGTTTCGCTGGCGAAGAAAACCTCGTTTGTGGTGGTGGTGGTTATTGCGGTGCTCACCATTTATGGGGCATTAGTATAGCGTTGTGCCGGATGGCGCTAATGCTTATCCGGCCTACAATGAAAAAACGTGTAGGCCCGGTAAGCGTTAGCGCCACCGGGCAGTGCAGCGGTTTAGTTCGTATCAGCAGGCGGGATGCCAAAATCTGGCATGCCGTTTTCGTCCCAACGCACGAGCTTCAGACGAGTGTGGCGGTTTGGGTCGTACAGCGGATCGCCCTCGATTTCGGTGTAGTTTCTCGCGTGATACACCAGCACATCTTCACCTTCCGGCGTTTGTGTAAAGCTGTTGTGTCCTGGCCCAAACTGGCGGTTTTCATAACTGGTGGTAAAGACCGGGCGCGGTGATTTGTGCCAGTTCTGCGGGTTGAGCGGATCGGCGTTGAGGTCAATCCACAATAATCCCATACAGTAGTTCTCATCGGTGGCGCTGGCGGAATAGCTGATAAACAGCTTATCGCCGTGAACCATGACGGCAGGACCTTCATTGACCCAAAAACCCCGGCATTCCCAGTCATACTCAGGGTGACTTAGCATGACCGGCTCGCCTTTAATCGTCCATGGATTTTCCAGCTCAGCGAGATAGATATTGGAGTTTCCGGCGATATCGGGCGACTTCTGCGCCCAGAGGTACCACTGTTTTCCCTGATGGTTAAAGGTGGTGGCATCAAGCGCAAAGGTATCAAACTGCGTTTTAATCTGACCTTTCTCCGTCCACTGCCCGGTCAGCGGATCGGCGTCGGCACATTCGAGCGCAAACATGCGATGCTGGAACATCCCCAGCTTGTCGAGCGACTGTGTGTGAGTGGCAGCAAAATAGATGTACCACTTGCCTGCCAGATGATGGATTTCGGGTGCCCAGATGAGTTGGCTCATGGGGCCGCTTTCTGGTTTGTGCCAGACGACAACCGGGGCGGCGGTGCGTAGCCCTTCCAGCGAGTCGGCCCGGCGTATCTCCAGTCGGTCATATTCGGGTACTGAAGCAATGAAATAATAGTGGCTACCGTCACGTAAGATAAACGGATCGGCACGCTGTTCAATAAAGGGATTTGGCCACTGATTCATTAGGCTTTCCTTACGGTTTCAGTCGTTTTTATATCGTGGTATTCATTCAGTTCACGGTAGTTGGCGCGGCGCTTTTCTAAATCTGTCTGGATTTGTTGCATAAACTCGCGGTCAACTTTCAGCAGACGAACCACGCCTGCGGTAATCAGGTAGCCTACGCCCGGTATGATGGTAAACAGCAGCATAATACCGTTAATGGCAGAGTCGCTTTGCGCTTTCGCCCCTGCGTCGTAGCCGTACCAGGATAGCAGGAAGCCGACCATCGCTCCGGCAATCGCCAGGCCCAGTTTCAGGAAGAACAGGTTACCGGAGAAGCTGATTCCGGTGATGCGTTTACCGGTTTTCCACTCGCCATAGTCATCGACATCCGCCATCAGCGACCAGTGCAGCGGAGAAGGAATTTGATGCAGGATGTTGAGCAGGAAGTAGAGCACCATAATCATCATGGTGGCTTTCGGATCGAAGAAGTAAAACGCGGCAGAGAAAATCGCCAGGATAATATTGGTCCAGAAGAAGACTTTAAGTTTGCACCAGCGATCGGTTAATACCTTCGCCAGCATACTGCCGATCATCATGCCGACCACACCAAGACTGATAAACAGCGTTGCGAACTGCGTGCTTTGCTGCATAACCCATGTCACGTAGTACATGGTGGCAGCCATGCGAATAAAGCCCGGACAGACGTTGCACAATGTTAACAGCAGAATTTTTACCCACTGATCGTTCTTCCACACGTCTTTCAGATCGGCTTTTAAATCGTCATTGGTCTGGACAGCAGGGCGTACGCGTTCACGGACCGTAGCGAAGCAAAACAGGAACATACACATGCCGATGAAAGCCAGAACCGCCATCGCCATCTGATACCCTTTGGCTTTGTCTTCCCCGCCGAACCAGTCGGCCATTGGCAGCAAGGTGAGGGACAGCAGCAGGGTTGCAATGCCTACCAACACAAAGCGATATGACTGGCAGGCGACGCGTTCCTTCGGATCGTTGGTGATAACGCTGCCGAGCGAGCAGTAGGGAATGTTGATCGCTGTATAAGTAATAGATAGCAGGAAGTAGGTAACGAACGCATAGATAACTTTGCTGTTATAGGTCCACTCAGGGGTGGTAAACATCAGTACGCTGAATAATGCGTACGGGAAAGCCATCCATAAAAGCCATGGACGAAATCGACCATATTTACTACGGGTGCGGTCGGCCATCGCGCCCATTATAGGGTCGGTAACGGCGTCGATAACGCGTACTGAGAGCAGTAATACGCCGACCAGTGCAGGTGCCAGACCAAAAATGTCTGTGTAAAAATAGTTAACAAACAACATGATGGCGCCAAATATGATGTTGCATCCGGCGTCGCCCATTCCATAGCCGATCTTTTCTTTCACCGTGAGCTTACTGGTTTCCATCAACTGCACTCCATTAATGAGATATGGAGAGAATTATTGTCCGGTACCGGTGTTTTTGCGTTGCAGGATAACGCCGCTGATATGGACTAAACAGTCGTGAGTGGGAAAGTGTGAGACAGGTAACAACCCCCACCTGACGCAGGTGGGGGGAGGGGGGATTAATGCGCTTTAACCGCGCCGGCCGTTTTCTGTTTACACAGGTAGCCGATGCCAAGAATGGCAATCCATACAGGGATTAAGTACACCGAGATCGCCATACCCGGCGTCATCAGCATAATCACCAGTACTGCAGCCATGAAAATCAGGCACACCCAGTTACCCAGCGGATAGAGCAGCGCCGGGAAGCGGGTGGTAACACCCTGCTGCTGTTTGGCTTTGCGGAACTTCATGTGTGCCAGGCTAATCATTGCCCAGTTGATCACCAGTGCGGAAACCACCAGCGCCATCAGCAGGCCAAAGGCGGATTCCGGTGCCAGGTAGTTGATCAGCACACACAGAGCCGTCACCAGTGCGGAAACCAGAATGGTGTTCACCGGTACACCGCGTTTGTCGACGTTCATCAGCGCTTTCGGTGCATTGCCCTGCTGTGCCAGACCGAACAGCATACGGCTGTTGCAGTATACGCAGCTGTTATAGACAGAAAGGGCGGCAGTCAGCACTACGATGTTCAGGGCATTAGCAACAAAGGTGTCTCCCAGCTCGTGGAAAATAAGGACAAACGGGCTGGTATCGGCCGTGACACGCGTCCACGGCATCAGGGAAAGCAGAACCGCCAGCGAACCCACATAGAAAATCAGGATACGGTAGATAACCTGGTTGGTCGCTTTGGGAATGCTTTGCTCCGGGTTATCCGCTTCTGCTGCGGTGATCCCGACCAGCTCCAGCCCACCGAAAGAGAACATAATAATAGCCATCATCATCACCAGTCCGGTGAAGCCGTGCGGCAGGAAGCCACCCTGGCTCCACAGGTTGCTGACGCTGGCCTGCGGGCCGCCGTTACCGCTAAACAGTAACCAGCCGCCGAACAGGATCATCGCTACGACGGCAATGACTTTAATAATGGCGAACCAGAACTCCATCTCACCAAACACTTTCACGTTGGTCAGGTTGATGGCGTTGATCAGCACAAAGAAGGCAGCCGCAGACACCCATGTTGGGATCTCCGGGTACCAGAACTGGATGTATTTACCCACGGCAGTTAGCTCAGCCATGGCAACCAATACGTACAGCACCCAATAGTTCCAGCCGGAAGAGAACCCCGCGAAACCGCCCCAGTATTTATAAGCAAAGTGACTAAATGAGCCTGCAACGGGCTCTTCAACCACCATTTCACCTAACTGACGCATAATCAAAAAGGCGATAAAGCCGGCAATAGCGTAACCCAGAATAATACCCGGTCCTGCAGACTGGATAACGGATGCGCTACCGAGGAATAACCCGGTACCAATCGCGCCACCCAGCGCGATTAGCTGGATATGGCGGTTCTTAAGGCCGCGCTTGAGCTGATCGCCATGCTGTTGACTTTCCATCATGAAACCTCGTGTGTGGTTTTACTCTTCATATTTCGAGTGCTTATTTTTTGAACTACGCAGCAATGCGTGTGTAAGTTTGCAATTCCGTTTGTTGTATTAATTTGTTTACAGATGCTTTTGATAAAATGTTGCCTTAATACTTTTGTCTTGATCAGAATAATGATATGCGAGCGCGAATGCACCTGCTTTATGCGGGGAAGATGACGACTTGAATAAAAAGAAACCATTTGTAAATTCGAGTTTATCTACCACAAAATTTCCATTTTGAATTTCTATTCATTAATAGTGGTTGATATATCGATAAATAAGCAGGTGAATCGGTTCAGATGAGATAATTTTTCGTTTCAATTCCGTTAAAACTACCACGAGGTGGGTAAATTTAACATTTGTGCATAGTTACATGTTTGAAACGTTATTTCTGTAATGTTGTTAAAATATGCCTCCTTTACTGATTTCAATCAAAACCTGTATGGACAGAAGGTGAATACTTTGTTACTTTAGCGTCAAGAACATGAAATTGGTAAGACCAATTGACTCCGGGCAAATGGCTTAAGACAGGAAATCATGGCCTACAGCAAAATCCGCCAACCAAAACTCTCCGATGTGATTGAGCAGCAGCTGGAGTTTTTAATTCTTGAGGGGACACTTCGCCCCGGAGAAAAACTCCCACCGGAACGCGAGCTGGCAAAACAGTTCGACGTCTCCCGCCCCTCCTTACGCGAGGCGATCCAACGCCTTGAAGCGAAGGGCTTACTGCTTCGTCGTCAGGGCGGTGGCACTTTTGTTCAGAGCAGCCTGTGGCAGAGCTTTAGCGACCCACTGGTAGAGCTGCTCTCCGACCATCCTGAATCCCAGTTTGACCTGCTTGAGACGCGCCATGCGCTGGAAGGTATTGCGGCTTATTACGCTGCACTGCGCAGCACGGATGAAGACAAAACGCGTATCCGTGAACTCCACCATGCGATCGAGCTTGCTCAACAGTCCGGCGATCTTGACGGCGAATCTGATGCGGTACTCCAGTATCAAATTGCTGTCACCGAAGCGGCACACAATGTGGTGCTGCTCCATTTGCTAAGGTGTATGGAGCCGATGCTGGCCCAGAACGTTCGGCAAAACTTCGAATTGCTGTATGCGCGTCGTGAAATGCTGCCACTGGTTAGCAGTCACCGTACCCGTATTTTTGAAGCAATTATTGCCGGGAAGCCGGAAGAGGCGCGTGAAGCGTCCCACCGTCACCTGGCGTTTATCGAAGAGATCCTGCTGGACAGAAGCCGTGAGGAAAGCCGTCGTGAACGCGCCTTACGCCGTCTGGAGCAACGAAAGAATTAGTGATTTTTCTGGTAGAACGTTAACCAGAAGATGTTGTAAATCAAGCGCCATATAAAGTGCGCGGCAACTAAACGCAGAACCTGTCTTATTACGCTCTCTGGCGAGAACGTAATGGGACAGGTTCCAGATAACTCAACGTATTAGATAGATAAGGAATACCCCCATGTCAGAACGTTTCCCAAATGACGTGGATCCGATCGAAACTCGCGACTGGCTACAGGCGATCGAATCGGTCATCCGTGAAGAAGGTGTTGAGCGTGCTCAGTATCTGATCGACCAACTGCTTTCAGAAGCCCGCAAAGGCGGCGTGAAAGTAGCGGCAGGTGCAGGGGCCAGCAATTATGTAAACACTATTGCCGTTGAAGATGAACCGGAATACCCGGGCAATCTGGAGCTGGAACGTCGTATTCGTTCTGCTATCCGCTGGAACGCCATCATGACCGTACTGCGCGCGTCTAAAAAGGACCTCGAGCTGGGTGGCCACATGGCATCCTTCCAGTCCTCCGCAACGGTATATGATGTTTGCTTCAACCACTTCTTCCGCGCACGCAACGAGCAAGATGGCGGCGATCTGGTGTACTTCCAGGGTCACATCTCTCCGGGCATCTACGCACGCGCATTCCTGGAAGGTCGTCTGACTGAAGAGCAGATGAACAACTTCCGTCAGGAAGTACATGGCAAAGGCCTGTCTTCCTACCCGCACCCGAAACTGATGCCAGAATTCTGGCAGTTCCCGACCGTATCTATGGGTCTGGGCCCAATCGGTGCTATCTACCAGGCTAAATTCCTGAAATATCTGGAACACCGTGGCCTGAAAGATACCTCTAAACAGACCGTTTACGCCTTCCTGGGCGACGGCGAGATGGATGAGCCAGAATCTAAAGGTGCGATCACCATCGCGACCCGTGAAAAACTGGACAACCTGGTCTTTGTTATCAACTGTAACCTGCAGCGTCTTGACGGCCCGGTAACCGGTAACGGCAAGATTGTTAACGAACTGGAAGGCATCTTCGCGGGCGCTGGCTGGAACGTTATCAAAGTCATGTGGGGCGGTCGTTGGGATGAGCTGCTGCGTAAAGACACCAGCGGTAAACTGATCCAGTTGATGAACGAAACCGTTGACGGCGACTACCAGACCTTCAAATCCAAAGATGGCGCATACGTACGTGAGCACTTCTTCGGTAAATACCCGGAAACCGCAGCACTGGTTGCTGACTGGACTGACGAGCAGATTTGGGCTCTGAACCGTGGTGGTCACGATCCGAAGAAAGTCTACGCTGCACTGAAAAAAGCGCAGGAAACCAAAGGCAGAGCAACTGTAATCCTGGCCCATACCATCAAAGGTTACGGCATGGGTGACACTGCTGAAGGTAAAAACATCGCTCACCAGGTTAAGAAAATGAACATGGACGGCGTGCGTTATATCCGCGACCGCTTCAACGTTCCTGTGACCGATGAGCAGGTTGAAAACCTGTCTTACATCACCTTCCCGGAAGGTTCTGAAGAGCACACTTATCTGCACGCTCAGCGTCAGAAACTGCATGGCTACCTGCCAGCTCGTCAGCCGAACTTCACCGAGAAGCTGGAACTGCCAGCTCTGGAAGACTTCGGTGCGCTGCTGGAAGAGCAGAACAAAGAAATCTCCACCACTATCGCTTTCGTTCGTGCCCTGAACGTGATGCTGAAGAACAAGTCGATCAAAGATCGTCTGGTTCCGATCATCGCTGACGAAGCGCGTACTTTCGGTATGGAAGGTCTGTTCCGTCAGATTGGTATCTACAGCCCGAACGGTCAGCAGTACACCCCGCAGGACCGTGAGCAGGTTGCTTACTATAAAGAAGACGAGAAAGGTCAGATCCTGCAGGAAGGTATCAACGAACTGGGTGCAGGCGCATCCTGGCTGGCTGCTGCGACTTCTTACAGCACCAACGATCTGCCGATGATCCCGTTCTACATCTACTACTCCATGTTCGGGTTCCAGCGTATTGGTGACCTGTGCTGGCAGGCAGGCGACCAACAGGCTCGTGGCTTCCTGATTGGTGGTACTTCCGGTCGTACGACGCTGAACGGTGAAGGTCTGCAGCACGAAGATGGTCACAGCCATATTCAGTCTCTGACTATCCCGAACTGTATCTCTTACGATCCGTCTTACGCGTACGAAGTTGCGGTCATCATGCACGATGGTCTGGAGCGTATGTACGGTGAGAAACAAGAGAACGTTTACTACTACATCACTACGCTGAACGAAAACTACCACATGCCGGCAATGCCAGCAGGTGCCGAGGAAGGTATCCGTAAAGGTATCTACAAACTCGAAACCCTCGAAGGTAAGAAAGGTAAAGTTCAGCTACTGGGCTCCGGTTCTATCCTGCGTCACGTGCGTGAAGCAGCACAGATCCTGGCGAACGACTACGGTGTAGGTTCTGACGTTTACAGCGTAACCTCCTTCACTGAACTGGCGCGTGATGGCCAGGATTGTGAGCGCTGGAACATGCTGCACCCGCTGGAAACTCCGCGCGTTCCGTACATCGCTCAGGTGATGAACGACGCTCCGGCAGTAGCATCTACTGACTATATGAAACTGTTTGCCGAACAGGTTCGTACTTATGTACCGGCTGATGATTATCGCGTACTGGGTACTGACGGTTTCGGTCGCTCTGACAGCCGTGAAAACCTGCGTCACCACTTCGAAGTTGATGCTTCCTACGTGGTTGTAGCGGCCCTGGGCGAACTGGCTAAACGTGGCGAAATCGATAAGAAAGTGGTTGCAGATGCAATCATCAAATTCAACATCGATGCAGATAAAGTTAACCCGCGTCTGGCGTAAGAGGTAAAAGAATAATGGCTATCGAAATCAATGTACCGGACATCGGGGCTGATGAAGTTGAAATCACCGAGATCCTGGTCAAAGTAGGCGACAAAGTTGAAGCTGAACAGTCGCTGATCACCGTAGAAGGCGACAAAGCCTCTATGGAAGTTCCGTCCCCTCAGGCGGGTATCGTTAAAGAGATCAAAGTCTCTGTTGGCGACAAAACTGAGACCGGCAAACTGATCATGATTTTCGATTCCGCCGACGGTGCAGCAGCTGCTGCACCTGCTCAGGCAGAAGAGAAGAAAGAAGCAGCTCCGGCAGCAGCACCTGCTGCCTCTGCGGCGAAAGACGTACACGTACCTGACATCGGCGGCGACGAAGTAGAAGTTACCGAGATCATGGTTAAAGTGGGCGACACCGTTGCGGCTGAACAGTCTCTGATCACCGTTGAAGGTGACAAAGCCTCTATGGAAGTTCCGGCGCCGTTCGCCGGTACCGTTAAAGAGATCAAAATCAACACGGGTGACAAAGTGTCTACCGGTTCCCTGATTATGGTCTTCGAAGTGGCGGGCGCAGCGCCTGCTGCTGCACCGGCTCAGGCTGCTGCTCCAGCAGCAGCGGCGGCTCCGGCTGCTTCCGGCTCGAAAGAAGTTAACGTACCGGATATCGGTGGTGACGAAGTTGAAGTCACTGAAGTGATGGTTAAAGTGGGCGATAAAATTGCCGCTGAACAGTCACTGATCACCGTTGAAGGCGATAAAGCGTCGATGGAAGTTCCGGCACCGTTCGCGGGTACCGTGAAAGAAATCAAAATCAGCACCGGCGACAAAGTTAA
Organism: Citrobacter sp. Cpo040; assembly: GCF_030332915.1. NCBI lineage: Bacteria > Pseudomonadati > Pseudomonadota > Gammaproteobacteria > Enterobacterales > Enterobacteriaceae > Citrobacter > Citrobacter sp. Cpo040. The sequence continues at coordinate 257,459 of NZ_JAOWGX010000033.1, forward strand.
AACCGGTTCTCTGATTATGGTCTTCGAAGTCGAAGGCGCAGCACCTGCAGCAGCTCCTGCACAAGCAGCAGCTCCGGCTCCGGCCGCTGCACCAGCGCCTGCGCAAGCCGCAGCTCCGGCCGCAAAAGCGGAAGGCAAATCTGAGTTTGCTGAAAACGACGCTTACGTTCATGCAACGCCGCTGATTCGTCGCCTGGCGCGCGAATTCGGTGTGAACCTGGCGAAAGTGAAAGGTTCTGGCCGTAAAGGTCGTATCCTGCGTGAAGACGTTCAGGCTTACGTGAAAGACGCTATCAAGCGTGCTGAAGCGGCTCCGGCTGCAGCAGCAGGTGGCGGTATCCCGGGCATGCTGCCTTGGCCGAAAGTGGACTTCAGCAAGTTTGGTGAAATCGAAGAAGTGGAACTGGGCCGTATCCAGAAAATCTCTGGTGCTAACCTGAGCCGTAACTGGGTGATGATCCCGCACGTTACGCACTTCGATAAGACCGATATCACTGATCTGGAAGCGTTCCGTAAACAGCAGAACGCCGAAGCTGAAAAACGTAAACTGGACGTGAAATTCACCCCAGTAGTCTTCATCATGAAAGCCGTTGCCGCAGCTCTGGAACAGATGCCGCGCTTCAACAGCTCCCTGTCTGAAGACGGTCAGCGCCTGACCCTGAAGAAATACATCAACATCGGTGTAGCGGTTGATACTCCGAATGGTCTGGTTGTTCCGGTCTTCAAAGACGTGAACAAGAAGAGCATTACCGAGCTGTCTCGTGAACTGACCGTGATCTCCAAGAAAGCGCGTGATGGCAAGCTGACCGCTGGCGAAATGCAGGGCGGTTGCTTCACCATCTCCAGCATCGGTGGCCTGGGTACTACCCACTTCGCGCCGATTGTGAACGCGCCGGAAGTGGCTATCCTCGGTGTCTCCAAGTCCTCTATGGAGCCAGTGTGGAACGGTAAAGAGTTTATGCCGCGTCTGATGATGCCGATTTCGCTCTCCTTCGACCACCGTGTAATTGACGGTGCGGATGGTGCGCGCTTTATCACCATCATCAACAACATGCTGTCTGACATTCGCCGCCTGGTGATGTAAGCGAAAAAGCCGGCCCGACGGCCGGCTTTTTTCTGGTAATCTCATGAAGTCAGTGAGGTTATTGTGCGAAAGACAAATCGGTTGCCGTTTGTTGTTTCAAAATTGTTAACAATTTTGTAAAATACGGGCGGATAGAACGACCCGCTGGACGACGGGTATAAATTAAGAGGTCATGATGAGCACTGAAATCAAAACTCAGGTCGTGGTACTTGGGGCAGGCCCTGCAGGTTACTCTGCTGCCTTCCGTTGCGCAGATTTAGGTCTGGAGACCGTCATCGTAGAACGTTACAGCACCCTTGGCGGTGTTTGTCTGAACGTCGGCTGTATCCCTTCTAAAGCGCTGCTGCACGTAGCAAAAGTTATCGAAGAAGCCAAAGCGCTGGCTGAACACGGTATCGTTTTTGGCGAGCCGAAAACCGATATCGACAAGATTCGTACCTGGAAAGAAAAAGTTATCACTCAGCTGACCGGCGGTCTGGCGGGTATGGCCAAAGGCCGTAAAGTGAAAGTGGTTAACGGTCTGGGTAAATTTACCGGGGCAAACACCCTGGAAGTTGAAGGCGAAAACGGCAAAACCGTGATCAACTTCGACAACGCAATCATCGCGGCGGGTTCCCGTCCGATCGAACTGCCGTTTATTCCGCATGAAGATCCGCGCGTGTGGGATTCCACCGATGCACTGGAACTGAAAACTGTTCCTAAGCGCCTGCTGGTAATGGGCGGCGGTATCATCGGTCTGGAAATGGGTACCGTGTACCATGCGCTGGGTTCAGAGATCGACGTGGTTGAAATGTTCGACCAGGTTATCCCGGCTGCCGACAAAGACGTGGTTAAAGTCTTCACCAAGCGTATCAGCAAGAAATTCAACCTGATGCTGGAAACCAAAGTGACCGCCGTTGAAGCGAAAGAAGACGGTATCTACGTTTCCATGGAAGGCAAAAAAGCCCCTGCCGAAGCTCAGCGTTACGATGCTGTGCTGGTAGCTATCGGTCGTGTACCGAACGGTAAAAACCTCGACGCGGGCAAAGCTGGCGTGGAAGTTGACGACCGTGGCTTCATCCGCGTTGACAAACAGCTGCGCACCAACGTGCCGCACATCTTTGCTATCGGCGATATCGTCGGTCAGCCGATGCTGGCACACAAAGGTGTTCATGAAGGTCACGTTGCCGCTGAAGTTATCGCCGGTAAGAAACACTACTTCGATCCGAAAGTTATCCCATCCATTGCATACACTGAACCAGAAGTTGCATGGGTTGGTCTGACCGAGAAAGAAGCGAAAGAAAAAGGCATTAGCTACGAAACCGCCACCTTCCCGTGGGCTGCTTCTGGCCGTGCTATCGCTTCCGATTGCGCAGACGGTATGACCAAACTGATTTTTGACAAAGAATCTCACCGTGTTATCGGTGGTGCGATTGTCGGTACCAACGGCGGCGAGCTGCTGGGCGAAATCGGTCTGGCGATCGAAATGGGTTGTGACGCAGAAGATATCGCGCTGACCATCCACGCGCACCCGACTCTGCACGAGTCCGTGGGCCTGGCGGCAGAAATCTTTGAAGGTAGCATTACCGACCTGCCAAACCCGAAAGCGAAGAAAAAGTAATTTTTACGCTTTTGTGAAAACGCCTCTTCGGAGGCGTTTTTTTTGTCTGAAGCTACCCGTTATTTCGGGCAACATGCCGGGTGGCGCTAGTGCTAACCCGGCCTACGGCTTAACCTCGCTTTACGGTGCTACAGGTTGCCAGTTTTTATCCGGATGGAATGTGGTTAACGCTTGCGCTTTCTGCTGTGATTCAACACCGAGATCGGCCTGGTAGACTTTGTCTTCACCGTTAATGATAAAACTCATCACGCCGGTGTGATCGTAGCTAACGGGCCAGGCTACCATGGCAAAACCGCTGGTTTTATCGGGAAGGATCCGGAAGCGATAGCCGTGATAGCCCATGCCCGGCTCCTGTGGACTGAAGGCTGGGCCAAGCGGGCTTGGCGCTTCGCCCGGCGAAACAGGCCAGTACAGACCATCCTTTTTCCCTTCAGAACTGACAATTTTTTGTGCGTATTTCTGGTTCATCGCAAAATAGCTCTGCTGAGCATCCACATAGGCGTGCAACGCCTCGATGGCAGCAAGTTCGTTGCGTCCAATCTCACGGGTCAGGATCTCTTCGGCCGCTTCCTTGATATCAAATTGCCAGCCTGAAGCGTTTTTGACGACCGGGATTGGCAGTTGCCAGTCGCTGTCCCCAACCACAAGATGCGCCGTATTGCCGTCGATGACAGTGCTATGGCGTACCTTCCAGTCACGCAGGAAGCGATCAACCGCATCAGGATCGACGCCTTCTGGCGGCAGAAAATCACGCCAGTTTTCCCCGAGCAGGTTGCTCATTGCACTTTCATTTTGCTCACTGATAGCGTTTGCCAGCGCATCTGTTGCCTGGTCTGGTGTGCTGAAGGATTGTTGTGCCATCGCGGTGGCCGAAACCATGAACAACACCATTCCACTGAGTAGTTTATTTTTCATGTCGGTTCCCTTAACGATGACGGAATTCACGATGTTCAGCACGCCCGCCAGAAGGCTGGCGCGATGGCTGATTACGGGCGACCTGCCGGCTCTGGGCACCTCGCTGTTGCTGTGCCTGCCAGTTGGCGGAGCGACTGTCGTTACCGCTCAGCGCATTGGCGCGTGGCTGGCTGGTTCGCTGTTGAAGATTGCGCTGTTGCACATTGCGTTGTTGTGCCGGTTGCGTGACCCGTTTCTCCTGTCGCTGGGCGACTGCCTGGCGATTCTCCCGCTGCTGAGTGCTCGTCCGCTTCGCGGTTTGCGGTTTGGTATCGTAACCGCGGTAGTTATTACGTTGGGAAATTTGCTTCAGTTGTTGATTCGATGCCTGACGCTGGGCGTCTCTCGTGCCCGTACGCGCCGTTTGCGGGAATGTTTTCCCCGTCGATTTCTCCATCTGGCTCAGGGCTGCCTGACGCTGGCTATCACGGTTGGCCGGTCTTTGCTGGGTCGAACTTAACCCGGTTGCCGTGTTAGTGGAGTGGAAGCGGTTATTGAGCTGGCTATTTGGGTAAGGCACACCCTCACGGTAGGCCGGGTTATGCTGCCAGGTACGGTTGGCATCTGTCAGGCGCTGCCCACTGATTTTGTTGAAGTTATCAACGTTAATGTTGATGTTGTTATCACCGTTGCGGTTATAGCCGCCATGGTTATCCCAGTCATCATTATGATGGTGGTCGTCGTCGTCATCCCAGTCGATGTTACTGAAGATGGCATAGGTTGTGGCGACACCAAGGCTGAAGCCTAAACCATTGACGAAGCTGTTACCAAATTGCTCACCGGGCGTTGGTGGCAGATAGGTTGGCGGATAGGCGGTATTCGGCCAGGTACCGTAAACCGTGTTCGGGTTATAGGTTGGAACGTACACCACCTGCGGATCGGCGGATTCAATCTTGATGACAGTAGGGCTTGTCGTGGTGGTAGTGCTGGTTGTTGACGTGCTGGTGGCGGTTTTCGCTGGTGCCGCTTTGGTCACGGTGGTGACGGTCTGTTGCGGTGTTGATTGCAGCGCGCCGGTTTGTTGCGCCAGTACACGCAGACGTTGAACGGAATCCATGACGTCCTTCGGCTGTGCGAGGAAAGCATCGCCCAGGCTTTGTACCCACGGCGGATTTTCACCCATCAGTGACATCAACTGAGGAAAAGCGACCAGCGATTTCACGCTGGGATCCCAGGGCTGGCTGGCAACGGCCTGAATGGCGGCATCGCCCTGCATTTTGGGATTGTCTTTTGACCACTGTGCGGCCTGGATGACGTTAGCCGGATAGGTTGAGGCCATCAAAATTTGCGACAACAGCGAGTCTGGATAGAGCGCGATAGGCGCAACCCACTGATCGATTTGTGCTGCTGAGTAGGTTGGTGCCACGGCGGGTGCAGTTTGCTCTACTGGGGCGGGGGCCGCTACGGGAGCTGGGGCCGGTGTTGACGGTTGCTGCGCAACGGGGGCCGGAGCAGCAGGCTCCGTTGTGCGACTTTTAACAAACATCACGCCAGAGGCGGCAAACAGCCCGGCACTGCACAAAAGGACAAGCAGATGTGGCTTAAGGGGCAACTTCATAAAATGACTCCAACGAGACGAGCGCTGTGCCGTGAGGCGTTCCTGTTGCCGCGAGTATTATTCACCCGTGTTAGACAGTTTTGACTTTTATGGTTGATTCACCAGATACGTCCGGAAAAAGAGTGTGAGTATTTATTACACAATTATATGTGATGGCGGAAAAATCGCTGGAATATTCAGCCGATCGCGCTTGAAAATTAACCGTTTATGGGCGGTTTTAAGCTGACTTAATTTCGCCTCACCTTGTCGCTATACCATTCTTAACGATTCAGCCAATTTTTTATGTTGCTTTTTTGTAAACGGATTAACACTTAATGAAAATCCTGTTATTGTGCCTTATGCGGTACCGGGCATTTACCCTACTAACTACTGTCTCACAGGAGCGTGAAGAGAATCGCCCATCTACAAAAGCGCCGCATTATGACAATGAGAGCGAGGAGATATCGTCGTGCTAGAAGAATACCGTAAGCACGTAGCTGAGCGTGCTGCCCAGGGGATTGTGCCAAAACCTTTAGACGCAACCCAAATGGCTGCACTTGTCGAGCTGCTGAAGACCCCGCCTGTGGGCGAAGAAGAATTCCTGTTAGACCTGTTGATCAACCGTGTTCCTCCTGGCGTAGATGAAGCCGCTTATGTTAAAGCTGGTTTTCTCGCCGCTGTCGCAAAAGGCGACACCACCTCCCCGCTGGTTACCCCAGAAAAAGCCATTGAACTGCTGGGCACCATGCAGGGTGGCTACAACATTCATCCGCTGATCGACGCGCTGGACGATGCAAAACTGGCGCCGATTGCCGCCAAAGCGCTCTCTTCAACGCTGCTGATGTTCGATAACTTCTACGATGTAGAAGAAAAAGCCAAAGCGGGCAACGAATATGCGAAGCAGGTAATGCAATCCTGGGCTGATGCCGAATGGTTCCTGAACCGTCCAGCTCTGGCTGAAAAAATCACCGTTACCGTCTTTAAAGTGACGGGTGAAACCAACACCGATGACCTTTCTCCGGCACCGGATGCATGGTCTCGCCCGGATATCCCTCTGCACGCTCTGGCGATGCTGAAAAACGCCCGTGAAGGTATCGAACCGGATCAGCCTGGCGTGGTTGGCCCGATCAAACAGATCGAAGAATTGCAGAAAAAAGGTTACCCGCTGGCTTATGTGGGTGATGTTGTCGGTACCGGTTCTTCGCGTAAATCCGCAACCAACTCCGTGCTGTGGTTCATGGGTGACGACATTCCTCATGTGCCGAACAAGCGCGGCGGCGGCCTGTGCCTCGGCGGCAAAATTGCACCTATCTTCTTCAACACCATGGAAGATGCGGGCGCACTGCCGATTGAAGTGGACGTGTCGAACATGAACATGGGCGACGTGATTGACGTTTACCCGTTCAAAGGCGAAGTACGCAACCACGTAACCGGCGAACTGCTGGCAAGCTTTGAGCTGAAAACCGAAGTCCTGATCGACGAAGTACGCGCCGGTGGCCGTATCCCGTTGATCATCGGTCGTGGCCTGACTACCAAGGCGCGCGAAGCGCTGGGCCTGCCGCACAGTGACGTATTCCGTCAGGCGAAAGACGTGGCGGAAAGCAGCCGTGGCTTCTCTCTGGCACAAAAAATGGTTGGCCGTGCCTGCGGCGTAAAAGGTATCCGTCCGGGCGCGTACTGCGAACCGAAGATGACCTCCGTCGGTTCTCAGGATACTACTGGCCCTATGACCCGTGACGAACTGAAAGACCTGGCGTGCCTGGGCTTCTCGTCTGACCTGGTGATGCAGTCCTTCTGCCACACTGCGGCGTATCCGAAGCCGGTTGACGTGAACACGCATCACACGCTGCCAGACTTCATCATGAACCGCGGCGGTGTGTCGCTGCGTCCGGGCGACGGCGTTATTCACTCCTGGCTGAACCGCATGCTGCTGCCGGATACCGTAGGTACCGGTGGTGACTCCCATACCCGTTTCCCTATCGGGATTTCCTTCCCGGCAGGTTCTGGTCTGGTGGCGTTTGCTGCTGCGACCGGCGTGATGCCGCTGGATATGCCGGAATCCGTTCTGGTGCGTTTCAAAGGCAAAATGCAGCCGGGTATCACCCTGCGCGATCTGGTACACGCCATCCCGCTGTACGCGATCAAACAGGGTCTGCTGACCGTTGAGAAGAAAGGTAAGAAGAACATCTTCTCTGGTCGCATTCTTGAAATCGAAGGTCTGCCGGATCTCAAAGTGGAGCAGGCGTTCGAATTAACCGACGCCTCCGCTGAACGTTCTGCTGCCGGTTGTACCATTAAGCTGAACAAAGAGCCGATCGTTGAGTATCTGAGCTCTAACATCGTTCTGCTGAAGTGGATGATCGCAGAAGGTTACGGCGATCGCCGTACGCTGGAACGTCGTGTGCAGGGCATGGAAAAATGGCTGGCGGATCCGCAGTTGCTGGAAGCCGACGCTGACGCAGAATACGCGGCAGTGATCGACATCGATCTGGCGGATATCAAAGAGCCAATCCTGTGTGCACCGAACGATCCGGACGATGCGCGTCTGCTGTCTGACGTACAGGGCGAGAAGATCGACGAAGTGTTCATCGGCTCCTGCATGACTAATATCGGCCACTTCCGTGCCGCTGGTAAGCTGCTGGATGCGCACAAAGGCCAACTGCCAACGCGTCTGTGGGTGGCTCCGCCAACCCGTATGGATGCGGCACAGCTGACCGAAGAAGGTTATTACAGCGTGTTCGGTAAGAGCGGTGCGCGTATCGAAATTCCAGGTTGCTCTCTGTGCATGGGTAACCAGGCGCGTGTAGCCGACGGCGCAACGGTGGTGTCGACCTCTACCCGTAACTTCCCGAACCGTTTAGGTACCGGGGCGAACGTCTACCTGGCTTCTGCGGAGCTGGCGGCGGTTGCGGCGCTGATCGGCAAACTGCCGACGGCGGAAGAGTACCAGACCTATGTGGCACAGGTGGATAAAACTGCCGTAGATACTTACCGTTATCTGAACTTCGACCAGCTGTCTCAGTATACCGAGAAAGCCGATGGTGTGATTTTCCAGACTGCGGTGTAATGCCCTAAAGCATTTTGTGTAAAAACGCATCAATGCCCGGAGAAGTCTGCTTCTCCGGGCATTTTTATTTCTATTCCTTATACCCACTACGCTTTTTTTCTGCCGCGCTGCTGCGATAATTACAGCAAGGCGCAATGCGGTATTGGCGCATTGCCGGGAGTAGAGGAAGACATTATGGATTACGAATTTCTGCGCGATATTACCGGGGTGGTAAAAGTGCGTATGTCCATGGGCCACGAGGTGGTGGGGCACTGGTTTAATGAGGAAGTGAAAGAAAACCTGGCCTTACTTGATGAAGTGGAACAGGCAGCGCGTGCGGTTAAGGGCAGTGAGCGCTCCTGGCAGCGAGCAGGGCATGAATACACGCTCTGGCTGGATGGCGAAGAAGTGATGGTTCGCGCTAATCAGCTGGAGTTCTCTGGCGATGAGATGGAAGAGGGGATGAGCTACTACGACGAAGAAAGTTTTTCGCTCTGTGGTGTAGAGGACTTTCTTCAGGTTGTGGCGGCATACCGCGAATTTGTGCATCAATCCTGAGATATTTCAGATATCAATGAAGCCGGGTGAGACAAACCCGGCTTTTTTTCATCCGAATGATTATTTGATTTTTATTAATCATTCAAAAACTGTGATCTGCCGCGTTTGTGATCTGATTTTGATTGAATATAATCGTTGTGATTTTATTTAATCACAACATAACAACAGGCGGGAAGACCATGAACATCAAGAAGGCAATAGAACGCGTACCCGGCGGCATGATGGTTGTGCCGTTGGTTATCGGTGCCATTATCAACACTTTTGCCCCGCAGGCGTTGCAGATCGGTGGATTCACCACTGCTTTATTTAAAAATGGCGCGGCTCCCTTGATTGGCGCGTTCCTGCTCTGTATGGGCGCGGGAATTAGCGTAAAGGCGGCGCCGCAAGCTTTGCTACAAGGCGGCACGATTACGCTGACCAAGTTATTGGTCGCGATTGCAATTGGTCTCGGGGTTGAACACCTGTTTGGCGCGGAAGGCATCTTTGGCTTAAGCGGTGTTGCCATTATTGCGGCAATGAGTAACTCCAATGGCGGGCTTTACGCGGCGCTGGTTGGCGAGTTTGGCAATGAACGCGATGTTGGCGCGATCTCCATTTTGTCTCTGAATGACGGACCTTTCTTTACCATGATCGCGCTGGGCGCGGCGGGTATGGCAAATATTCCTATCATGGCGCTGGTGGCGGTTCTTGTTCCGCTGGTGGTTGGCATGATCCTCGGTAACCTCGACGCTAATATGCGTGACTTCCTGACGAAAGGCGGTCCACTGCTCATTCCTTTCTTTGCGTTTGCACTTGGAGCCGGTATTAACCTGGAAATGCTGCTGCAAGGTGGTCTGGCGGGCATTCTGCTGGGTGTGCTGACTACCTTTGTGGGCGGCTTCTTTAACATTCGTGCCGATCGTCTGGTAGGCGGGAGTGGTATTGCTGGTGCTGCGGCATCCAGTACGGCGGGGAACGCCGTCGCGACGCCACTGGCCATAGCACAGGCCGATCCCTCGCTGGCAGAGGTTGCCGCTGCGGCAGCGCCGCTGATTGCTGCGTCGGTCATTACAACCGCCATTCTGACGCCAATTCTTACGTCGTGGGTCGCGAAAAGGCAGTCTCGTCAGACCGTGCAGGAGAAGAAAGCATGAAAATGATCGTTATCGCCGATGACTTTACGGGCTCTAACGATACCGGCGTACAGTTGGCGAAAAAAGGGGCGCGTACCGAAGTAATGCTGACCCCAGCGCAGAAACCGTCGCGCCGCGCCGATGTTCTGGTCATCAATACGGAAAGCCGGGCGATGCCGGCAATGCAGGCCGCCGCGGCTGTACAACAAGCGTTAGCACCATGGTGTGAGGGCGAAGCAACACCGCTGGTATACAAAAAAATAGACTCAACATTTCGTGGCAATGTGGGGGCTGAAGTCACTGCAGCCATGCGTACAGCCGGTCGGACGCTGGCCGTGATTGCGGCGGCAATTCCTGCTGCCGGGCGCACCACGCAGGATGGCTTGTGCCTGGTCCATGGTGTGCCGCTGCTGGAAACGGAATTCGCCAGCGATCCAAAAACGCCCATTCACTCTTCGCGTATTGCTGAACTGGTCGCACTGCAAAGTGATGTCCCTGTACATGAGGTGTCGCTGGTGGATGTGCGTCGGGGAAGCTTGAGTGCGCTGCTGAGCGCTTTTGCAAAAGCCGGCGAATGTATGGTGGTGGTGGATGCCGTGGAAGAGCGAGATCTCGCGCTCATTGCACAGGCGGTTTGTGAGCAAAAACAGATGCCGCTGCTCGTAGGGGCGGCAGGGCTGGCCAATGCGCTACCGGCCGCAACGTTTATGCAAAAAAAGCAGGAATTACCGGTGTTGGTTGTGGCTGGCTCAATGAGTGAGGCAACGCGACGTCAGGTGGAAAAAGCAGTGTGTCAGGGTCGGGCAAAAGTCGTTGATATCGATGCCGCGCGGTTGGTTGCATCGTCATTTGCACAGGAAATGGACTCTGTTATTGAACAGGCTTGCGCGCAACTGAGCCAGCAGCAGCACACGATCTTACGCACCAGTCGATGTGCAGAAGACCGGGACATGATCGACACGCTGTGTTTCAACGTGGGGATGAGCCGCCAGCAGTTGGGAGAACTGCTGAGCCAGCGTCTAGGGGAGATAACGCTGCGCATTATTGAACAAGCACGTATCGGCGGTTTGTTCCTGACCGGAGGCGATATTGCCACGGCGGTCGCCAGTGCGTTGGGTGCTGAAGGGTATCGCATCCACAGTGAGGTCGCCCCCTGTATTCCGTGCGGAACGTTTGTGAATAGCGAGATTGACGACTTGCCGGTTATTACCAAAGCGGGTGGATTCGGTTCTGATACGACCCTTTGCGATGCGCTGTATTTTATTGAGGAGATGTACCGTGGTAACTAAAACAATTGCGATTACGATGGGAGATCCGGCGGGGATTGGTCCGGAAATTATTGTTAAAGCGCTACGCGAAGATGAACTTAATGGTGCACCTCTGGTGGTGGTCGGGTGCCTAAAAACGCTGCAGCGGTTACAGGCTCGGGGGCTGGCTGACGGAGTAACATTTCGCGCTATTGAACAGGTCGCCGATGCCAGATTCACGCCAGATACGATTCATGTGATTGATGAACCGCTGGCGCAGCCTGACGAACTGATTCCGGGTACAGTGCAGGCGCAGGCGGGCGATCTGGCCTATCGCTGTGTGAAGCGGGCGACTGAACTGGCGATGAAGGGAGATGTACATGCCATCGCGACCGCGCCGTTGAACAAAGAAGCGCTGCATCTCGGCGGACACAATTATCCTGGACATACCGAACTGCTGGCAACGCTAACCGAAAGCCGTGACTATGCGATGGTGCTGTACACCGATAAGCTGAAAGTTATCCATGTTTCGACGCATATCGCACTGCGCAAATTCCTTGATACGCTCAATGGGCAACGTGTCGAAACGGTGATTAGTATCGCGGATACCTTCCTGAAGCGCGTAGGCTTTGCACACCCGCGTATTGCCGTTGCGGGGGTGAATCCACATGCCGGAGAGAATGGCCTGTTTGGCGATGAGGAAATTCGTATTGTCGGACCCGCGATTGAGAATATGAAAGCGAAGGGGATGGATGTTTACGGTCCGTGCCCGCCGGATACCGTGTTTTTACAGGCTTATGAAGGTCAGTATGACATGGTGGTGGCGATGTACCACGATCAGGGGCATATCCCGCTGAAATTGCTGGGTTTCTATGATGGTGTAAATATCACAGCAGGTTTACCGTTTATTCGTACCTCTGCCGATCACGGTACGGCATTTGATATCGCCTGGACGGGAAAAGCAAAATCTGAGAGCATGGCCGTATCGATCAAACTGGCAATGCAACTGGCGTAATTTACTGTTATGAAAGGGCAACACCGTCTGGATAAGATTGTGGCGTATTTGAAAAATCATACGCTGGTTACCGTGGAACAGTTGGTTGACGCGGTTGACGCCTCTCCAGCAACGATCAGGCGCGATCTCATCAAGCTGGATGAACAGGGTGTGATCAGCCGCAGCCACGGCGGTGTTGCGTTACGACGCTTTGAAGCGGCGCAGCCAACCACAAACGAAAAGCAACTGCGATCGCCTGCTGAGAAACGGGCGATTGCGCGTTTTGCCGCCTCAATGGTGCGTGCGGGCGATGCCGTGGTGCTTGATGCCGGTACCACAATGCTGGAGCTGGCAAAATGTCTGACGCATTTGCCGCTGCGAGTGATTACCGTTGATCTGCACATTGCCCTGTTTTTGTCAGAATTCCGTCAGATAGAGGTGACGATCGTCGGTGGACGCATCGATGACAGCAGCCAGTCCTGTATTGGTGAGTTTGGCCGGAAAATGTTGCGCAGCGTCTATCCTGATATTGCTTTTATGAGCTGTAACACCTGGAGTATGGAAAAGGGTGTAACCACGCCAACGGAAGACAAAGCGGGATTAAAGCAGGAGATTATTGCTAATGCCCAACGGAAGGTATTGCTGGCGGATAGCAGTAAGTACGGCGCACATTCGTTATTTAACGTCGCGCCGCTTAGTTGCTTTACCGATGTTGTTACCGATGTGAATCTACCGCCAAACGCGCAGACTGAATTAAAAGCGCAATCCGTTGCCCTGACGCTGGTACAGCCAGAGTAACGGCAATCTCAACCCTGATTGCGCCGGAGATTATTTAACGTAGGCCAGCAGGCTCAGAGAGTCACGCGCCAGCGCTTTGCATTTCTTTGCTGTAGGGATGCCGATACCGCTGAGATCGCGGTAGCTGTCTTCACCCAGCGCTTTCATATTGAAGGTGTCGTAATTACTCAGGTCCCACTGGTTTTGCTGGGCAAAAAAGACCAGTGCGCGACGAATCTGCCCATTAGGCAAATTCTGGTATCCACAGTCATTTTTCAGAAAAACAAAAACTGCCGTTAAATCGGCCATATCTTCGGCTTCGGACTCGCTGAGCGCGTAGCTATTTGCGCATACGGCCATCAGGGTGCCGAACAAAACTGTTCTGAAAAACGTCTTCATTGCTTCTACCACTGCATCACGGAATTTAAACGTTAGCATACTGCGAGCGAAGCGACGACCTTTATTATTAGCCGTTCACTTGACCTTCCCGTAAGGGGAAGGCTTATGCTTAAAAGATAGCCTGCTTAAGCTGCTGAATATAAGGAAGTGATTATGCAACGTCGTGACTTTTTAAAGTACTCCGTGGCGCTGGGCGTCGCGTCAGCGTTACCTCTGTGGAGCCGGAGCGTATTTGCCGCAGACCGCCCTGCATTGCCCATTCCTGACCTGCTAACCGCGGATGCCTCAAACCGTATGCAATTGGTCGTGCAAACCGGAAAATCGAGCTTTGCTGGTAAAACTGCGACGACATGGGGATATAACGGCAATTTACTCGGACCTGCGGTCAAGCTGAACAAAGGGCAGTCGGTGACCGTGGATATCCATAACCAGCTTGCCGAAGAGACGACGTTGCACTGGCACGGTCTGGAAATCCCCGGTGAAGTCGACGGTGGGCCGCAAGGCATTATCCCGGCGGGCGGGAAACGTTCAGTGACCTTCACGCCGGATCAGCGGGCGGCAACCTGCTGGTTCCACCCGCATCAGCATGGAAAGACCGGCCGTCAGGTAGCGATGGGACTGGCCGGACTGGTGCTGATTGAAGATGAAGAGATTCGCAAGCTGATGCTGCCTAAGCAGTGGGGCATTGATGATGTGCCGGTGATTATTCAGGACAAACAGTTCTCTGCTGATGGGCAGGTTGATTATCAACTGGACATCATGACCGCCGCAGTCGGCTGGTTTGGCGATACGCTGCTGACCAATGGGGCGATTTATCCTCAGCATGCCGCACCGCGTGGCTGGTTGCGTCTACGCCTGTTGAATGGTTGTAATGCACGCTCACTGAACATTGCGGCCAGCGACAATCGTCCTTTGTACGTTATTGCCAGCGACGGCGGACTGTTGGCGGAACCGGTAAAAGTGACCGAGCTTCCTATGCTGATGGGCGAGCGCTTTGAAGTGCTGGTGGATGTCAGTGACGGCAAAGCTTTTGATCTGGTCACTCTACCAGTCAGCCAGATGGGGATGGCGATTGCGCCATTCGATAAGCCGCACCCGGTGATGCGCGTTCAACCGTTGCTGATTACCGCTTCCGGCACGCTGCCAGATTCGCTGACATCCATGCCATCGCTGCCATCACTGGAAGGTCTGACGGTGCGCAAGCTGCAGCTGTCGATGGATCCGATGCTCGATATGATGGGCATGCAAATGCTGATGAAGAAATACGGCGGTCAGGCCATGGCGGGTATGGATCATGGGAAGATGATGGGCCATATGAATAATGACAATATGGGCCACGGCAATATGAATCATGGCAATATGAACCACGGTGAGATGGGGAATATGCAGCATGGCGACATGGGCAACATGAAGCATGGATCATTCGACTTCCATAATGCCAACCGGATTAATGGTCAGGCATTTGATATGAATAAACCGATGTTTGCCGCGGCGAAAGGTCAGCACGAACGCTGGGTGATTTCCGGTCAGGGCGACATGATGCTGCACCCGTTCCACATTCACGGCACACAGTTCCGCATTCTGTCTGAGAATGGCAAAGCGCCTGCCGCACACCGCGCGGGATGGAAGGACACTGTGCGGGTAGAAGGCGGCGTGAGCGAGGTTTTGGTGAAGTTTGACCACGACGCGCCAAAAGAGCATGCCTATATGGCGCACTGTCATCTGTTAGAGCATGAAGATACCGGGATGATGCTCGGCTTCACCGTCTAAAAAGTTACGCTGTGCTTATCCGGCCTGCAGAAATCTCTCGTAGGCCGGATAAGACACAGTCTCTTTACAGCGTTTCACCGCACGACTCCCTCCTCCTGCAAATTCTTCTATTGCACATAAAGTAATCGCCTTTGAAGCCGATAATCATTGGGTACCCAATGTGAGTTCAATGGATGAAATACTATGATTAAAAATGTGCGTGTTATTACCGGCATTCTTCTGGTTCTCGCCATTTTCTGTTTGCTACAGGTCGTGACAGGAAGCTTTTTTTATTCTGCGGTAAACAATGATCGCCATAATTTCCAGAACTCAGGCACCCTGAATGCCCAACAGGAAAATCTGAGTGACAGCGTCAATACGCTGATTAAAACCCGAGTAACGGTAACCCGCGTAGCAATTCGTTTCTTAAAGAATCAACGCGATCCGGCCTCACTGGCGGCCATTGATACTTTGCTAAAAACGGCGAGTGAGTCGATGAAGAAGGCTGAGGGATACTTCGCGCATTATCAGTCATTGCCGCAGGTGTCGGGGCAGAATCCGCAAATTGCATCTGAAATGGAAAAACAGTATCGGCAGATGCACGACGTGATGGCGTTATCGATAGAGTATCTGCGCGCGAATAACTATCAGGCCTATGGTGATCTTGATGCTCAGAAGGCGCAGGATGAAATGGAAGCCAGCTATGACCAGTGGCGTAACGAAAACAACGCGTTGCTCCAGCACGCGGCGGCTGAAAATCAGCACAGCTTTACCCGCATGCAATGGACGTTAGGGGCAATTGTCATCGCTGTGCTCATCGTTCTGGGCATGATCTGGAGTGGGTTGCAGCATATGCTGCTAAAACCCCTGGCGCAGATCATGGAGCATATCCGTATTATCACCCGTGGTGATCTGACCCATCAACTCGACGTCCAGGGACGTAATGAAATGGGACGTTTGGCGACGGGCTTAGATGAAATGCGACAGTCGCTGATTTCGACAGTCACGTCGGTGCGTAACAGCTCAGAAACGATTCATAGCGGCGCAACGGAAATCTCATCAGGTAACAACGATCTTTCTTCGCGTACTGAGCAGCAGGCTGCTTCACTTGAAGAGACAGCCGCCAGCATGGAACAGCTTACCGCGACCGTGAAGCAAAATACGGACAATGCGAAACAGGCGACTCAACTGGCTAAGAATGCGTCTGATACTGCCGCACGTGGTGGACGGGTTGTTGATACTGTCGTGCACACGATGAGTGAAATTGCCGGTAGTTCACAGCAAATTGCGCAGATCACCAGCGTCATCGACAGTATTGCTTTCCAGACCAATATCCTGGCGCTCAACGCGGCGGTCGAGGCTGCCAGAGCAGGAGAGCAGGGACGCGGATTTGCTGTTGTGGCGGGTGAAGTCCGTACCCTGGCAAGCCGTAGCGCTCAGGCAGCCAAAGAGATCAAAGCGTTGATTGATAACTCAACCCACAGCGTGGGGATGGGATCTCAGCAGGTGTCGGACGCGGGTAAAACGATGAAAGAGATTGTCGCAGCGGTCACCCGCGTGACGGACATCATGGGGGAAATCGCCTCAGCCTCGGAGGAACAGAGTCGGGGGATTGAGCAGGTGAGTCTCGCGGTCTCGCAGATGGACAGTGTCACACAACAAAACGCCGCGCTGGTAGAGGAGTCTGCCGCTGCAGCCGCTTCGTTGGAACAACAAGCTGAACAGTTACGCCTGGCCGTGGCGGCATTTCGCATCACTCGCGATGCCTCCAACGGTGAGCATCGAAAACCACCTATGGATACTCCACGATCGACCTCCGCGGGGAGTTCGCCACAAGACCCGCACTGGGAAACGTTTTAGCCACAGGCTGCCGTGCGCTCCTGGTTTTGATTAATAAGCGTACAAAAAACGACGCAAACGGGTTCTCCTGTGAACTATCAGAGGAACCCGCTCTCTTTACTGGTATACTTCATCAACTGAATTGTTTGTATGCTGTCGCAAGTTTTGTGGTTAGAGCGGATCGCCGTCTGTCAGTCGGTGTATCAACGTAAGCGCTTTCTTTCGATCTGCATGATGTGTCAACTGATAAAAATCAGTGAGTTATAGGGTTTATGAAACATACTGTTGAAGTGATGATCCCGGAAGCGGAGATCAAAGCGCGTATTGCTGAACTGGGGCGCCAGATTAACGAACGTTACAAGGACAGCGGCAGCGATATGGTGCTGGTTGGTCTGTTACGTGGCTCATTTATGTTTATGGCGGATCTGTGCCGTGAAGTGCATGTCTCTCACGAAGTCGATTTCATGACGGCATCCAGCTACGGTAGCGGAATGTCTACCACGCGTGATGTTAAAATCCTGAAAGACCTGGATGAAGACATTCGTGGCAAGGACGTGCTGATTGTCGAAGACATCATCGACTCCGGCAATACGCTGTCCAAAGTGCGTGAAATTCTGAGCCTGCGCGAGCCGAAATCCCTGGCTATTTGTACGCTGCTGGACAAACCTTCTCGTCGTGAAGTGAATGTTCCGGTCGAGTTTATCGGCTTCTCAATTCCTGATGAGTTTGTGGTCGGTTACGGCATTGACTATGCCCAGCGTTATCGCCATCTGCCGTATGTTGGCAAAGTAGTGCTGCTGGACGAGTAATTGGCTGGAGCGCCTGATGGCGCGGGTTTGTAGGCCGGGTAAGGCGTCGCCGCCTCCCGGCAATGTCACATTATTTATGGTTGCTGTGTTTCTGACTCAGGTTAGACAACCCCTGGCGATAGCGCTGTTCCAGCGTTTCGCGGCTGGTGGCGGTGACGTCGAGATCGCGCAGCAGGCCATCATGAATACCGTAAGCCCAGCCGTGAATGGTCACTTTCTGACCGCGCTTCCAGGCTGAACGCATAATGGTTGAGTGGCCCAGGTTATAGACCTGTTCCATGACATTCAGTTCGCACAGGGTGTCCATACGACGTTCCTGCGGCATTTCGCCCAACAGTGAGCTGTGTTTGAACCAGATATCGCGGATGTGCAGTAACCAGTTATCAATCAGCCCCTGTTCTTTATTTTCAATCGCCGCCTGGACGCCGCCGCATCCATAGTGGCCGCATATAATAATATGTTCCACTTCCAGCACATCCACCGCATACTGAACCACTGAGAGACAGTTCAGGTCGGTGTGAATAACCAGATTGGCAACATTGCGGTGAACAAATAATTCGCCCGGTTCAAGACCGGTTAATCGTTCAGCGGGAACGCGGCTATCGGAACATCCAATCCATAGAAAACGCGGATTCTGGGCATGCGTCAGCGTTTCAAAAAATCCGGGATCTTCTTCTACCAGCATCTTTGACCATAGTGCATTGTTGCTGATGAGTGTATCTATGTCTTTCATGGAGTAGCACGACCCGAAGCCAGATAAATTCGATGGGCTAATATAGGGTAACTCCATCATTATTTAAACTATATATAAAATGTCAGAACGTAAGGTAAGTATAAAAACATGACCATTGCTCTGGAACTTCAACAACTTAAAAAAACTTACCCCGGTGGCGTTCAGGCGTTACGCGGGATAGATTTGCAAGTCGAAGCGGGTGATTTTTATGCGCTTTTGGGACCGAATGGCGCAGGAAAATCCACCACCATTGGAATAATCAGCTCGCTGGTGAATAAAACCTCCGGGCGGGTGAGTGTCTTCGGATACGATCTTGAAAAAGATACGGTTAACGCGAAACGCCAGCTTGGCCTGGTACCGCAGGAGTTTAACTTTAACCCGTTTGAAACCGTGCAGCAGATCGTGGTCAACCAGGCGGGTTACTACGGTGTTGAGCATAAAGAAGCGGTCAAACGCAGCGAACTATATTTAAAGCAGCTCGATTTATGGGAAAAACGTAACGAGCGCGCGCGCATGCTGTCTGGTGGGATGAAACGTCGTCTGATGATTGCCCGTGCGCTGATGCACGAGCCGAAATTACTCATTCTGGATGAACCAACGGCGGGCGTCGACATTGAGCTGCGTCGTTCAATGTGGGGCTTTTTAAAGGATTTAAACGACAAAGGCACCACCATTATTCTGACCACTCACTATCTCGAAGAGGCGGAAATGCTGTGTCGTAATATCGGCATTATTCAGCACGGCGAGCTGGTGGAAAACACCTCGATGAAGAGTCTGCTCTCCAAGCTGAAATCTGAGACCTTTATCCTCGATCTGGCACCAAAAAGTCCGCTGCCGAAACTGGAAGGTTATCAGTACCGACTGGTCGACACTTCCACGCTGGAAGTGGAGGTTCTGCGTGAACAAGGGGTCAACAGCGTCTTCTCTCAGCTGAGCGCGCAGGGCATTCAGGTATTGAGTATGCGTAACAAAGCCAACCGACTGGAAGAACTGTTTGTTTCTCTGGTGCATGAAAAACAAGGAGATCGCGCATGATGCAGCTTTACTGGGTTGCGCTGAAAAGCATCTGGGCGAAAGAGATCCACCGCTTTATGCGTATCTGGGTCCAGACTTTGGTGCCTCCCGTCATCACCATGACGCTCTATTTTATTATCTTTGGTAACCTGATCGGCTCGCGTATCGGCGAAATGCATGGCTTTAGCTACATGCAGTTTATTGTGCCGGGGCTGATTATGATGGCAGTGATCACCAACTCGTACGCCAACGTGGCCTCGTCGTTCTTTAGCGCCAAGTTTCAGCGCAATATTGAAGAGCTGCTGGTCGCCCCGGTGCCGACGCACGTGATTATTGCCGGTTTCGTCGGCGGCGGCGTGGCGCGTGGCCTGTGCGTAGGCATTCTGGTCACGGCTATTTCACTGTTCTTCGTGCCGTTCCAGGTGCATTCCTGGGTCTTTGTGGCGCTCACGCTGGTGTTAACGGCGGTACTGTTCTCGCTGGCCGGTTTGCTGAACGCAGTCTTTGCTAAAACCTTTGACGATATCAGCCTGATCCCAACTTTCGTGCTGACGCCGCTGACCTATCTGGGTGGCGTGTTCTATTCGTTAACGCTGCTGCCGCCGTTCTGGCAGGGACTTTCGCATCTGAACCCAATTGTCTACATGATTAGCGGCTTCCGCTACGGCTTCCTGGGTATTCATGATGTTCCGCTGGTCACCACGTTTGGCGTGCTGGTGGTGTTCATTGCGGCGTTTTACTTGCTGTGCTGGTACCTGATTCAGCGCGGACGCGGCCTACGTAGCTAATTCTTTCTTCCTCTCCTGACTCGGGAGAGGAAGACTTTTGATGCTTATCACCATTACCGATTTATCACCCTGATAAACTACTTGCCTGCTAAGGAGGTAGGCAATGTTAGGTTGGGTAATTACCTGTCATGACGATAAGGCACAGGATATGCTGCATCGTCTGGAGAAAAAGTACGGTCCGTTGGAGCAATGTCAGGCGGTAAGTTTCTGGCGTGGGCTCAGCTCGAATATGTTAAGCCGCATGATGTGCCATGCCCTGCATGCCACAGACTCTGGTGAAGGGGTAGTATTTCTGACGGATATGGCCGGGGCTGCGCCATACCGTGTAGCCTCGTTAATGAGTCATAAACATCCCCAGTGTGAAGTGATTTCAGGTATCAGCTATCCATTGCTTGAACGAATGCTTTCGTCGCGGGAATTACTGAGCAGTTCTGCGTTTCGCGATTGCATCGTCGCGCTTGGCGGCCCCGAAGTCTCCAGCCTCTGGCATCAACAACAAAAAAATCCCCCCTTCGTGTTGAAGCATGATTTGTATGAGTATTAATCATTGGTATTGATGATGCTTTTGCTACAATAGCCGAGGTTTCTCGCCTCGGTTATCTCATATGGTTATGCGCGTTCTGTTTGTTCTGTTGCTCCTTTTCTCTGGTGGCGTAGGTGCGGCCTTGCCCGCTCGCTATATGCAAACCACGGAGGATGCGGTGATCTGGGCGCATATTGGCAATAAGACGGAGACTGTCGGTAATTTACGCGCCGGACAGATTATTGCCGTTGAACCGGATGCAAAGGATTACTACACCTTCAACTTCGGTTTTGGCAAAGGCTACATCGACAAAGGGCACCTGGAACCTGTGCAGGGGCGTCAGCGTGTGGAAGACGGCCTGGGTGACTTAAATAAACCGTTAAGCAATCAGAACCTGGTCACCTGGAAAGATACCCCGGTCTATAACGCGCCGGACGTTGGCAGCGCACCGTTTGGTACTCTGGCGGATAATCTACGTTATCCGGTGCTCAGTCGGTTGAAAGACAGACTGAATCAGACCTGGTACCAGATTCGCATCGGCGAGCGGCTGGCCTATATCAGCGCGCTGGATGCCCAGCAGGATAACGGTATCCCGATTCTGACTTACCATCATATCCTGCGCGATGAAGAGAACACGCGTTTTCGTCATACCTCCACCACCACCTCAGTGCGCGCGTTCAGTAACCAGATGACCTGGCTGCGAGATATGGGTTATACCACGCTGACGATGTATCAGTTGGAAGACTACCTCAATAATCGTGCGAACCTCCCGGCGCGTTCGGTCGTTATTACGTTCGATGATGGCCTGAAGTCCGTTAGCCGCTATGCGCATCCCGTCCTCAAGCAGTATGGCTTTAAGGCGACGGCGTTTATCATTAGCTCACGTATCAAGCGCCACCCGCAAAAGTGGGATCCGAAATCGCTGCAGTTTATGAGTATTTCCGAGCTGGAAGGGATTAAAGATGTATTCGATTTCCAGTCGCACACTCATTTCTTGCATCGGGTGGATGGCCAGCGACGACCTATTTTACTCAGCCGTAACTATCACAATATTCTGTTTGATTTTGAACACTCCCGTCGGGCGCTCGGGCAGTTTAATCCGCATGTGCTCTATCTTTCCTATCCGTTTGGCGGCTATAACGCGACGGCGGTGAAAGCGGCGCATGACGCTGGTTTTCATTTGGCGGTAACGACGGCGAAAGGGAAGGTAAAGCCTGGCGATAACCCGATGTTGCTAAAGCGGCTGTATATCCTGCGGACGGATTCGCTGGAAACAATGTCGCGGCTGATAGTCAATCAGCCGCAGGGGTAAGGGCTGTCAGGCGACCTGTACCGGAATGGCTTTTGCAGTGCGTTTCATTTCGTTGTCGCCTTCGAAATAGGCTACTTTCGGACGCCATGTACGGGCTTCTTCGTCAGACATGGTGACGAAGCTGGCGATAATTACAATATCGCCAACATCAGCGCAATGCGCCGCTGCACCGTTCACCGAGATGATTCTGGAGCCGCGTTCAGCCGCAATGGCATAGGTTGAGAAACGTTTACCATTGGTCACGTTCCAGATATCAATAGCTTCGTTTTCCAGAATACCTGAGGCATCAAGGAAATCCTGGTCGATGGCGCAGGAGCCTTCGTAGTGCAGGTCCGCCTGCGTGACTTTTACGCGGTGGAGCTTGCCTTGCAGCATGGTGCGAATCATAACGTCTATACCCTGTCGTTTACCTTGGCTAAGCAGGCGTGACTGGCCTGCTTTGAGAAATCTTCAGGCAGTATTGCCCGATTTTTAACCCCTGTCTACTGGGCTAATGTAACGCTTTGATTATCGATCAGACGCGCCTGACCCAGCCAGGCGGCAGCAAGAATTACGGCGCGTTTACTGGTTTCAGTCAACTCCAGCAGCGTGTCGGCATCGCGGATCTGAATATCGTCGGCGCGAAAGCCTTTTTCATTCAGCTCTTGTTCCGCAATGGCAATAATTTCTTGCAGCTCACGATTACCCGCAATCAGCTTTTCAGCGATACCGTTCATCACGTTGTGCAGGCCCGGCGCGATTTTACGCTGTTCTGCCGTCAGATAACCGTTACGTGAGCTGAGGGCCAGACCGTCTTTGGCACGAATAATCGGTACGCCAACGATTTCAATGTCATAACCCATGTCCGCTACCATTTTGCGGATCAGCGCCAGTTGCTGGAAATCTTTTTCACCAAAGCAGGCGATATCGGGTTGGATCAGGTTAAACAACTTGCTGACGATGGTGGCAACGCCACGGAAGTGACCTGGACGACTGGCACCTTCCAGCATGGTAGAGAGGCCGGGAACATCAACGAAAGTCTGACCTTCCAGACCCTGCGGGTAGATTTCCTCAACGGCTGGTGCAAAGACATAATCAACTTTGCGTTTGTTCAGCTTTTCGCAATCTTCCTGCAGCGTACGCGGATAACGCACCAGATCGTCGGGGCGGTCGAACTGCATCGGGTTAACGAAAATGCTCACTACCACCACATCAGCCCGGGCTTTTGCTTCATCGACCAGTTTCATATGGCCGTCGTGCAGGTTGCCCATGGTGGGAACCAGTGCGACGCGTTTGC
Organism: Citrobacter sp. Cpo040; assembly: GCF_030332915.1. Classification (NCBI taxonomy): domain Bacteria; kingdom Pseudomonadati; phylum Pseudomonadota; class Gammaproteobacteria; order Enterobacterales; family Enterobacteriaceae; genus Citrobacter; species Citrobacter sp. Cpo040. The sequence continues at coordinate 280,810 of NZ_JAOWGX010000033.1, forward strand.
CTTCCTGACGCAGACGACGAATATGCTGGCGCAGCAGCGGCAGGGTTTCAATGATTAACACGACAAGACTCCTTGAGTTGCCTGAGGTACCGTAGGCCGGATAAGACGCGTAGCGTCGTCATCCGGCACGGTCAGAAAATTAGTGGAAGCTGTGCTCTTCACCCGGATAAACGCCGGACTCCACTTCAGCCATATACTGCCGCACTGCGGCGCGCATGTCGCCTGCTTCATTGAGGAAATTCTTCGCAAATTTCGGGATATGGCCGCCGGTAATGCCAAAGGCATCATGCATGACGAGGATTTGTCCGTCGGTGACGTTACCCGCGCCAATGCCGATTACCGGAATCGACAGCGCTTCAGTGACGCGCTTCGCCAGCTCAACCGGTACGCACTCCAGCACCAGCAGTTGAGCGCCCGCTGCTTCTAAGGCCAGCGCGTCGTCCAGCAGTACCTGTCCGGCATCGCCGCGGCCCTGAATCTTATAGCCGCCGAAGATGTTCACCGACTGGGGCGTTAATCCCAGATGACCGCAAACCGGCACCGCGCGTTCGGTGAGCATTTTCACCGTATCCGTAAGCCATGCGCCGCCTTCGATTTTGACCATATTAGCGCCCGCGCGCATGACCACCGCAGCGTTTTCAAACGCCTGCTCTGGAGTGGCATAAGCCATAAACGGTAGGTCGGAGAGCAACAGGCAGTTCGGCGCGCCGCGGCGTACCGCGCGGGTGTGGTAGGCAATGTCTTCCACGGTGACCGGCAGGGTGGAGTCGTGCCCCTGTACCGTCATGCCCAGCGAATCGCCGACCAGCATCACGTTGATGCCCTCATCGGCGAACAGTTTGGCGAAGCTGTAATCGTACGCGGTAATGGTGGCGAAGCGCTTTTTCTCTTGTTTGCATTTCTGCAGCACAGCGATAGTAGTGGGTTTGCTCATAACCTCTCCGGCCATAATATTGATGAATAGAATGGCCGCATTGTAGGGGAATGAAGCGGAAAAGCGTTAGCCCTTTGTGGGAATTCCCGACGGTGTCCCGCCGGGAGAGGAGGGGGCGATTTTAGGGGTATGTGATCGAAAAGATACCCGTGGCGTAGAATTTACCGGAAAGGATCTTCTGGTTGCTGTCGCGCTTCATAGTGGCCTGAAACTTCAGGCTCTGGTTGGTGGTAACAATGTTACCCCCGTTTCCGCTAACCCCGCCTGTTGATGTATCCGTTTCACTCTCGTAATCCTGATACACAGAGGTATCATCGTTAGGGATCAGGATCATGTCGTTACCCACATCGTTGGCCAGCCCTTTGATTTGCAGGCCCACACCTTCGGCTTTATTTGTCACTAGCGTATTGCCCAATAATGATGTATCGGTGCCCGTGACCGAACTAACCAGCTTTACCGCGATATTTCGTACACGCGCACAGCCCGACAGTTCAATATTGAATGGTACGGGATTGGCGCCGTTGATAATGCTGTTTGGGCTATAGGAACCCATCGAAACCGTTGAGCCATTGACGCTGTTTCCGCTCAATACGGCAGCTGAGCAGGTAGGCAGCGAAATTTTAAAGTTGTTGGTCGAAATAGTATAGGTAACATGATAAGAAATAATGCCCGCCCCCGGATTCGGGTTGTAGATGCGGTATGAATACCCACCGTTGTTTAACAGCGAAATCGTTTCTGTGCCTTTAGGGTCAAATGTGCCGTCGTTATAAAAGGTGATTGTTGCCCCGCCGGTAAAACCGCCAATGGGCTTATACCCCATCCCGGTTGTCTCGGTTGCGCAGCCGCTACCTCCCGATTTATCATATTTTATGAGTGATACGGGGGTTGAATAATCCCCAACCCATAGTGGGTTTGGGGTAAAGCCTATATTCCAGGAACCTATATTGGCAATACTGTAGGTGAAATAGAGTCCCTGAATATTTGTTTTCAGTAATTTATGCCCGCCATAGGTTAAACCTGAATCCTGAAAATTATTTTCTAGCACAAGTGCTTCACCCGTCGCACCATCCTCAGTGGTACAATAAACCGTACCGTTGTTTGAGCCATCGTTGGATGAGTTGGTTACCCATGTGGATACGTTGCTCGGCTGCAACGTGCTGGATTTGTAGAAAACAAACGTTTGGTTTCCGGTGAGGGATACCGTGGTGTTTGTAATGCCCTCTCCGGTTGGACCCAGGCGATCATTCGGTCCTGTGTGGGCATCGTTTCCGACAATATAGGTGTCAGGGCCATGGGCCAGAGCCTGTGGTATAAGACCCACCATTGAGGACAGTGCCAGAATACATACACCATTAATCCATTTTTTTGATGCACTGGAGGAAATATTCATCTGCTATCTCTTATTATTCATAATAGACGGAAACCAGTACGCTAGCCTTCACCGCGCCCCCGGTAACGGAACGGGAAGCTACCACCTTCTGCATACGGGCATAAAACGTATAGTTGGCATTGGTATAATCCGCCGGCGTAACGTTATAAATACTGCGTGGCGTACCATCGGTATTCAGCACATTAAAGATATTTTGCGGATCGTGAGTAGAAAAAATAACCACTCCGACGTTATCTGGCCCAGTGATATCTTCATTGGCAAATATTTGCCCGGAGTAGGGGGAAAAGCTTCCTGATAGCGGGGCAAACTGGAAGGTAATTTGCGTCGGCGTTTTACCGCCAACGGACGCACAGTCATTCACCTGAATATAGAAACTCTTACCCCCGGCCAGATAATCCTCCGGCGTTTCGTTATTGGCAAAATACTCCTGACTCACCGTACCCAGGTCGACCGCGCCATTATTATCGAGGCTGATCTGGCAGCTTGGGTTAATAATATTGGCCTTTATTTCCATGTTAGTATCGGCAGCACTGAGCAACGGTACAGTCAGCAACACGGGCGCAATGAAGGCGAATAAACGCTTGATGATCATGTTATTGATACTCCACCGTGAAAACGGTTTGGGTTGAAAACGCGCCAGGCTGGAGGTCGACAATGCTTTTCCCTGTTTCGAAGACGATACGCGTACTGAGCGGCCAGGAAACGGTTTGCTTATTGGTCGCTCCGCTGACATCTACGCTTGACGTTGGTTTGGTGTTGCAGTTGAGCTGGGTGCTGCCAGCGCCCGCTGGCGTGGTCGTGGTCCAGACTTCAGCCGCTACGCCGCTGGCGGCATCGGTGCCGCTGAGGCTGTTTTTAAAGCCCGCGCCGTTGCCAGCCGCGCCACCGCAGCCAGTTTGCCCGCTGAGTGTGACCAGCGCCTGCGATTTTATTAACCCTTCACAGTCACTGAACACCAGCGAAAAGTGTTGTACGTTGGTTTTTTTGACTATTTCAGGTACGTAGACGTCACCAATATCAATGACCGAGGCCTGATGGCTGTTGTTATCGTACAGCTTCATGGTGCAGGTACTGGGGGTGATCGTGGTTTTTACGGTCAGTTCCATTGTGCCTGCGACAAGGCGTCCACTCAACGTGAGAAGCAGCGCCAGGCACAGGGAAAAAATACGCGGCATTGTGAACGTCCTTTTTATTTGTAGGTAAAGGAGAAGGTGGCATTAGCCTGAAAAGTCCCGGCGACGGGAGTGGTGCTTGTCAGGCGACGAAATTGCACCGAGAGGTCCATGCCATTCGTTATCTGGTTGCTACTCCAGGTGACGTTCTGGGTGCCGTCAAGCTTAATGCGCTGCCCATCTGTGCCGCCTTTGGGTATAAAAGCCATAGAGACGTTTTCGGCGTAGCCGCTGATGCTGCTGTCGTTATCAATAAAGTAACTGTTGCCTGCGTTGGTGTTGCCGCTGATACTCATGATAATGCTGGTGATTTCGTTATTGCACTCTGTGGGCAATAACGTGAAGCTTCCTTCCGCCTTTGATGTCTGGTTGACGATATCAAGGACCGTCATCTCAGGAACGGTAAGAATATAGCCATCATTAGAAGTGCCGCTTGCCGCTGCGCTTCCCAGCGATCTCACTGTCATGGCACAGGTCGTTTCTTCCACGGTGGCATCAAAATTGACTGTCAGATCTTGCGCGTAGCTCGCTGTCCCATAAAGGGCCAGGGCAGTGACGAAAATTAGGTTATATAATGGCGCTTTCATCATCTCTCCCCGGGATTATTCCATTTTGCAAACCGCAGCGTTCACGATCTGCGGCTGTCGTTTATCCGCAGGAGTTTGCGGAAGTTGATAATGCGCGCGGCAGCTTTGCGGCTGATTTTTCACCGCCCAGCGGACAATAATGTCACCCTCATCCTCAACGCCGCGAACAAACGCCTGACCGCCCTGACCAATTGCGCCAAGGGATATCCCTTTGGTGTCAAATACGCTGGCCGCGAAAGGTAGCGGCTGTCCGTCGCTGCGGGTAAGATTGAAGACGGCAGAGCGTCGCTGGTCGGTCTCAAAGGTACTGAAGATCACCGCTCCCTGACGTGGAACGACGGTGGTACTGGTGCTTTTCATCTCGATGTCGTTGTCCAGATCGCTGATATCCAGTGCGACTGTGTTTTCCCGGTAGGGCGTCAGCGAACTGAAGACACCGTAACCAAAACGGTCGACGGTACTGCTGCCATAGCCGATGCGCGCGCCTTCTGCGCCAGGCGCATTCACCACCAGTAACGTATCGTTTTCACTGAAGCTGTCGCTGGAGAACGTTACGCCGCCGCGGTGAAACACGAAGCCGCCGTCGGTACTGAGAGAATACTGGCGTGACTGGTCATTGCTGGCGGAAGCCGAACCGGAATAGGTTCCCCATGGCGAGTCATAAGAAGCGTAGGTGCCAATGGTGGAAAGGTTTTGATCGCCGTTCACCCGGTTGTAGCTGCTGTTTACGCTGTAGTTCCAGCGATTATCTTTGCTATTCCCGTTAACGTTCATGCTGTACTGATCGTTGCCTTTCAGATCGCTGTTGACCGAACTGCTCAGAGAATTGAAGCCGCCGCTGCCCGATTCGCGACCAAAGAGTCGATCGAGAGGAACGTTTAGCGTCAGATAGATGGCGTCATCCTGTTCTCCATCATCATTGTAGGTGCGCTGTACGCCGATGCTGTAGCTTGCCCAACTGAAGTTGCTGCTGTAGCCAAATGAAAAACTGCTCTGGCTGTTATTGGTGACCCAGTAGCGGCTCCAGGTTCCGGTGAGGTAGAAGGAACCATAGTCTTTTTTACCATCGCGTAAAGACTGGTTCATACTCAAATTCACCTGATCTTTCAGGCGGCTATAGCTATTTATATTCTCATATTCATTGTGGCTGACGTGTTTTGCGCTATCGATAAGTTCCATCGCGTCAGTCAGGCTGAGGTAGTTTTCTGTGGTGTAGCGATAGGCCGCAATATTCAACGACGTATTGGTTGGCGCGAAGAATTTATTCCACGAGATGCGGTAACTCTGACCGGTATAGGTCTTTGAGTTAGGGATCTTGGTTTGTGAATGGGTGATATCAAATGAAAATGCCCCAAGCACGGTATTCATACCCAGACCCAACAAGCCGGCATAGTAATTGTTGTCGGTAATCTGGAAACCGGTATATCCGGTAAAGGTGTTGTTGAGGCCGTAGTAAAACGTCCCCTGGGCCAGGTTAGGCGCTTCTGCCAGTTCGTCTTGCTGAATTTCGCCCACGCTGAAATCCCAACTGCCTACCCCTGGGTGCATCATCTGAACCAATGAGGAATAGGGCTGGGTAAAGGTATGTTTAGAGCCATCGGCCTCTTCAATGGTGACAATGAGATCTGCGCCATAGCCACCGGGAGTGAAGTCAGTCAGCTCAAACGGGCCGGGCGGTACGGTTGTTTCGTAAACCTTATACCCGTTTTGCGTGATGGTTACTTTGGCGTTGCTTTTGGCGATACCACGCACGCTGGGGGAATATGATGCTAAGACCGGCGGCAGCATTAAGGTTTCGCTATATAAGCGAATGCCGCGCAGGCTGACAGAGTCAAACGTATTTCCAGATGTTCCCTGTTCGCCCACAGCAAACTGCGAACGCAGCGCCGGAATATCATGCTGGATATAGCTGTGTTGCAGATCGAATGAGCCGCCTTCATCGCGACGCCAGGAGTAGTTTCCTTGGGAACGCAGATGCCAACCCGCGAGGTTTATCCCTGCGTTCAGGCCAGTGTAGAGGCTATCATCGGAGTCATCGGAATATTCATTATGCCAGGCGTTAGCGTTATAGGAGAGCATGGCGGCATTGACGCCGTCCTCCCAAAAGGAAGGATCGATATAGTTGCTATAGGACTTCTCTTCCCACGCTTGGGGGACGCTAATATTCAGCAACTGATCGTTGGCGTTGTACTCTACTGAGGACAGAGGGATCAGCTTTGGCAGATCGAGGCAATTCTCAATATCGTCGCTGCGTTTTTGTAAAATGCCCTCATTTCCATGGTACTCGGGTTGGCTGATATGCAGGCGCAGCAGCATGGAGGGCGTAATACAGGCTTTAGCGCTTTTATTGTCGCCGAGATCAATAAACGTCAGCTTCATGTTGCCGACCGTTTTATTGTTCACGCTGACACCGACATCGTAGATGCCCGGAAGCACGGCGTTACCGTTAGAGTAACGATCTAAGTCGATACCCCCTGCGGAGCTCCCCATCAAAAATGTGCGATCAAACTCCAGGTTTTCTTCAGCCCAGGCGAGATGACTAGAGGCAAATATGCAGCATATAATTGCCCGGGTAAGCCGCTTTAATTGACGTTTTTTTGATATGGGTGACATAAAATTTCCACATTAGAGCGCGAACGGCAATGAAAAATTACAGGGAGACCTGCCCGCTGATATCACCACCAAAATCGCTGATTGCGTGGTAATTCAACTTGGCTGATGACGGTGGTGAAGCCAGGCCCTTAATGGTGAAATCGGCGCTGCTTTTAGGGGCAACCATCGTGGCATTCACCTCATACTTTTTGCCCGCGCTTTCCACCGTGACGGCGCTAAAGGAGACAAAATAAGGGGTCGGGTTCGTTACCTGCACGATGGCGCCAGTGGCGGCTTTTTGGGCGTGCCAGGTTAATTTTTCAGGCGCTGTTGTGGATGTGCCTTCCAGCCCGTCAGGGCGATAGAAAAGTTTTATGCGCGTGCGAAAAGCCAACTGCAGCAGGTTCTTACCCTTTGCATCCGCTTCGCTCGGTTTAGGGGGAATTTCCAGCGCGTTAAACCAGAAAACGCTTTCTCTGTCTTTTGGCAGTGGAATGCTACCCGTATAGGTAAATTTCACCGTTTGGCCGCGTTTAGCTTCAATACGGGAAACGGGGGGGGTGACAGTAAAAGGCACCTTAATGGTGCTGGGATCTTCGTTATCTTTGCCGTTATCCAACCAGCTTTGTACCAGTAACGGGCGTTGTCCTTTGTTTTCCATTCGAATGGAGGTGTCTTTTTGCTCTTCTTTATAAATAATTCGGGTCCCGGACAGGACAATATCGGCAGTAGCCTGTGAACAATAAGCAATGCTCAGTGTACAGAGCAAACAGTGGCTAAGATGACGCATCCTGGTCATACTCTTCTTTCCTTAAGTGTTGATAAAAGGAAATAACCGCAGTTATTTCCTTGGGTTAGGCTAAAACTACTAAGTACAGTGCTTAATTAGTTGTAAGCAATGGTGTAGGCTGCGTTGGTTTTAACAAAACCTGCTGCTACCGGAGCGACGACTGGAGTCGCTGCAGGGTCAGTCTGAGCTACGTATGAAGCAACAAATGACCACTGCGCCTTCTTGTTGGTGTCAAAGTTCTGTGAATGGAGGTCTTTACCATCAACAGTGACCATGGAATAAACGCCTGAGGTCGGATTTACTTCGTGAATCGCAATATTGACGCCGGTTGCCGCATTAGTAATGCTGGGGTCGTTGTTCAGGGTGCCCTGACCGTTGCTGTGGAACGGAGAGGTCATAGTCAGGTCTGCTTTAGTCTGAGTGATGAAGCCTGCTTTGCTGCAATCAACGCTGATAGTAAACGCTTTTGGTTTAGCGCCAACAGTGGCTGCTTTCACCATACCAGCGGTGTTAACTTCATCCACGGAGGCCGTTTCTAACTGAATTTGTGCATCTTGCGCACCGTTGTTGACGCTCATCACGCAGGTGTTATCACTGACCAGTCCAGCGAAGTCGATCTGGCCGCCATCCAGCGCAAACGCTGAGGAGGAAATCGTTGCCGCAGAAAATGCCAGTGAGATAACAAGTAATTTTTTGTTCACAATTAAACGTCCTTTTAATAAAAAATACTACTAGTCTGGAAAATGAATATTTCCGCTACGTAATATTAATTCATCTTGTTTTATCCAGTAAAATAACCAGCTCAAATGGTTTGCTTCTATTTATTTTCTGTGTTTATGTTCATTGTTCTGGTGAATGAAACATGGCTTACGTTAATTGCGTTTGTTGTAGTAAAGGAAATGGTTTCCCATTTCCTTTTTAATAACTAAAAAACTGACTTAGTTATAGGCGATGGTATAGGCCGCGTTGGTTTTAACAAAACCGGCAGCTACTGGAACCACCACCGGTGTGGCTGCCGGATTGGTTTGAGCTACGTATGAAGCAACAAATGACCACTGCGCTTTCTTATTGGTATCAAAGTTCTGGGAATGAACGTCTTTACCATCGACGGTAACCATAGAATAAGCACCGCTGGTAGGATTCTGTTCGTGAATTGCCACGTTAACGCCGGACGCTGCGTTGGTAATGGTGGTGTCGTTATTCAGAGTCCCCTGACCGTTACTACGAAACTGTGAGGTCATAGTCAGGTCTGCTTTAGTCTGAGTGGTGAAGCCTGCTTTGCTGCAATCAACGCTGATAGTAAACGCTTTTGGTTTAGCGCCAACAGTGGCTGCTTTCACCACACCAGCAGTGTTAACTTCATCCACGGAGGCCGTTTCTAACTGAATTTGTGCATCTTGCGCACCGTTGTTGACGCTCATTACGCAGGTGTTATCACTGACCAGCCCGGCAAAATCGATCTGACCACCATCCAGCGCAAACGCTGAAGATGAAAGCGTAGCGGTAGATAACGCGATAACGAGTAGCGTTTTGTTCATTTTGAAATGTCCTTATTAAACTTAATAATATTAAAAAATAACCGATGAATAAATTATTGCGGGGCAATTAAATCAAATATCAGCACCTGATGTAAAATTCATGAATTTGATTTTTTTTATAGAATTATTTTCCATGTGAATGATATTGAATTTTCATATTCATATGAGGGTATGCTTTTAGATGGTTATTGTTTTTGTGAATTCCTTAAGGGTCGGAATGAGAGCGAATTGGCATTTTTATACTTGTAACATCTGATGTGGTGATGTTTTAGCTTGATGCATTGACCAAATAGCGGTTTTTTTTGTAGGAAAAATCGAATGATTGGTTATGCTTTATCTGATATATCACTGTGGTTGATGTTTTTTTATTTATTAGAAAAAATGCAATCTTCTTTTAAAAAAAATAACAATCTCTGTGTTAATTAATAATCTAAAATATTAACGTATTGTACATTTATGAAGTAATACAATATTAATTATCGTGCAAAATGGTTATGGTTATGTTGCGGGCGGAGGGGCAACGTTGAATAGTAACACGGGCAACAATCGCGCAGTGTCTCTTGCGAGCGGCATGTCTGAAATTAACGGTATTACCAGAGAGCAGGACGTTGAGGGTAATTCTGGGCGAGATAAGTACGGAGCGGAGTATTGCCAGGGAAGAGCAGTTCTGGCGCGATTTCAACTAACGGCCACAGCATAAAGCCCCGGTTTTTCATGTCGTAGTGCGGCACGGTCAGACGTTCGGTGTTAATCACTTCATCGCCAAACAGCATAATGTCGAGGTCCAGCGTTCGCGGCCCCCAGCGTTCAGCTTTGCGCACGCGGCCCTGTTGCAGTTCAATACGCTGGGTATGGTCCAGCAACGCTTCGGGGGCGAGGGTGGTTTCCAGCGCCACGGCGGCGTTCAGGTAATCGGGCTGATCCTGTGGGCCTAATGGCGGTGTGCGGTAAAATGAAGAGACGGCCATAATGCGGCTGTCGGGAATTTCACCGATCGCCTGTATGGCAGCATTCACCTGTTCCAGCGGGGAGGCGAGGTTGCTGCCAATAGCGATATATACCCGTCGTCTTTCAGGCTGCATCTGTGTTGGCTTTCCTCGCTCATCCCAGTCACGTACTGATGTACGCTCCCGGGAGTTCGCTGTGTCGCCGCCTTGATGCAACCCGAAATCCATTGGGTATACGCGATTGGTCACGCGGAACCTTCGCGGCGTGGCGCGCGTTTACGCGGGCGACGATGGCGACGGCGTACGTCTGGCTCTTCATCCAGCTCGTTCAGCATGCCTTTTTGTTCCGGCGGCGCTGAAACCTGGAATTCACCCCACCATTTCGCCAGTCGCTGCAATTCCGCGTTGTGTTCGACTTCAGCACGCAGCGCTAACAGGTCGTAAGCTGCGCGGAACTTTGGATGCTCCATCAGCTTCCAGGCGCGTTTGCCCTGGCGACGGGACATACGTAACTGCAACTGCCAGATATCGCGGGTCAGTGAGGTCAGACGTTTCGGGATCGCCAGCGAGCGGCAGGCTTCGTCCAGCACGTCGTTCATTGCCAGCGCGAAAGCGTCGTAATAGGCCAGACCGCTTTCTTGCGCAATTTTCTGTGCGGCTTCCAGTAACGGATACCAGAACATGGCAGCAAACAAGAACGCCGGGTTAACGCGCATATCATTGTGAATGCGGTTATCGGTATTCTTCAGTACCTGGGCAATGATGCGTTCCATCGGGCTGTCACCGTCTTCGGTGAAGTAGCGCGTAATGGTTGGGAACAGCGGTTGGAACAGGCTGTACTCACGCAGTTTTTTATAGGTTTCGTACCCATAGCCCGCCTGTAACAGCTTGAGCGCTTCTTCAAACAGGCGTGCAGGAGGAATATCGTTAAGCAAGGTAGCCAGACGCGGGATAGGCTCCGCGGTTTCCGGGCTGATACGCATGTCGAGCTTGGCGGCAAAGCGCACGGCGCGCAGCATACGTACAGGATCTTCGCGGTAGCGCGTTTCCGGATTACCGATCAGGCGAATGATGCCCTCTTCGAGATCCTGCATTCCCCCGACGTAATCACGTACGGTGAAATCGGCCACGCTGTAATACAGGCTGTTGATCGTGAAGTCGCGACGCTGGGCATCTTCTTCGATGGAGCCGAAGATGTTGTCACGCAGCAGCATACCGTTTTGCCCACGCTGCGATGTTGTGCGATCGGATTCGCTGCCTTCATGATGACCGCGGAAAGTCGCCACTTCGATAATTTCTGGGCCGAACATGACATGGGCCAGACGGAAACGGCGACCGACCAGGCGACAGTTACGAAACAGTTTGCGCACCTGATCCGGCGTTGCGTTAGTGGTGACATCAAAATCTTTCGGTTTTTTGCCCAGCAAAAGATCGCGTACACCACCGCCAACCAGCCATGCCTCGTATCCGGCCTTATTGAGCCTGTACATTACCTTCAGGGCATTTTCACTGATATCTTTGCGGGAGATAGAGTGCTGCTCACGCGGAATTACCGTCATATGTGGACGGGCGACGGCGAGCTCAGCCTCGCGCTCCTCGCGGCTTAGCACCTTGCGGCAAAAATTAGCGACTCGGGTAAAAATAGTGCACCTCGGTAGTGTCAAACTTCAATCAGAACAAGTGTTGCTGTGTAAAAATAGCGGCTAATCATAGCTCAGCATGATGCATTTGAGAATGCCGGATTTAAGATCGCCGATTCAGGCACCGCTGTCAGACGCCAATTCTCAACGGCAAACTCCAGGATCTGATCAACCTGCATATCCTGCCACGGGATATCGGCACGCTGGCCGAGAAAGCGCAGCGCGGCAATAATCACCGGACGCGGATCGCCTTGCGGCAGCGCAGGTGCATGATTTTGTTTTGAAAGTTTAGCGCCTTGTTCGTTGAGCGCCAGCGGAAGATGAATATAGTCAGGCGCTTGCCAGCCAAACTGCTGATACAAAGAGATTTGCCGCACCGTGGGTTCGATAAGATCGGCGCCGCGTACAATCTCCGTTACGCCCTGAAAGTGGTCATCAACCACCACAGCGAGGTTATAGGCAAACAGCCCGTCGCGTCGGTGGATAATAAAATCTTCCCTCGCAAGCTGCGGGTCAGCCTGAATCTCACCGCGCAGTTGGTCAGTAAACTGCATCACCGGATGGCGTTGCTTTATGCGGACAGCCGCCTGCTCTGGTCCGAGGCGTAACTCACGGCAGTGGCCGTCATAAATACCGCCGACGCTTTGAATACGCGCCCGCGTACAGGTGCAGTAATAGCTCAGATCCTGTTGATGTAACCAGGCGAGCGCCTCGCGGTAGGCATCATGACGTTGGGATTGCCATAAAATATCGCCATCCCAGTGCAGTCCGTAATGTTCCAGCTGACGCAGAATCGTATCTGCAGCACCGGGAACTTCACGAGGGGGGTCAATATCTTCAATGCGCACTCGCCAGATTCCGCGCTGTGAGCGGGCCTGCAGGTAACTCCCGAGGGCGGCAATTAGTGAACCGAAATGCAGTTCGCCAGAAGGGGAAGGGGCGAAGCGGCCTATATAGTGTGAATCGCTCATTTTGCGGACTAACAAATAATAAGGCGGGAGAAGCTCCCGCCTGTAGTAAACGTGGTAAAAATGACCGGAATTAACCTGCCATTTGTTTTTCGCGGATTTCTGCCAGCGTTTTACAGTCGATGCACAGATCGGCTGTAGGACGTGCTTCCAGACGGCGAATACCAATTTCTACGCCGCATGATTCGCAGTAGCCGAAATCTTCGTCTTCTACTTTCTTCAGCGTCTTCTCGATCTTTTTGATCAGTTTGCGCTCACGGTCACGGTTACGCAGCTCAAGGCTGAATTCTTCTTCCTGTGCGGCGCGGTCCACCGGATCAGGGAAGTTAGCCGCTTCGTCTTGCATATGAGTTACGGTGCGATCGACTTCATCCCTAAGTTGATTGCGCCATGCCTCAAGAATACGCCTGAAGTGCGACAGCTGGGCTTCGTTCATATACTCTTCGCCCGGTTTCTCCTGGTACGGCTCCACCCCAGCGATGGCGAGAATACTCAGGGACGATGTTTTACGGTTTTGCCCTTCTTGCATGTTGCTTCTCCTTAACACGCACTATCGATCCCCATGTTCGGGGGAAAAATCAGGTCGCTATAAATAGCAGATGCTTTTCCGGATAGCAATTATCTAAACGTAACACTTGACAACCCTGTGAGGAAAAGCGTATTTGCCCACGCGCCCAGAATACTAATTGACCAGATATTTACACCATTACAAGGTAATGGGCAACGGCTCTTTAAGAGTCATACCGTGGGCAGAAAGTTCCGCTTTATAAACCAGAATTTCAACCCCCTTAAGCTGTGCTTCAACTAATAATTGCGCATATTTTGCATCGATATGGCGCGCGGGTGAAAACCGTGTAATGGCTGAATGTAGCACGGCGAAAAATATCACTGCCCGCTTGCCTTCAGCCGCTACGCTCATCAATTCCCGAAGATGCTTCTGACCTCGTTCAGTGATGGCATCGGGAAAATAACCCTGCTCTTTTTCCGCCAACGTGATTGATTTCACTTCAATATAGCAGTCAGGTCGGGAATCTGCCTGTAACAAAAAGTCGATGCGGCTCCCTTCGGCGCCGTATTTTACTTCACTTTTCAAAGTGCTGTAGCCTGAAACTTCTGAAATTAACGCCTGCTGAATCGCCTCTTTCGTTAATCTGTTGGCCCACAGCGTGTTAACACAAATAAATTCACCGGATTGAGTTTGCGTTAATTCCCAGGTATGTGGATATTTGCGTTTAGTATTTTCTGATGTCGAATACCAAACGGTGTCACCTGGCATTGCGCATCCGGTCATCGCACCGGTATTTGGGCAGTGTAACGTTAACTCTGTGCCATCTGGTGTGATCACATCCGCTAAAAAGCGCTTATAGCGCTGGATGAGCGTTGCTGGTTGTAAAGGTGGAGAAAATTGCATAAACAGTCCCTTTGATTATTCAGTCAGCGTCCAGCGTTGCAACTGCGTGTAACGCGTGCGTCCTCGCGCTAATGAGGAGGAATAAAGCGCAAATTCCGTGACTGGAAACGACCAGCCAAAGCCCGGTGGCGGGATTGGCACCGCGTGGCCGGCATCGCGCAGCAGCGTGATATGTGGATGAAACGGCTGCGGGCTTTGGTAGCAACCGCTGCGTGCGGCCTGTGCCCGCAGCATATTCGCCAGTTGCAGCAACCCGCGCGGCGGCTGACGCATTCCCAGCCACACAACCCGGGATCGCAACCATTGCCCGGCATCATCGAGTTTGAGCGTAAAACCCGGCTGGCGAATACGCCCCGCGAGCTGCGACAGCGCCTGTTGCTTCTCAGCGCTGACGTCGCCTAAAAAGGCCAGCGTCAGATGCAGATTATCAGCCGCGACGGGGCGACCCGCTTCAGGGGGGAACTGCGCGGCCCGCCAGTGGATTAGCTGCTCCCGAACCCCGGCTGGCAATTCAATCGCAAAGAACAGCCTTTTTGGCTCAGACATGATGGATACTCGGTTATGAATTAACGCGATGCTACAATGCAGCGCGAAGAATGTTAACCCTCTGGAGCCATTTGTGACGTCGTTGCCCGTTGCCGCCGTAGTGCCTGAACTGCTTACCGCCCTTGATGCCTCGCCGCAGGTTCTGCTGACGGCGCCGACCGGTGCCGGGAAATCGACCTGGCTGCCGTTGCGACTTCTTGAGCATCGCGGTATCACGGGGCGGATTATTTTGCTGGAGCCGCGCCGCCTGGCAGCGCGTAATGTGGCGCAGCGATTAGCGGAATTGCTGAACGAAAAGCCGGGTGAAACCGTGGGTTATCGCATGCGCGCGCAAAGTTGCGTAGGGCCGCAGACCCGGCTGGAAGTGGTAACAGAGGGCGTCCTGACGCGGATGATCCAACGCGATCCTGAACTGACAGGCGTCGGGCTGGTGATCCTCGACGAATTTCACGAACGGAGTTTACAGGCTGATCTGGCGCTGGCGCTATTGCTGGATGTGCAGCAAGGGCTGCGGGACGATCTGAAACTGTTGATTATGTCCGCCACTCTGGATAACGGGCGTTTGCAGCAGATGTTGCCCGATGCGCCGACGATCGTTTCTGAAGGCCGCGCATTTCCCGTTGAGCGGCGGTATCAGCCGTTGGCGGCGCATTTGCGTTTTGATGAAGCGGTAGCGATAGCGACGGCGGAGCTATTGCGCCATGAAGGTGGGTCACTGCTGCTGTTTTTACCGGGTGTGGGCGAAATCCTGCGTGTACAGGAGCAGCTGGCTACGCGTGTAGGCAGCGATGTTGTGCTGTGTCCACTGTACGGCGCGTTAACGCTTTCCGAGCAGCGTCAGGCGATTGTGCCCGCGCCGCAAGGCAAACGCAAAGTGGTGCTGGCCACCAATATTGCTGAAACCAGCTTAACGATCGAAGGCATCCGACTGGTGGTGGACTGCGCCCAGGAACGCGTGGCGCGCTATGACGTGCGTACCGGTCTGACGCGACTGATTACCCAGCGCATCAGCCAGGCTTCGATGACTCAGCGCGCGGGACGTGCGGGTCGTCTGGAGCCCGGTATTTGCGTGCATCTGCTTGCCAAAGAGCAGGCAGAAAGAGCGACAGCGCAGGGGGAAGCGGAGATATTGCAGAGCGATCTGTCCGGGCTACTGATGGAATTGCTGCAATGGGGATGTACCGAACCTGAACAACTGAACTGGCTGGATACGCCGCCCGCCATCAATCTGCAGGCGGCAAAACGGCTGTTGCAGATGCTGGGCGCGCTTGAGGGCGACAGGCTCAGTGCTCGCGGACAGAAAATGGCGGCATTGGGTAACGATCCTCGTTTAGCGGCGATGCTGGTCGGTGCCAAAAATAATACCGAAGCGGCTACGGCGGCAAAACTGGCTGCGATTCTGGAAGAGCCGCCGCGCGGCGGAAGTACCGATCTGACCGTGGCGTTTTCACGAAATCAGCCCGCCTGGCAGCAGCGCAGTCAACAGTTGCTGAAACGGCTTAACGTTAGCAGCGGACAGCCCGACAGCACGTTGCTCCCCTCATTGCTGGCGCGGGCGTTTACCGATCGGATCGCGCGTCGACGCGGGCAGGAAGGGCGCTATCAACTGGCGAATGGCATGGGCGCAATGCTGGATGCTGATGACGCTTCAGGACGCTATGAATGGCTGATAGCGCCATTTTTGTTGCAGGGTAGCGCTGCGCCAGACGCGCGTATTTTGCTGGCTCTGCCGCTGGATATTGAGGCGCTGATGCAGGCATGTCCTGAGCTGCTGCAACAGTCCGACACCATCGAATGGGATGAGACTCAGGGAACGTTAAAGGCATTGCGTCGGTCGCGCATTGGTCAGCTCACGGTAAAAGTACAGCCATTGGCCAAACCCTCGGAAGAGGAGTTGCATCAGGCGATGTTGAATGGCATTCGCGATAAAGGGCTAAGTGTGCTCAACTGGACGTCGGAAGCCGAGCAGTTTCGACTGCGTCTGCAATGTGCGGCAAACTGGTTGCCAGAGTATGACTGGCCCGCGGTAGATGAGGATTCTCTGCTGGTGTCGCTGGAGACCTGGCTGCTGCCGCACATGAGCGGTGTGCACTCGTTACGCGCATTAAAAGCACTCAATGTGGGACAGGCGTTGCGCGGTTTACTGGACTGGTCAATGTTGCAACGTCTGGATAGTGAGCTGCCTGCGCATTACACTGTGCCGACGGGAAGCCGGATTGCCATTCGCTATCATGAGGATAATCCTCCAGTATTGGCGGTTCGGATGCAGGAAATGTTTGGTGAAGCAAAGACCCCAACCATTGCCCAGGGGCGCGTGCCGCTGGTGCTGGAGTTGCTGTCGCCGGCCCAAAGACCGCTACAGGTGACGAGCGACCTGAGCGCGTTCTGGCAGGGATCGTACCGTGAGGTGCAAAAAGAGATGAAAGGGCGTTATCCCAAACATGTCTGGCCGGACGATCCGGCGAATACCGCGCCAACGCGGCGTACCAAAAAGTATTCGTAATGTAACTGTAGGCCGGATAAGGCGTTATGCCGCATCCGGCGAAAGAGCGGTAATAATTGAGAGATTTCTTCTTCTGTCGCAGGACGGAAGAACAGAGAATCGGGCCCTTGCGCCTGAATGTTGCGGAGAAAAAGCATGGCGGGGAATGACCGCGAGCCAATTGGACGTAAAGGGAAACCCTCGCGTCCGGTGAAACAAAAGGTGAGCCGTCGTCAACTCAGAGATGAAGAGTATGACGACGATTATGATGATGATGACTATGAGGATGAAGAACCGATGCCGCGTAAGGGTAAAGGCAAAGGGCGTAAGCCTCGTGGTAAGCGCGGCTGGTTCTGGCTGCTGGTAAAACTGTCGATTGTCTTTTTGGTGCTGATCGCCATTTACGGCGTTTATCTGGACCAAAAAATTCGTAGCCGTATTGATGGCAAAGTCTGGCAGCTTCCTGCGGCAGTTTATGGCCGTATGGTTAACCTTGAGCCAGAAATGCCTATCGGCAAGAACGAGATGGTGAAGCTGCTGGAGGCCACGCAGTACCGTCAGGTGACGAAGATGACGCGTCCGGGCGAATTTACCGTGCAGGCGAAGAGCATCGAGATGATTCGTCGTCCGTTTGACTTCCCGGACAGCAAAGAAGGGCAGGTGCGTGCGCGTCTGACCTTTGACGGCGATCATCTGGACACCATCGAGAATATGGATAACAACCGCCAGTTCGGTTTTTTCCGTCTTGATCCGCGTCTGATCACCATGCTCTCTTCACCTAACGGTGAGCAGCGCCTGTTTGTTCCGCGTAGCGGCTTCCCGGATCTGCTGGTGGATACGCTGCTGGCGACCGAAGACCGTCACTTCTATGAACATGACGGTATCAGCCTCTATTCCATTGGTCGTGCGGTGCTGGCGAACCTGACGGCGGGTCGTACGGTACAGGGGGCCAGTACGCTGACTCAGCAGCTGGTGAAAAACCTGTTCCTGTCCAGCGAACGTTCCTACTGGCGTAAGGCCAACGAAGCCTATATGGCGCTGATCATGGATGCGCGTTACAGCAAAGACCGCATTCTTGAGCTGTACATGAACGAAGTCTATCTCGGCCAAAGCGGTGATAACGAGATTCGCGGCTTCCCGCTGGCGAGCCTCTATTATTTCGGTCGTCCGGTAGAAGAGCTGAGCCTCGACCAGCAGGCGCTGCTGGTGGGGATGGTTAAAGGGGCGTCGATCTATAACCCGTGGCGTAACCCGAAGCTGGCGCTTGAGCGTCGTAACCTGGTTCTGCGTCTTCTGCAGCAGCAGCAGATTATCGACCAGGATCTGTATGACATGCTGAGCGCGCGTCCGCTAGGCGTACAGCCGCGTGGTGGGGTGATCTCCCCGCAGCCTGCCTTTATGCAGATGGTGCGTCAGGAGCTCCAGGCGAAGCTGGGCGATAAAGTTAAAGATCTCTCCGGCGTGAAGATTTTCACCACCTTTGATTCCGTGGCGCAGGACGCCGCAGAAAAAGCGGCGGTGGAAGGCATTCCGGTATTGAAGAAACAGCGTAAGCTGAGCGATCTGGAAACCGCGATTGTGGTCGTTGACCGCTTTAGTGGTGAAGTTCGCGCCATGGTCGGCGGAGCAGAACCGCAGTTTGCGGGCTATAACCGTGCGATGCAGGCGCGTCGTTCGATTGGTTCTCTGGCCAAGCCTGCAACCTATCTGACCGCGCTCAGCCAGCCGAAGTTGTACCGCCTGAATACCTGGATTGCCGATGCGCCGATTGCGCTGCGTCAGCCGAACGGCCAGGTGTGGTCACCGCAGAACGATGACCGTCGCTATAGCGAAAGCGGCAAAGTAATGCTGGTGGATGCGTTAACGCGTTCAATGAACGTGCCAACGGTAAATCTGGGGATGGCGCTGGGCCTGCCTGCTGTAACCGATACCTGGTTGAAGCTGGGTGCGCCGAAAGATCAGCTTAACCCGGTTCCGGCCATGCTGCTGGGTGCGTTAAACCTGACGCCAATCGAAGTGGCGCAGGCGTTCCAGACTATCGCCAGCGGTGGGAACCGCGCGCCGCTGTCGGCGCTGCGTTCGGTGATTGCCGAAGATGGTACCGTGCTGTACCAGAGCTTCCCACAGGCCGAGCGTGCTGTTCCGGCGCAGGCGGCGTATATGACGCTGTGGACTATGCAGCAGGTGGTTCAGCGTGGTACGGGTCGCCAGCTTGGCGCGAAGTATCCGGGTCTGCATCTGGCAGGGAAAACCGGGACCACCAACAACAACGTGGATACCTGGTTTGCCGGGATCGACGGCAGCCAGGTGACCATCACCTGGGTGGGCCGCGATAACAACCAGCCAACCAAGCTGTACGGTGCCAGCGGCGCGATGTCGATTTATCAGCGTTATCTGGCCAACCAGACGCCAACACCGCTGGTGCTGACGCCACCGGAGGATGTGGTGGATATGGGCGTAGACTACGACGGTAACTTCGTTTGTAGCGGGGGTATGCGCACGCTTCCGGTATGGACCACCGATCCGGATTCACTGTGTCAACAAGGTGAGATGTTGCAGCAGTCGGGTAATCCGTTCGATCAATCTTCTCAGCAGCCGCAGCAACAGCAGCCTCAACAGCAGCAACCGCCGCAGCAGGAGAAGAAGGACGGCGATGGCGTAGCCGGTTGGATTAAAGAGATGTTTGGCGGTAACTAATGCCTGCCTCAAAACCCGCTTCGGCGGGTTTTTCATTTTTTGCGCTATATGGTTTTAGTTTGCCTTGCCTGACGGCGCTGCGCTTATCAAGCCTACGGAATTAAGGTAGCCATCCGGTACGTTATCCGTTAAAACATTTCAGCCTAATTTATTAACCCTTTCTTTTCATCTGGTTATTTCTTAACCCCTCAGTTTTAGTAGGGACGCGTATTGCTTGCTATCTCGCCAGAGTTTCGAATATTATGCTGCCGTTATAATAATAATTCTCGTTTACGTTATCATTCACTTTCATCAGAGAAATACCAATGGCGCGTCTTAAAACTGCTCAGCCAAGTTCATCACTGCGTAAAATCGCAGTAGTGGTAGCCACAGCGGTTAGCGGCATGTCTGTCTATGCACAGGCGGCGGTTGACCCGAAAGAAGAAACCATCACCGTAACTGCTGCACCTGCTCCGCAGGAAAGCGCATGGGGGCCTGCGGCAACCATCGCTGCACGACAGTCTGCTACGGCGACCAAAACCGACACTCCGATTCAAAAAGTTCCTCAGTCTATTTCAGTGGTCACCGCCGAAGAGATGGCGTTGCATCAACCAAAATCGGTCAAAGAGGCGCTCAGCTACACCCCGGGCGTTGCCGTGGGTACACGTGGCGCGTCCAATACCTATGACTACCTGATTATTCGCGGATTTGCCGCCGACGGCCAAAGTCAGAATAACTATCTGAATGGCCTGAAGATGCAGGGCAACTTCTACAATGATGCGGTCATCGACCCTTATATGCTGGAGCGCGCCGAAGTGATGCGCGGTCCGGTTTCCGTTCTGTACGGAAAGAGCAACCCGGGTGGGTTGTTGAATATGGTCAGCAAGCGCCCGACAACGGAGCCGCTGAAAGAAGTTCAGTTCAAAATGGGTACTGACAGCCTGTTCCAGACCGGTTTTGACTTCAGCGATGCGCTGGATGACGATGGTGTGTACTCAATTACCGCCTGACCGGCCTGGCGCGTTCCGCGAATGCGCAGCAGCAGGGCGCAGAAGAACAGCGTTATGCTATCGCGCCATCTTTCACATGGCGTCCGGATGATAAGACGAATTTCACCTTCCTCTCCTACTTCCAGAACGAGCCGGAAACCGGTTATTACGGCTGGTTGCCGAAAGAGGGGACCGTGTCTAAGCTGCCAAATGGTTCACGTCTGCCGACCGATTTCAACGAAGGTGCGGACAACAATACCTACTCTCGTAACGAGAAGATGGTGGGCTACAGCTTCGACCACGAATTTAACGACACCTTTACCGTACGTCAGAACCTGCGTTATGCGCAAAACAAAGTGTCGCAGAAAAGCGTGTACGGCTACGGCATGTGCTCCGATCCGCTGTATACCAAAGATCCGGCTAACAGTCCTTGCGCCAGTATCCCTCAGTCAGATTGGGATCACACGCTGACTCGTCAGTACGTTGACGACAATGAAAAATTGCAGAATTTCTCTGTTGATACCCAGTTGCAGAGCACATTCGCCACCGGTTCCCTGGATCACACATTGCTGACCGGCGTTGACTATATGCGTATGCGTAACGATATCAACTCCTGGTTCGGTTGGGCTGGTTCGGTAGCGCCGTCTGATATCTATAATCTTGACCGTAGCGATTTTGACTTTGGCTCGCACCCTGGACCTGGCGCAGCTTATCGCGTTCTGAATAAACAGGAACAAACGGGCCTGTACGCTCAGGATCAGATGCAGTGGGATAAGGTGCTGGTCACTCTGGGCGGCCGTTACGACTGGGCTAAACAGGACTCTCTGAACCGCGTTTCTGGTGTGCTGGACTCCCGTGATGACCGACAGTTCACCTGGCGTGGCGGTGTTAACTACCTGTTCGACAACGGTGTGACCCCGTATTTCAGCTACAGCGAATCGTTTGAACCAAATTCTCAGGTTGGGGAAAGCGGCAATATCTTTGCGCCATCTAAAGGTAAGCAGTACGAAGCGGGCGTGAAGTACGTGCCGAGCGACCGTCCGATTGTATTAACCGGTGCCGTTTACCAGTTGACTAAAACCAACAACCTGATGGCCGATCCGAATGGATCGATCTGGTCAGTTGAAGGCGGTGAAATTCGTTCACGCGGTGTTGAAATCGAAGCGAAAGCGGCACTGTCTGCCAGCGTTAACGTGGTCGGTTCTTATACCTACACCGATGCGGAATACACCACCGACACCAACTACAAAGGCAATACGCCTGCTCAGGTGCCAAAACATATGGCATCACTGTGGGGGGATTACACCCTCTATGATGGCGCGCTTTCCGGGCTGACGTTGGGTACGGGGGTTCGTTATACTAGTTCCAGCTATGGCGATCCGGCAAACTCCTTCAAAGTGGGAAGCTACACGCTGGTAGATGCGTTAGTACGTTACGATCTGGCGCGTGTTGGTATGGCTGGCTCCAACGTGGCGCTGCATGTGAACAACCTGTTTGACCGTGAATACGTCGCCAGCTGCTTCAATACTTATGGCTGCTTCTGGGGCGCAGAACGTCAGGTCGTTGCAACTGCAACCTTCCGTTTCTAATTTCTCTTTGGGCACGCTTTGCGTGCCCGTTTTACAAGTTGGCTGCTATGCAGGAAAACAGATCCCATCCCGACACCACTTTTGCGTTGCGTAATGTCTCCTTTCGTGTGCCTGGCCGCACGCTTTTGCATCCTCTCTCATTAACTTTTCCTGTAGGGAAAGTGACGGGTCTTATCGGCCACAACGGTTCCGGTAAATCGACATTATTGAAAATGCTGGGACGTCATCAGCCGCCGTCAGAAGGTGAAATCCTGCTCGACGAACAGCCGCTGGAGAGCTGGAGTAGTAAAGCGTTTGCCCGCAAGGTCGCCTATCTGCCGCAACAGCTGCCGCAGGCAGAAGGGATGACCGTACGCGAACTGGTGGCGATTGGTCGTTATCCGTGGCACGGGGCGCTGGGGCGTTTTGGCGTTGCCGACAGAGAGAAAGTAGAAGAAGCCATTTCGCTGGTAGGTTTAAAGCCGCTGGCGCACCGTCTGGTCGATAGCCTGTCCGGTGGGGAACGCCAACGCGCGTGGATTGCCATGCTGGTGGCACAGGACAGCCGTTGTCTGCTGCTTGATGAACCAACTTCCGCGCTGGATATCGCCCATCAGGTTGACGTGCTGGCGCTGGTGCACCGCTTAAGCCAGCAGCGTGGGCTGACGGTGGTAGCGGTGCTGCATGATATCAATATGGCGGCCCGTTACTGCGATTACCTCGTTGCGCTGCGCGGCGGTGAGATGATTTCTCAAGGAACGCCTGCTGAACTGATGCGCAGTGAAACTCTGGAACAAATTTACGGTATCCCGATGGGCATTTTGCCGCATCCGGCCGGTGCCGCACCCGTGAGTTTTGTCTATTAATGATCGGATTACCTCATATTACCCGTCGGCGGCTGCTTACGGCGATGGCGCTGTCGCCTCTGTTGTGGCGGATGAATACGGCGCACGCCGGGGCGGTTGATCCCCAGCGCATTGTAGCGCTGGAATGGCTGCCGGTAGAGCTGCTGCTGGCGCTGGGTATTACGCCGTACGGCATCGCAGATATCCCTAACTACAAGCTGTGGGTCAGTGAGCCTCCTCTGCCGGACTCGGTAATTGACGTCGGGCTACGTACGGAACCCAATCTCGAACTGCTGACCGAAATGAAGCCCTCATTTCTGCTCTGGTCGGCAGGCTATGGTCCTTCCCCTGAAAAGCTGGCGCGGATTGCACCAGGCCGGGGATTTAATTTCAGCGATGGCAAAAAGCCGCTGGCCGTTGCGCGACAGTCGCTGCAGGAAATGGCGCAATTGTTCAATCTGCAAGCCTCTGCTGAACGCCATTTGACTGAGTACGATCGTTTTATCGCCAGCCTGAAACCGCGCTTTATGCAACGCGGCGCGCGTCCCGTGCTCCTGACATCCTTGCTTGATTCGCGACATATGCTGGTGTTTGGCTCAAACAGCCTGTTCCAGGACGTACTGGACGAATATGGGATCCCTAACGCCTGGCAGGGAGAAACAAACTTCTGGGGCAGTACTGCCGTGAGTATTGACCGTCTGGCTGCTTATAAGGATGTCGATGTGCTGTGCTTTGATCACGGCAACGATAAAGAGATGGCTGCGCTGATGTCTACGCCATTATGGCAGGCGATGCCGTTTGTCCGTGGCGGACGTTTTCAACGTGTGCCTGCCGTTTGGTTCTATGGCGCAACGTTATCGGCCATGCATTTTGCCCGTATTCTGGATAATGCGTTGGGAGGCAAAGCGTGAGCAGGAAACTTGAAATGCCGGATGGCGGCGCGAAAAGCGCCTTATCGGACCTACGGTTTGGGCGCTTTGTCGGCCGGATAAGGCGAAGCCGCCATCCGGCGTTGCTGTTGTTGGTGCTGTTTGTTGCTGCCTGCTGGCTGACATGGGTTAACTTCTCCGTTGCGCTACCGCGCAGTCAGTGGCAACAGGCTATCTGGTCACCGGATATCGACATCATTGAGCAGATGGTTTTTCACTATAGCCTGCTGCCGAGGCTGGCTATATCGCTACTGGTCGGCGCCGGGCTGGGTCTGGTCGGCGTGTTGTTTCAGCAGGTGTTGCGTAACCCGCTGGCGGAGCCAACCACGCTGGGCGTTGCGACCGGTGCGCAGTTGGGCATTACGGTCACCACGCTGTGGGCTATTCCTGGTGCGCTGACCACGCAATTTGCGGCGCTGGCGGGAGCATGTGTCGTTGGGGCGCTGGTGTTTGGCGTTGCCTGGGGCAAGCGCCTTTCTCCGGTGACGTTAATCCTTGCCGGGTTGGTGGTCAGCCTGTACTGCGGGGCGATTAACCAGTTGATGGTTATCTTCCATCACGATCAGCTGCAAAGCATGTTTTTATGGAGCAGCGGCACGTTAACGCAAACCGACTGGAGCGGCGTACAGCGTCTGTGGCCGCAGCTGTTGGGCGGTGTGATGCTGACTCTGTTGTTGTTACGCCCAATGACACTGATGGGACTGGATGACGGCGTGGCGCGTAACCTCGGTCTGGCGCTGTCGCTGGCACGTCTGGCGGCGTTATCGCTGGCCATTGTCATCAGCGCCTTACTGGTTAACGCGGTTGGGATTATCGGCTTTATTGGCCTGTTTGCACCGCTGCTGGCGAAAATGCTCGGTGCGCGTCGTTTGCTGGCACGTCTGGTGCTTGCCCCGCTGATTGGTGCGTTGATCCTCTGGCTCTCCGACCAAATCATTCTGTGGCTGACCCGCGTATGGATGGAAGTCTCCACCGGTTCAGTGACCGCGTTGATTGGCGCACCGTTGCTACTGTGGTTGTTGCCGCGCTTGAGGAGTATGAGCGCCCCGGATATGAACGCCAGTAATCGCATCGCCGCTGAGCGTCAGAATGTGCTGATGTTTGCGCTGGCAGGTGGCGTAATCTTGCTGCTAACCCTCGTGGTGGCGCTGTCGTTTGGCCGCGACGCACATGGCTGGACATGGGCCAGCGGCGCGATGCTGGATGAGCTGATGCCCTGGCGCTGGCCTCGCATTCTGGCGGCCCTGATTGCCGGGGTGATGCTGGCGGTAGCGGGCTGTATTATTCAACGTCTGACGGGCAACCCGATGGCCAGCCCGGAAGTGCTGGGCATTAGCTCCGGTGCGGCATTTGGCGTGGTGCTCATGCTGTTTTTGGTCCCCGGAAATGCTTTTGGTTGGCTGCTGCCCGCCGGAAGCCTCGGGGCCGCGGGCACTCTGCTTATCATTATGATTGCCGCCGGGCGCGGTGGTTTTTCACCGCACCGTATGCTGTTGGCCGGTATGGCGCTCAGTACGGCCTTTACTATGCTGCTGATGATGCTGCAGGCCAGCGGCGATCCGCGCATGGCGGGCGTGTTGACCTGGATTTCCGGTTCAACCTATAACGCGAGCGGAGAGCAAGTACTGCGTACCGGGATTGTGATGGTGATTCTGCTGGCGATGACGCCTCTGTGCCGCCGTTGGCTAACAATTTTACCGCTCGGCGGCGATACGGCGCGGGCTGTAGGTATGGCTATCACGCCATCACGCGTGGGGTTACTGCTGCTGGCGGCAGGACTGACGGCGACAGCCACCATGACTATTGGACCGTTGAGCTTTGTCGGGCTGATGGCTCCGCATATTGCCCGTATGATGGGTTTTCGTCGGGCGATGCCGCATATGCTGATTTCGGCGCTGGCGGGTGGCGTGTTGCTGGTCTTTGCTGACTGGTGCGGCAGGATGGTGCTGTTTCCGTATCAGATCCCGGCGGGATTATTGTCGACGTTTATTGGTGCGCCGTACTTTATCTATCTGCTGAGAAAGCAGAGCCGCTGAGGCTGACCCCTTTCATGTAGGCCGGATAAGACGCTTTGCGTCGACATCCGGCAATAAAAAAGCCGGGTGGCGGCTTCGCCTTACCCGGCCTACATTTCTGCACGTTCTCTTTTTTACAACTTCGCAAACACCCGGCGCGCGGCGTCGATGGTGTTATTGATATCGTCTTCACTGTGCGCCACGGACATAAAGCCCGCTTCGAAAGCAGACGGCGCCAGATAAATTCCTTCATCCAGCATCATGTGGAAGAAGCGCTTGAAGCGTTCGACGTCGCATGCCATCACATCCTGATAGCAGGTTACGGTTTCTGCATCGGTGAAGAAAATCCCGAACATCCCGCCCACATGGTTAACCACCAGCGGAATATTCGCTTCTTCGGCAGCTTCCAACAGACCTTCCGCCAGACGCGTTGTCAGTTCGTTCAGCGTTTCATGAATACCCGGTTGGGCCACTTCGGTCAGACAAGCAAAGCCCGCCGCCATTGCGATCGGGTTACCGGACAGCGTACCCGCCTGGTAAACCGGACCGGTCGGCGCCAGCGCGTCCATCACATCACGACGGCCACCGAATGCGCCAACGGGCATCCCGCCACCGATGATTTTACCCAGGCAGGTCAGGTCCGGAACAACGCCGTAATAATCCTGCGCACCGGCCAGTGCCACGCGGAAACCGGTCATCACTTCATCGATAATCAACAGCGCGCCAAACTCATCGCACAATGCACGCAGGCCTGGCAGGAATTCTGGCAGCGGCGGGATGCAGTTCATGTTGCCGGCGACCGGCTCAACGATGATACAGGCGATCTCCTGCGGGTACTGTTCAAACGCTGCACGCACTGAAGAGAGATCGTTATAGGTGCAGGTCAGGGTGTGTTTCGCGAAATCAGCTGGAACGCCAGGGGAGTTCGGCTGGCCCAGCGTTAACGCGCCGGAACCGGCTTTGACCAGCAGGCAGTCAGCATGGCCGTGGTAGCAGCCTTCAAATTTGATGATTTTATCACGACCGGTGAAACCGCGCGCCAGACGGATTGCGCTCATTGTCGCTTCCGTACCGGAGTTCACCATGCGCACCATGTCCATGGTCGGCACTAATTCGGTGACCAGCTCCGCCATTTTCACTTCCATCTCGGTCGGTGCACCGAAGCTTAAACCGCGTTCCGCAGCTTCAATCACCGCATTACGGATTGCCGGGTGGTTGTGACCCAGTACCATCGGTCCCCAGGAACCGACGTAATCGACATAGGCTTTACCATCGACATCGTACAGATACGCGCCGTCCGCTTTTTCGATAAACAGCGGAGTACCACCCACGCCAGTAAAGGCGCGAACGGGGGAGTTAACGCCGCCTGGGATAAGTTCGCGTGCTGCGCTGTAGAGATTTTCAGACTTACTCATGGATGGGGTCCTGGTTCGTAGAAAAAGTAAATGCCCGCTATTCTAGTTATTCAGAGAAGGTTATGAAAGTTTTACGCATTTGAAACAATGCGATTTGCAGGGGATTTTCGCGAAATGTGCGAGTAGAATGCCGATTCCGTATTTGTATTACCAATTAATGATCATCTGATGAAGACAGACACTCCCTCTTTTGAAGCACAGCAAATTGTGCGTTTACGCCGCAGGGATCAAATTCGTCGTCTCCTGGAACGAGACAAAACGCCGTTGGCGATCCTGTTGATGGCTGCAGTAGTGGGTACTGTGACAGGGCTTGTTGGCGTGGCATTTGAGAAAGCGGTGACCTGGGTGCAGAATCAGCGCATTGGCGCGCTGGCTCAGGTTGCGGACCATGACATTCTGCTGTGGCCGCTGGCGTTTATTCTCTCGGCGTTGCTGGCGATGGTCGGCTATTTCCTGGTGCGTAAATTTGCGCCGGAAGCCGGTGGTTCGGGGATCCCAGAGATTGAAGGTGCGCTGGAAGAGCTGCGACCTGTGCGCTGGTGGCGTGTCCTGCCGGTGAAATTTATCGGCGGCATGGGTACGCTGGGAGCCGGCATGGTGCTCGGGCGAGAAGGGCCGACCGTGCAGATTGGCGGCAACATTGGACGCATGGTGCTGGATATTTTCCGTATGCGCAGCGCCGAAGCGCGGCATACCCTGCTGGCTACCGGTGCCGCAGCGGGCTTGTCGGCGGCGTTTAACGCTCCGCTGGCGGGGATCCTGTTCATTATTGAAGAGATGCGTCCACAGTTTCGCTATAACCTCGTGTCGATCAAAGCCGTGTTTACCGGCGTTATTATGTCGAGCATCGTGTTTCGTATTTTCAACGGTGAAGCCCCGATAATTGAAGTCGGGAAACTCTCTAATGCGCCGGTGAATACGCTGTGGCTGTATCTGGTGCTCGGACTTATTTTTGGCTGTGTCGGACCGTTGTTCAACACTATGGTGTTGCGTACCCAGGATATGTTCCAGCGCTTTCACGGCGGTGAAATTAAAAAATGGGTGCTGATGGGCGGCGCGATCGGTGGTCTGTGCGGGATCCTCGGATTAATTCAACCGGAAGCGGCAGGCGGTGGTTTTAACCTGATCCCGATTGCCGCAGCAGGCAATTTTAGCGTCGGTCTGTTGCTGTTTATATTTATCACCCGGGTGATCACCACGCTGCTGTGCTTCTCATCCGGTGCGCCCGGTGGGATCTTTGCCCCGATGCTGGCGTTGGGCACGTTGCTTGGCACCGCGTTCGGTATGGCCGCAGCGGCCTCTTTTCCGCAGTATCACCTGGAGGCCGGAACCTTTGCCATTGCCGGAATGGGGGCTTTGTTGGCGGCTTCGGTACGTGCGCCGCTCACGGGTATTGTACTGGTGCTGGAGATGACCGATAACTATCAGCTCATTTTGCCAATGATTATTACCTGTCTTGGCGCAACACTATTAGCCCAATTTATGGGCGGAAAGCCGCTATACTCGACTATCCTTGCCCGTACGCTGGCAAAACAGGAAGCGGAGCAGGCGGCGAAAAGCCAGGGGACTGCCGCTGGCGAGAATACTTGAACGAAATACCAGGGTATTAGATAATGGCCCAAAGTATTGGGTTGAAATTTACCCAATTGCCGATGTCGTTTGGAGCAAAATATGAGTGATGACGTAGCGCTGCCACTGCAATTTACTGAAGCAGCAGCCAATAAAGTTAAAAGCCTGATCGCTGACGAAGATAACCCGAATCTGAAATTACGCGTGTATATCACTGGCGGTGGTTGCAGCGGTTTCCAGTACGGTTTCACCTTTGATGATCAGGTCAATGAAGGTGATATGACCATCGAGAAACAAGGTGTTGGTCTGGTCGTTGATCCGATGAGTCTGCAATATCTGGTGGGCGGCGCGGTTGACTATACCGAAGGTCTGGAAGGTTCCCGCTTCGTTGTGACTAACCCGAATGCGAAAAGCACCTGCGGGTGTGGTTCTTCTTTCAGCATCTGATTGCTGTCTGTAATACTGATGGTCTGATGTTGTAGGCCCGGTAAGCGTAGCGCCACCGGGCAATGTGCCGGATGGCGGCGTAAACGCCTTATCCGGCCTACATGTTCTGTATCGTCATATCAACGCCCGTTATCATCCAGCGCAAACGTCGGCAATTTCAGATGCCAGCGAATGGCGGCAAGCCGAATCAGCAGCGTGACAATCATCCCCATCATACTGGCGTTTTCCAGTGAAACATCAAAGGTATAAAACGCTGTCGCATGCACGATCCCGCCGATAATACAGGCTGTGGCGTAGATCTCGGTGCGCAAAATCATCGGGACTTCACGAGCTAACACATCGCGAATGATCCCACCACCTACGCCGGTAATCACCCCCATACAAATCGCCACCAGCGGCCCTGTTCCTGCGAGAAATGCCTTGTTGACCCCAATACCCACGAACACCGCCAGACCAACGGCATCCAGCACCGGAAGGATCCATTTCGGTATGCGTCTTGGTTGACGTACCAACAGGATCGTCAGCATGCTGGTGATCATCGCCACCACCAGATCGGTCGGATCCTTAACCCAAAAAACCGGTCCATTATCCAGCGCCATATCGCGGATCGTGCCACCACCAACGGCGGTAACCACGCCGAGTACCAGGACGCCAAACGGATCCATACGTAATTTTCCGGCCAGTAATACGCCAGAGATTGCAAATACTGCGGTGCCGACAATATCAAGCCAATAGACGAGCATTTTTAAATCCTCACAACAGACCTGGTGGGGGCAGGCGCTAATTTATCTGTGAAAGCGCATTACAGAGTTGTTTTGCGGCGAGGATAATACGCGGGCTCGCGCGTTCGAACCAGTCACTATTAAGTGTAATAATGGGTATTTTAAGCTGGTTTCCCCAGTATTGCTCAATTTTCAGAGTTTCGCCCGGACCGCCTGTGGCAACAATAGCCTGGGGGGCTCGTGCCAGGACCTGCTCACGGCTAACCTGCGGCCAGGGAACCCGACTACCGGCAAAGATGTTTTCTCCGCCGCATACCTCAAGAACTTCGTGCTGAATAGAACCTTTTCCACTGGTAAACAGAGGATTGGCACCAAACTGGAGAAACACGCGTTTTTTCGGTTTGTTGGCATACTGAGATTTAAGTAAAGCATAGTCATCAAGCATGGTTTGCGCCGCCTGTTTAGCTTGTTCAGGCTTGGGGCTCCATGCCGCTAATTGGCGTAGCGCATCGGCAACCTGCTCAATGGTAACGGCGTCCACCCAGATGACCTTAATACCCAGAGAGGTTAGTTGATTCACCTGCCGCTCAGCATTTCCCCCGCGCCAGGCGACAACCAAATCAGGTTTCAGCGCCACAATACGTTCAAGATTCATCCCTTGCCAGGTTGAGACTTCCTCAATATTTTTGGCTTCTGGCGGGTAGTTTGAATAGCTGCTGACGCCAACAGGGGTAATGCCAGCGGCAAAAGCGAGTTCAGTATTGGCAGGAGAAAGCGTCACAACACGCGGTGCGGCGTAAAGGAACGCCGGGAGAGTGAAAAGCAGGGCGACCAGCGCCCTGGAGAGTAATTTAGCCATGCGCCAGTTTCTGTACCAGCGTTTCGACCATCAGGCTTGACTGCTTCGCGGCAACCACCAGGAATTCGTCAAAGCTGAGATGGGACTGCTGATCGGCAACGTCAGAGATAGCGCGAACCACGACAAATGGCACGTTAAAGTTGTGGCAAACGTGCGCAATTGCGGTCGCTTCCATCTCAACGGCAATCGCCTGCGGGAAGTTATGCTTAATTTTAGCCAGCCCCACGGAACCATTAATGAAGGCGTCGCCGCTGACGATAAGTCCGCGAACGGCGTTCAGATTGAGTTCGGCGATGCAAGACTCTGCGGCAGCAATCAACGTAGGATCGGCTTTAAAACCAGCCGGGCAGCCCGGTAGCTGACCAAATTCATAACCAAAGGCAGTGACGTCGGCGTCGTGATAGCGCGCTTCGTCAGAAACTACGATATCCCCGACTTTCAGCGTAGAGGCCAGGCCACCCGCAGAACCGGTATTAATGATGGCGTCCGGCTTGCAGCGTTCAAGCAGCAGCGTAGCGCCCAGTGCCGCAGCCACTTTACCGATACCCGATTTCAGCAGCGCAACCTCTGTACCGTTCAGTTGGCCGGTGTAAATTTCACAACCGCCGAGCGCGATGGTCTGACGGTTTTCGATTTTGTCACGCAGCAGCGTAACTTCTTCTTCCATTGCACCAATGATGCCGATTTTCATAGATTTACTCGCGATAAGCCAGATTTGAGGGCATAGTCTATCATGCGCTTAAGGGGTAGCGCATTTCTCAGGCGGGAGAGGACATGGCACAGATCGATTTCCGAAAAAAAATAAACTGGCATCGTCGTTACCGTTCGCCGCAGGGCGTGAAGACTGAGCATGAGATCCTGCGTATTTTCGAAAGCGATCGCGGACGTATTATCAATTCACCGGCAATTCGCCGACTGCAACAAAAGACCCAGGTCTTTCCGCTGGAACGTAATGCGGCGGTGCGCACGCGTTTAACGCACTCAATGGAAGTTCAGCAGGTTGGCCGCTATATCGCGAAAGAGATCCTCAGCCGACTAAAAGAGCAAAAGTTGCTGGAGCAGTATGGCCTGGATGAACTGACGGGACCGTTTGAAAGTATTGTCGAAATGTCCTGCCTGATGCATGACATTGGCAATCCGCCGTTTGGCCATTTTGGGGAAGCGGCGATTAATGACTGGTTCCGCCAGCGGCTGTATCCCGCAGACGCAGAAAGTCAGCCCCTAAGTGATGACCGCTGCCAGGTGGCGGCATTACGGTTGCGTGAAGGCGAGGAGTCGCTGAATGATATTCGCCGTAAGGTACGCCAGGACCTGTGCCATTTTGAAGGCAATGCGCAGGGTATTCGCCTTGTGCATACGTTGATGCGTATGAACCTTACCTGGGCGCAGGTTGGCGGTATTTTAAAATATACCCGTCCAGCGTGGTGGCGCGGCAGTGCACCCGAAACACACAATTATTTAATGAAGAAGCCAGGTTATTACCTTTCTGAAGAACCGTATATTGAGCGGTTGCGTAAAGAATTATCATTAGCGCCTTACAGTCGCTTTCCATTAACCTGGATTATGGAAGCTGCCGATGATATCTCTTATTGCGTAGCGGATCTGGAAGATGCCGTTGAGAAAAGAATCTTTAGCGTCGAGCAGCTTTATCACCATCTGCATGAGGCGTGGGGGCAACATGAAAAAGGTTCCCTGTTTATCCAGGTTGTTGAGAACGCCTGGGAAAAATCACGTTCAAATACATTAAGCCGGAGTACCGAAGATCAGTTCTTTATGTATTTACGCGTCAATACGCTGAATAAACTGGTGCCGTATGCGGCCCAGCGGTTTATTGATAATTTGCCGCAGATTTATGAAGGCAGCTTTAATCATGCGCTGCTAGAAGATGCCAGTAGCTTCAGCCAGCTACTGGGCGTTTATAAAAATGTGGCAGTAAAACATGTGTTTAGCCATCCGGATGTTGAACAACTGGAATTACAGGGCTATCGGGTGATCAGCGGGTTGCTGGAGATCTATCAGCCGTTATTAAAAATGTCTCAGTCAGATTTTTCTGAACTGGTCGACAATGAAAGAGTAAAACGTTTTCCTATCGAGTCCCGTTTATTTCAGAAGTTGTCTACCCGCCATCGTCTTGCGTATGTTGAGGCGGTTAGTAAAATATCGACGGGGTGCACCGAGTATTCGGTTCTGGAATATTATTATCGCTGCCGGTTGATCCAGGATTATATCAGCGGGATGACGGATTTGTATGCCTGGGATGAATATCGTCGCTTGATGGCCGTAGAACAATAAATACTCATTTGTAAAGACGGCCAATAAAATTTTACTTTTTCCTTAAACTTAATTCTGGAACTTAGCGCTATAAAACGACTCTGACGTATACAGCAATTTTGCGTTACCTGTTAATCGAGAACGAAACACATGAAAAAAACCACATTAGCAATGAGTGCACTGGCTCTGAGTTTAGGTTTGGCGTTGTCCCCCCTGTCTGCTACAGCGGCTGAGACGTCGTCTTCAGCAATGACCGCCCAACAGATGCCAAGCCTGGCCCCGATGCTCGAAAAAGTGATGCCATCGGTGGTAAGTATTAACGTTGAGGGGAGCACGACGGTAAATACGCCGCGCATGCCGCGTAATTTCCAGCAGTTCTTCGGTGATAATTCACCGTTCTGCCAGGACGGTTCTCCGTTCCAGAGTTCGCCGTTCTGCCAGGGCGGCGCACCGGGCGCTGACAATGGCGGCGGCCAGCAGCAGAAATTTATGGCACTCGGTTCCGGCGTAATTATTGATGCCGCGAAAGGGTATGTCGTGACCAATAACCACGTGGTAGATAACGCCACGGTGATTAAAGTTCAGTTGAGCGATGGTCGTAAATTTGACGCGAAGATCGTGGGTAAAGATCCGCGCTCCGATATCGCGCTGATCCAAATTCAGGATCCGAAAAACCTGACGGCGATTAAGCTGGCAGATTCCGATGCGCTGCGCGTGGGTGATTACACCGTGGCAATTGGTAACCCGTTTGGCCTCGGTGAAACGGTGACTTCCGGTATCGTTTCTGCACTGGGCCGTAGCGGCCTGAATGCGGAAAACTACGAGAACTTTATCCAGACGGATGCTGCGATCAACCGGGGTAACTCCGGTGGTGCGCTGGTCAACCTGAACGGTGAGCTGATCGGTATTAACACCGCGATCCTCGCGCCGGACGGCGGTAACATCGGTATCGGTTTCGCGATCCCAAGCAACATGGTGAAAAACCTGACTTCACAGATGGTTGAGTTCGGCCAGGTTAAACGCGGCGAACTGGGCATTATGGGTACCGAACTGAGCTCTGAGCTGGCGAAAGCGATGAAAGTTGACGCCCAGCGTGGCGCATTCGTCAGCCAGGTGATGCCGAACTCTTCTGCAGCGAAAGCGGGGATTAAAGCTGGGGATGTGATTACCTCCCTGAACGGCAAACCTATTAGCAGCTTCGCCGCCCTGCGTGCGCAGGTCGGTACGATGCCGGTTGGCAGCAAAATCACCCTGGGTCTGCTGCGTGACGGTAAGCCGGTCACAGTGAACCTGGAATTGCAGCAGAGCAGCCAGACTCAGGTTGACTCCAGCTCTATCTTTAAAGGCATTGAAGGTGCCGATATGAGCAATAAAGGACAGGACAAAGGTGTCGTGGTAAGCGACGTGAAACCGAATTCTCCGGCTGCACAGATTGGCCTGAAGAAAGGGGATGTGATTATCGGTGCGAACCAGCAGCCGGTGAAAAACATCGCTGAACTGCGCAAAATCCTCGACAGCAAACCAGCCGTACTGGCGCTGAACATTCAGCGTGGTGACAGCTCCATCTATCTGTTGATGCAGTAATCTCCCTCAACCCCTTCCTGCACAGGAAGGGGTTTCTTTTTGTGATACTTCCCACAACTCCATACTTCTCCCTTCCGCTTTGTGCATTTGCACAATGTCGCCGCTTATTATCTTCCCTATGCTTGAGCTCTGCTCACAGGAGGGGTTTATGGCTGGCTGGCATCTTGATACCAAAATGGCGCAGGATATCGTGGCGCGCACCATGCGCATCATTGATACCAATATCAACGTAATGGATGCCCGTGGGCGGATAATCGGCAGCGGCGATCGCGAACGTATTGGTGAATTGCACGAAGGGGCGCTGCTGGTACTTTCGCAAGGTCGGGTGGTCGATATCGACGATGCGGTGGCCCGGCATTTACACGGTGTGCGTCAGGGGATAAACCTGCCGCTGCGTCTGGAAGGCGAAATCGTTGGCGTTATCGGTCTTACCGGCGAACCGGAGCATCTGCGCAAATACGGCGAGTTAGTGTGCATGACCGCCGAAATGATGCTGGAACAGTCGCGCTTGATGCATCTGTTAGCGCAGGATAGCCGTCTGCGTGAAGAGCTGGTGATGAACCTGATTCAGGCGGAAGAGAATACGCCAGCGCTGATGGAATGGGCCCAGCGCCTGGGCATTGATCTGAACCAGCCGCGCGTGGTGGCGGTAGTGGAGGTCGACAGCGGTCAGCTTGGTGTTGACAGCGCGATGGCTGAACTACAGCAATTACAGAATGCGTTGACCACGCCAGAGCGTAATAATCTGATTGCGATTGTTTCCCTGACTGAGATGGTGGTACTGAAACCCGCGCTCAATCAGTTTGGCCGCTGGGACGCTGAAGATCATCGCAAGCGCGTTGAGCAGCTTATTGCCCGCATGAAAGAGAACGGACAGCTGCGTTTTCGCGTGTCGCTGGGCAACTATTTTACCGGGCCTGGTAGCATTGCCCGTTCGTATCGTACGGCGCGCACCACCATGATGGTCGGTAAACAGCGGATGCCGGAAAGCCGTAGCTATTTCTATCAGGATTTGATGCTGCCAGTACTGCTGGACAGCCTGCGCGGCGGCTGGCAGGCCAATGAGCTGGCGCGTCCGTTGGTGAGGCTGAAAGCGATGGATAACAATGGGTTGCTGCGTCGGACATTGGCGGCATGGTTTCGTCATAACGTCCAGCCGCTGGCGACCTCAAAGGCACTGTTTATTCATCGTAATACGCTGGAATATCGCCTGAATCGTATTTCAGAACTGACCGGGCTGGATCTGGGGAATTTTGACGACAGACTGCTACTGTATGTGGCGTTACAGTTAGATGAGCAGCATTGATTAACTGCCTGATGGCGCTACGCTTATCAGGCAAAATGCCGGGTGGCGGCTTCGCCTTACCCGGCCTACGAATACATTCACGTGCGGTTATTTACGCGTTAGTTTTTCCAGATCGGCTTCAATTTCGCTGATCTTGTTGGTCACGACGCTTTCGAGATGACGTAAATCATCAAGGATCTTGCGTTTAAGATCGACTTCGCTGCGATCGCGCTGGCAGATCTGATCCAGTTCATCGATCACATAGCGCAGGTTGGGACTGATCTCCTGCACTTCTTTGTAACCCTGGCCGATGCCATCAGCAACCACCGTTTTGCGCTGACGGGGATATTTGAACTTCACGCTCTTGGCAAAAAACTCGCCTTTATCCTTTTGGAAATAGATTTTCAGGATATCGTTGTTGGCTTCTTGCCGCAGGCTGTAACGATCGATCTCTTCAGGATTAGTAATGCCCAGACTTTTCAGATTGTCATACATAGCGGTACCCTTAAGCTCACTATAACCATTGAATAATTAACGAAAAGCCTTGTTTATGCCACTCGCAGATGTAAAAAAAGCGGGCTAAGCCCGCTTTTTCAAATCGCTGTTAGTCGATAGTGCGCAACAGTTCGTTGATTCCCACTTTGCCACGCGTTTTGGCATCGACTTTCTTCACAATCACCGCGCAGTACAGGCTGTATTTGCCATCTTTCGACGGCAGATTGCCGGAGACGACCACGGAGCCAGCCGGAACGCGACCATAATGCACTTCGCCAGTTTCGCGATCGTAAATACGGGTGCTCTGACCGATGTACACGCCCATGGAGATAACAGAACCTTCTTCGACGATCACGCCTTCAACCACTTCAGAGCGTGCGCCGATGAAGCAGTTGTCTTCGATGATGGTCGGGTTAGCCTGCAACGGCTCCAGTACGCCGCCGATGCCAACGCCGCCGGACAGGTGTACGTTTTTACCGATTTGCGCACAGGAACCGACTGTTGCCCAGGTATCAACCATCGTACCTTCATCAACATAAGCGCCGATGTTTACGTAAGATGGCATCAGCACGGTGTTACGGGCGATAAACGCACCCTGACGCACGGCCGCAGGCGGAACCACGCGGAAACCTTCCTTCTGGAAGCGCGCTTCGTCGTAGTTGGCGAATTTCATCGGTACTTTATCGAAGTAACGGCTTTCCGCACCTTCGATGACCTGATTATCGTTAATACGGAAAGAGAGCAGGACCGCCTTTTTCAGCCACTGATGCGTGACCCACTGACCCTCAATCTTCTCTGCGACGCGCAGTGCACCGGAATCCAGTAAAGAAATAACCTGATTCACCGCTTCGCGGGTTACGGTATCTACATTTGCCGGAGTAATGTCGGCACGGCGCTCGAAAGCGGACTCAATAACGTTCTGTAACTGCTGCATTGTTAAACTCTTTCCATAATAAATAAAAACATCACCCTTTATCGTTTGGATTGAGGGCCTCTGTCAACCGTTGATGCACTTCCTGCTGCAGCTCATTATTAAGGGCGCGCCGGTCGGCGGTGGCGATTATGAATAAATCTTCTACTCGCTCGCCAATGGTTGTAATTCGGGCGCCATGCAGCGAAATTCCCAGATCGGCAAAAATCTGCCCGACCCGCGCCAGCAGGCCGGGCTGGTCGAGAGCGATAAGCTCCAGGAATGATTTTCGGTCGGTATGGGTCGGCAAAAAGGTGACCTCAGTATCGACGGTAAAGTGGCGTAATTTTGCCGGCTGGCGACGCGGTTGCGGTGGCTGCCAACTGCGCTGCGTGATGGCCTGTTCCAGTCCAAAACGGATCGCTTCATGTCGGTCTGAAGACAGCGGGCTGCCGTCCGGTTCCAGCACGATGAACGTATCCATCGCCATCCCATCGCGGGTAGTGAAAATCTGCGCATCGTGGACGCTAAGATTACGCCTGTCCAGTTCGGCGCAAACGGCGGCAAACAGATACGGGCGATCCGGACTCCAGATAAAGATTTCCGTTCCTCCACGCGTTGCCTGCGGGCTAAGCAGAATGAGCGGTTCTTTGAGGTCATGTTGTAAGAGATGACGCGCATGCCAGGCCAGTTGATTTGGGCTGTGACGCACGAAGTAGTTGGCGCGACAGCGTGACCAGATGTGGTGCAACGCTTCTTCATCAATGCTGTCCATTCGCAGTAGCGCCAGCGCCTGAAGCTGATGGTGGCGTACGCGCTCGCGCATATCCGGCGTATTTTGCATGCCACGACGGAGTTGTTTTTCCGTCGCGAAGTACAGCTCGCGTAGCAGGCTTTGCTTCCAGCTATTCCACAGCGTTTCGTTGGTGGCACAAATATCCGCGACGGTCAGACACACCAAAAAGCGCAGACGGTGTTCCGTTTGTACCTCTTCGGCGAATTGCTTAATTACTTCGGGATCCTGAATATCGCGGCGCTGAGCGGTCACCGACATCAGCAAATGCTGGCGCACCAGCCACACGATCAACTGCGTTTCGCGGGAATTCAGGCCGTGCAGTTCGGCGAACTTGAGCACGTCCTGAGCGCCGAGCACCGAGTGATCGCCGCCGCGACCTTTGGCGATATCGTGGAACAGCGCGGCAATCAGAATCAACTCCGGCTGTCGCAGACGCGGCCATAGATCCACGCATAGCGGATGGCGCTGACGGGTCTCTTCGTTGGCAAAACTTTCCAGCTTGAGCATTACGCGGATGGTGTGTTCATCCACCGTATAGGCATGAAACAGGTCAAACTGCATTTGGCCGACTATATGCGACCATTGCGGCATATAAGCCCACAACACGCTGTGGCGATGCATTGGCAGCAGACCGCGGCTCACCGCACCCGGATGACGCAACATACTGAGAAACAGCGATCGCGCTTCCGGGATGTAGCACAGCGGTTGGGTTAAATGACGGCGGGCATGACGCAGATGGCGCAGCGTGGTGGAGTAAATTCCGCTGATCGCGCTGTTACGCACCATGATGTAAAACATCCGCAGTATCGCTTCGGGTTTACGGATAAACAGATCGTCGTTGCGCAGATCGATCAACGTGCCGCGCAGTTGAAAGTCGTCATCAATCGGGCGCGGTTTTTCATCGGCGGGCATGGCGAGGATCGCCTCGTCGAACAGTTGCAACAGCATGTGATTCAGTTCGCTGACCCGTCGGGTGACGCGGAAATAGTCTTTCATCATCCGCTCGATAGGCTCGTTGCCTTCGCCGCCGTAGTTTAGCCTTTGCGCCACGCTGAGCTGGCGGTCAAACAGCAGGCGGTTGTCGTAACGACTAACGACCAGATGCAGGGCGAAGCGAATCCGCCACAGGATATGCAAACATTCATTCAGCTCGGCGCGTTCAGCCAGTGTCAAAAAGCCGAAGCCGACCATTTCGTCCAGTGAGGTGGCGCCAAAATGGCGGCGGGCCACCCATTGCAGGGTATGGATATCGCGCAGGCCGCCGGGACTGCTTTTGATATCCGGCTCCAGGTTGTAGCTAGTGCCGTGATAGCGCTGGTGGCGCTGATTCTGCTCTTCCACTTTGGCGGCGTAAAACTTGTCGGAAGGCCAGAAACCTTCGCTAAAAATATGCTTTTGCAGCTCCAGAAACAGCGCCACATCGCCGATCAGCAGGCGAGTTTCAATCAGGTTGGTGGCGACGGTTAAATCTGACAATCCTTCCAGCAGACACTCTTCCAGCGTACGCACGCTATGCCCAACCTCCAGCCTCACGTCCCATAGCAGCGTTAACAGCTCACCGACTTTTTCGGCCTGCGCGTCAGGTAGCTTTTTACGGCTGAGAATCAACAGGTCGATATCGGAAAGCGGGTGCAGTTCGCCGCGCCCGTAACCCCCAACGGCAACCAGCGCCAGGTCGGCAATTTGGCCAAAACCGGCTTCAATCCACAGGCGTTGTAGCAACTGGTCAATAAATTCGGTGCGGGCCTCAATGAGCTGTTCTGCGGAAATTCCACTGTCAAACGCTTCGCCTAACCAGTTCTGGAAGGTGTCGATATGCGCTTTAATGCCGGAGCAGTTGAGATCTTGCTGTGGCCATGTCCCTGGGTTTTGCGGTTGGCCAGGCAGGGTGGGGAGGGCAGTATTTGCGTGCTGTTCAGGAAGAGTATTCATTATGCGCCACCCATTAAAAAGCCGGATGATGGCGTGAACGCCTTATCCGGCCTACTAAGTAGTACAATTTGTAGGCCTGATAAGATGCGAATGCATCGCCATCAGGCAAAACATTATTCGCCGTGTGTGATGATCGCCGGGATGGTGTCATCCTTGCGTAACGTCAGAATTTCACAGCCGTTTTCCGTTACTACAATAGTATGCTCGTACTGTGCAGACAAGCTCCGGTCTTTGGTTTTCACCGTCCAGCCGTCTTTCATGGTGCGGATGCGGTAATCACCGGCATTCAGCATCGGTTCTATGGTGAACGTCATGCCAGGCTGCAGTACCACACCACCGTCGTCTGCATCGTAGTGCAGAACCTGTGGCTCTTCATGGAAGCCGCGACCGATACCGTGACCGCAGTATTCACGAACAACAGAGAAACCTTCGCCTTCCGCGTATTTCTGAATCGCAGCGCCCAGCGTGCGCAGGCGAATGCCCGGTTTTACCATCCGCAGCGCCAGATACAGGCTTTCCTGCGTTACACGGCACAGACGTTCGCCAAGAATGGTGGGCTTGCCGACGATAAACATTTTAGAGGTATCGCCGTGGAATTCGTCTTTAATCACGGTCACGTCGATGTTAACGATATCACCATCTTTCAGGTGCTTCGCGTCGTCCGGGATCCCGTGACACACCACTTCATTAATAGAGATACATACGGATTTCGGATAGCCGTGATAGCCCAGGCAGGCGGAAATGGCCTGCTGCTCATTCACGATGTAGTCATTACAGAGGCGATCCAGCTCGCCGGTGCTGACGCCCGGTTTAACAAACGGTTCGATCATTTCCAGTACATCAGCGGCCAGGCGGCCAGCGACGCGCATTTTTTCGATTTCTTCAGGGGTCTTGATTGAGATAGCCATGAATTCTGTCCATCAGTGTCGATTATTTCGACAATAATTGTGTAAGTGCTGTCAATGGTATCAGTCCCGCATACATGCTGCCAAATTGAGAATCATTCTGAACTTCGCCTTTCGTGCCACAGATGCGTTGGCTACATTTTTTCACCCCAGTCACTTACTGGTTGTAAGCTCCCGGGGATTCAAAAATTTGCCGCCTTCCTGTAACACGAAATTCATCGTTCATTCAGCACAGACCGCCAACAATTATTGGTGTCGGTGGCGTATTTGTGGTATAAAGCGCGCCGGACTTCCGATCCATTCGAAGACTACACACGATGGACGGGAGCGACAAATCTCACTTTGTGTAACAACACACACGTATCGGCACATATTCCGGGGTGCCCTTTGGGGTCGGTAATATGGGATGCGTGGAGGCTTAACCCCAACTTTTATATATAGAGGTTTTAATCATGGCAACTGTTTCCATGCGCGACATGCTCAAGGCTGGTGTTCACTTCGGTCACCAGACCCGTTACTGGAACCCGAAAATGAAGCCGTTCATCTTCGGTGCGCGTAACAAAGTTCACATCATCAACCTTGAGAAAACTGTACCGATGTTCAACGAAGCTCTGGCTGAACTGAACAAGATCTCTGCTCGTAAAGGTAAAATCCTTTTCGTTGGTACTAAACGCGCTGCAAGCGAAGCGGTGAAAGAAGCTGCTAACAGCTGCGACCAGTTCTTCGTGAACCATCGCTGGCTGGGCGGTATGCTGACTAACTGGAAAACCGTTCGTCAGTCCATCAAACGTCTGAAAGATCTGGAAACTCAGTCTCAGGACGGTACTTTCGAAAAGCTGACCAAGAAAGAAGCGCTGATGCGTACTCGTGAGCTTGAGAAACTGGAAAACAGCCTGGGCGGTATCAAAGACATGGGCGGTCTGCCGGACGCTCTGTTCGTAATCGATGCTGACCACGAGCACATTGCTATCAAAGAAGCAAACAACCTGGGTATCCCAGTATTTGCTATCGTTGATACCAACTCTGATCCGGACGGTGTTGACTTCGTTATCCCGGGTAACGACGACGCAATCCGTGCTGTGACCCTGTACCTGGGCGCTGTAGCTACTACCGTTCGTGAAGGCCGTTCTCAGGATCTGGCTTCCCAGGCGGAAGAAAGCTTCGTAGAAGCTGAATAATAAGGCACGCTCGTTAGAGCCCTTATAGACCAGGTAGTATCACGTTTGGTTAGGGGGCCTGTATATGGCCCCCTTTTTCACTTTTAAATCTGTGCGGTTTCATGCCGGGCAGATCAAATCTTCCGAGGATTTTAGAATGGCTGAAATTACCGCATCCCTGGTAAAAGAGCTGCGTGAGCGTACTGGCGCAGGCATGATGGATTGCAAAAAAGCACTGACTGAAGCTAATGGCGACATCGAGCTGGCAATCGAAAACATGCGTAAGTCCGGTGCAATCAAAGCGGCGAAAAAAGCAGGCAACGTTGCTGCTGACGGCGTAATCAAAACCAAAATCGACGGCAACATCGCTTTCATTCTGGAAGTTAACTGCCAGACTGACTTCGTTGCTAAAGATGCTGGTTTCCAGGCATTTGCTGACAAAGTACTGGACGCTGCCGTTGCTGGCAAAATCACTGATGTTGAAGTTCTGAAAGCACAGTTCGAAGAAGAACGTGTTGCTCTGGTTGCTAAAATCGGTGAGAACATCAACATCCGTCGCGTTGCTTCCCTGGAAGGCGAAGTTCTGGGTAACTACCAGCACGGTGCTCGTATCGGTGTTCTGGTTGCTGCAACTGGCGCTGACGAAGAACTGGTTAAACAGCTGGCAATGCACGTTGCTGCAAGCAAACCAGAATTCGTTAAGCCGGAAGACGTTTCCGCTGAAGTGGTAGAAAAAGAATACCAGGTTCAGCTGGACATCGCTATGCAGTCTGGTAAGCCGAAAGAAATCGCAGAGAAAATGGTTGAAGGCCGCATGAAGAAATTCACCGGCGAAGTTTCTCTGACCGGTCAGCCTTTCGTCATGGAACCGAGCAAATCTGTTGGTCAGCTGCTGAAAGAGCATAACGCTGACGTAACTGGTTTCATCCGCTTTGAAGTGGGTGAAGGCATCGAGAAAGTTGAGACTGACTTTGCAGCAGAAGTTGCTGCGATGTCCAAGCAGTCTTAATTTTTAAAGGAGCCGCCTGAGGGCGGCTTCTTTTTGTGTCTGGCTTGTAAATTCAGCGAACCGCTATAGTGGTCATGCTGAAAAGCGACATACAATGTCGCCGGAATTAACTCATCTCATTCGTTGACAGTCTCAGGAAAGAAACATGGCTACCAATGCAAAACCCGTCTACAAACGTATTCTGCTTAAGTTAAGTGGCGAAGCTCTGCAAGGTTCAGAAGGCTTCGGTATTGATGCAAGCATCCTCGACCGCATGGCTCAGGAAATCAAAGAGCTGGTTGAGCTGGGTATTCAGGTTGGCGTAGTGATTGGTGGTGGTAACCTGTTCCGTGGCGCTGGTCTGGCGAAAGCGGGGATGAACCGCGTTGTGGGCGACCACATGGGCATGTTAGCCACCGTAATGAACGGTCTGGCGATGCGCGATGCGCTTCACCGCGCCTATGTGAACGCTCGCTTGATGTCCGCAATTCCTCTGAACGGCGTGTGTGATAACTACAGCTGGGCCGAAGCTATCAGCCTGCTGCGTAACAACCGCGTTGTTATTTTGTCTGCGGGTACCGGCAATCCGTTCTTCACCACCGATTCTGCAGCCTGCCTGCGCGGTATTGAAATTGAAGCGGATGTGGTTCTGAAAGCCACCAAAGTCGATGGCGTATTTACTGCCGACCCGGCTAAAGATCCAACGGCGACTATGTACGAACAGTTGACCTACACTGAAGTGCTGGATAAAGAGCTGAAAGTAATGGATCTTGCCGCGTTCACGCTGGCTCGTGACCACAAATTACCGATTCGTGTCTTTAACATGAACAAACCAGGTGCACTGCGCCGTGTTGTTATGGGTGAAAAAGAAGGCACGTTAATCACGGAATAATTCCCGTTGCGGCTAAATGCAGGTAATATTCCGCTTTAATGTCGCGGGATACGTCCCTCAAAATTAATCAAGACTATACTTGTCACATCTTGCGTGGCGGGTATGGTCTGACTG
The DNA here is from genome assembly GCF_030332915.1 of Citrobacter sp. Cpo040. Classification (NCBI taxonomy): domain Bacteria; kingdom Pseudomonadati; phylum Pseudomonadota; class Gammaproteobacteria; order Enterobacterales; family Enterobacteriaceae; genus Citrobacter; species Citrobacter sp. Cpo040. Next base: position 325,170 of record NZ_JAOWGX010000033.1, read on the forward strand.
AAACAAGCTTTCAAGGATTCGTAACGTGATCAACGATATCAGAAAAGATGCTGAAGTACGCATGGACAAATGCGTCGAAGCGTTCAAAAACCAAATCAGCAAAATTCGCACGGGTCGTGCTTCTCCTAGCCTGCTGGATGGTATTGTCGTGGAATATTACGGCACGCCGACTCCGCTGCGCCAGCTGGCAAGCGTAACGGTTGAAGATTCCCGTACCCTGAAAATCAACGTATTTGACCGTTCTATGGGTCCAGCCGTTGAGAAAGCAATCATGGCTTCCGACCTCGGTCTGAATCCAAGCTCTGCGGGCTCTGACATCCGCGTTCCGCTGCCGCCGCTGACCGAAGAACGTCGTAAAGATCTGACCAAGATCGTACGTGGTGAAGCTGAAGGCGCGCGTGTTGCGGTACGTAACGTACGCCGCGATGCAAACGACAAAGTGAAAGCGTTGTTGAAAGAAAAAGAGATCAGCGAAGATGACGATCGCCGTTCTCAGGATGACGTACAGAAACTGACTGACGCAGCAATCAAAAAAGTTGATGCGGCGCTGGCAGAGAAAGAAGCAGAACTGATGCAGTTCTGATTCGCCTGTACGCTAAAAACGCCGCTTAGAAGGCCTGAGAAGGCTGGATGGCGGCGTTTTGCTTTTTTCTGTCTACATACTCTAAATAATTCAAGTTGCAGGAAGGCGGTGACGCCAAAGGCCGAGTAAAGCCAACGTACATGCAACTTGAAGTATGACGAGTAAAATTCTTCTGGATGTCCGATGAAGCAATTAACCATCCTGGGATCAACCGGTTCCATTGGTTGCAGTACGCTGGATGTAGTACGCCATAACCCGGAAAAATTTCGTGTTGCTGCGTTGGTGGCGGGTAAAAATGTTGCCCGTATGGTAGAGCAATGCCTGGAGTTTGCGCCTCGCTATGCGGTAATGGATGATGAAAAAAGCGCGGCACAGGTAAAAGCTGCTCTTTTGGCACAGGGTAGCCGTACCGAGGTGATGAGCGGGCAGCAGGCTGCCTGTGATATGGCTGCGCTGGATGATGTTGATCAGGTCATGGCGGCGATTGTCGGCGCAGCGGGTTTGCTGCCGACGCTGGCGGCAATTCGTGCGAGCAAAAGCATTTTGCTGGCGAATAAAGAATCGCTGGTGACCTGCGGTCGTCTGTTTATGGACGACGTGAAACGCCACAAAGCGCAGCTTTTGCCGGTAGATAGCGAGCATAACGCGATTTTTCAGAGTTTACCGCAACCTATCCAACACAATCTGGGATACGCTGACCTTGAGCAAAACGGCGTCATGTCAGTTCTGCTTACCGGGTCTGGTGGCCCATTCCGTGAAACGCCATTGCGCGATCTGGTCTCTATGACCCCCGATCAGGCATGCCGTCATCCGAATTGGTCGATGGGACGAAAAATCTCTGTCGATTCCGCCACCATGATGAACAAAGGTCTGGAATACATTGAAGCGCGTTGGTTATTTAATGCCAGTGCAAGCCAGATGGAAGTGCTGATTCACCCGCAGTCGGTTATTCATTCGATGGTCCGTTATCAGGATGGTAGTGTTCTGGCGCAGTTGGGTGAACCTGATATGCGTACACCTATTGCCCATACGATGGCATGGCCAGAACGTGTGACGTCCGGTGTTAAGCCTGTCGACTTTTGCAAACTCAGTGCGTTGACGTTTTCCGCACCTGATTACCAGCGTTATCCGTGCCTGAAACTGGCGATGGACGCGTTTGAGCAAGGTCAGGCGGCGACGACCGCACTCAATGCCGCGAATGAAATTACCGTTGCCGCATTCCTGGCGCAGCAGATCCGATTTACCGATATTGCCGATCTCAATTTATCTGTACTGGATAAGATGGATTTGCAGGAACCACAGAGTGTTGACGACGTGTTGAAGGTCGATGCCATCGCGCGGGAAGTCGCCAGAAAAGAAGTGATGCGACTCTCAAGCTGATGATAATCCCTCTACGGAGAATCGTGCTATTTGTTAGCGTTGGGCTTCAGTGATATAGTCTGCGCCACCCGATCGCGGGTATTTGCTTTTTTTCGGTCGGGTAAGCCGTGGTTTGACACGGCTTTTTTGTGGATAGGCTTCAGTATTCCTGAGTACCGTAAATCCTTTCAGGGACTAATAACGCGTTATGTTGTCTGCAACTAAACCATTAAGCGAAAATTTGCCAGCACATGGTTGTCGCCATGTCGCAATTATCATGGATGGCAATGGCCGCTGGGCGAAAAAGCAAGGGAAGATTCGCGCCTTTGGGCATAAGGCTGGAGCAAAATCCGTCCGCCGGGCTGTCTCTTTTGCTGCAAATAACGGTATTGATGCGTTAACGCTGTATGCCTTTAGCAGTGAGAACTGGAACCGACCTGCGCAGGAAGTGAGCGCGTTAATGGAACTGTTTGTGTGGGCACTTGATAGCGAAGTGAAAAACCTCCATCGCCATAACGTACGCCTGCGTATTATCGGGGATATCAGTCGATTTAACTCACGTTTGCAAGAACGGATTCGCAAATCAGAAGCGATTACCGCCCAGAATACCGGGTTGACGCTGAATATTGCAGCGAATTACGGTGGACGGTGGGATATTGTCCAGGGAGTCAGGCAACTGGCACAACAGGTGCAGGACGGTGTGCTGCATCCTGAGCAAATCGATGAAGAGATGCTTGGGCAGCAAATTTGTATGCATGAGCTGGCTCCTGTGGATTTAGTGATAAGGACTGGGGGAGAGCACCGAATTAGTAATTTTCTGTTGTGGCAAATTGCCTACGCCGAACTTTACTTTACCGATGTTCTCTGGCCCGATTTCGATGAACAAGACTTTGAAGGTGCGCTGCATGCCTTTGCTAATCGTGAGCGTCGTTTCGGCGGCACCGAACCCGGTGATGAAAAAGCCTGATGGGGGTCGCTTTTGCTGAAGTATCGCCTGATTTCTGCTTTTGTTTTAATACCCGTTGTCATCGCGGCGCTGTTTTTGCTGCCGCCGGTGGGGTTCGCCATTGTTACGTTGGTCGTCTGTATGTTGGCCGCCTGGGAGTGGGGACAGTTAAGCGGTTTTACCACGCGTACGCAGCGAGTCTGGCTGGCGGTTTTGTGCGGGCTATTGCTGGCACTGATGCTATTTTTGCTGCCAGAATACCATCGCGATATCCATCAACCGCTGGTTGAAGTATCGCTGTGGGCGTCGCTGGGCTGGTGGGTCGTAGCGCTGTTACTGGTATTGTTTTACCCAGGTTCTGCGTCGGTCTGGCGTAATTCCAAAACATTACGCATAATTTTCGGCGTGTTAACCATTGTCCCGTTCTTTTGGGGAATGCTGGCGCTACGTGCATGGCACTATGATGAGAATCATTATAGTGGCGCGCTATGGCTGCTGTATGTCATGATCCTCGTTTGGGGAGCGGACTCTGGTGCGTATATGTTTGGTAAGCTGTTTGGCAAACATAAGCTGGCACCGAAGGTTTCTCCTGGTAAAACCTGGCAGGGTTTTATTGGCGGACTCGCCACTGCGGCCGTGATCTCATGGGGTTATGGCATGTGGGCGAATCTTGAAGTTGCGCCTGTCACCTTGCTCATTTGCTCCATCGTTGCAGCCCTGGCCTCCGTGCTGGGTGACCTGACCGAGAGTATGTTTAAGCGTGAAGCAGGTATTAAGGACAGTGGTCACTTAATTCCAGGACACGGCGGTATTCTGGATCGTATTGATAGCCTGACGGCTGCGGTACCGGTCTTTGCCTGCCTGTTGTTACTGGTGTTCAGGACGCTCTAACGGATGGTCTTATGCTGAGTATTCTCTGGAATTTGGCTGCATTCATCATCGCACTTGGTGTGCTTATCACCGTGCATGAATTTGGTCATTTCTGGGTTGCGCGGCGCTGCGGAGTCCGCGTCGAACGCTTTTCCATTGGCTTTGGAAAAGCGCTTTGGCGGCGTACCGATAAATCAGGTACGGAATACGTCATCGCCATGATTCCCCTCGGCGGTTACGTCAAAATGCTGGATGAGCGCGCTGAACCGGTCGCACCGGAATTGCGCCATTACGCCTTCAACAATAAAACGGTTGGACAACGTGCTGCTATTATCGCCGCAGGTCCGATTGCAAACTTCCTTTTTGCTATTTTTGCTTATTGGCTGGTGTTTATCATTGGTGTCCCTGGCGTTCGTCCGGTTATTGGTGAAATAACACCCAACTCGATTGCTGCACAGGCGCAAATTCAGCCGGGTACGGAACTAAAAGCGGTTGATGGCATCGAAACCCCTGATTGGGATGCCGTGCGATTGCAACTGGTATCCAAAATTGGCGATGAGCATACGACCCTCAGCGTGGCGCAATTTGGCAGTAACCAGCGACAGGACAAAACGCTGGATTTACGCCATTGGACATTTGAGCCAGACAAAGAGGATCCTGTCTCTAGTTTGGGCATGCGTCCGCGTGGTCCGCAGATTGAACCGGTACTGTCAGAAGTGCAGGTTAATTCCGCTGCAAGTAAGGCAGGTTTGCAAGCTGGCGACAGGATCGTTAAAGTCAATGGTCAGTCGCTGACGCAATGGATGACGTTCGTGACGCTGGTGCGCGATAATCCGGATACGCCGTTAGCGCTAGATATTGAAAGACAAGGAAGTTCCTTGTCTTTAACGTTAACCCCAGATTCAAAACAGGTTAACGGTAAGGCAGAAGGGTTTGCGGGCGTGGTGCCTAAAGTTATTCCTCTGCCTGATGAGTATAAGACTGTACGCCAGTATGGACCATTCAGCGCCATCCTCGAAGCCTCGGATAAAACGTGGCAGTTGATGAAGCTGACGGTCAGTATGCTGGGAAAATTGATTACCGGTGATGTAAAACTGAACAACCTCAGTGGGCCGATTTCTATCGCCCAGGGGGCTGGGATGTCAGCGGAGTTCGGGATTATTTATTACCTGATGTTCCTTGCGCTTATCAGCGTGAACTTAGGGATAATCAACCTGTTTCCGTTGCCCGTTCTTGACGGGGGGCATCTGCTGTTCCTGGCGATTGAAAAGCTGAAGGGCGGTCCGGTATCCGAGCGGGTTCAAGACTTTAGTTATCGCATTGGCTCTATCTTGCTGGTGTTGTTAATGGGGCTTGCACTTTTCAATGATTTCTCTCGGTTGTAAGAGAGTGTTAGGAAGAACGCATAATAACGATGGCGATGAAAAAGTTGCTCATAGCGTCGCTGCTGTTTAGCAGCGCCACCGTATACGGTGCTGAAGGGTTCGTAGTGAAGGACATTCATTTCGAAGGCCTACAGCGAGTCGCCGTTGGTGCGGCTCTCCTCAGTATGCCGGTGCGCACAGGCGACACGGTTAATGATGAAGACATCAGTAATACCATTCGTGCTCTGTTCGCCACCGGAAACTTTGAGGATGTCCGCGTCCTGCGCGATGGTGATACCCTTCTGGTTCAGGTAAAAGAACGCCCGACGATTGCCAGCATCACTTTCTCCGGTAACAAATCGGTGAAAGATGACATGCTGAAGCAAAACCTCGAGGCGTCTGGCGTGCGTGTTGGCGAGTCTCTGGATCGCACAACGCTTGCCGATATCGAAAAGGGCCTGGAAGATTTCTACTATAGCGTCGGTAAGTACAGCGCCAGTGTGAAAGCGGTGGTGACGCCGTTGCCGCGTAACCGCGTTGACCTCAAGCTGGTCTTCCAGGAAGGTGTTTCGGCGAAGATCCAACAGATCAATATCGTCGGCAACCATGCCTTCTCGACTGACGAACTTATCTCTCACTTCCAGTTGCGTGACGAAGTGCCGTGGTGGAACGTGGTGGGCGATCGTAAATACCAGAAACAGAAGCTGGCGGGCGACCTTGAAACCCTGCGTAGCTACTATCTGGATCGCGGTTATGCTCGCTTCAATATTGATTCCACTCAGGTCAGCCTGACGCCGGATAAAAAAGGCATCTACATCACCGTTAACATCACTGAAGGCGAGCAGTACAAGCTTTCTGGGGTTCAGGTGAGCGGTAACCTGGCCGGGCACTCCGCCGAAATTGAGACCCTGACGAAGATCGAGCCAGGTGAACTCTATAACGGCACCAAAGTGACCAAAATGGAAGATGACATCAAGAAGCTTCTGGGTCGCTATGGCTATGCCTATCCGCGCGTACAGTCGCAGCCTGAAATCAACGACGCTGACAAAACCGTTAAATTGCGTGTAAACGTGGATGCGGGTAACCGTTTCTATGTGCGTAAGATCCGTTTTGAAGGTAATGACACTTCTAAAGACTCCGTTCTGCGTCGTGAAATGCGTCAGATGGAAGGCGCATGGTTGGGCAGCGATTTGGTCGACCAGGGTAAAGAGCGTCTGAACCGTCTGGGTTACTTTGAAACCGTTGATACTGATACTCAGCGTGTTCCAGGCCGTCCAGATCAGGTTGATGTTGTCTACAAGGTCAAAGAGCGTAATACCGGTAGCTTTAACTTCGGCGTCGGTTACGGTACCGAGAGCGGCGTGAGCTTCCAGGCTGGCGTTCAGCAAGATAACTGGTTAGGTACCGGTTATTCTGTCGGGATTAACGGCACCAAAAACGACTACCAGACCTATACTGAGTTGTCTGTCACTAACCCGTACTTCACCGTTGATGGTGTGAGCCTTGGTGGCCGCGTCTTCTATAACGACTTTGAAGCGGATGATGCAGACCTGTCCGACTATACCAACAAAAGTTATGGTACAGACGTGACGCTGGGCTTCCCGGTCAACGAATACAACACGTTGCGTGCGGGCCTGGGTTATGTACACAACAAACTGTCCAATATGCAGCCGCAGGTTGCGATGGATCGTTATCTTGAGTCAATGGGTGAGACCAATACCAACAGCTTTGCTGCGGATGACTTCACCTTTAACTATGGTTGGACATATAACAAGCTTGACCGTGGCTACTTCCCAACGGAAGGTACGCGCGTCAACCTGAACGGCAAAGTCACCATTCCGGGTTCTGACAACGAATACTATAAAGCAACGTTGGATACCGCGACCTATGTACCGATCGATGATGACCATAAATGGGTCGTCCTGGGTCGTACCAAGGTAGGTTATGGAGACGGTATAGGCAGCAAAGAGTTGCCGTTCTACGAGAACTTCTATGCGGGTGGCTCCAGCACCGTGCGTGGCTTCCAGTCTAATACCATCGGTCCGAAAGCGGTCTATAAACCTGGGGCTTACGCAGGGGATCCTGACAGCTATGAAGAGTGTACCAATAAAGACGGTTCGTACTGTAAATCAGACGATGCGGTCGGTGGTAACGCCATGGCCGTAGCCAGCCTGGAATTTATTACCCCGACGCCGTTTATCAGCGATAAGTATGCTAACTCGGTCCGTACCTCCTTCTTCTGGGATATGGGTACCGTTTGGGATACTAACTGGCAGGATAGCGATCAAACTCGCGCTATTGGGGTTCCAGATTACGGTGATCCGAGCAATATCCGTATGTCTGCAGGTATCGCGTTACAATGGATGTCCCCATTGGGGCCGTTGGTTTTCTCCTACGCCCAGCCGTTCAAGAAGTACGATGGAGACAAAGCGGAACAGTTCCAGTTTAACATTGGTAAAACCTGGTAACTGTTCTTCGCAAAGGAATGTAGTGGTAGTGTAGCGATGACTTTAGGCGATCTTGCATGGGATCGCCTGGCCACGCAAAGAACTGCACCTTCGGGTGCAAATGGGATGGTAAGGAGTTAATTGTGAAAAAGTGGTTATTAGCTGCAGGTCTCGGTTTAGCGATGGCAACGTCCGCACAGGCTGCTGACAAAATTGCAATCGTCAACATGGGTAGCCTGTTCCAACAGGTTGCACAGAAGACGGGTGTTTCTGCTACGCTGGAAAACGAGTTCAAAGGCCGTGCCAGCGAACTGCAGCGTATGGAATCCGATCTGCAATCTAAAATGCAGCGTCTGCAATCAATGAAAGCAGGTAGCGATCGTACCAAGCTGGAAAAAGACGTCATGGCTCAGCGCCAGACTTTCTCTCAGAAAGCTCAGGCTTTCGAGCAGGATCGTGCACGTCGTTCCAACGAAGAACGTGGCAAACTGGTTACTCGTATCCAGACAGCTGTGAAATCTGTTGCTAACAGCCAGAGCATCGATCTGGTCGTTGACGCAAACACCGTTGCATACAACAGCAGCGATGTAAAAGACATCACCGCTGACGTACTGAAACAGGTTAAATAAGTAATGCCTTCAATTCGACTGGCTGATTTAGCAGAGCAGTTGGATGCAGAATTACACGGTGATGGCGATATCGTCATCACCGGCGTAGCGTCCATGCAATCTGCGCAAACTGGCAATATCACGTTCATGGTGAATCCTAAATACCGTGAACATTTAGGCGTATGCCAGGCGTCTGCCGTTGTGATGACGCAGGACGATCTTCCTTTTGCTAAGAGTGCGGCGCTGGTAGTGAAGAATCCCTACCTGACCTATGCACGTATGGCGCAAATTTTAGATACCACGCCTCAGCCTGCACAGAACATTGCACCCAGTGCAGTGATCGATGCAACGGCGAAGCTGGGTAATAATGTCTCTGTGGGCGCAAATGCGGTCATTGAGTCTGGCGTAGAACTGGGCGATAACGTGGTTATCGGTGCAGGTTGCTTCGTCGGAAAAAATACCAAAATCGGTGCAGGTTCACGCTTGTGGGCGAATGTGACGATTTACCACGACATCCAGATCGGTGAAAATTGCCTGATCCAGTCCAGCACCGTCGTTGGATCTGATGGATTTGGTTACGCGAACGATCGTGGTAACTGGGTGAAGATCCCCCAGCTTGGTCGCGTGATTATCGGCGATCGCGTCGAGATCGGCGCTTGTACCACCATTGACCGTGGTGCTCTGGACGATACTGTGATCGGTAATGGTGTTATCATTGATAACCAGTGCCAGATTGCGCATAACGTTGTGATTGGCGACAATACGGCGGTAGCCGGTGGCGTCATTATGGCGGGTAGCCTGAAGATTGGCCGTTATTGCATGATTGGCGGTGCCAGCGTGATCAATGGGCATATGGAAATATGCGACAAAGTTACGGTAACTGGCATGGGTATGGTGATGCGTCCTATCACTGAACCTGGCGTCTACTCCTCAGGCATTCCGCTACAACCCAACAAGGTATGGCGTAAAACAGCTGCACTGGTGATGAATATTGATGATATGAGCAAGCGCCTCAAAGCGATTGAGCGCAAGGTTAATCAACAAGACTAAAGCACCGTTTTTGCATGTCTGACTTTTCGGCCTGTCCCATTCATACGATTGCGACAGGCCGTGTTATTATTGCCTTTTAGTATATTTTGACAGGAAGAGTATTTTGACTACTAACACTCATACTCTGCATATTGAAGAGATTTTAGAGCTTCTGCCGCACCGTTTTCCGTTTTTGCTGGTTGACCGCGTGCTGGATTTTGAAGAAGGTCGTTTTCTGCGCGCAGTGAAAAATGTATCCGTTAACGAGCCTTTCTTTCAGGGCCACTTCCCGGGTAAACCTATTTTCCCTGGCGTATTGATTCTGGAAGCGATGGCACAGGCTACCGGTATCCTCGCGTTTAAAAGCGTAGGAAAACTGGAACCAGGCGAACTGTATTATTTCGCGGGTATTGATGAAGCACGCTTTAAGCGTCCTGTCGTGCCTGGCGATCAGATGATCATGGAAGTGACTTTCGAGAAAACGCGCCGTGGCCTGACCCGTTTTAAAGGGGTTGCGCTGGTCGACGGTAAAGTTGTGTGCGAAGCAACGATGATGTGTGCCCGTAGCCGGGAGGCCTGATACGTGATTGATAAATCCGCCTTTATTCACCCGACCGCCATTGTAGAAGAGGGCGCCAGCATTGGTGCCAATGCTCACATTGGCCCATTTTGTATTGTTGGACCCCATGTTGAAATTGGTGAGGGTACCGTACTGAAGTCTCACGTTGTCGTGAATGGCCATACAAAAATTGGTCGCGATAACGAGATCTATCAGTTTGCCTCCATCGGTGAAGTTAACCAGGATCTTAAATATGCTGGTGAACCAACCCGTGTGGAAATTGGCGATCGCAACCGCATCCGCGAAAGCGTCACCATTCATCGTGGCACAGTGCAGGGCGGTGGAGTGACGAAGGTGGGCAGCGATAACTTACTGATGATTAATGCGCACGTCGCGCATGATTGTACGGTAGGCAACCGCTGTATTCTGGCGAATAACGCCACGCTTGCCGGACATGTTTCGCTTGATGATTTTGTTATCATCGGCGGCATGACCGCGGTGCATCAGTTCTGCATCATCGGTGCGCATGTGATGGTTGGTGGCTGTTCTGGTGTGGCCCAGGATGTGCCTCCGTACGTTATCGCCCAGGGCAACCACGCGACGCCGTTTGGCGTCAATATCGAAGGTTTGAAGCGTCGTGGATTCACCCGCGAAGCGATTACCGCGATTCGTAACGCCTACAAAGCGTTGTACCGTAGCGGTAAAACGCTGGAAGAAGTGAAACCCGAAATCGCGGAACTGGCGAAACAGTATCCCGAAGTTCAGGCCTTCAGCGACTTCTTTGAGCGCTCAACGCGTGGCCTGATTCGTTAATGACTGAACAGCGTCCTTTAACGATTGCCCTCGTCGCCGGAGAAACCTCCGGCGATATTCTTGGTGCAGGGTTAATCCGTGCACTCAAGGCTCGCGTTCCCAATGCGCGCTTTGTTGGCGTGGCGGGTCCGCTGATGCAGGCCGAAGGCTGTGAAGCCTGGTACGAAATGGAAGAGCTGGCGGTCATGGGCATTGTTGAAGTGCTCGGACGCCTGCGCCGTTTACTGCATATTCGTGCCGACCTCACTCGCCGATTCACCGACTTAAAGCCGGATGTTTTCGTCGGCATTGATGCGCCTGATTTCAATATTACCCTCGAAGGGAACTTGAAAAAACAGGGCATTAAAACCATTCATTATGTCAGTCCGTCCGTCTGGGCGTGGCGACAGAAACGCGTTTTCAAAATAGGCAGATCCACCAACATGGTGCTGGCCTTTCTGCCTTTCGAAAAAGCGTTTTATGACAAATTTAACGTCCCGTGCCGCTTTATCGGTCATACCATGGCAGATGCCATGCCGTTGGACCCGGATAAAAATGCGGCGCGTGATGTTCTGGGCATTCCCCATGACGCTCACTGCCTGGCACTACTGCCAGGAAGCCGTGGTGCAGAAGTGGAGATGCTCAGCGCCGATTTTCTGAAAACGGCGCAGCTATTACGCCAGCATTATCCGGATCTCGAAGTGGTGGTGCCGTTGGTGAATGCCAAACGTCGCGAGCAGTTTGAGCGAATCAAAGCTGAAGTTGCACCGGAGCTTTCTGTACATCTGCTCAATGGGATGGGACGTGAAGCAATGGTGGCCAGCGATGCCGCACTGCTGGCTTCAGGTACCGCCGCGCTGGAATGTATGCTGGCAAAATGCCCGATGGTGGTTGGCTACCGTATGAAACCCTTCACCTTCTGGCTGGCGAAGCGTCTGGTGAAGACTGATTACGTTTCGCTACCTAACCTGCTGGCGGGAAGAGAACTGGTTAAAGAGCTGTTGCAGGAAGAGTGTGAACCGCAGGCGCTGTCGCAAGCGTTATTGCCGTTGCTGGCGAATGGTAAAACCAGCCATGCGATGCACGACACATTCCGTGAACTGCACCAGCAGATCCGTTGCAATGCTGATGAGCAGGCAGCGGATGCGGTCCTGGAGTTAGCGCAATGATTGAATTTGTGTATCCGCATACGCATTTAGTAGCGGGTGTGGATGAAGTCGGGCGCGGCCCTTTGGTTGGCGCAGTCGTCACAGCTGCCGTCATTCTGGATCCGGCTCGCCCTATTATCGGTCTTAACGATTCAAAAAAACTGTCAGAAAAACGTCGCCTGGCGCTGTTTGATGAAATTAAAGAAAAAGCGTTAAGCTGGAGCCTTGGTCGGGCGGAACCGCATGAAATCGACGAGCTGAACATTTTGCATGCCACCATGCTGGCCATGCAGCGTGCTGTTGCGAGTCTACATATTGCGCCCGAATACGTGCTGATTGACGGCAATCGTTGCCCGGCATTACCGGTACCGTCGATGGCGGTGGTCAAAGGTGATAGCCGCGTGGCGGAGATTAGCGCCGCATCGATTCTGGCAAAAGTGACCCGTGACGCTGAAATGGCGGCGCTGGATACGGTTTTTCCACAGTATGGTTTTGCACAGCACAAAGGCTATCCAACCGCATTTCATCTGGAAAAATTGGCACTGCATGGTGCGACTGAGCACCATCGCCGCAGCTTTGGCCCCGTCAAACGCGCACTGGGACTCTCGTCCTGATTCTTGTGTCGAAGGAATCTGAAGATGTCTGAACCACGTTTCGTCCACCTACGGGTGCACAGCGACTACTCTATGATCGATGGGCTGGCGAAAACCGGACCGCTGGTGAAAAAGGCGGCCGCGTTAGGCATGCCTGCGCTGGCGATCACCGATTTTACCAACCTGTGTGGTCTGGTGAAGTTTTACGGAGCGGGTCACGGTGCGGGTATTAAGCCGATAGTTGGCGCAGATTTTCATGTCCGCAGTGAGCTGTTGGGCGATGAACTCACGCAGCTCACCGTGCTGGCCGCAAATAATACCGGCTATCAGAACCTGACGTTGTTGATTTCGAAAGCCTATCAGCGCGGCTATGGCGCAGAAGGACCGGTTATCGACCGGGACTGGTTGGTTGAGCTAAAAGAAGGTTTGATTTTGCTCTCCGGCGGTCGCATGGGCGATGTCGGACGCAGCCTGCTGCGCGGCAATAGCGCACTGGTTGACGAGTGCGTGGCGTTTTACGAAGAACATTTTCCCAATTGCTATTTCCTCGAACTGATTCGCACCGGCAGGCAAGATGAAGAAAATTATCTGCACGCAGCCGTAGAACTGGCCGAAACGCGTGGTCTACCGGTGGTAGCGACTAACGATGTCCGCTTCCTTGAAACCGGAGATTTCGATGCGCATGAAATCCGCGTGGCAATCCACGACGGGTTTACCCTTGATGACCCGAAACGCCCGCGCAACTATTCGCCGCAGCAGTACATGCGCAGCGAAGATGAGATGTGCGATCTGTTCTCGGATATTCCGGAAGCGCTGCAAAACACCGTCGAGATAGCCAAACGCTGCAACGTGACGGTGCGTCTGGGCGAATACTTCCTGCCGCAGTTCCCGACCGGCGATATGACCACCGAGGATTTCCTCGTGGCGAAATCACGCGAAGGGCTGGAAGAACGTCTCGAATTTTTGTTCCCTGACCCTGAAGTTCGTGCGCAGAAGCGCCCGCCTTACGATGAACGTCTGGAAGTTGAACTTAAAGTTATCAACCAGATGGGATTCCCAGGCTACTTCCTGATCGTTATGGAATTTATCCAGTGGTCGAAAGATAACGGCGTACCGGTAGGCCCTGGACGTGGTTCCGGCGCTGGCTCACTTGTCGCCTATGCGCTGAAAATTACCGATCTCGATCCGCTGGAGTTTGACCTGCTGTTCGAACGTTTCCTTAACCCGGAACGTGTCTCAATGCCCGACTTCGACGTTGACTTCTGCATGGAGAAACGCGACCAGGTTATCGAGCACGTGGCGGAAATGTACGGTCGTGATGCGGTTTCGCAGATTATTACCTTTGGTACGATGGCTGCAAAAGCGGTTATCCGCGACGTGGGCCGCGTGCTGGGACATCCGTACGGTTTCGTTGACCGTATTTCGAAACTGGTGCCGCCCGATCCGGGCATGACGCTGGCAAAAGCCTTTGAAGCCGAACCCCAACTGCCGGAAATCTATGAGGCAGATGAAGAGGTTAAAGCGCTGATCGATATGGCGCGTAAGCTGGAAGGCGTCACGCGTAACGCCGGTAAGCACGCCGGTGGTGTGGTTATCGCACCGACAAAAATTACTGATTTTGCGCCTCTGTACTGCGATGAGCAGGGGCTGCACCCGGTTACTCAGTTTGATAAGAACGACGTGGAATATGCCGGTCTTGTGAAGTTCGACTTCCTCGGCCTGCGTACGCTCACCATCATCAACTGGGCGCTGGAAATGATCAACGCGCGCCGTGAAAAGAACGGTGAGCCACCGCTGGATATTGCGGCTATCCCGCTGGATGATAAGAAAAGCTTCGATATGCTGCAACGCTCGGAGACCACGGCGGTCTTCCAGCTTGAATCCCGCGGTATGAAAGACCTGATCAAACGTCTGCAGCCTGACTGCTTCGAAGACATGATCGCACTGGTGGCTCTGTTCCGCCCAGGTCCGCTACAGTCGGGGATGGTAGATAACTTTATCGACCGTAAGCATGGTCGCGAAGAGATTTCCTACCCGGACGTACAATGGCAGCATGAGTGTCTGAAACCGGTACTGGAGCCGACCTACGGCATTATCCTGTATCAGGAACAGGTTATGCAGATTGCCCAGGAGTTGTCCGGGTACACCCTTGGCGGCGCGGATATGCTGCGTCGTGCGATGGGTAAGAAAAAGCCGGAAGAGATGGCTAAGCAGCGCGGCACCTTTGAAGAAGGGGCGAAAAAGCGCGGCGTAGACGGCGAACTGGCGATGAAAATCTTTGACCTGGTGGAGAAATTCGCCGGTTACGGATTTAACAAATCGCACTCCGCAGCCTATGCGCTGGTCTCTTACCAGACGCTGTGGCTGAAGGCGCATTATCCTGCTGAGTTTATGGCGGCGGTAATGACCGCCGATATGGATAACACCGAGAAAGTGGTCGGGCTGGTAGATGAATGCTGGCGTATGGGGCTCAAAATCCTGCCGCCGGACATCAACTCCGGTCTTTACCATTTTCACGTGAATGATGATGGCGAGATTGTTTATGGCATCGGCGCGATAAAAGGCGTGGGTGAAGGACCAATTGAAGCTATTATTGAGGCGCGTAACGAAGGTGGTTACTTCCGTGAGTTGTTTGATCTCTGTGCGCGCACGGATATCAAAAAACTTAACCGCCGGGTGCTGGAAAAGCTAATCATGTCCGGGGCGTTTGATCGCCTTGGCCCGCATCGCGCGGCGTTGATGAATTCGCTCAACGATGCGCTAAAAGCCGCCGATCAGCATGCAAAAGCCGAAGCCATCGGTCAGGCCGATATGTTTGGCGTGCTGGCGGAAGAACCGGAGCAAATTGAACAATCCTATGCCAGTTGCCAACCGTGGCCGGAGCAGGTGGTATTAGATGGTGAGCGTGAAACGTTGGGGCTTTACCTGACGGGACACCCCATCAACCAGTATTTAAAAGAAATTGAGCGCTATGTCGGAGGCTACAGGCTGAAAGACATGCATCCGACAGAACGTGGTAAAGTCACCACGGCTGCGGGGCTCGTCATTGCTGCGCGGGTAATGGTCACCAAGCGCGGCAATCGTATCGGCATCTGTACACTGGATGACCGTTCCGGACGTCTGGAAGTTATGTTGTTTACCGATGCTCTGGATAAATACCAGCAATTGCTGGAAAAAGACCGCATACTTATCGTCAGCGGACAGGTCAGCTTTGATGACTTCAGCGGCGGGCTTAAAATGATGGCCCGTGAAGTCATGGATATTGACGAAGCCCGGGAAAAATATGCTCGCGGGCTTGCTATCTCGCTGACGGACAGGCAAATTGATGACCAGCTTTTAAACCGACTCCGTCAGTCTCTGGAACCCCACCGCTCGGGGACAATTCCAGTACATCTCTACTATCAGAGGGCGGATGCACGTGCGCGGTTGCGTTTTGGCGCGACGTGGCGTGTCTCTCCGAGCGATCGTTTGCTAAACGATCTCCGTGGCCTTATTGGTTCGGAGCAGGTGGAACTGGAGTTTGACTAATACAGGAATACTATGAGTCTGAATTTCCTTGATTTTGAACAGCCGATTGCAGAGCTGGAAGCAAAAATCGATTCTTTGACTGCGGTTAGCCGTCAGGATGAGAAACTGGATATTAACATCGATGAAGAAGTGCATCGTCTGCGTGAAAAAAGCGTAGAACTGACGCGTAAAATCTTCGCCGATCTTGGCGCATGGCAGGTAGCCCAACTGGCGCGCCATCCACAGCGTCCGTACACCCTGGATTATGTCCGCCTGGCGTTTGATGAATTTGATGAGCTGGCGGGCGATCGTGCCTATGCGGATGATAAAGCTATTGTTGGCGGTATCGCGCGTCTGGATGGCCGTCCGGTGATGATCATTGGTCATCAGAAAGGCCGTGAGACCAAAGAAAAGATTCGCCGTAATTTCGGCATGCCAGCGCCGGAAGGCTATCGCAAAGCGCTGCGTCTGATGGAAATGGCCGAGCGTTTCAACATGCCGATCATTACCTTCATCGACACCCCTGGGGCTTACCCGGGCGTGGGCGCGGAAGAGCGTGGTCAGTCAGAAGCGATCGCGCGCAACCTGCGTGAAATGTCGCGTCTGAGCGTACCGGTAATCTGCACCGTTATCGGTGAAGGTGGTTCCGGTGGCGCGCTGGCGATCGGTGTAGGCGATAAAGTGAATATGCTGCAATACAGCACCTATTCCGTTATCTCCCCGGAAGGTTGTGCTTCCATTCTGTGGAAAAGCGCCGACAAAGCACCGCTGGCCGCAGAAGCGATGGGAATTGTTGCCCCGCGTCTGAAAGAGCTGAAGCTTATCGACTCTATCATTCCGGAACCGTTAGGCGGTGCACACCGCAATCCGGAAGTGATGGCTGCGTCCCTGAAAGCACAGCTGCTGGCCGATCTCGCCGATCTCGACGTGTTAAGCAAAGACGATCTGAAAAACCGTCGTTACCAGCGTCTGATGAGCTACGGTTACGCGTAAACTGCATTTATTCTGAAAAGGGCCACTACGTTGTGGCCCTTTTTTTTACCTGCGGTTTGACCAGGCTATGATTAACTAAGGTTTTTCCAGGAGGAACGCATGAATATCATTGCCATCATGGGACCGCATGGCGTCTTTTATAAAGATGAGCCCATCAAGGAACTTGAGCGTGCGCTGCAACAGCAGGGATTTCAGATTATCTGGCCGCAGAATAGTGTCGACCTGCTGAAGTTTATCGAACACAACCCGCGAATTTGCGGCGTCATTTTTGACTGGGATGAATATAGCCTTGAGCTGTGCAGTGACATCAACCAGCTCAACGAGTATCTCCCGCTCTATGCCTTTATTAATACCCATTCGACGATGGATGTCAGTGCGCACGACCTGCGCATGGCGCTGTGGTTTTTTGAGTATGCGCTGGGTCAGTCTGAAGACATTGCCACCCGCATTCGCCAGTACACCAGCGAATACCTCGATAACATTACGCCTCCGTTCACCAAGGCGCTGTTTACCTATGTGAAGGAAGGGAAGTATACCTTTTGTACGCCTGGACATATGGCGGGTACGGCGTACCAGAAAAGCCCGGTCGGCTGCCTGTTCTATGATTTCTTTGGCGGCAATACGCTGAAAGCCGACGTGTCCATTTCCGTAACCGAACTGGGCTCATTGCTTGATCATACCGGTCCGCACCTTGAAGCGGAGGAGTACATCGCTCGCACCTTTGGTGCCGAACAGAGCTATATGGTGACTAACGGCACCTCGACATCGAACAAGATTGTCGGTATGTATGCTGCGCCTGCAGGAAGTACGCTACTGATTGACCGCAACTGCCATAAGTCGCTGGCGCATTTGCTGATGATGAGCGATGTGGTGCCAATCTGGTTGAAGCCTACGCGTAACGCGTTGGGGATCCTCGGCGGTATACCCCGTCGGGAATTTACCCATGCAAGTATTGAACGCAAGGTAGAAGAGACGACTCAGGCGCAATGGCCGGTACACGCGGTGATCACCAACTCCACCTATGACGGGCTGCTTTATAACACCAACTGGATCAAGCAAACCCTGGATGTGCCCTCCATCCATTTTGATTCAGCCTGGGTGCCGTATACCCATTTTCATCCGATCTATCAGGGGAAAAGCGGGATGAGCGGCGAACGGGTACCGGGAAAGGTGATATTTGAAACCCAGTCCACCCACAAGATGCTGGCGGCGTTGTCACAGGCTTCGCTGATCCACATTAAGGGTGACTATGATGAAGACACGTTCAACGAAGCCTTTATGATGCACACCTCCACGTCTCCAAGCTACCCGATTGTGGCGTCGATAGAAACGGCGGCGGCAATGCTGCGTGGTAATTCCGGCAAGCGGTTAATCAATCGTTCGGTGGAACGGGCGTTGCATTTCCGTAAAGAAGTGCAGCGTCTGCGCGAAGAGTCGGATGGCTGGTTCTTTGATATCTGGCAGCCGGAAAAGGTCGATGAAGCAGAATGTTGGCCGGTAGCGCCAGGTGAAGACTGGCACGGATTTGTTGATGCTGATGCCGACCACATGTTCCTCGACCCGGTGAAGGTCACGATTCTGACGCCGGGAATGGATGAACAGGGAAATATGAGCGAAGAGGGGATCCCCGCGGCGTTGGTGGCGAAATTCCTTGATGAACGCGGCGTCGTCGTCGAAAAAACGGGACCGTATAACCTGTTGTTCCTGTTCAGTATTGGCATAGATAAAACCCGGGCGATGGGGCTGCTACGTGGCCTGACGGAATTTAAGCGCTCGTACGATCTGAATTTACGCGTGAAAAATATGCTGCCGGATCTGTATGCTGAAGATCCCGATTTCTATCGCAATATGCGTATTCAGGATCTGGCACAGGGGATCCATAAGCTGATCCGCCAGCACGATCTCTCCGGACTGATGCTGCGTGCATTTGATACTTTGCCGGAAATGAAAATGACACCGCACCAGGCCTGGCAGCGGCAGATCAAAGGTGAGGTGGAAACCGTGGCGCTTGATCAACTGGTAGGACGCGTGTCCGCCAATATGATCCTGCCTTATCCTCCCGGCGTGCCGCTCTTGATGCCCGGGGAAATGATCACTGCCAAAAGCCGGGCTGTCCTCGATTTTCTTCTGATGCTGTGTTCAGTGGGGCAGCGCTACCCGGGATTTGAAACCGATATCCATGGCGCTAAACTGGGCGAGGATGGTGTGTATCGCGTGAGAGTCTTAAAAATGGCATAACGACTTGCCTGACCCTAAGACGTACGAGTAACGTGCTGACAGAAAAATGAAAGAGGCGATGACGCTATGCTGGGATTAAAACAGGTTCACCATATTGCCATTATTGCGACGGACTACGCGGCAAGTAAGGCATTTTACTGCGATGTGCTTGGCTTTACACTGATGAGCGAAGCCTATCGGGAAGAGAGAGATTCGTGGAAAGGCGATCTGGCATTGAACGGCCAGTATGTGATTGAGCTTTTTTCTTTCCCGTTTCCACCTTGCCGTCCGAGCCGACCGGAAGCCTGCGGTTTGCGTCATCTGGCGTTCAGCGTGGAGGATGTGGAAAAGTCGATCGCGCATCTGGAAGCACACCACGTGAAGTGTGAATCCATACGTATCGATCCATTTACCGGTAAACGCTTTACGTTTTTCAACGATCCGGACGGATTGCCCCTCGAACTGTACGAGATGTAAGGCTTGTCATTGTGGCGTTAGCCCGGTAACGTGCCGGGCAATGCCATTGTAAGTAACCATCATGACGACACTCACGCTGAACACTTCACTGCTGAATTCTCAATCGATTTTGGTCGCCTTTAGCGGCGGGCTGGACTCAACCGTACTCCTGCATCAGCTGGTGCAGTGGCGAGCGCAGCATCCTGAGGTCGCTTTACGCGCAATCCATATTCATCACGGATTAAGCCCACATGCAGACAGTTGGGTGCAGCACTGTGAGTCAGTATGTATGCAGTGGCAGGTGCCGCTAGTGGTTGAGCGGGTACACCTTGAGGACGATGGCCTGGGCATCGAAGCTCAGGCGCGACGCGCGCGCTATCAGGCATTTGCGCAGACCTTACTACCGGGCGAGGTGCTGATGACCGCCCAGCATCTCGATGACCAGTGTGAAACCTTTTTGCTGGCGCTTAAGCGCGGCAGCGGCCCTGCCGGACTTTCCGCCATGGGCGAAAACTCACCGTTCGCCGGAACCCAGCTGATTCGACCGCTGCTGGCGCAAACGCGAGAGGCGCTTGAAGCATGGGCGCGGCAGCATGAATTATGCTGGATTGAAGATGAAAGCAATCAGGATGATACCTACGATCGCAATTTCCTCAGATTGCGCGTTACCCCATTGCTCCAACAGCGCTGGCCGCACTTCGCGCAAGCCGTAGCCCGCAGCGCCGCGCTGTGTGCTGAGCAGGAGAGTTTACTGGATGAACTGCTGGCCAGCGATTTAGCCGATTGCATCACAGCCCACGGCACACTGCTACTGGTACCGTTAATGATGATGAGCGACGTGCGTCGTGCCGCGCTGCTTCGTCGCTGGCTGGCGGGGTTAAATGCGCCGATGCCTTCTCGTGATGGACTGGAACGTATCTGGCAGGAAGTGGCGCTGGCGCGGGAAGATGCCTCACCCTGTTTTCGCCTCGGGGAGTACGAGGTCCGCCGTTATAAGTCACAGCTGTGGTGGGTGAAGTCAGTCGATGGGCAAAGCGAAACCGTTATCCCATGGCTAGAGTGGAAAACACCGTTGGCGCTGCCTGCCGGATTGGGTTCGGTTCAGTTAATCTCTGCGGGTGAATTGCGCATGCCGCAAGCGGATGAAGCTGTCAGCATTCGTTTCAAAGCACCAGGGGTATTGCATATTGTCGGGCGTAACGGTGGACGGAAATTAAAGAAAATCTGGCAGGAGCAGGGGATCCCGCCCTGGCGACGAGATACCACACCGCTGCTGTTTTACGGCGAAACGTTGATTGCGGCTGCGGGTGTTTTCGTGACGCGTGAGGGGATAGCGGAAGATGGGGCTGGTGTGAGTCTGGTATGGCGTGCCTGATGGCGCTGCGCTTATCAGGCCTACGTATCACATGGAAAGTAGGCCGGATAAGGTGCAAGAAAGATTAAGATTCGCTGACCACCACGGTACCGATTTGCGGGTGGCTGAAGCTGGCAATTTTGTCGAGACGAAGCTCCCGGGTTTCACCAGCGACATCTGCGACCAGATACTCCACGTTTTTGCGTGAAACCAGGTCGTTCGCTTTCGCCTGCAAAACTTCGCCATCTTTTAACGCCAGCGTCAGTAACAAATGGTGCTGGCAGGCGAGTTCAAGATTGTCGTAATCATCGCAGTTGATGGGTTGATACGTTTCATTCATTGACATAATCGCTCACCAGTAAGTTCGCGGCAGCATAGGCCGCTTTTTCCCTGACCGACTCTGGAAGGGCGCTGTCTGTCGCCACTTCATTAAGCACCTTCAATACGCAACCCAGCGCATCCGGGATATACCCTAAGTCTCCGCTGGCGATTTCCGCGTACCGCTTGCGTATTAACTCACAATATTTTTCCACATGCCCTCCTGTCAGCACTCTGACTTAACCGTGGATGCAAGTCTAAGCCTACGAAGATAAACTCTGTTTAGCAAGGTGACTATACCATACTCATTCAAGCAATATCAGCGCCTTGATAGATGAGCAGTTAGCAGCCTTTTGCCGCAGTTTTCGCTACAATGTGCGCCTGATTCGAAAGGAGTTCTCCCATGGCGCTTAAAGCGACAATTTATAAAGCCGTCGTCAACGTAGCGGATCTTGACCGCAACCAGTTTCTTGACGCGGCCTTGACGCTGGCGCGTCACCCCTCTGAAACCCAGGAGCGCATGATGCTGCGCCTGCTGGCCTGGATTAAATATGCCGATGAACGGCTGCAGTTCACGCGTGGCCTGAGCGCGGAAGACGAGCCTGAAGCATGGCTGCGTAACGACCATCTGGGCATCGATCTTTGGATTGAGCTGGGTCTGCCGGATGAGCGCCGTATCAAGAAAGCCTGTACCCAGTCTGGTGAGGTTGCTCTGTTTGCCTATAACAGCCGTGCGGCTCAGATCTGGTGGCAGCAAAACCAGAACAAATGTGCGCAGTTTAAAAATCTCACCGTGTGGTATCTGGATGATGAACAGCTGGCGCAACTGAGTGATTTTGCTGGTCGTACAATGGCGCTGCAGGCGACTATTCAGGACGGCGCTATTTGGCTGTCCGATTCTCAGAACAATCTGGAAATTCATCTGACCGCGTGGCAGCCGCGTTCATGATTGTTCTCTCCCGAAACGTCTCTATCCCTGATAATGAGCTGGAAATCACGGCGATTCGGGCACAAGGCGCGGGTGGTCAGCACGTTAACAAGACCTCGACGGCTATCCATTTGCGCTTTGACATTCGGGCCTCGAGCCTGCCAGAGTATTACAAGGAACGCCTGCTGGCCGCCAGCCATCATCTGATTAGCGGCGATGGCATTATTATCATTAAGGCGCAGGAATACCGTAGCCAGGAGCTCAATCGGGAAGCGGCAATCTCCCGACTGGTGGCGGTGATAAAAGAATTAACCGCGGTGCAAAAAAGCCGACAGGCAACTCGCCCTACGCGCGCCTCGAAAGAGCGCAGGTTGTCATCGAAGGCGCAAAAATCCACAGTGAAAGCACTGCGCGGGAGAGTTCGTCGAACGCAAGACTGACGAGCGGGAATAAAAATTAATAAGGAATTGATAGTGAAAACAGCAATATTGTCCGTGGTCGCTGCATGCACGCTTTTTTCCTTGATTGGCTGTAATAATCGTACTGAAGTTGAAGTACTACAGCCGACGCGGGCGGCAGAATTAAAACCGATGCAGCAAAGCTGGCGTGGCATCTTACCTTGCGCGGACTGCGAAGGGATTGAAACCTCTCTGTTTCTGGAAAAAGACGGCACATGGGTGATGAACGAACGCTATCAGGGCGTGCGGGATGAACCGTCTTCGTTTGCCTCTTATGGCACATGGGCGCGTACAGCCGACAAACTGGTGCTGACCGACAGCAAAGGTGAAAAGTCGTACTACCGGGCTAAAGGCGAGGCGCTGGAAATGCTCGATCGTGAAGGTAACCCGATTGAGTCACAGTTTAACTACACGCTCCAGCCGGTTTCCGCCAGCTTACCGGTGACGCCAATGCCGATGCGAGGCATGTATTTCTACATGGCTGACGCGGCAATCTTTACCGACTGCGCAACGGGTAAACGGATGCCGGTGGCGAATAACGCTCAGCTTGAACGCGACTATTTAGCCGCTCGTGCGGAAAACGGACAGTCCGTACTGCTGACGCTTGAGGCGCATTTCACGCTGGAGTCAAACCCGGATACGGGTGAGAAAGTGAAAACGTTGATGGCGGATAAAGACGCGAAATTTATCCCTGGTAAAGCGTGTAATTAATCGATAGAAAAAAGGCCCTGATAATCAGGGCCTTTTTGTTGGTATTAGCCTTTAATGGCTTTGACCAGGAAGTCGACGATGTCGCCGGTTTTAATCAGCTCTTTCTCGCCGTTACGACGGTATTTGTATTCGATATCGTCGTTGTCGAGGTTACGGTCGCCCAGCACGATGGTGTGCGGAATACCGATCAGTTCCATATCGGCAAACATCACGCCCGGACGTTCTTTACGATCGTCCATCAGCACTTCAATACCCTGCGCGCGCAGCTCAGCGTACAGCTTCTCAGCCAGCTCCTGCACACGGTAGGATTTGTGCATGTTCATCGGCAGAATG
Organism: Citrobacter sp. Cpo040; assembly: GCF_030332915.1. Classification (NCBI taxonomy): domain Bacteria; kingdom Pseudomonadati; phylum Pseudomonadota; class Gammaproteobacteria; order Enterobacterales; family Enterobacteriaceae; genus Citrobacter; species Citrobacter sp. Cpo040. The sequence goes on from NZ_JAOWGX010000033.1 coordinate 348,743, forward strand.
GCGACCTGGAACGGGGCAATGGCATCTGGCCATACGATGCCACGATCGTCAAAGTTTTGTTCAATAGCAGCAGCGACTACGCGAGTGACCCCGATACCGTAGCAGCCCATAGTCAGCGTCTGGTTACGGCCATCTTCGCCCTGAACGGCGGCTTTCATCGCTTCAGAGTACTTGGTACCCAACTGGAAGATATGGCCGACTTCGATACCGCGTTTGATCATCAGCGTACCTTTGCCGTCCGGGCTAGGGTCGCCGGCGACTACGTTACGGATGTCAGCAACTTCCGGGGTGGCCACGTCGCGATCCCAGTTAATACCGAAATAGTGTTTACCGTCGATGTTGGCACCGGCAGCGAAATCGCTCATTACTGCAACGGTACGGTCGATAACCACCGGAATTGGCATATTCACCGGACCGAGCGAGCCAGGACCTGCTTTTACCAGCGCACGAATTTCTTCTTCGGTGGCAAAGGTCAGCGGGCTGGCAACCTGCGGCAGTTTTTCCGCTTTGACTTCGTTCAGCTCGTGATCGCCACGAACCAGCAGGGCGACCAGCGGGTAGCTGCTGCCTTCAACCGCTTTCACCAGCAGGGTTTTCACGGTTTTTTCGATAGGCAAGTTGAACTGCTCAACCAGTTCGGCGATGGTTTTAGCGTTCGGCGTATCTACCAGCGTCATTTCCTGGGTTGCTGCCGCGCGCGGCTCCTTCGGCGCAACGGCTTCGGCAAATTCGATGTTCGCCGCATAGTCGGAAGAGTCGGAGAAGATCACATCGTCTTCGCCGCTCTGCGCCAGCACCTGGAATTCGTGAGAGGCGCTGCCGCCGATAGAACCGGTATCCGCTTGTACTGCACGGAAATCCAGCCCCATACGGCTGAAGATTTTGCTATACGCAGCGTACATCGCGTCGTAGGTTTCCTGCAGGGATTCCTGAGAGGTGTGGAAAGAGTATGCATCTTTCATCAGGAATTCGCGGGAGCGCATCACGCCGAAGCGCGGACGGACTTCGTCACGGAATTTGGTCTGAATCTGATAGAAGTTCAGCGGCAGCTGTTTGTAAGAGCTCAGCTCGTTACGGATCAGGTCGGTGATCACTTCTTCATGCGTTGGGCCGAGGACGAACGAACGATCGCCACGGTCAGCAATACGCAGCAGTTCCGGGCCGTATTGTTCCCAACGGCCGCTCTCTTCCCACAGTTCAGAAGGCTGAACGACCGGCATCAACACCTCGATCGCACCGGCGTTGTTCATCTCTTCACGCACGATGTTTTCGACTTTTTTCAGGACGCGCACGCCGGTCGGCAGCCAGGTATATAACCCGGAGGCCAGCTTGCGGATCATCCCGGCGCGCAGCATCAGCTGGTGGCTGATGACTTCGGCGTCGGCAGGTGTCTCCTTCAGAGTGGAGAGCAGATATTGGCTAGTACGCATGTTGTTACGGTTCCAGTTGAACGATCGAACAGGCTCAAAACGAGCCTGGCACAAAACAAAAGTGGTTTAGTTTACCAGCGAGAAAGGGATGTCAAAAGAGTACGCGACGCAAATTAGCGGGCTTCCAGAGCAAAGACCTCAAATCCTGACGGCGTGACGCGCCAGCGGACGTTAAAGTCCAGTAGCCAGACGGCGTAGGTTTTGCCTTCTTCCTCATTTTTACGGTAGGCAGGACGCGGATCCTGCGCCAGCACTTCGGCAATAAACTGACGAAGATGCGGGTAACGTTGTTCGAGCTTCGGTAGCTGCTCCGCGAGATCTTCACTGAACGTCACGTCTACGCTGGCCTGGGGGGCATCCTGAGCATAGCTGGCGCGAGCATCGGGTAACGATTCGGCAAACGGCAGATACGGTTTTATATCTACAACTGGCGTGCCATCAACGAGATCCAGCCCACCTAGTTCGAGGATCACGTGCTCTTTATGGCAGCGGATGCCCCGTAGCTCGACCAACGACATGCCAACAGGGTTAGGACGAAACGTTGAACGCGTGGCAAAGACACCCATTCTGGCGTTGCCGCCAAGGCGGGGAGGGCGCACGGTCGGACGCCATCCACCTTCCATTGTCTGGTGAAAAACAAAAATCACCCACAAATGACTGAAGGCTTCCAGGCCGCGAACGGCATCGGCCTGGTTATAAGGTGCGAGCAAATGCAGTTCACCGCTGGCGCTTTTCACCAGACCGGGCTGGCGTGGAACGGCGAACTTTTCTTTATAAGGTGAGCGGATAACGCCTATTTGCTCGAACTGAAAATGGCTCATTTCGCCGAAATGTTCAGTGCAGAACCGATGCAAACCGCCTGACGATAGCAACCCGGCGTTCCGCTGGTCACTTCGCAACTGTGCAGCAATACCGCATTAGCTTTCATTTTTGATGCGTTAATCTGCATGCGTTTGCGTGCGGTTGGAATGCTCGGAGGGGAATCCTGGTTTGAAGCCTGGCAGGATTCACCGCTAACTTCGCCAAGATCGCGGAACGGTTTGCCTACTAAATCTTCAGCGTTAGTAATGATTCTTACCGGCGTAGCGCGCGGTGCTTTCGGTTTTTCCGGCTCCGCTTTCGGCGGGGTTGCGGTGCTTTGAACGGGTTCAACAGGGGATCTGCTTAACATAGAACAGCCGCTCAGCAAGAGTGCTACTAAACAGATCGGTAAAGCACGCATAATATTTCCTCAATGAATGATCTAAACGTCAGATATTGAATCAGGTGCTTGCATAAATGACAAGACGGGCAAGCGCCCGTCCTGATGATATTACAGATTCTGTAAACAGCCTAAAATTACCAGCCCTTAACAGCACCGCCGTTGAAGACTTTGTTTGCTGCTTCGTACACTTCGTCAGACTGGTATGCTTCAACGAATTTCTTCACGTTCTCAGCATCTTTGTTGTCTTCACGAGTCACGATCAGGTTTACGTACGGGGAATCTTTATCTTCAACAAAGATACCGTCTTTTGCCGGAGTCAGGCCGATCTGGCTGGCGTAGGTGGTGTTGATGACCGCCAGTGCGATTTGTGCATCGTCCAGGGAACGCGGCAGCTGCGGTGCTTCCAGTTCAACCAGCTTCAGGTTTTTCGGGTTTTCAATCACGTCCAGCGCGGTCGGCAGCAAGCCAACACCGTCTTTCAGTTTGATTAAGCCCACTTTTTGCAGCAGCAGCAAGGAACGACCAAGGTTAGTCGGGTCGTTTGGAATCGCGACCTGGGAACCGTCCTGCAGCTCATCCAGTGATTTGATTTTTTTGGAGTAGCCCGCAATCGGGTAAACAAAAGTATTGCCTACAGCAACCAGCTTATAACCGCGATCTTTGATCTGCTGGTCCAGGTACGGTTTGTGCTGGAAGGCGTTAGCATCGATATCGCCTTTGCTCAGCGCTTCGTTAGGCAGAACGTAATCGTTAAACGTGACCAGCTCAACGTCCAGACCGTATTTTTCTTTTGCCACTTTCTGCGCGACTTCTGCAACCTGCTGCTCTGCGCCAACAATAACGCCCACTTTGATGTGATTAGGATCTTTTTCATCCTGACCGCAACCCACAAGTGCCAGAGAACCGATCAGGGCTCCAACTGCCGCAAAGGTTTTGAATTTGAACGCCATGCTTATTTCCTTTTCTTAATGAGTTTTTAGTGTTGTGTGCAACGTTATTTGTGCGTGACAGCCCGGACGATGCGATCGCCGGATAACTGAATTAAATAAACCAGAACGACGAGCAATACCAGTACTGTATTCATTACGGTAGCGTTGTAACCAATATAGCCGTACTGATAGCCAATCTGTCCAAGACCACCGGCACCGACGGCACCGCCCATCGCGGAGTAACCAACCAGCGTGATAAGGGTGATGGTGGCCGCATTGACCAGTCCTGGCAGTGCTTCTGGCAGTAATACCTTACGTACAATTTGCAGCGGCGTGGCGCCCATCGCACGAGAGGCTTCTATCAGCCCGGTCGGGATTTCGAGCAGCGCGTTTTCCACCATACGGGCGATAAACGGCGCGGCACCGACGGTCAGCGGAACGATAGCTGCCTGCAGTCCGATAGAGGTGCCTACGATCATGCGGGTGAACGGAATCATCCACACCAGTAAGATGATGAACGGGATGGAACGGAAAATGTTCACCAGCGCAGAGAGCGTACGGTAGAGCTTCGCGTTCTCAATAATTTGCCCCGGACGTGTTACGTACAGCAACACACCAACCGGCAGACCAATCACAAAGCCAAAAAAACCGGACACAAAGGTCATTGCCAGCGTTTCCCATACGCCGCGAACCAGCAGCCACATCATCGGCTCAGACATAACCCAGTACCTCTACTTTTACATGGTGTTCCTGCAACCAACTGATGGCTGCTTGTGTATCTTCCTGTGTGCCGTGCATTTCAGTCAGCATGATGCCGAACTTCACACCGCCGGCGTAATCCATCTGCGCGCTAATAATGTTGTTATTCACATTAAACCGACGGGCCGTCTCAGAAAGTAGCGGTGCATCGACCGAATGGCCGGTGAATTCCATACGCAGCATCGGCACGCTGTCGGCTTCCGGCTCCGCTTTCAAACGTTCCAGATAATCTTCCGGAATATCCAGGTGCAGCGTGGACTGGATAAATTTCTGTGCCAGCGGCGTTTTCGGATGTGAGAACACTTCACTAACGGTGTCTTGCTCAATCAGTTCACCATTGCTGATGACCGCCACGCAGTCACAAATACGTTTTACAACGTCCATTTCGTGGGTAATCAGCAGAATGGTGAGTCCCAGACGACGATTAATATCTTTCAATAATTCCAGAATCGAGCGGGTCGTTGCCGGATCGAGTGCGCTGGTGGCTTCATCGCACAGCAACACTTTGGGATTACTTGCCAGCGCACGGGCGATCGCCACACGCTGTTTTTGTCCACCGGAAAGGTTGGCCGGATAGCTATCGTGCTTGTCGCCAAGACCAACCAACTCCAACAGCTCTGTTACGCGGCGTTTGATCTCTTCTTTTGGCGTGTTATCCAGTTCCAGCGGTAGTGCGACGTTACCGAACACCGTACGGGAAGACAGCAGGTTAAAGTGCTGAAAAATCATGCCGATTTGACGGCGAGCTTTAGTCAACTCCGACTCAGAAAGCGTGGTCAGCTCCTGACCGCCAACCTGAACGCTGCCTTCGGTAGGGCGTTCGAGTAGGTTAACGCAGCGGATGAGCGTACTTTTACCGGCACCGGAGGCGCCAATAACGCCATAAATCTGCCCGGCAGGAACATGCAGGCTGACATTATTTAGCGCCTGAATGGTGCGAGTCCCCTGCTGGAACACTTTGGTGATATTCGAAAGTTTAATCATTGGTTATTTATTATCGTAATTAAGTTAGCCGTGGCATTTTCGTCTGTCAGGTACGGTCGAAGCCGTCAACAAGATGGATGTTAAGGCATCCAGACGTCTAAATCAATCGGGCTTTGCACGATGAGCACTTTCTTGCCCGCTGAAACATGCGATACTAGAGTCACATGCCTTATTCAGGAGCTATAAAAGGTGGCAAAGTCTGTACCCGCAATTTTTCTCGACCGTGACGGTACCATTAATGTGGACCACGGTTATGTACATGAGATCGACGAGTTTGAGTTTATCGACGGCGTTATTGATGCCATGCGTGAACTTAAAAAGATGGGTTACGCGCTTATTATCGTGACGAACCAGTCTGGTATCGCGCGTGGTAAATTTACTGAGGCGCAGTTTGAAACGTTGACCGAATGGATGGACTGGTCGCTGGCCGATCGCGACGTTGAGCTGGATGGCATCTACTACTGCCCGCATCACCCGCAGGGTACTGTAGAAGAGTATCGTCAGGTCTGCGACTGTCGTAAACCACATCCTGGCATGTTTATCTCCGCCCGAGACTTCTTGCACATCGATATGGCCGCTTCTTATATGGTAGGCGACAAAATTGAAGATATGCAGGCGGCGGCAGCTGCGAATGTTGGCACGAAGGTATTGGTCCGCACGGGCAAACCCGTCACGCCAGAAGCAGAAAATGCGGCAGATTTGGTCATAAATAGTCTGGCAGACCTGCCGATGGCGATAAAAAAGCAGCAAAAGTAAGCGTTGTGGATAAAAGGTGAGCGGTTGAAACAAAAATGCATTTTTCCGCTTGTCTTCCTGAGTCGACTCCCTATAATGCGCCTCCATCGACACGGCGGATGTGAATCACTTCACACAAACAGCCGGTTCGGTTGAAGAGAAAAAC